>NZ_JAPHWE010000009.1:0-12197 GCF_026241425.1 Bacillus sp. ChL18 | reverse complement strand
GGATGGGGAAAACCGATTCAATTACTATAGGGAAGCCAATACAAAATACACAGGTATATGTGCTTGATCGCCACAACCAGCTTGTACCAGAAGGTGTTCTCGGAGAACTATGCATTGGCGGCGACGGGGTAGCGAGAGGATACTTTAACCGAGAGGAACTGACCAAAGAGAAGTTCGTACCAAACCCGTTTATTCTGGGAGAACGAATGTATAAGACAGGGGATCTGGTCCGGTGGCTTCCTGACGGTGAGCTAGAGTACGGAGGAAGAATCGATCACCAGGTGAAAATCCGAGGATTTAGGATTGAACTCGGAGAGATTGAAACGCAGCTTGTCAGCTATCCTAAAGTGAAAGAAGCAGTGGTGGCAGCGAAAGAAGATGAACAAAACCAAAAGTATTTGTGTGCGTATGTCGTTTCTGACGAAACGCTCGATAAAGCCAGACTGAAAGCCTACATGAAAGAACATCTGCCGGATTATATGATTCCTTCTTACTTGATGGAGATTGACACCATTCCATTGACTAACAATGGAAAAGTAAATCGCAGTGCCTTGCCGACACCAGATGTCAATGGATTAATATCGGGCGATTATGAGGCGCCGCAAACAGTTTTGCAGGAAACACTGGTGACCATTTGGCGGGAAGTACTCGGAGTGGAGAATATCGGTATACATGACAATTTCTTTGACCTCGGAGGTCATTCATTAAAAGCAACGGTCGTCATGAGTGACATTCGCAGGCATCTACAGATTGAAGTTCCTTTGAAGGAAATCTTTACAAGGCCAACCATCTTCGAGTTAAGCGGCTATATTGAACAGAGCGCTGTAAATGTCTATGAAACAATCGAACCTTGTGAGGAACGAGAGTTTTATGAAGCTTCTTCAGCACAAAAACGCATGTATTCCATTCAGCAGCTGGATAAAATCAGTACGGCTTACAATATGCCGAGTATTTTTGAATTGAAGGGGGAAGTGGATCGAAATCGAATTGAGACTGTCTTTCAGCAGCTAATCGACAGACATGAAGCACTGCGTACTTCCTTTGAAACAGTGGATGGAGAGATTTTTCAAAAAAATTGGTTCAATGTGGAATTCCAGCTGATTTCCCGAGAACTTCCGGAAACTGACGTTGCTGACATCGCAAAGACATTCATTCAGCCATTTGAATTAGATCAAGCCCCTCTATTTCGAGCAGAACTGGCAACGGTATCTGGGAAACAATATCTGATGATTGACATGCATCATATTATTTCAGATGGAGTATCGATAAGTCTGTTACTCAAGGAATTTACAAAGCTGTACAATGGAGAATCACTCGAACCGCTGCGGATTCAGTATAAGGATTTTGCCCAGTGGCAAAATGCATACCTTCGATCAGGCAGCCTGGATAAACAGGCAGCATATTGGAAGAAGCAGTTCGAAGGAACCGTTCCGGTTCTTCACTTGCCTTATGATTATGAACGGCCGAGTATCCAAAGTTTTGAAGGAGATAGTGTTCATTTCACCTTAGATAAAGAAATGACCGAAGGGCTAAGAGGATTGGCAAAAGAAGAGGGCGCGACGCTCCATATGGTTCTGTTGTCAGCATTCAATATTCTTTTATCCAAGTACAGCGGGCAGGAGGATATTGTCGTCGGAGTACCGGTGGCCGGCAGGCCGCATGCCGATCTGAGAAATATGATCGGTATGTTCGTCAATACACTGGCTGTGAGGAATCACCCAGATAAAGAGAAAACATTCAAAGAACTTTTGAAAGAAGTAAAGGAGAATTCACTGCAGGCATATGACAATCAAAGTTATCAGCTCGAAGAGTTAATTAATCACCTCCATATTAAAAGGGAATTAGGGAGAAACCCGCTATTTGATGTGATGTTTGATATGAATAACATAGATGTAAATACAGAAATTGAGCTTGAAAATATTGTTTTTAACCAAATTCCTTTGGGAAACAAAATCTCAAAGTTTGATTTGACCCTAAAAGCTTTTGAGTCTGGAAAAAATATAGAGATGATTTTGGAATACTCTATTTGCTTGTTTAAAAAGGAAACCATTGAAAGAGTGAGTCAAGATATTCAGGTTCTATTAGACGAGATATTAAAAAACAGCAATCAAGTAATTAAAAAGATTGATATTTTAAATAGTGAAGAAAGAAAAAGCCTTTTAGAAATTGATGATGAAGTAAATAATTTAAGAAGTACAGCTTTTACATTTTAAGAGTAATCCATATTCGAACAATTAAAGTTCGAATATGGATTTAAATTAAGAGGAAAAGTGTTATAGAAGGAGGCGTAATGAAAAAGTGAATTCTAGTGAAAAAATAGAAAATTCTAGTCAATATTGGAAGGGTTTAAATTTAACACAAGTAGATACAGGAATTGTTACTCATGATTTTTTCTCAGAAGGAAAATACACAAAGCAGGAGATCAAGTTTTCTTTACCTTCTAAATTAATTAATGAGTTGGATAAATTGACAAAACAAAATGATTTACCATTCTATATGGTGTTTTTAACAGCATTACAGATACAAATATTTAAATACACAGAGAAAAAAGAAAATATTATAGGTATACCAGTTTATGTAGGAAATGCAAAGGACAACACACCTGTAAAAAATAAATTACTACCACTTTTTAACAAGGTGACAAAAGAAGTGTCTGTCAAGCATTTGCTGAAACAAGTACAGGAAAATGTATTTAAAGCCTATGAAAATCAGTACTGTGATCTTGATAAGCTCTTAAATAGTTCATATAGCGGTATAAATGTTATGGATTTAACACCTGTAAGCATTTGTATGAATACACTGCACAGAGAAGAGTTTATTAATTACATAAATACCTCTCCTAAAAATCAACTGTCTGTTTGTATAAATAAACAAGATAGTCAAACTTATGACATATCGTTTATTTACAACGCTGAATTATTTAGTAAGGAAACTATAACATTATTTGGCGAGAGATTTATTAAAATCGTTGATGATATCGTCGGTGATCTTGATCAGATCATAAAACAAATAAAAATCATTTCCGAAGAAGAGAAAGTTGAACTGCTTCAACACTATAATCAAACTTTTGAGAATTATCCAAGCAAAAAAACTGTTCAAGAATTGTTCGAAGCTCAGACAGAGAAAACGCCCAATAGGATTGCAGTCAAATGCGAATATAAAGTATTAACATATCAAGAGCTAAATGAAAAAGCCAATCAATTAGCAAGATTATTAAAAAGCAGAGGTGTAACCACAGACTCTGTTGTCGCAATAATGGTAAACGCTTCTATAGAGATGGTTATTGCAATTATGGGAGTATTAAAAGCAGGCGGTGCTTACCTTCCTATTGATATACAACATCCAATTGGCAGAAAAGAATATATGCTGCAAGATGCAGAAGTAGATATCATTATCTCGAGACAAGACCTCATGACCCACATTCATTTTAATGGAAGTGTAATTGATATTTTTGAGGGAGACATTTTTCAAGGTGACAAGACAAATTTAGACATTAAGAGATCTTCTAATGATTTGGCTTATGTGATTTACACATCAGGTACTACAGGTAATCCTAAGGGAGTCATGATCGAGCATAAATCTCTAGTTAATTATATTCATTATTGTAAAGGACGGTATCTTGAAGAAGGAAAAGGGGATTTTCCATTATATACATCTATCTCATTTGATTTGACAGTAACTTCAATATATGTACCGTTATTGTCTGGTAATAAAGTATGTGTATATAACAATGATGATCAGTTTTCATTCGATCATATTGTTGAAGATTCTATAGATATAATGAAATTAACCCCAGCACATTTAAGCGTTATAAGTGGATTGCAACTGAATAATGTAAGAATTTCAAGGTTTATTGTTGGCGGTGAAGAGTTATCATATCAATTAGCTGATGACATTCACCGTAAATTTAATGGAAACGTAGAAATTATAAATGAATACGGACCAACTGAGGCAACTGTTGGTTGTATCGTGTATAGCTATCGAGAAAGAAATAAGAAAGAAAAATCTCTTCCTATCGGGACCCCCATCCAAAACAGCAGAGTATACATATTAGATGAGGACCTAAATTTGGTGCCTAAAGGAGTACCTGGGGATTTGTGGATTGCAGGAGATGGACTTGCACGGGGGTATTTGAATAAACCTGAAATGACTTCCGAGAAATTTGTTGCAGCTCCATTTAATCCTGCAGAAAGAATGTATAAAACAGGAGATATTGCAAGATGGAAACTTGATGGGAGTATAGAATTCTTTGGAAGAAAGGATAATCAGGTTAAGGTCCGTGGTTTTAGAATTGAACTTGGAGAGATAGAAAATTGTTTGCTAAGTCATCAAGCTGTTAAAGAGGCTGTTTTATTAGCGCGGGAGAATGAAGAACAGGAAAAATATCTTTCTGCTTATATAACAGGAAGGGGTCAATTAAATACTTCCGAAATCAGAGAATATTTAAAAGAAACTGTTCCTTACTATATGATACCTACTTATATAATGCAATTAGAGAGTATGCCATTAACTACAAATGGAAAGATAGAACGGAATATGCTACCAGAACCATCTTCCAAAAGAGGCGGTTTTGAATATGTCGCTCCAAGAAATGATATAGAGCATAAACTTGCAGATGTGTGGTCAGAAGTACTAGGATTCCAACGAATAGGAATAAAAGATAACTTCTTCGAACTAGGAGGAGACTCTATTAAAGCAATCAGAATCACTTCTAAACTTCAGAAATATGGTTATAATCTTGAGGTTAAAGATTTATTTAATTTTGGAACCATTCAAGAAGTGAGTGATAAAGTAACTGCTTACTCCACTGTAATTAGTCAAAAAGAGGTTACAGGAGAAGTACCATTAATACCTATTCAAAGACTATTTTTCGAAAAGAATTTTTCAAACATGCATCATTGGAATCAATCCGTAATGATCTACAATAAAGAAGGTTTTGAAGAGAACTCAATCAAAACTGTTCTTGCCGGACTAATTAAGCATCATGATGCCTTAAGGATGGTTTATAAAAAGGATGGTAAACAAGTTACCCAGATCATTAGAAGTTCAGAAACAACATTATACGACTTTCAAGTAATGGATTACCAATCGTGCGAAAATTATGAGGAAATGATCAAAAAAAGCAGTGAAGAAATACAAAGCAGTATTGATTTAAAAAAAGGACCTCTAGTAAAAGCAGGTTTATTTAAAACAACTGAGGGAGATCATCTTCTGATTGCTATCCATCATTTGGTAGTAGACGGGGTATCTTGGAGAATATTTTTTGAAGACTTTTCGGAAGGATACAATAAAGCCCTTAAAGGAGAAAAAATAGTATTTCAAAGCAAAACCCATTCCTTTAAGGAGTGGGGACTCTATTTGCAGCAACAGGCTCAAAGTGAAGTATTCCAAAGTGAAATTCCGTATTGGGAAGAGATTGCGATAGCAGATTGTCATTTTTTGAAGACTGATTATGAATACAGTGAAGAAAGCACCAAACAAAAATACATCAATAGAGTTGATATAGAATTAAGTGAAGAGGAAACAAGTGAATTACTCAAGAATACGAACAAAACCTATAATACGGAGATTAATGACATATTATTAACTGCTTTGGGACTGACTATCCAAGAGTGGACATCAGAAGAGCAAGTTTTAATTAATGTGGAAGGTCATGGAAGAGAAAAGCTTGAGGGAGATATCGATATTTCTCGGACAATCGGCTGGTTTACATCCCATTATCCTGTACTGTTAAAGTTGAAAAAAGAGAAGCAATTGAGCTATTCCATTAGAAATGTAAAAGAAACATTGAGAAGTATTCCAAATAAGGGGATTGGCTATGGGATACTCTCTTACTTAAGAGAAAAATCAGTCATTGGAGATATAAAGCCGCAGATCAGCTTTAATTATTTAGGCCAATTTGATGAGACAATTTATCATGGATTTTTGAAATTATCCAATCTAGCAAAAGGAAACTCTATTAGTCCGGAAGCCGAAAGTTTGTATGATATTGATATTAATGGCGCGATTGCTGATCATAAGCTGTTTTTTACATTTGCATACAGCATTAGGAAATATAAACAAAGCACAATGAGACGTTTAGCTGAAACATATAAAAAACATTTGCTTTCTATTGTCAAACATTGTCGGGAACAAAAAACAACCGAACTCTCTCCTTCCGATTATTCAGCCAATGACCTTACTCTGGATGAATTAGAAGAATTAAAGGAAAAATATAAAGAGTTCACACTTCAGGACATCTATCCTCTTACTCCTATGCAAGAAGGAATGCTGTTCCATTCTCTAATTGATCCAGATTCAGAAGCATACTTTGAACAAAAGTCCTTTACGATTAAAGGTGAGATTGATTTAGAAGAACTTGAAAAAAGCATCAATCAATTAATTGACCGGTATGATGTTCTCCGAACTATCATTGTTCATGAGAATGTGAAAACTCCGAAACAAGTTATAGTAGAGAGCCGTAAAACAAGCATCCGTTACGAGGACATAACTAATTTAACAGAAGAACAGAAATCAAGGTTTATTCACCGGTTCCAGTTCGAAGAGCGAAAAAGAGGCTTTAAATTAAGTGAAGACATCTTACTTAGAATGTCTGTCATTAAAGTGAATCATGAAGAGTATAGGGTGATTTGGAGTTCTCACCATATTCTGATGGATGGCTGGTGCAGCGGTATTATTATGAAAGATTTTTTTATACTATATTCGTCTGCAAAAAAAAATCATACTGCCCCACTAAAGAAGCCAACTCCATATGTAAATTATATCAATTGGCTGCAAAAACAATCGAAATATTCAGCGAAAATATATTGGAGAAAGTATTTAGACGGGTATATCAACCATGCTAAATTTCCTTGCAGTGTCCAGAAGACTCCAGTCCAATTTAAAAAAGAGAAATTAGAATTTCAGGTGGGGAAAGAGCTCACAGAATCACTATTAAATGTGAGCAAACAAACACAAGTTACAATTAACACTGTCATTTCAGCTGTTTGGGGTATTCTCCTGCAGAAATATACAGGCTTAAATGATGTCGTATTTGGATCTGTTGTATCGGGACGTAATGCAGCAGTGGATGGAATTGAAGAAATGATAGGGTTGTTTATCAACACGGTCCCGGTAAGGGTGAAAAATAATATAACTGCTAATTTTATAGAGTTAGTTAAAAATATTCAAAAAAATTCGTTGGAATCAACAAAGTACGATTATTATCCATTAGCTGAAATACAATCGTTATCAGAGCTTAAGCGAAATTTAGTCAATCACATCTTGGTATTTCAAAATTATTATGTTGACGATGTAGTGATGGAGTCTAACAATTTTGTGGATTTTGAAATTACAGATAGCACTCTTTATGAACAGAATAATTATGACCTTGGAGTTATGGTATTACCTAATGATGAATTAACTGTCCGATTCTCTTACAATTCAAATGTATATGATTCGAGCAGCATGAACCGTTTAAAAAACCATTTCATTAGAATGATGGAAATCATTTCAGAAGACCCCACAGTCAATATTTCGGAGATTGATATCACGATAGACAATGAACGGCACCAACTCTTAGAAGAGTTTAATGATACACAAGCAGATTATGACAGAGAAAAAACACTACAGGAGCTATTTGAAGACCAAGCGGATAAACGCCCTGATCATATAGCGGTGAAGTTTAGAGATCATTATCTTACGTACCGGGAACTCAATGAGAAGTCGAATCAGCTCGCAAGAGTGCTGCGTCAAAAAGGAGTAACCCAGCATTCAATTGTCGGACTCATGACAGAAAATTCCCTTGAAATGATGGTAGGCATCCTTGGGGTATTGAAATCTGGAGGAGCTTATCTGCCGATCGATCCGTCCCATCCTGAAGACAGGGTTCATCACATGATGAAAGACGCTGAGATTGAGGTCTTAGTAACAACAGATGAGTATGCACAGAGATTTCCGTTTGAAGGAACGACAATAGTTATTTCAGATCCAAATATCTTTACAGGCGATAAAACCAATGTGGATATCATTAATCAAAGCGGTGACTTGGCGTATGTGATTTATACATCAGGTACGACTGGGCGGGCAAAAGGAGTCATGGTCCCGCATTCAAGCTTGATCAATTATTGCCAAGCGATGATAAAGAAAGCGGACATTACGTCTAATGATGAGACAGCCTTACTGTCGTCGTACGCATTTGACTTGGGATATACCGCAGTGTATACCGCCTTAATCAGCGGCATCACCCTGCATATTTTGTCAGAAGACATGTATAGAGATCCTGATCAGCTGGTTGAATACGCCAAAACATGTACGTATCTCAAAATGACACCTTCGCTGTTTTCAATCATGATCCATTCTGAAAAGATTAAAAGTATTGCGGAAACAGGCAGGCTCCGGCTGATTATATTAGGTGGTGAATCGGTCAACAAGAACGATTTAAGGCGGTTTAGTTCATTAGATCTTAATCATTCGATCCGCCTCATTAATCATTATGGACCGACGGAAAGTACAATCGGCTGTGTGGCGGGAGAGATCAATCTTGATCAAATCGATGAATTCTCCAACGTAATCGGTAAGCCATTGGACAATATCCAAGCCTATATTCTTGATCCGCATCAGAACCTTGTGCCAGTCGGGGTTCCGGGCGAATTATATATCAGCGGCGACGGAGTAGCAAAAGGGTATGTGAACAACTCTGAATTAACGGAAGAAAAGTTTATCCAAAGTCCGTTTGAGCCAGGAAAAAGAATGTACAAGACGGGAGATTTGGTGAAAAGACTGTCCGATGGCCGAATTGAATTTATCGGAAGACTAGACAGTCAAGTGAAGATAAGAGGATACCGGATCGAGCTCGGAGAGATTGAAAATGTCCTATTAAGCCATCCGGAAATCAAAGAAGCAGCAGTCATTAATAGAGACAATGAAGCTGGGGAAGCCTATTTGACAGCATATATAGCAGGAAATAGTGTTCTTGATATAACAGAAATTCGAAGCTATGTAAAAGACCGCCTGCCTCATTATATGGTCCCGGTGTATTTTATGGTGCTAGATCAGATGCCATTGACCAAGAATGGGAAGATTAACCGGGAGCAGCTGCCTGAACCGGATAGCAGCAGCATGGCGTCAGCAGATTACGCAGCTCCGGAGAATGATGTCCAGGAAACCTTGGCCAGCGTATGGTCAGATGTTCTCGGAGTAGAAAAAATCGGAATTCATGACAACTTCTTTGATTTAGGTGGAGATTCTATCAAAGCTATAAGAATAACATCTAGATTTCTGAAGTTTGGATATAAATTGGAAATCAGAGATCTGTTTAAGTATGGGAATATAAAAGATCTTAGTGAGAAGGTTACTTCAAATGAAAATAAAATAAGTCAAAGAGAAGTGACAGGTGAGGCAACGTTAATTCCTATACAAAGAATGTTTTTTGAAAATAGCTTTACTAATCAACACCATTGGAACCAATCTGTGATGATCTATAACAAAGAAGGTTTCCAAGATGAAGCAATCAAAAATGTACTTACAGAATTAATCAAGCATCATGATGCCTTAAGGATGAATTATAAAAAGGATGGTAAACAAGTCACTCAAATCATTAGAAGTTCAGAAACAAAATTATACGATCTGCAAGTAAAGGATTTCCGTTCAGCTCAAAATGTAGAGAAATTAATTGAAGGATGTTGCCAAGAATTACAAAGCAGTATTGATTTAGAAAAGGGTCCCCTTGTGAAAGTAGGTTTGTTTAAGACGAGTCAAGGAGATCATCTGCTTATCGCCATACACCATTTAGTAGTAGACGGTGTTTCTTGGAGAATTCTTTTTGAGGATCTCGTCGAAGGGTATAGTCAGGCAATGCGAGGAGAAAAAATTATCTTTCAGCATAAGACCCACTCATTTAAAGACTGGGGGAGCTACTTAGAAAATTATGTAAAAAGTGATGTTCTTTATGATGAAATAAGTTATTG
This sequence comes from Bacillus sp. ChL18, assembly GCF_026241425.1. NCBI lineage: Bacteria > Bacillati > Bacillota > Bacilli > Caryophanales > Bacillaceae > Bacillus > Bacillus sp. ChL18. Next base: position 2,250 of record NZ_JAPHWE010000009.1, on the reverse strand, counting down.
GAGCCATTTGGATAAAGTTGGAATTGGAGAATTACCGGCAGATAAAGATACCCAGTCTCGAAACAAATTGAATAATTTCAAAGACATTTGTATTACTTTTGGCAAAGAAGATACAGAGGATTTATTGAAAAATACCAATCGTGCATATCACACTGAAATTAACGATTTATTGTTAACAGCTCTAGGGCTTGCGTTTAATGAATGGACTGCAAATGATCAATTGCTTGTGACTTTGGAGGGACACGGAAGAGAAATACTTCAAGGAGATATCGATATCTCTCGAACGGTCGGATGGTTTACAACCCATTACCCTGTTTTGTTAGATATACATCAATCTCATCTAAACAAGTCAATTAAGAAAGTAAAAGAAATACTAAGGAAGATTCCAAACAAAGGTATAGGTTTTGGCATCCTTAAGTATATGCAGAATGAAGTAAGTTGGCAGGGAATAAAACCGCAAATAAAGTTCAACTACTTAGGTCAGTTTGATGAGAGTATTGATAATGAAGTGTTTGAAATCTCTAAACTATCACCAGGTGACTCAATTAGTTTAGAGAGTGAAAGATTATTTGAAATAGATATTAGTGGAATCATATCGAACCATAAACTGAGTATTACTTTTGCTTACAATAATGAAAAGTATCATGAGCAAACAATGAAGAATATAGCTGAAGCCTACAAGAATCATTTATTGTCGATTATCGATCACTGTAAGAATCTAGAGAAGACCGAAACAACTCCATCGGATTATACAGAAAGTGACATGACACTCGAAGAGTTAGAGGAAATAAAGAAAAAATACGAAGTGCAGAAGCAAAATAAAATTAAAGACATATACCCTCTCACTCCAATGCAAAATGGTATGCTCTTCCATTCATTATTGGATAAGGGATCGGCTACGTACTTTGAACAAAAATCATTCACAACAAAGGGCGAAATGGATATTGAGCTGCTGAAGAAAAGTTTCTTAAAGATAATTGAACGTTACGATATTTTACGGGCGGTTATCGTATATGAAAATATAAAACCAGCCAAACAAGTAATTCTTGAAGAATATAAAGAAAACATACACTTTCAAGATATTAGCCATTTAAATGAAGAGGAAAAGTCTCGGTTTATTGAAGATTTCCAATTCAAAGATCGAACAAAAGGGTTTAATTTAAGTGAAAATTTCTTAATAAGATTATCAGTAATAAAGATGAGTAAGCAAGAACATAAAGTGATTTGGAGTTCCCATCACATACTAATGGATGGCTGGTGCAGCAGCATTATTATAAACGATCTTTTTGCTATATATTCTACGTTAAGAAATCAGCAAGAAATTAACTTGAAAAAGCCGGCGTCTTACGGAGAGTATATGAAGTGGCTCAAGAAGCAGCCTGAGAATAAAGCACAACAGTATTGGGAGCAATATATTGAAGGCTACTCAAATCACGCTCAGCTTCCGGTGAATACAAGGAATCAATATGAAGTATTTAAAAAGGAAAGTCTTGATTTTACCATTGATAAGCAAATGACAGCAGCCTTAGTAAATATTAGTAAGCAGGAAAAAGTAACTTTTAACACTGTCATCCAGACTTTATGGGGGATTTTAATTCAAAAATACACTGGTATGGACGATATCGTTTTTGGTTCGGTTGTATCCGGACGGAATGCCGAGGTAGAAGCCATTGAAGAGATGGTGGGATTATTTATTAATACAATCCCTGTAAGAATTCAAACCAATAGAGATAGTCGTTTTGTAGATCTCCTTAAAGATGTACAAAGAGCATCATTAGAATCTTCCAAATTTGATTATTATCCTTTAGCAGAAATTCAATCATTGTCAGAAGTAAAACATAAATTAGTTAATCATATTATGATATTCCAGAATTACCACGTTGAAGAAAGTTTTGATTATTCGTTTAGAGACTTAGGTTTTAGCATTCATGATTTACAAGTACACGAACAGACTAATTATGATTTTGATGTAATGGTTATACCTCATGATGAATTAAATATTATATTCTCTTACAATGAAAGTCTTTATAGCACAAAATCTGTTATTCAACTGAAACAACATTTTATTAAAATAATGAAGTCTATTATCAAAAACCATGAAATAAAAATATCAGATTTAGGTTTCATGACAGAGCCTGAAAAGGTGTACTTTTTAGAAACCTTAAACAATACAGCGAGAGAGTATCCTAAAGAGAAAACCCTTCATCAGCTGTTTGAGGAACAAGCAGAGAAAAGTCCTGACCAGACTGC
>NZ_JAPHWE010000008.1:0-16963 GCF_026241425.1 Bacillus sp. ChL18 | reverse complement strand
GCCGCTAACATCAGGGAGCAAGCTCCCATCTGTCCGCTCGACTTGCATGTATTAGGCACGCCGCCAGCGTTCGTCCTGAGCCAGGATCAAACTCTCCGATAAAGTAGTTTGACTGACTACGCACATCACTGTGCGATTTATTTAAAACTTTGAATTAACAGGTACGTTTTGTCTTGTTTAGTTTTCAAAGAACTTTTCCCGTCGCTCTTGAAGCGACTTAATTATCTTAACACATCAGTGTTAGTGCCGTCAACAACTTTTTAAAATTTCTTTTTCAAAAATTCGTTTCGTCATCAGCGACGTATATTAGAATACCACCCTTGATCTAACATGTCAACAATAATCGACAAATTAAATGATGAAGCGTTTAATGACAATCAAAGCCGCAATGCCGGGAATTCCTAAAATCCCGCTGATACCGGTTGTAATTAGGTTAACGGGAATATGAATACCAAGACTCCCGCCGAACAAATTCACACCCACCAGCAGAATCGCGCCGGCAATAAACTTAATCGCAGTCACACCAATCCATCTTAGCGGTTTTGAAGATACTCCCCATAAAAAAAGCAAAGCAACCAGACCGACAATCAAACCGATAATGAAAAAAGGCTCCATGAATCTTCCCCCTCGCTTGTTTAGTACAAGCTTATGAGAAGACCCCGGAGAATAGACCTTTTACTTCCATCTGCTCATTTTCAAATTCCGCTGCTTCGCTTCTTTCAAATAAAAAAAGTACTTAGATTCAGCGACTTTCAGCTCAAACAACACCTCAGCGGAGGGCTCGAGACTTTTCTCGACCAGACTCTTCTGCCTGTTCCATTCTTCTTTTTGTTTAAAGAGCTGTTCTATCAGCTTCTCGTCAAACTCTTTTCTTAATGTATTTCTGCGAAGAAAACCCATGCCTTGCCTTTTCCTCCCTTACAATTCACGTCTTCCTTCAAGAGCTTTTGAAAGAGTGACCTCATCAGCATATTCCAAATCACCGCCGACGGGCAGACCGTGGGCAATACGGGAGAGCTTGATGCCTGAGGGCTTTAACAGCCTTGATATATACATCGCTGTTGCTTCCCCTTCAATATTAGGGTTGGTTGCGAGAATGACTTCTGTCACTTGATCATCCTGAAGACGTTTCAGCAGCTCCGGAATCTTAATATCCTCCGGGCCGATGCCGTCCATTGGTGAAATCGCGCCGTGAAGAACATGATACTGGCCGTTATATTCCTTCATTTTCTCCATTGCGATCACATCCTTAGGGTCCTGCACGACACAAATAACAGACTTATCCCTTCTTGTGTCCTCACATATATAACAAGGGTCCTGATCTGTAATATGTCCGCAAATCGAACAATATGTCAGGTTGCGCTTCGCATTTACTAATGCTTTCGCGAAATCTAATACCACGTCTTCTTTCATACCTAGAACAAAAAAAGCCAGACGAACCGCTGTTTTCGGTCCGATCCCTGGCAATTTCATAAAGCTGTCAATCAGCTTTGATATTGGTTCAGGATACTGCATGTTTATTTATCCCCCTAGAATAAACCCGGTATGTTCATTCCTTTTGTAAATTGTCCCATTGTCTCATTCGTCATGTCATCCACTTTTTTGAGGGCGTCGTTTGTCGCGGCAAGAATCAGGTCCTGAAGCATTTCGATATCTTCCGGATCAACGACTTCTTCTTTAATGGCAACGTCTACAACTTCTTTTTGGCCGTTGACTTTTACAGTCACCATTCCGCCGCCTGCTGTGCCTTCAAGCACTTTTTCAGCAAGCTCCTCCTGAGCCTTCGCCATATCCTTTTGCATTTTTTGCATTTGTTTCATCATTTTTTGCATGTTTCCCATTCCGCCACGCATATTCAATCACTCTCTTTCATCTTATTAGTCTTTTATTTCGATTAAATCCGCTCCGACAAGTTTCTTCGCCTCTGCAATCAGCGGATCTTCTTCAGCCGGTTCGTTTGATCCTTCACTTTCCTGCTGGTGATCATTTAAAAATTCTTCTCTTATTTTACCCCATTGTGCTTCCGGAACGCCAATCAAATCCATTCTTTTCCCGAGCATTGATTCGAGAATCTGTTCAAGATTCGTACGGACTCCGTTATTGTCTTCGGCAACCATTTTACAATGGATTTCGTATTTAAATTTAAGCACAAATGCCTTTTGAGCAGCAGCCACCGGTTCACTGTCATTCAAAAGAGCCGCATGAGACACCTTATTCTGCTGTTTCAGGTGTGCCAGCAGCTTGCCCCAGCTGCTTTTAAGCTGTTCAAGATCAGGTCTTGTGGCTTCCTTCAATATCTCATGAATTCTTCCGACCGGAGCTTTATAATGGCTTTTTCCGCCTTTTTGAGGACGCGGAGCTTCTTTCGGAGCGCTTTCCATCTGAACCTTCACACCGGAGGTTTTCAGCCTTTCTACTTCCTGCTCAAGCTGCTGGATCTTATTCATCAGCATGCCGACCTCAGGGATATCTCCGGCGGATTGCTGTGCCGTCTGGCATATTTTCACGACAGCCACTTCAAAAAAGATTCTTGGGTGGTTCGTCCACTTCATTTCCTGATGGCTTTTATTCAGGATATCAATCATCTCATATAAAGCGGGGGCCGGTATGTCACCGCTCAGATTCCGGAACGTTTCATCGACCTTCACCTTCTCCAGGACTCCTTCTAAACCGGGAGCGGCCTGGTACAAGAGCATATCCCTGAAATAGAAAATCATATCTTCAATCAGTTTGGCCGCATCTTTCCCCTGCTGGAGCAATTCATTCAGTGTTTCCAATGCCTCGGAAACCTGTTTGCGGTGAAGAGCAGATGCCAGTTTCCCAATATAGCGCTGAGAAACGGCTCCGGTAATGAGCAATGCGTCATCCACCGACAGCTCCTCGCCGCTGAATGATACGGCTTGATCGAGCAGGCTCAGCGCGTCCCTCATTCCTCCGTCCGCAGCACTCGCTATGATATCAAGGGCTCCTTCTTCCACCTTCAGCTGCTCTGCATCGACGATTGTCTTCATTCGTCCGACAATTGCTTTGGATGTAATCCGTTTGAAGTCAAAACGCTGACATCTGGAGATAATGGTTAAAGGAATCTTATGAGGCTCAGTCGTAGCTAATATGAAAATGCAATGTGCCGGCGGTTCTTCCAGCGTTTTCAGAAGCGCATTGAATGCGCCGATAGAGAGCATATGCACCTCATCTATAATATATACTTTGTAGGTGACGGCCGACGGGGCGAATTTTACTTTGTCACGGATGTCGCGGATTTCGTCTACGCCGTTATTCGACGCCGCATCTATTTCAATCACATCTGATATAGAGCCGTTTGTGATCCCCTTGCACGCCGCACATTCATTGCACGGTTCTTCTACGGGGGCGTGCTCACAGTTGACTGCTTTCGCAAATATTTTAGCTGCACTGGTTTTTCCCGTTCCCCGCGGTCCAGAAAACAGATATGCATGAGAAAATTTCTTTTGCAAAAGGGCATTTTGCAGCGTTTTCGTAATGTGTTCCTGTCCGACCACATCTTCAAACTGCTGAGGCCTAAATACTCGATATAAAGCTTGGTAACCCACAGGATGCGCCCTCCTCTGTTATTCATCATGTTTATTATACATGAACGTGCTTTTAACGCCAAAACCCGTTTTTCATATACGAAAAAACTCACCTGCCATAAACAGGTGAGTCTGAAATTTGATGATTGATTTACCGTGCACCTTCTGTCGATTCGCTACCCTAAGCGTTACTTAAGCAGTTAGCTCGGCCCAGGCAACCCTGCGGCACATGAGAGGTTTCACTTAATGCTGCTTCCTTCCGGACCTGACATGGTTCATGAATTCCCATTGCGCAGGACCCAGACGTCAACGCCACTTACTTAAGGCAGACCTTACAGTAAACGAACCTCGAGAAGGGATTCGGCCCCGCTAGAGCGGATTGCGGGTACAGGGCACCGCTACCTCCCCGCTTAGCACGGCAAAATAAATATCAAATTTTGATATGCGCACCATTCATGATGCACACATAAGTATATCTGCTTCAGGCAGAAAATGCAACCGTACTACTCAGACAACTTTTTCCTCATGTCTTTCTTTTGCCGGCGCAGCTTTCTGAAAAAAGCGCTGAGCATTTCTCCGCACTCTTCTCCGAGCAGGCCGCTCACCACTTCCGCTTGGTGGTTGAACCGCTCTTCCTGCAAGAGATTCATCAGCGTTCCTGTACAGCCCCCCTTGGGATCAAATGCGCCGAATACGACCTTATCGACTCTCGAAAGCACGACGGCTCCCGCGCACATCGGACACGGCTCCAAAGTGACATAAAGAACGGCATCCTCAAGTCTCCATGTCCCCAGCTTACGGCACGCTTCGTCTATCGCCAGCATTTCGGCGTGGGCAAGCGACCTCTGTTCAGTCTCCCGCAGATTATGCGCCCGCGCCACGATCTCATCATGCAGAACAAGAACTGCTCCGATCGGCACTTCACCTTTCGCTTCGGCTTTTTTCGCTTCTTTTATGGCTTCTCTCATATAATATTCATCATTCATCGGTTCAAGCTCTCTTCTTAAGTTTTTTCATGTCTCATAAAGGTTAAAATAGGAATACCCCAGCAGAAAGGAGTTGCCGGTATTGTCTGAACCTAACAACACAGCCCTTCTGATTGTCGATATGATCAACAATTTTCAATTTGATATGGGCGAACGTCTTGCTGAAAAAACCAAACAAATTGTCCCCCGTATTTTATCATTAAAGAAGCATGCAAAACAAAGCAACTGGCCGATTATTTATATTAATGATCATTACGGACTCTGGAAGGCTGATATTGATGCCATCAGGGAGGAATGCAGCAACGACAGAAGCGCGCCCATTATAAAAGATATTTCGCCTCAGCCGGATGATTATTTTCTCATTAAACCGAAGCATTCCGCTTTTTACGAAACGGCGCTTCACACCCTTCTGACCGAATTACAAGTGAACCGATTAATCATCACGGGGATTGCCGGGAACATTTGTGTGCTGTTCACGGCCAACGACGCCTATATGAGAGAATACAGCATCACCATTCCGAAAGACTGCACCGCTTCCAATAACGACGAAGACAATGATTTCGCTTTGACTATGATGGAGAATGTTCTCTTCGCAGAAATAACCACGGAAAAACAAATTACCGCCGAAAAATAAACATGATCAGCCTCCTTTTTTCATATATTTGATAGCGGATATGAAAGGAGGCGTTTTTCATTCAGATCTATATAGTGAAACGGGGCGACACACTTTCCGCTATTGCGGCGCGCTACCGGACAGCCGCAAATGTCATTGCGGAAGCAAATAAACTGCCTAATCCAAATACATTGGTTGTCGGACAAACCCTTGTCATCCCGATTGAGGGTCAATATTACGAAGTGAAACAAGGTGATACTCTCGCGGCAATCGCCGGCCGTTTTCATATATCGGCCGCGGAGCTTGCGAGGGTGAACGGAATTCAGCCCGGCACCACATTGAGAGTCGGAACCCGCCTTTACATTCCGCAGCAGGCGAATAAGCCCGATATCGAATCAAATGCATATATAGAACCGCGGGGAACGAGCGTAAGCGCTAATCTGCAGCAGGCGGCAAGGGAGGCCTCTCCTTATTTAACATACCTCGGCGCATTCAGTTTTCAAGTGCAGCGGAACGGGACTTTAAAGGAACCGCCTCTGACCAATTTAAAAAGCATCAGTGACAGGCACAACACCACACTGATGATGATCATCACCAACCTTGAAAATGACGCATTCAGCGATGAACTCGGGCGGCTCATCTTGAATGACAATACAGTGAAAACAAAACTCTTTCAGGAAATCGTCACCACGGCTAAAAAGTACGGCTTTCGCGATATTCACTTTGATTTCGAATATTTACGTCCACAGGACAGAGAAGCCTACAATCGTTTTTTACGTGAAGCGAGGACGATTTTCCATCGGGAAGGCTGGAAGATTTCAACGGCGCTTGCTCCGAAAACGAGCGCGACTCAGACCGGCAAATGGTACGAAGCACATGACTATAGGACACATGGAGAAATCGTCGATTTTGTCGTCATCATGACATATGAGTGGGGGTACAGCGGAGGCCCGGCTCAGGCCGTATCACCTATCGGCCCTGTAAGAAATGTCATTGAGTACGCGCTGACGGAAATGCCTTCTTCAAAAATCGTCATGGGCCAGAACATGTACGGCTACGATTGGACACTGCCTTTCAAACAGGGAACGACAGCCAAAGCCGTCAGTCCTCAGCAGGCAATCGCTCTGGCAGCACGCCATAAAGTCGACATTCAATATGACGAAACCGCCCAGGCTCCATTCTTTCGTTACACGGATGAAAATCAGAGACGGCATGAAGTATGGTTTGAAGACGCACGATCCATTCAGGCGAAATTCAATTTAATTAAAGAACTTCATTTAAGAGGAATCAGCTATTGGAAACTCGGCCTCTCCTTCCCGCAAAACTGGCTTTTGCTCGGCGATCAATTTCATATTGTGAAAGAGACGTTTCGTTAATTGGAAGCGTCTTTTTTCATGGGCTTTTCTGAGATTGTGATACAATATAAAGGCCGGCAGCTGACGGATGTTTGCAGAATTAAGGAGGATTTTCAATGAACAGAGCCCCTTTTATCGCGGTAGAAGGTCCTATCGGGGCAGGAAAAACGACACTCGCTACGATGCTTTCTGAAGAGCTCGGTTTTCCTATGATTAATGAGATTGTGGAAGACAACCCTTATCTCGATAAGTTTTATGACAATATCGAGGAGTGGAGTTTCCAGCTTGAAATGTTTTTTCTATGTCACAGGTATAAACAGCTTGAAGACACCGACCGAGATTATTTAAAACAAGGACAGCCCGTTTTGTCCGATTATCATATTTATAAAAATGTTATTTTCGCAGAGCGTACATTGCACGGCCAAAAGCTTGAGAAATATAAGCAGATTTATCATCTGCTCACTCACGACTTGCCGAAACCGAATGTTATTGTATACATAAAGGCAAGCCTGCCGACATTGCTTCAACGCATTGAAAAACGCGGGCGCCCGTTTGAGAAAAATATCGAACATCAATATCTGGAACGTCTCATTGCAGATTACGACACAGCCATCAGACAGCTTCAGGAAGAAGATCCGGATATATCTGTACTGACCATTGACGGTGATACTGAAGACTTTGTTTTGAATAAGACAGACTATGAAAGAATTGCCCGTCAGGTAAAGGAGCTTATTAAATGAAAGACATTCATATTCCAAACAACGCCATTATAACAGTAGCGGGAACGGTAGGAGTCGGAAAATCGACTTTGACCAAAGCTTTAGCAAAACGGCTCGGGTTTCATACCTCACTCGAGGAAGTGGATGAAAACCCTTATTTAGAGAAGTTTTATCACGATTTTGAACGCTGGAGCTTCCATTTGCAAATTTATTTTCTGGCTGAGCGGTTCAAAGAGCAGAAAAACATGTTTGAATCAGGCGGCGGATTCGTGCAGGACCGTTCGATTTATGAAGATACAGGCATATTCGCAAAAATGCATGCCGATAAAGGAACCATGTCGCTGACAGATTACAGAACATACACAAGCCTATTTGAGGCGATGGTCATGACGCCGTACTTCCCGCATCCTGATGTTTTGATCTATTTAGAAGGCGACCTTGAAAACATTATAAACCGGATTGAAAAGCGGGGCCGCGAGATGGAGCTGCAGACAAACCGCTCTTATTGGGAAGAGATGTATACACGGTACGAAGACTGGATCAGCGGTTTTAACGCCTGCCCTGTGCTGAAAGTACGCATTGAAGATTATGACCTTGAAGCTGATGAACAGTCACTGGAACCTTTGATCGAAAAAATCAGTCACGTGATCAACGAAAACAGAAATAAATAAAAATAGCAAAGCGATTTTCCCCGAACAGAGAAAATCGCTTTTTTTGCATATAAAAAATCCACTGCATCACATGCAGCGGACAAAACAATCTCCAATATATGCTCGAGTTTCATTAGGTTTAAAATCAATATGGCGGAGGAAGAGGGATTCGAACCCCCGCGGGCTTTGACACCCCTGTCGGTTTTCAAGACCGATCCCTTCAGCCAGACTTGGGTATTCCTCCGTATCGACATTTAATAATATACCACATGACCTAAATTTCAGTCAAGCGCTTTTTCATATTTTTTATTTCTTTTCTTAAACGGCTTGTCCGTCAGCTTTACTATCATACAAAAGTCTTGCGTACAATTCAACCTCAGTATGCCATACGGGCAGGAAATCACAGTAAAAACCAAGAATAGATTCAAACAGATAACCTGCTCATAAAGGTGGAGAACATAATGAAAATCATCATTGCACCCGATTCTTTCAAAGAAAGCATGACATCAAGAGAAGCCGCCGACAGCATAGAAAAAGGATTCAAAGCGGTCTTCCCTGACGCGGAATATATCAAGATACCTGCGGCCGACGGCGGAGAAGGAACCGTTCAGGCTTTGACGGATGCCACTGGCGGAAGCATCATCAAAAAAACTGTGACCGGTCCGTTGGGAACGCCGGTAAAAGCCGCATATGGACTTCTGGGAGACGGACGCACGGCAGTCATTGAAATGGCAGAAGCATCGGGGCTTCATCTCGTTCCCCGCCATCTCAGAGATCCGTTGAACACAACGACAAGAGGAACGGGTGAACTGATAGCAGATGCAGCTTCCCGCGGGGCGGGTGAGATCATCATCGGGCTTGGCGGGAGCGCAACCAATGACGGCGGAACAGGAATGGCGAGCGCGCTCGGTGTGCGTTTCTTAAATGAGGAAGGTCAGGAGATACCTGACGGCGGAGGCGCTCTGCACACCCTGGCTTCTATTGATATAAGCGGTCTCTCCCCTGAACTGAAACATATCCGTATCCGTGCCGCATGTGATGTCGAAAATCCTCTGACCGGTGAAAACGGCGCATCATATGTCTTCGGCCCGCAAAAAGGGGCGTCCGAGAAGACTAAAGTTGTATTGGATCGCAACTTACGCCATTTCGCTGACATATTGAGACGTCAGCACGATATCGAAGCGGATACCGTAAAAGGTGCGGGCGCCGCAGGGGGACTGGGCGCCGGACTGATCGCTTTCTTACAGGCAGAACTTCAAAGCGGGATTGATGTTGTATTAGATACACTGTCCTTCTCAGATCAGATAAGAGGCGCTGACCTTGTCATTACCGGAGAGGGGCAGATAGACGGACAAACGATATTCGGCAAAACCCCCGCCGGGATCGCCGCACGCGCATCTGCTCAAGAAATTCCCGTTATCGCATTGGCGGGCTCCTTAGGCAAAAATTTCGAGCATGTTTACAGCGCAGGAATAACAGCTGTATTTTCTATCGTGCCCGGCGCTGTAAGTCTTGAAGACGCCTTAGCATCCGGCCGTTTTAACCTTGAAAGCACAGCCCGGAATGCCGCCGCTCTATACCGGGCAGCAAAAAAGGCGCGCCTCTAGGGCGCACCTTTTACGGTTTGATGACTTCTTTATTTCCCATATAAGGACGAAGCACTTTCGGAATGATGACACTTCCGTCTTCCTGCTGGTAGTTTTCTAAGATGGCAGCTACTGTTCTGCCGACTGCAAGACCTGAACCGTTTAATGTATGCACATGCTCCGGCTTGCCTTTCGCTTCGCGTCTGAATCGAATGTTTGCGCGTCTCGCCTGGAAGGCCTCAAAGTTACTGCAAGAAGAAATTTCACGGTATGTGTCTTGGCTTGGAATCCATACCTCAATATCGTACTTTTTCGCGGCTGTAAAGCCGAGATCACCGGTACACATGCTCATGACACGATACGGCAGTTCGAGCAGCTGAAGCACCCGCTCGGCTTGATTTGTCAGTTTTTCAAGTTCCTCATAAGAATCTTCCGGCTTCACGAATTTCACAAGCTCAACCTTGTTGAACTGATGCTGACGGATCAAACCGCGTGTATCACGGCCGGCAGATCCCGCTTCTGAACGGAAGCAGGCGCTGAATGCGGCATAATTGATCGGCAGGTTCTCACCGGATAAGATTTCATCGCGGTGCATATTTGTAATCGGCACTTCCGCCGTCGGAATTAAGAAATAATCCTCTTCTCTGATTTTAAAAGCATCCTCTTCAAATTTAGGAAGCTGTCCCGTACCTGTCATGCTCGTACGGTTTACCATATAAGGAGGGATGACTTCTGTGTAATCATATTCATCAACGTGAAGATCCAGCATAAAGTTGTAGAGCGCGCGTTCGAGGCGGGCGCCTAATCCTTTATAAAACACAAACCGGCTGCCTGTTACTTTTGAAGCGCGTTCGAAATCAAGAATGTTTAAATGGTCTGCGATATCCCAATGCGGTTTCGGCTCATATGAAAATGCCGGCGCCTCTCCCCACTTGCGAATTTCAATGTTATCATCTTCCGTTTCCCCGACGGGCACTGAATCGTGCGGGATGTTCGGAATGGACAGAAGGATGGTTTCGAGCGTCGTTTCGACAGTACGAAGCTCTTCATCAAGCTTCTTAATTTCTTCGCCCACTTCACGCATCTCTTTAATAATATGATCAGCGTCTTTTTTCTCCCGTTTCAAAACGGCGACCTGCTGAGACACTTCATTGCGTTTTCCCTTCAGTTCTTCTACTTTACCGATAAGCTCTCTTCTCTTTTCGTCCAGCTCTTCAAACTTATCAAAGTCAGATAAGTCTTCGCCTTTTGGAATGAGCTTCGATTTTACCTCTTGAAAATTGGCTCTCAGCACCTTCGTATCAATCATGCCTAACAACTCCTATCTGTTTTTATCGAAAATAAAAAAGAGCCCTCATCCCCTAAAAGGGACGAGAGCTCTCGCGTTGCCACCCTGATTGAAAACAAGCTCACACTTGCTTCCCGCTTTAACACATAACGGTTTTCCCGTAAATGCCTACTTGTTTTCAGCATTTCGCTCAAGGACGGATTCGGACAGCATCTTTCACCGATTCGCACCACCCATCGGCTCTCTTTGAAAGAGGGGCTCCCTACTGCTTCCTGTCAACGCTTTTCGATCTTTATTTGTGTTTATAATGTACTATAAGTATCAGCGGTTTTCAACTGTTTTATACAGCTGTTTCCTGCTTATGCTTTTCCGCCATCTTCACAAACAGCTCTGTCACCCGGTGATCATCCGTCAGTTCAGGATGAAACGAGCAGCCGAGGAAATTCCCCTGCTTTGCAGCCACGATGCGTCCATTATGCTCACAGAGCACTTCAACATCTTCTCCGGCTTCTAAAATATGCGGCGCGCGAATAAATACACCCGTAAACGGCTCATCAAGGCCTTTAATCGTCAGATCAGCTTCAAAGCTGTCGACCTGACGGCCAAAGGAATTACGCTCGACGACAACGTTCAACAGCCCTAGATGAGCGTTATCCGTTCCCGCTATCTCTTTGGCTAAAATAATCAGACCGGCGCATGTGCCGAACATCGGCTTGCCTTGAGCGGCAAACTCGCGAAGCGGCTCCATAAAATGATACGTATCCATTAAACGCCGCATCGTCGTGCTTTCCCCGCCCGGCAGGATTAAGCCGTCGATGTCATTCAGCTGTTCAGGACGCTTAATGACGACACCTTTTGAACCACATGCTTCAATTGAACGAATATGTTCTCTTACTGCTCCTTGAAGTCCAAGTACACCAATTGTTAACATGCTTCCAGCTCTCCTATGGTTTTACCAGCCGCGTTCTTGCATACGCTGTTCCGGCAATAGATTTGAGATTTCGATGCCTTTCATTGCTGTGCCTAATTCTTTAGAAAGCTCAGCGATCAGTTTGTAGTCTGTGTAATGAGTCGTTGCTTCAACAATTGCTTTGGCGAATTTAGCAGGGTTGTCTGATTTAAAAATACCTGAACCGACAAATACGCCGTCAGCGCCAAGCTGCATCATCAATGCCGCGTCAGCAGGCGTCGCTACTCCGCCGGCAGCAAAGTTCACTACAGGCAGTTTGCCGTCACGTTTGATTTGAAGAAGCAGTTCATAAGGAGCGCCGAGGTTTTTAGCTTCAGTCATCAGCTCGTCATCGCTCATCGCAACAACTTTGCGCACTTGCGCGTTTACTTTTCTCATATGGCGGACAGCTTCCACAATGTTTCCTGTTCCCGGTTCGCCTTTTGTACGAAGCATGGAAGCTCCTTCAGCAATACGGCGCGTTGCTTCGCCGAGATCACGGCAGCCGCATACGAACGGGACTGTATATTCATTTTTATTTAAATGAAATTCTTCGTCAGCCGGAGTCAGAACTTCACTTTCATCGATGTAATCTACTCCCATTGCTTCAAGGACACGCGCTTCAACGATATGTCCGATACGCGCTTTTGCCATTACGGGAATGGATACAGCATTCATTACTTCTTCAACGATTGTCGGATCAGCCATGCGGGCAACACCGCCGGCAGCGCGAATATCAGCCGGAACGCGTTCTAACGCCATTACGGCAACAGCTCCCGCCTCTTCCGCAATCTTCGCTTGTTCAGCATTTACAACGTCCATGATGACGCCGCCTTTTTGCATTTCCGCCATGCCGCGTTTTACACGATCAGTACCTGTTTGAGCCATTATTTGGTCCCCCTAGTCAATGTATAGTTAGATAATTTCTATCTCTTATTGTATCCCAGAAATACAATATTTCATATGGGTATTCTTATTTTACAGCGAGATGAATAAGATAGATATCATTTTTTTACTAATAATTTGGTTTTTTCAGTATATTAAGCAAAAGAGCCCTAACTTTCATCAGAGCTCTTTCTTATTTCTTAAAACCAGCCTGTTACCGTGTCAACGGCACTGTTCCAGATACCGGAGAAGAATCCGCCGATGCCGCGCATCATCTGAACAAACCAGTTTGCTTTATCTACATCATTTTTCGTTACAAGATTCACGCTGAACTCTTTGGATTTGAGGAAGCCATAGTCTTTGTCACTGCCTTTGTATGTAACTGTCAGCGTTCCGACTTTCGTTCCCTTTTTCACAGGAGCCGTGATTTCTTTTTTATCTAAAGTCACTTCGGCTTTATAGTTCTTTTCATCCCCGCTTTTCACAGGAATAGAAAGCGCCTTGTCAGTAACAATATCGACTTGCTTGTCTTTCCCTTTTTCAACGTCAATCGTTTTGTGCCCTTTTATTTGAGAGCCTTCAGGGTAAAGATCTTTCATTGAGAAATTGCTGTTAAATGCGTAATCGAGCATTTTTTTCGTTTCATCAAAACGTCCGGTATGCAGGTTGCCTTTTGCGTTTAGTACAACGGTGATGACCCGCATTCCGTTCCGCTGTGCTGTGCTTGTAAAACAAGATCCCGCAGAATCGGTAGAACCCGTTTTTAAGCCGTCAACGCCAGGGTATTCAGAAACAAGACCTTTTAACATGAAGTTCCAGTTCGGCATGTCCATTTCATCATCAGTGCCGGCTCTGAATTTCGTCTTAGCGATGCTTGTTGTTTTGAGAACTTCCGGATAATCAGTGATCAGGCGGTCTGCAAGAAGCGCCATGTCTTTAGCAGAAACTTCACTCTCTTCTTTAACGCCTTCTCCTTGCGGCTGCTTGCCGTGAAGATCTTCATTCACAAGTCCGGTGGCATTTTTAAAATCATAGTTTGTCATGCCTAATTCTTTGGCTTTCGCATTCATTTCAGCGACAAATTTCGTTTCAGTTCCGGCAAGAATTTCGGCAACTGCAATCGCGGCTCCGTTGGCAGAGTAAATCGCCATAGCCTGATACAGTTCTTTAACCGTGTATTTGCCGTCTTTTCGAAGGGGGACGTTTGATAAACTGTTGTCTTGAGAAATTTCATAGACATAATCATCAGGAGTATACGTTTGATCCCATTTCACTTTTCCTTCTTTAATGGCTTCCAGAAGCAGATATTCAGTCATCATTTTTGTCATACTGGCAATCGGCAGTCTTTTGTCTGCATTTTTACTGTATAAAATTTTTCCCGATGAAGCCTCAATCATTATCGCAGCTGATGCGTTGACATCAATCGGGTCATTGCCGGCTGCCTCCGCTTTAGACATTGGAACAAAGCAAGTTGCGGCCAGTGCCAGTACCACTAATGACACCAACAGCTGTTTCCATTTCGTGATGTTCAATCTTACGACCTCCGTCATTCATTTTAAATCTATAATTAAGCCGTTAAGGACATATTCAAATTCAAAACACAACAGTATAAATTTTATCACACTCGATATAAAAAAAATAGACAGAGTCAGCGACCCTGTCAAATGTTTTTTATTTGTAACAATTATGAGATTGTGTAGTTTGGTGATTCTTTCGTAATTTGGACATCATGCGGATGACTTTCGCGAAGTCCGGCACCTGTCATACGGATGAATTGAGCCTCTTCTCTTAAAGCGCGCAAGTCTTTTGAACCGCAATATCCCATGCCTGAACGAAGACCGCCGACAAGCTGATACACTGTTTCTTCTACAGGACCTTTGTACGGAGTCCGTCCTTCGATACCTTCAGGGACGAATTTCTTATTTTCTTCTTGGAAATATCGGTCTTTACTGCCTTTTTCCATGGCAGCGACAGAACCCATACCGCGATACACTTTAAATCTTCTGCCTTGATAGATTTCAGTCTCTCCCGGGCTTTCTGAAGTACCTGCAAGCAGGCTTCCGAGCATTACGGCATGTCCGCCTGAAGCCAACGCTTTTGTAATATCTCCGGAGAATTTAATACCGCCGTCTGCGATAATTGTCGCCCCGTGTTTTCTCGCTTCAGTGGCACAATCATAAATGGCAGTGATCTGCGGTACGCCTACACCTGCAACGACGCGTGTCGTACAGATAGAACCAGGTCCGATTCCCACTTTGACAATATTTGCTCCGGCTTCAATCAGAGCTTTTGTCGCTTCAGCCGTTGCAACATTTCCTGCGATAATGTTCAGTTCAGGATATGTTTCACGGATTTTCGCAACTGTGTTCAGTACGCCTCTGGAATGTCCGTGAGCCGTATCAACCACGATAACGTCGACATTCGCTTCAACAAGCTTGCTGACGCGTGTCATTGTATCGCCTGTCACGCCTACCGCAGCGCCGACAATAAGGCGTCCATGTTCATCTTTAGATGAATTCGGGAATTCGATAACCTTTTCAATATCTTTGATCGTGATAAGACCTTTTAATTTGTTTTGGTCATCCACTAACGGAAGTTTTTCAATTTTATGTTTCTGTAAGATTTTTTCTGCTTCGTCTAATGTGGTTCCCACAGAAGCCGTAACCAGCTCTTCTTTTGTCATGACATCACTGATTTTCATTGAATAATCAGAGATAAAGCGAAGATCACGGTTTGTAATGATACCGACAAGCTTTTGATCGTCTTTATTATCTACGATCGGAACACCGGAAATTCTGTATTTCCCCATCAAATGCTCCGCATCGAATACTTGATGATCAGGTGTTAAAAAGAAGGGATTTGTAATAACGCCCCGTTCAGAGCGTTTGACTTTGTCAACATGTTCAGCCTGCTGTTCGATGGACATGTTTTTATGGATAATACCCAAGCCGCCCTGTCTGGCCATCGCAATCGCCATAGCTGATTCTGTTACTGTATCCATTCCCGCACTGATGACAGGAATGTTAAGCTTTAACGTCTTTGTCAGTTCAACAGATAAATCCACATCACGCGGAAGTACGTCTGATTGAGCCGGTACGAGCAGTACATCATCGAACGTTAAGCCTTCTTTTGAAAATTTACTTTCCCACATTAGTAAATCCCCCTCTTTTCGGCAAAATATTATATGTAGATTATCAACTAGAAAACAGCATGTCAAGGAAGCGAAAAAGAGTTGAAATATTTAGATAAAGGAAAGGGTTTAAAAATACATATGAGAGATCATGAGTGGAAAGAGTTATCATTATTTTATTCCGTAGAATCTTCCCAGAAATTTCTAAATAAAGTCTATACAGAAAGCGGCATGGAAGAACCAAAACGATATGCGTTTAAGAACAGTGAGCGCTTCATATTCTTTATCAAACACGCCGAGTCCTTCTATAAGCAGGCATCTCTTTCCCCTTTAGAAATTAAGCCTATTCTGTTGTTTTACGGGATGTCACAATTGCTGAAAGCCTGCCTTCTGACCACAGATCCAAGCTATCCAAGCCATGCCTCAGTACTCGCGCATGGCGTGACTGCCCGGAAACGCAAAAAGCAAAATTACTCCTTTAGGGATGATGAAGTGAAGGTGCAGCGCAATGGCTTATGTATTCATGTAATGAAGCACTTATTCGGGATAGCTGGTCTTGAGGAAGAACGGTACACAATGAAGAAATTGCTGACAGCCATACCTGAATTGCATACTGTCTTTTACTTCCAAGAGAAAAAGAATTGGCTGACCCGAGTAGAGCTGAAAGATGACCTTATTTCAGTGCCTGAGCATGCGGTGATTCATTACAATATGTCTGATTCCCGCTTTGCTGAATATATCAGCCATCATTTGAAGTGGTCTTTTCTGAGGAAAGACCATAATCACTTGATTTTTGAGGCTGACCCGATAGACAGAGAACCTTGGTTTTCGCCAAATTTATTGTTTCACTTGGAGAAAAATCAATATTACATTCCCTCTCAGCGTGATCACTTCCTGCATCTTCCGGAAATGATTATTCATTATTTAGTTCTCTACAATATCGGGATGATTGCGAGATATGAAACGGAGTGGTGGTATGAACTGCTGACACAGCATGTCAGTGATGATTATGTGATGATCCGCCGGTTCTTAGATGTCACGGAACGCAAATTTCCGTATTATGTTTCTAATTTCCTAAAGCAATACTTATAAACAAAAAAGGCAGCTCATCATGAGCTGCCTTTACCGTAATATAGCTTGGCGGCGTCCTACTCTCACAGGGGGAAACCCCCGACTACCATCGGCGCTGAAGAGCTTAACTTCCGTGTTCGGCATGGGAACGGGTGTGACCTCTTCGCTATCGCCACCAAACCA
>NZ_JAPHWE010000007.1:0-52129 GCF_026241425.1 Bacillus sp. ChL18 | reverse complement strand
CTCAATGGTTTGGTGGCGATAGCGAAGAGGTCACACCCGTTCCCATGCCGAACACGGAAGTTAAGCTCTTCAGCGCCGATGGTAGTCGGGGGTTTCCCCCTGTGAGAGTAGGACGCCGCCAAGCTATATTACCCAGTTCTTGATGAACTGGGTTTTTTATATGAAAGATCACATAGATATATAAAGCTAATGCCTTTGAAAGGCATTAGCTTTTTTGTTTACATTGATTTTGCTTTGCTGTTATGATGTTGAAGATTGTTTGATTTTATTGTCTCGAGCATTCTTAAACTGAACACAATCAGCAGCATAAGGAGCATCAGTGCAGTAAACAGCCAGAACGCAGTTTGTGCGGGATATTCATCTAAGCTCCAGCCGACGGCGATCGGAAGGAGTGAACCTCCTAATCCGTTTGAAGCGAGCAGAATACTGGTAGTCGTTTCTGTCTTTCCGGGATAAAAATGATTCGTGATGATTAGGACTATTGCAAACATGCCTGCCATGAACAGCCCTAAAAAGAAGCAAAGGACAAAACCGAACCATACGTTTTTGCTTAATGCTAATACTGTAAGTGCAGCCAGACCGCCAATGCTTATGAGACGAAGATAACGGTGATATGTCAGCTTTTCTGATATCGGGCCTGTTAATAACCTTCCGATGATCATGCCCGTCCAATACACTGTAACTGTTATCGTTGCCAAAGAGTTGGGGATATCCCATTTCTCAGCGAAGATGGAGGGGATAAAATGTACAATGGAAACTTCACTGCCGCCGTAAAAGAAGAAGTAAGCACCCGCCAAGGCAATAAACAGCAATCCGTGTGACCGATAACCGGTGCTTTCTTTTTTAGTGTCATCAGAAGAGACCTCTTTGCGGATGAGAAGCTGATCAATACTGCCGAAACTCATCTGCTTCCATGCGATTAAGAGTACAAAACTGGATAACCCTAATACTAAAAAAGCAATTGTCCACATGTGGTTGTTGATAAGAAAGCCTGAGAGCAGGGGCATGAACAGCGCGCCTAATCCGTAAGCCACCTCCATCTTGCTCATGGCCACAGCCTGTCTTTCTTTAATAGCGGTGAGGATGATCGTGCCTACACAGGATTCCACCAATCCGGCGCCAAGCCCCGCGATGCTGACGAGAAGAAAGAGCAGCGGCCAGGGCGGCAGGAAGGTGATGAACATTTCACAGCTGATGAGTGCCAGGCCAAAGATAACGACGTTTTTGCGCCCAAGCTTTTTCACCATGTAAGGCATTCCGATGACACCAATGAGAAAGCCCATGAACTGAGAGAAGACCAATACACCGCCATTACTGTAGCTTTGTGAATAATGTGTGAGTAACTCAGGCAGTACGGCTCCCAGAATAACAAGTGTAAAAGCAATCGATCCATAAGAAAAACAGCTTATCCACAGCAGACGAGTTTTCATCATTTTATCTCCTTATTGGTAAAATCATATTTCTCTCTACTCGTATGACATGACGTTTTACAAAAAATCCAATTATTGTTACTATATCACATAACTTTTGCTCGTACATCCCTTATGGTAACGTTAACAAATTGTCAACATTTTTTACAAGAAAGATCGTTGACATTATTTTCAATAATTTATACGATAAAAAGCGAAATTCTAATAATTTCATAGGGGTGGTATTTGTGGGAACGAAGGAAATCACGAATCCAGACAGCTTGTATTACAGTGTTGACGATGTAGTAATGGAGCGCGGAGAAGGGATTTACCTGTACGATCAAGAGGGAAATGAGTACATTGATTGCGCCTCTGCCACGTTTAACTTGAATTTAGGATACGGTAACAAAGAGGTCATTGATACGGTTAAAGAACAAGCCGATAAACTGATCCATGTAACATCATCTTTTCAAACAGACGCCGTAAATAAACTGGCAGAAAAACTAGCAGAAATCGCCCCCGATAATCTCACAAAAGTACACCCTAAAGTCAGCAGCGGTTCCGGTGCAAACGAAGGAGCTATTAAAATGGCTCAGTATTACTCCGGAAAAACCGATGTCATCTCCTTATTTCGAAGCCACCTCGGACAAACGTATATGACTTCCGCTTTGTCCGGCAACTCATTCAGAAAAGAACCTTTCCCGCCGCAAATTTCTTTTGGCCTGCAAGTCCCCGATCCCTATTGCAGCCGCTGTTTCTATAATCAGAAACCTGATTCATGCGGTATGCTGTGCGTAGAAAGAATTAATGATTTTATTGAGTATGCGAGCAATGGAAAAATTGCCGCCATGATTATTGAACCGATATCCGGAAACGGTGGAAATGTCGTTCCGCCTAAAGAGTATTTTAAACAGCTGAGAAAGCTTTGTGATGACCATGATATCGCTCTGATTTTTGATGAAATTCAGACCGGATTCGGACGGACGGGCAAAATGTTTGCCGCGGACTACTTCGATGTGAAACCTAATATGATGACGGTAGCAAAAGGGCTCGGGGGCACAGGCTTCCAAGTCGCCGCTACTCTGACGGAGGACAAGTATACCGGGCTTCCGGGGTATACGCACTCCTTCACGTACGGCTCAAATGTGATGGCCGCCGCTGCCGCGTGTAAAACCATAGATATTATGCAGCGACCGGGATTTTTGGAAAATGTAACGACGGTCGGTCATTATATTATGGATCGCTTAGAAACGATGAAAGAGGATTTCGCTTTTATTTCTGAGGTAAGAGGCGTCGGTCTTATGATCGGTGTGGAGATTGTTAAAGAGAACAATGAACCGGATGTGGAGCTGACCAATTATATTGCTAAACGGGCAATGGATTACGGGCTGATTCTCCGGACATCCCGTTACGGATTCGGAAATGTATTTAAGATCCGTCCGCCTTTAACCATAACACTTAGTGAAGCCGAAGTGCTCTGCTACAGACTTCGTAAGCTATTGGAGGAAATCAAGTGAGAGACTATATCATTGGGCTTGGACAATTTGTTTATCAAAAGGTGAAAAATCAAAAAGGCACGCTGAAAAACAGGCTCGTAAACGGCTATTCCCCGGGAGGCGACGCCCAATTTAACATAGATGCCGCTGCTGAGGAGGCGGTGCTGGATTATATTCAAGAAAAGGGTCATCCGGTTGCTTTTTACACGGAGGATGGCGGCCTGAAGCTGATTGGAGAAGATCCGCAATATATTTTAATTGTAGATCCGATAGACGGAACGCGCCCGGCCGCCGCGGGACTTGAAATGTCGTGTATTTCGATTGCGCTTGCTTCGTATAAGCCAAACGCAAAGATTAAGGATATCGAATTTGCTTTTTTACTTGAATTGAAATCAGGCGCTTTTATGTACGGTGATATATACAGCGATGCCATTCATTTTGAAGGGTATCATGGAGAATTGCCGAATTTGAGCGGAGTGCGGGATATTAAAAATATGTTTTGGAGCCTTGAATTTAACGGGCATCCGGCGCAGCTGATGACGGACGCATACGGCCATCTGATTGACCAGTCAGCCAATAATGGCGGGGTTTTTGTTTTCAACAGCGCTTCTTATTCGATTTCACGAATTATCACGGGACAGATGGATGCTTATGTGGATATCGGCAATCGTCTGCTGAAAGATGATCCGAAGCTGCTTTCAGATTTTCAGCAGGTCGGGAACGGGCAGGTGCTGCATTTGTTTCCTTATGATATTGCCGCAAGCGTCTTTTTGGCGAAGAAGGCGGGAGTGATCATTACGGATGCATACGGCCGGTCTTTGGACGAAACACTTCTGACAGATTTAAGTTATCAGAATCAGCAATCATGTATTGCGGCATCAACGAAAGAGCTTCATCAAACATTGTTAGACCAAATCCGCTGGGGCAGAAAGGAAGAGAAATATGAAGGCGTTGGTCTGGACTCCTAATGATAAGCTTGAATATCAAGAGGTGGACGAGCCTCAAATTCGGAAATCCAATGATGTGAAAGTGAAAATTTTCGGCACCGGTATCTGCGGAACGGACTTAAATGTGCTGAAAGGAAAAATGAATGCAACCCATCATATGATTATGGGGCATGAATCGGTGGGAGCGGTCGTGGAAATCGGACCGGACGTGACAAATGTAAAAGTCGGAGACCGCGTCGTGATAGATCCTACGCAGTTTTGCGGGAAATGTCATTATTGCCGGAGAGGGCTGACGTGTTATTGCGAAACCTTCGAGGATTGGCAGCTCGGAATCGGGGCGCACGGAACGTTTGCGGAATATTACGTGGGGGAAGACAGGTTCATGTACAGAATTCCGGATTCAATGGAATGGGAGCGGGCCACATTGGTTGAGCCTCTCTCCTGTGTACTGAATGTTGTGGACAAGGCTTCGATTCAGCCGCAGGACTCGGTCTTGGTTTTGGGCTCCGGACCGATCGGACTGCTTGTGCAAATGATGGTGAAAAAACTGGCGCGATTGACGGTTGCGACTGAAATAGGCAGTTTCCGAAGCGAGGCGGCGAGCCGGATATCGGATTATGTCTACCACCCTGAAGCATTAACCGTGGATGAAGTGAAACGGATTAATCAAGGAAGAAAATTTGATGTGATTTTTGACGCCATCGGCAACCAGCTTGATTGGGCTTATCCTTTCATTGAAAAGGGAGGCAGAATCGTGCCGATGGGCTTTGATGATACGTATGAGATGACGGTCAGGCCGTACCAGCTGTTGTCAAACGGCGTAACGATTGTGGGCACAGGTGAAGCCCGCCAGATCATGGAGGCTGCGTTAGCATGCGCGTCCGACCTTCCGCAGCTCTATGATCTTATTACGGAAAAGACGGAACTGAAGAATTATGAAGAAGCCATTGATCATCTCATGGGCATCGACCCGGTGACAAAAGAAAGAAAGGATATCAGCGCAATAAAAACGATTCTTGTGTCTGATCCGGAACTTTTATAAAAGCGGAAACGGCTCCAGTGAGAGTCGTTTTCTTTTCTTATTTATACGGTCTTGCACATTTCTTTAAAATTTAATATGATACTCTTTGTTAACAATTCCTTTCCTCAACGACATTATACTCTGAGCGTGTCCTCTTTTTCCCCGTAAGCTTGCCTCATATTCCACAGATGAAAATCAATGTTTCCAACTGATAGGGTGCGGATTTTTATAGTGAAAAGGAGTCGTTATCATTTGAAAGATTATACGTTACAGCAGCAATGGTTCGGGAATGTCCGTAAAGACATTCTGGCCGGTATTCTGGTTGCTCTCGCTCTGATCCCTGAGGCGATCGGATTTTCAATTATTGCAGGTGTCGATCCGATGGTCGGCCTTTATGCATCATTTTGTATCGCGATTATTATTTCTATCTTCGGCGGCAGACCGGGAATGATTTCAGCCGCTACGGGTTCAATGGCGGTTGTCATGGTGACATTGGTGGCTGATTACGGGCTGCAGTATTTGTTTGCGGCAACCATTCTGACAGGTATTATTCAATTTATTCTTGGTGTCAGTAAGATAGCGAAATTGATGAAATTTATTCCGCGTTCGGTCATGATCGGATTTGTGAATGCTTTGGCGATCTTGATTTTTTCTGCGCAGCTGCCGCAGTTCAAAGGAGCTTCATGGGTCATGTACGCCATGCTTGCCGGATCACTGGCTATCATATATCTATTGCCGAAGGTTACGACGGCTGTGCCGTCTCCGCTGGTGGCGATTATTGTCATGACGATCATTGCGGTGGTCTTCCATGCGGATGTCCGCACGGTCGGTGATATGGGCGGGATTACAAGTTCACTTCCGCATTTCTTGATACCGGATGTTCCGTGGACGTTTGAGACATTGCGGATTATTTTCCCGT
The DNA here is from genome assembly GCF_026241425.1 of Bacillus sp. ChL18. Taxonomy (NCBI): domain Bacteria; kingdom Bacillati; phylum Bacillota; class Bacilli; order Caryophanales; family Bacillaceae; genus Bacillus; species Bacillus sp. ChL18. The sequence goes on along the minus strand of NZ_JAPHWE010000007.1, from coordinate 46,337 downwards.
ATTCTCTGGCGCTTGCTTTCGTTGGATTGCTCGAGTCATTGCTGACAGCCCAGATCATTGATGAAATGACGGATACGGATAGTGATAAGAACAAAGAAAGCCGCGGACAAGGCATCGCCAATATTGTGAACGGATTTTTCGGAGGCATGGCCGGATGCGCAATGATCGGCCAGTCTGTCATTAATACGAAAGCCGGCGGACGCGGGCGGTTATCGGCTTTTACGGCCGGCGCGTTTTTAATGTTTTTAATTGCCGTATTAAGCGGTATCGTCGTGAAAATTCCGATGGCTGCGCTGGTGGCCGTGATGGTTATGGTGTCCGTCGGCACGTTCGACTGGTCATCGATTAAAGGTTTGCGGAAAGCGCCCCTTACTGATTCGATCGTTATGGTTATTACCGTCGTGACGGTCGTCCTGACAAATGATTTATCAAAGGGTGTCTTCGCGGGTGTGCTGCTAAGCGCGATCTTTTTTACGGCGAAAATTTCTAAGCTGAAGATTGTGTCACATTCCGAACAGAAAGATGTCAGAACATATAAGGTAACGGGACAGATCTTTTTTGCTTCCGTGTCTGAACTGATGAATGCCATCGTTTATGATGAAGGCGTGAAGCGGATTGTCATTGATTTGACCGATGCCCATGTGTGGGATGATTCGGGAGCGGCGGCTCTTGAGAAAATTGTCGCCAAATGTAAAGAATACGGAATTGAGGCTGAATTAAAGGGATTAAATCAGAAAAGCCGAGATTTAATGAAACAAATGGCATAGAATTTGTGAAGTCCGGATGAATATATCCGGGCTTTTTTTCGGTTAAATTTGCCGGGGTGCATTGTTATAATGAATGAGACTTGAAAACCGTATATAGGAGACTTGCATATGATGTGGCTTCATAAGTTGAACCAAGTGTTGGGGAGAATCATGCCGCTTTTGACTCCGTCAAGTGTGGCGGCGGGTGTGCTGTTATCTCAGCATATCAGCTGGATGGCCGGCGCTGTGCCGTGGATATTTGCATTTATTACATTTACGGGCAGTCTGAGTGCCAATTTTCAATCGCTGAAGCGCAGTATCGAGAAGCCGCTCCCGATGATCATGGCATTGTTTGTTCTGCATATTTTCATGCCTGTTTTTGCATGGGGAAGCGGCCATCTGATTTTCAGCGGTGACCCTTTAACTGTGACGGGGCTGATTATGGGTGTGGTGATTCCGACCGGAATTACGAGTTTGATTTGGGCTGCGATGTATAAGGGAAATGTCGGATTGACGCTGTCTATTATCCTGGTTGATACCGTGCTTTCTCCTTTTATCGTGCCGTTAAGCCTGTCTGTCCTGGCCGGGGCGAATGTTCAGATGGATGTGTGGGGAATGATGAAAGGGCTGGCGGAGATGGTGGTGATTCCATCCATCGCAGGGATGATAGTCAACCAGTTTTCCCCGCCGGTAAGGACTCAGGCGATAAGCCGGTCGCTGTCTCCTTTTTCAAAAATCTGTCTGATGATTGTCATTGCCATTAACAGTTCGGAAATCGCGCCGTATGTCACGCACGTGGATATCAAATTTGCGGGCATCGCAGGCATGGTATTTTTTATTGCCATGACGGGTTATGCCGTGGCTTGGCTGATCGGAAGACTGATGAAGCGGAGCCAGGATGAAATCGTGTCTCTGATTTATACGGGGGGCATGCGCAATATCAGCGCCGGAGCCGTTCTCGCCGTGTCTTTCTTTCCGTCTCAAGTGGCGGTTCCGGTCGTCATCGGGATGCTTTTTCAGCAAATCCTTGCCGCTTTGTTCGGCTATTTGCTGAGACGCTTTGAACTTAAGCCGGTCGTGATGAAGTATGAAAAAAACCGCTCAGCTACGTGAGCGGTTTTTTTTCCGTACAGCCATCTTAGTGCTGCATTGAATTGTCGTTTGAATGCTTCTTGATGGTGCACGGTGCCTTCTTCAACAGTGAAAGAGAGCTGAGATTGAGAAAAGCCTTTTTGCCTCAGGCTTTCATGCACGTCTTGATTTTGTCGGATCATGGTGTTTTGGATGTTGTTTTTATGCTCAGCTTCGCGGCTGCCGACAGACATATAGATACGCCGCCGTGCCGGACGCAAAGATGCGGAGCGGACATACTCTGTTGATTTTTCATACCAGAAGGAACCGGAAATACAGCCGATTCTGCCGAATATTTCAGGCTTTTGTAGCATCGCGTATATCGAAAACAGTCCGCCTAATGACGCGCCGATCAGGCCTCTTGTTTCCGGATGTGCAGAAATGTGATACATATCTTCTACAGTTGGAATGATGGCATCTGTCAGCTCCTCGAGAAAGAGCCTCCCTTTGCCGCCGAAATCATGAAACGCAGGGCTCAGGGAAGGCGCGGGCCACGGCGTGTACTCATCGAGCCTGTCAGCCGGTTTGATGCCGATGAAAATCAATTCGGGAAGTGTTCCGTTCGCAAATTGGGATTCAAGCTTATCCATCTGTTCTAAAAACAAAGAACCCCCGTCCAGTACGTATACACAGGGTACAGCCCCTGTTTGAACCGAATAGGAGTGAGGAAGATACACAGTGCATTCCTTTCCGTTTATCCGGTGTTCTGTAAGGGTGCCTCTCATGCATCCAGCCCCTTCTTCTGCTTAAACAGAAGAAAAAAGAAATAAGGAACGCCGAGAATCGCAAGAATAATTCCCGCCGGCACTTCTGAAGGCTGAAAGAACAATTTGCCCGCAAAGTCGGCGGATATGACGAGGAGCATACCGACCAATCCGCTGACCGGTAATGAGTATCTGTGCTCAATCCCGGCGAGCCTGCGGGAAATATGGGGCGCGATCAGTCCGACAAATGCCATGCTGCCCGCTGCGGTTACACATGCGCTGATCAAAGCGATGCAGGCAATGAGTAAAATCGTTTTTTCTTTATTGGTTGAAACACCGAGGCTTTTCACCGTGTCCTCATCGAAACGAATGGTATCCAGCAATGACGTTTTCGCCATAAGAAGAGGAATGAACAAGATCAGCCACGGAAGGATCGCCGTAATGGTCATCCAGTTTGCCGACCAGATGCTGCCGTTTTTCCAAACCATCGCCATCTCATAATCCTGCGGGTCCATTTTTAATGAAAGAAATAAAGACAGCGCGCTGAATCCGGAGTTCATGGCGATCCCGACGAGAATAATTCTGCCCGATTCCAGATGCCCCCGGTGCCAGGCGAAAATATAGATCAGCACGGCCGCCATCAATCCTCCGATGAGGCCGAAGACAGGCATACCCATCGCAGAGGCAAGTGCCGTCGCTTCAGATTGTCCCTGAAACAGAAGCATAAACGTGACGATTCCGGCTCCGGCTCCTGCATTAATGCCCAAAATACCGGGATCGGCAAGACCGTTTTTGGTAATGGCCTGAATAACGGCTCCGGCTATCCCCAACCCGAGTCCGATGGCAGCAGCCATGACAATGCGCGGCAGCCTCAGCTGAAACAGCAAAATGTCATATTGCGGATTCGGATGGATGCGGAAAAGCGTACTGAGCAGTTCACCCGGCTTTGCGGAAAAAGAACCGCTTGTCATGCTGAAATAGCTTACGAGCAATATGAGAGCAATCAGAATGATATAAATTCCGGCCATTTTACGCGCCACGCTGATCCCCTCCTTTTCTTTTAATCAAATAAAGAAAGAAAGGAACACCGATGATAGAAGTGACAACTTCAATAGGCGTCTCAAACGGATAATTGATGAATCGGCTGGCAAGGTCGCAAATGGTCAGGAAGACGCCGCCGATGATGCACGCGCATGGGATCAGCCTGCTGTAGTCCGATCCGACGAGAAAACGTGTGATGTGCGGAACGACCAAACCGACAAAGGCAATTTTTCCGGCGAGTGCCACCGAGCTTCCGGTCAATATGACAACGGCTGCCATCGCCATGAGTTTGATGGTTCTTTTCTGCTGTCCCAGGCTTTTTGAAATGTCGTCTCCTAATGATACGGCAGTGACCTTTTTGCTGAGAATCATGGCCGTGATGATTCCGATTGCAAAAAACGGGACGGCCAGTTTCAAAAAATCAGGGTTCATTTGATGCAGTCTCGCACTGTACCAAAAACTGAGATCCTGCGAAATTTGAAAATAAATCGAAAGCGCAGCCGACAGACTGCTGAGAAGCATACTGGTCACCGTTCCGATAATGGCAAGCTGCACCGGGGTAAAACCGCCGGGAAGAATGGAGGCCAGCCCGAAAACAAGAGCGGCGCCGAATGCGGAACCGATAAACGAGTATATGATCATTTCAATGGATGTCGATTGAGGGAGCAATACCATGCAAAGGGTGATGATAAAAGCGGAGCCGTCCGACACACCCATGATCGAAGGCGAGGCCAGATAGTTCCGTGTGATTCCCTGCATGAGCGCTCCGGAAACAGCAAGGGCGGCGCCGATAAACATAGCGCCGGCAGCCCTCGGGATTCTTGAATGCCATATGATCTGATGGTCGGTATTCTCCGGATTAAAGTGCAGCAATGCGGAGAACACGGTATGGAAGTCAAGCTGCTTTGCGCCGTATAAAACGGAAAGCAGCAGTGACAGAACAATGGCAATCGGTGAAGCAATGATAATAATGTGTGTCCGCCGTTTTGCATACATGTGAAAAACCTACTCTTTATTAGTCTTGAGTCAATTTGTCAGCCGCAACCTGTAAGAAGCGGATTTTACTCCAAGCGGTTCCGCCTTGGGCTAATGGATCGATCGTATTGACGTATACATGGTCTTTTTTGACTGCCGTCAGGCTCTTCCAAATCGGATTTTTCTCTAAGTCTTTCAAAGCGTCCGGCTTATCTGCGTTTTCGTCATCAGAGAATTGTACGAAGATATGGTCAGGGTTCATTTCGCTTAATTTTTCAAGAGAAATCAGTTCCTGCGCTTTCGCCGCTTTAACTTCGTCCGGCGCCTTCAGGCCTAAATCACCGTAAAGCGTGGAGTTGAAATATACTTGTTCTGGATAAATATAAATATTGCCTTGTCTGATTCTGATGACCAGCGCGTTTGATTGTTTCGCTTTGCTGTTGATATTTGTTTTTGTCTTTTTCTGGTCCTGTTCGTAATCTGCGATGATTTTTTTCGCTTTTTTCTCTTTATCTGTAAGCTGGGCGAGCAGCATCATGTTTTCTTTCCAGTTTGATGAGATATGAGAGACAGGGATCGTTTCAGCGGTGCCGCTCAATTTTTTTAACGTTTTTTCCGGGAATTTGGTTGATGCCAGAATGACGTCCGGCTGCAGCTCAAGAATTTTTTCCATATTCGGCTGCATTTTTTCTCCCGTTGATACGGATTTATCTGTAATATCTTTAAACAGTTCCGGGAATTTGCCGGAGAAAGAAATTGCACCTGCCGGATGAACGTCAAGCAATTTGGCGTCTTCCATTGATTCTACGCTGCCTGTAATGGCGATTTTGTCAGTCGGCGCTTTGACTTCATATGTTTTTCCGAGATATTCGATTTTCTTTTTATCTGAAGAAGCGTCCTTTCCTTTACTTGCTGTATCAGATGTTTCTGAGCTTCCGCAAGCCGCGGCCGTGAAAGCCAAAAGCAAAATCATGAAAGCGAATGCCAATTTCTTCATCTATTGTTCCTCCTGTTCAATTGATAACTATTATCAATTGGAATTATAGAGAAGGAACAGGGATAAGACCATGGATAATTTCCGGTATTACCATGGACGATCTTCGGATAAAATGGAAATGCTTTGCTCGATCATCCGCTGATGTCCGCTTGGAGAATATTCAATCCACGGGTCAGATGATATGGGAAACACGCGTTTATTGCTGACGGATCTAAGGTTCTGCCATATCCCGGTCTGCTGAATCCGCTGAAAATAACGAAGCGTTTCCGGTTCTTTACAAGTGAAAAGCATGATGCAGTCAGCCTGGCAATCCGCCAGCATGTCCAAGGAAATCTTTTCGTCAGGAGCAAAAGATTCCGGTTTTGCGGAGGCAAAGCCTAAATCACCGAAGAAGACATCCTCAATACTGTTGTTATGGGCGATGTACATATTTTCTTTATATACACGGATAAATAAGAACCGCTGATGCCGCACGTGTTTAAGAGCATCTTTCGCTGAATGGGCGAGACTTTGATAAGCTTTAAGCCAGTGCCGCGCTTCCTGCTCTTCATTCAAATATGCGGCTGTGCGAAGAAACTGGTCTCTCCAATTCTCTTGAGCCGGAAGGTAAAAAACTTCAGTGATGTCATTCAGGCGCTGTTTTTCTTCTTCACTGACAGAATCAAGACTGAAAATGATGTCCGGGGCAGCTTGGGAAAGCGTGTGCAGGTTCTCTTCCCAATTTGCATTATAGCGGTAAGCACTCAGGTGAACCGGAATATCGGAAGAGAATTGTTTGTAATAATAGGCCGTCCATTTCGGGTGCAGCGCCGCAGCGTAAGGCACGTGATGCAGAGGAATCAGATGCCCCATCGTTTCTTTCCCGTAAGCGGCCATTTTTGTGCGCCTTTTTTTCATATAGCTTGTAGGTGAGCTGCCGGTATGTTTTTTAAAGATGCGGCTGAAATAAAATTCGTCCTGGTAGCCGATTTGATGAGCGATTTCCCGCAGTTTGCAGTTAGCCTTGGCCATCAGTTTTTTCGCATTGGTTATGCGGATGTCTGTGATATATTCAGTTACGCTCTGCCCGTATAGTTTTTTAAAGGTTTCACTGTAATGCTTGGGACTGATTCCCGCCATATGAGCGAGCTGGGTGAGCGTGATTTTTGTGTCGGACTGAGCATGTATGAATTGTTTTGTCTGTTCGATCGCCGCTTTCGTATTATTTTGATGGCATACTTTTGCGGCATAAAGGTCGTACATCAGCTGCTGAAAGTCGGCTGTATATTTCATTTTCTGCAATGCATCCGCCGATCGCACGTTTTCAGAAAGTGACTGAAGCCGGCTTGTCAAATGATCCACCATTTGTAAATTCATTTGCTGAAGTCCGTGGAAGATGTCTTCCCCGTTATCCGGAAGCATCGCTTCATCATCTGATGAATAGGAGAAAACACGGAGTCTGACGATATACAAATGGATGCCGCCTGACGATATAGGGGCAATATTGAATGTCTCATCACAAGGACAGATGTAGAGCGTTTCCTTCTGCAGCGGAAAGCTGTCTGTTCCGATATCAATTTGTCCCTCGCCTTTCACATGAAAGATCAATACGGGGGAATCAGTGAGCTGATGCTCTGACAGAAGGTCGGCTGTTTTTTTTACGGAGATGATATCAATGGGCTGAAAGAATAATGTGTTTTTCATGAGAAACCACCTTTTAGGAAACATTCATTTAAATGATAACTGTTATCATTTAAATTGTACCAAATAAATGAATGTTTTCCTATAAAAAGCGGAAATGTGAAATGTGTCAAAATGTTACACGTGTAACACGAATGTTGTCAGTATATGAGGTATTGTTTTCTTAGAGTTTTGAATTGGTCCAGCCGGCGTTGATATGTGCCGGTGATGTCTTCAATGGAAGCGCCTTTTTCTATTTTTTTGCGTACCCAGCCGTTACCGATCAGCTTGTCAAAAGAGCCTGTCGGCAAGAAGGAAAAGTCATTCGGATATAAGTCATGCATGGTTTTCAGAATGGAAAGCCCTGTTTTTGCCGCTTCAAATGTGTTTCTGTTTGTTACGTAGACTTGAACGCCGTGGCACAGCTTGCCCTGGTGCTTGGAGAAGCTGGGGGTAAATGATGCGGCTCTGAAGGCGACGCCCGGAAGCTTGAGACTGTTCAGGCGTTCTTCGAGCTCGGTGCTTTTCATATAAGGCGCGCCGATAAGTTCAAACGGCTTTGTCGTGCCCCTTCCTTCGGATACGTTTGTGCCTTCGATTAGTCCTGTCGCCGAATATGCGAATATGCTGTCCGGGGTCGGGATATTAGGCGAAGGGAGGACGAACGGCAGACCGGTATCTTCAATCGTCATCGTCCGCTTCCAGCGCTTCATTTTTACGACGGTAAGGTCGGCGCCAATATGAAACTCTTTATTGAATAAAAGAGCAAGCTCACCGATCGTCATGCCGTGCTTCAGCGGGATCGGATACAGTCCGACAAATGAAGCGTAATCCGGTTCAAGAACCGGGCCGTCCGGATTTCGTCCGCCTTGCGGATTCGGCCGGTCCAAGACATAAAAAGGAATGCCTTTTTCTTTGGCCGCTTCCATGGCATAGGCCATTGTATAAATGTAGGTGTAGTATCGTGTTCCGACATCCTGAATATCGAAAATCAGCACATCCGTATCTTTCAGCATGTCAGGCGTCGGTTTCCTCGTTTCCCCGTACAGGCTGTAGACGGGAAGCCCTGTTTTTTCGTCTATATAGGATGTGACTTTGTCTCCGGCCTGAGCATCGCCGCGGACACCGTGCTCCGGTCCGAATAATGCCGTCAAGTGGATGTCTGGTGCCTCATACAGCACGTCAACGCTGCTTTTCAATGAATTGTTCACACCGGTCGGGTTGGTGATCAGCCCGACCCTTTTTCCCTTCAGTTCCTGTTTATAATCTTTCAGCAGGCGGTCGATGCCTGTTTGGATGCTTGGTTTCTTGGCGGTATGAAGGTTTCTGTCAGAAGCCGCCGAGACTGCCGTCATAGCACTGATGACGACTAATCCGGCGAGAAGTGCAGCCGTATGTGTTTTCATAATCAGCCCTCCTGTTTAAAGCGGTTTTCCGGTCTTCAGATTGATACCGAAACCATAAGGATAGAGTGTCGTTCCCGGATGAGTGACGGAAGGAATGTCAGCGGGCAGCCTGCCTTGCGGTGTTGTCTGTCCGAATATCGCTTCAACGCCTGCTGGAATGTTTGGCTGGAGAAATTGTCCGTCTGTAAATCCTTTAAAGCCGTAGACTGCGATAAGGGCTTCAGCTTCTTCAAAGTTTGCAGCGTCATATGGATTACGCAGGCTCATCAGCACAAAGGGTTTTTTGTTCGATTGTGCGGCTTTCATGACGGCCCGCGGAAATGCAGTCGTCCACTTGCCGGGATCTGTGACGGAATCGTCAATGACGCCGTCGTTTACGACAGGATCATTTTTCACAACATATGAGCCTGTAATCACGTAATCAGCGTCAGATATCTGCTTTTTGTGCTCATCATGAAATGTGCGCTCGGCGAAGTTCATTTTACTGATGGTTACCGGCCGGATTTTTTTCTTCTTGATGAGCTGCCGAATGGTTTGCTCCATAGACGCTGTCTGATCTTCATAAGGAGCGGCAATGAGAACGCGGCTGTTCTTTTTCGGTTTGAATGGGAGCGTGCGGTTTTTGTTTTGTAAGACGGTGACGGATCTTTCCGCGATTTGTTTTTCAGCTTTCAGGTGATTTTTGCTGCCGACGGTTTTCTTTGCTTTTGCAATCTTCTTTTTCAGATTTGTCTCTTTCGGTGGGGGGTATATCCCTCGTTTTATTTTCAGGGAAATGATGCGTTCCGCTGATTTGTTAATTTGCTGCAGCGGAATTTCCCCTTTTTGTACCGCCTTTTTTAAAGCGGAATGAACCTGGGCAAAGCGGTTTTCCGTTTGCAGCGATGTTACTTGGGCCGGCATCAGGGCAATATCGACTCCTGCTTTTACTGCCATGACGACCGCCTCTTCCTGGCCGAAATGATCGGCAATGGCTTTCATATTTAATGCATCCGTAACGATGACACCGTTAAATCCCATTTCCTCACGGAGAAGATGAGTCATCACTTTTTTCGAGAGTGTGGCGGGTACGAGAATGTCTGAACCGTCCAGCTTGCTTTTATAGGTTGTATCGTCAAAAGCGGGAAATTGCACATGGGCTGTCATGATCATATCAGCTCCGGCCTGAATGGCCTTCCGGAACGGATAAAGTTCAATCTGACGCAGTCTTTCTTGATTGTGGGTGACAAGCGGAAGGCCGTAGTGGCTGTCGACATCCGTGTCACCGTGTCCCGGGAAATGTTTGACGGCGGCAGCGACATCCTGCTTTTGCTGAGCCTTCATTGAGGCAAGGCCGAGTGAAGCTGTCAGATCACGGTCTGAACTGAACGACCTGACGCCGATGACAGGGTTCCCGGGATTATTATTGATATCGAGAACGGGAGCGAAATTCGTATTAATGCCCAGTACTTTCAGTTCTTTGCCGATAATGGCGCCGGTCTGGGACGCGTAGGCTGTTTTTCTCGCGGCTCCGAGCGCCATATTGCCTGGGAAATGAGTACCTTCACCAAGTCTGGTTACGATGCCGCCCTCCTGATCAATACCTAATAATAGCGGAATGTCAGGGCTCGCCTTTTGAAAGGCATTTGTCAGGCGTACTGTTTGCTCAGTGTTTTTTACATTTTCTGCAAATAAGATAACGCCGCCGAACCGGTACTTTTGAATAAGCCCTGCAACTTCGTCATTCATTTGGGTAAGAGCCTCAGGTGATGACTGCCCCTTTTTTTGCCAATTTCGAAAATCAGGCATGAGCATCTGCCCTAATTTTTCATCTAATGTCATACGGGATACTGCTTGTTCCGCCTGTGACGGAATGTCCGGTTTTGTCGATGCATGATGCGTGCCGAAAACAATGAACAACAGTAATACAGCTGAGATGACAAGTTTCATGATGGTGCCCTCCTGCCGTCATAGTTTGGACCAAAGACATGGGTTGTCATTCAATGGCTTCATAAATCGTTTTTATGACGCTGCCGTAGCTTCCGGTGGGGAAAAGATCCCCTTCAAAAACATTCGGGTTTTCACCGGGACTGACGACGGGGGAATGCTTTTTATTGGTCAAAAGTGCGATCCCCAGCTTATAAGCGGGATCAATAATCGTGACGGTGCCGGTCCATCCTGTATGGCCATATGCCTGCCTGCTTGCATAAGGGCCGAACATCCACTCCATATCCGGGCTGCCGTTTTTCCGCCAGCCGAGAGCGAAAGTCGGATCAGAGGATGCCGCCGTTGTGAACAAATCGGCCGTTCTTTTATTGAAGAGAGAAACGTGTTTATAACTGCCTCCGTTCAGCATGACTTGAAGAAGGACGGCCATGTCATCAGCCCTGGAAAACAGCCCGGCGTGACCGGACACCCCTCCCATGGAGTAAAATGCTTTTTCATCGTGAACTTCCCCCTGCAGCGTATACGTCCTGATGTGAGGGAAATGGATGACTCCGTCACGTGTGTTGCCTAAACGTTCAGTAGCTGCGAATGCTTTTTCTTTAAAGCCTTTTTGCAGCGGGTTGAACAGTGTGTGCGTCAGTTTCAGCGGTTTGTACAGTTCTTGTTCCGCATAGGCATCAAGGGTTTTTCCGGTTATGCTTTCAATGATGCAACCGAGAAGCATGTAACCGATATCGCTGTATACGTGTTTTGTTCCCGGTTTGTATTCAAGCGGGATTTGGGTGAGAAAACGGATCGTTTTATCCCGTTCTTGTGAATATAAAGGGCCTGCGGTGTCCGGCTGATAGAAATAAAAGCTTGCCGGCAGACCGGATTGATGCTGGAGCACATCGATGACGCGAATGCGGTCTTTTTCTTGAATCGGATCGCTTTTTCTGTCTTTGAAATCAGGAAGGTAAGCCGAGACTTTTTGATACACATCAAGCTTTCCCTGGCTGACGAGTCGCTGTAATGCAAAATTCGCCGCGTACATTTTTGTATTGGAAGCTAGATCAAACATGGTTGATGTTTTCATTTTTTTCGGACGGGATAAAAGGATGTTCCCGTCATATTTTTTGCTGTAGCCGTATGCTTTCTTTTTGATCACCCGTCCGTCCTTTACGACGACAAGGACGGCTCCGGGGAATCCTGCTGCGATGTCTTTTTCAATCATTTGATCAACCTTTCTGAGCTTTGCTGCGTCGTATAATTTGGATTGGGCTTCGGCTTTGTGCTGCGGCAGGAAAGAGAGGCTGATGACCATTGTGAGTATGGCGGCTGTCAGTGTTTTCATATTCTGATCCCTCCCGGTTTATTCAAATTCAGCAGCCATATCATCCTTAAATCCGAACGCATAAGTGAAGACAAAGCCCGCCGCGTAAGAGATGAAGAGACCGATGATATACAAAACGATTTGAGCCGGCTGTACGAGAAACGAGAGCGGAAGGCCGGAGACACCGATTGAAAAAGTAGCCACCTGAAAATGGGCTTGAAAGGCGCCGCCGATTCCCGCCCCTAAACACGCCGTCAAAAACGGCCGGCCGAGCGGGAGTGTGACGCCGAAGATGAGCGGCTCTCCGATTCCGAGCAGACCGGATGGAAGTCCGCCGCCGATCGCTCTTTTCAATGAGGCTTTTTTTGTTTTCATAAAGATGGCGAAGGCCGCCCCTACTTGACCCGCGCCTCCCATCGCGAGAATCGGAAGAAGCGGGTCATCTCCAATTGATCGGATTAATTCCAAATGTACGGGAGTCAAGCCCTGATGCAGGCCGGTGACGACAAGCGGCAGGAAGGCGGCTCCCAGTACAAACCCTGAGAGCACTCCCCCGACATTCAGCAGCGACAATAAACCGGATGTAATCAGATCAGAAATAAAACCGCCTGCAGGGATAAAAACGACATATGTCACCAGCCCGGTGATAAGTAAAGACAAGGTAGGCGTGACGATAATGTCGATGGATTGATGGACGTACTTTCTGATAAACCGTTCGGTATAAGCGATAAAAACCGCAGCGAAAAGAACACCGATTAATCCTCCCCTGCCAGGGAGCAGATTCTCTCCGAACAAACTGATATTGGCGATCTCAGGGTTAAGGATCAATATGCCCGCAAGGCCGCCCATCGCGGGAGTCCCGCCGAATTCCTTCGCCGTGTTGATGCCGACAAGGACGCCGAGGTAAGTGAATAAGCCTGAACCGATAACCGTTAAAATAAGTGCGATTTGGGATTCTTTCGGGAGCCAGCCGGCCTGAATGACGGCTTTCGTAATACCGGTGATTAAACCTGATGCAATGAGTGCGGGAATAAGGGGAATGAAGATGCTTGATATTTTTCTCAGAAACAGTGTGATGGGTGTGGTGTTTTTTCTGTTGAGATCGGCTTTTTTTCGTGAGGCGGCTTCTTTTAAATCAATGTTTTTTCGGGATGACATAAGTTTTGCGAAAGCGTCGGCGACATGATTGACGACACCCGTGCCAAGGATGATCTGCAGTGTTTCGGCTTCGACGACGCCTATTACCCCGTCAAGCTGTTTCAGCGTTTCAATATCCGTTTTGTCCTGATCTAAAGGTGTAATCCTCAGGCGTGTCATACAGTGGGTAAAGCCTGAAATATTCGATGAACCGCCGCAATTGTCCAGGATATCTTTGGCCAGTGACTGATAAAATGCCTCTTTGCTCATGGAGATCCTCCTTTTTCCGTACGATTTTTCCCGGGGAGCTGTGCCTGAAACGCGTCCTAAAAGCGCCTGCGCCGATCATGAAAACGGCGCGGGCTCGTAAAAGCACATTATTTTTCACCAAAGAACGATCAGCGTTCTTTTTCTTTTGAAAGGTGCTGTTCAATGGCTTTATCAATGAAGCCGTCTGATTCTTTGAGCAGTGCCTTCGCGTGTGTTTCGTCCGAATTCGTCTTCAGCATGACGATTGCCGTTTTGACATGGCTTCCTGCGGCCTCAAGCGTTTCTTTTGCCTTGTCGTACGGAACGCCCGTGATGCTTTGGATAATGCCGATTGCGCGTTCTTTCAATTTTTCGTTGCTGACATGAACGTCCACCATTAAATTTTCGTACACTTTGCCGCTTTTGATCATCACGGCCGTGGAAATCATGTTCAGAATCATTTTATGTGCCGTCGCCGCTTTCATTCGTGTTGACCCTGTAATCACTTCGGAGCCGACGACGACTTCAATGCTGTGATCGGCATAAGTGCTGATCAACGAGTGTTTATTGCATGTGAGCGCGACGGTTTTGGCGCCGATTGTTTTTGCGTATTTCAGCGCACCGGCCGCATACGGCGTGCGCCCGCTTGCCGCGATGGCGATCACGGTGTCTTCTGCGGTAAGCCCGATCGTTTTGAGATCGAAAGCGCCGGTTTCCTCGCTGTCTTCTATACCTTCAGCCGCTTGCAAAAAGGCGTCTGCCCCTCCGGCCATCAGACCGATGACGGTGTCGGGACTTACGCTGTATGTAGGCGGGCATTCAACCGCATCCAGTACACCGAGTCTGCCGCTTGTGCCCGCTCCCGCATAAATCAGCCTGCCGTTTCGCTGTAAGGACTGATGGGCGAATTGAACGGCAATCTGAATATCGGGCAGCACCTGCTGAACGGCTTCAGCCACTTTGAAATCCTCTTGGTTAATGATGCGGAGAATTTCCATCGTGTCTGCTTGATGGATTGAAGCGGTCTGCGGATTTCTGGTTTCTGTGGTCAATCTGTGAATGTTAAGCCGGTCTGTCATGATTGTACCCTCCCAAGTCGTTAATACTTGAAGTATATGGGCTTCTGAATATATGTTTCAAGAAAAATCGGCAGGGATGAGATGAATAATCAAGCGCTTTCACAAAAAATGATGCAGAATGTGCTGTTCGCCGATGGGGCCGATCGTGCGACGACCTTTATCAATAAAACCGGAAGACCGGTACAGGTTCTTTGCACGATGATTGCGATGGTTTACAGCAAGCACGATTTCATCACACCAAGGAAAGTAATTTGCGACAAAAGCGGGGAGCTGCAGCATCGCTTGTTTGGCATAACCTTTTCCCTGATGCGGCGCATGTAAGGACAGCGCACTCAGCAAAATGGCAGACACATTGTTCGAATACGGGGCAATGGTTTCTTTTGAGGTATGTAAAATGAAAAAACCGACGGGGCGGTCTTCTTTTAAAATGACTGTCGGGTAGCGATCCCGGATGACGAGAGCCTGCGGCAGGACATCTATCGGCAGAGCTGTGAACTTTTTATCTTCTTCACTCAGCACAAACCCGTTCAGCCCGTCTGCATGCTCCGGTTTATAAAAGGACAGGGCTACACCCATGATATCTACTCTCCTTTTTTATAATTGATCCAATTCATCTTCTGATAGAACACGGCAGCCTGCCCGTTTTAAAAGAGCGGAAGTGATGCCGTCTCCGATTATTTTTTTTCCTGAGAAAGTGCCGTCATAGATAAAGCTGCTGCCGCAGGACGGACTGTTTTCTTTAAGGATGACCGTTGCGGCGCCTATTTCTTTTGCGTATGCTAACGTTTTTTCCGCGCCGTCCATATATAAAGCCGTAACGTCTTCGCCTGATGCCGTTACGATTCTTGCTGTTCCGTTCAGCACGTCTTCGCCCGTACCGCCGATGATTTCCGCCGGTTCGCGGGGAGTGGTGAAGCCGCCCAAAAGTTCGGGGCAGACCATAACAGCTTTCTTTTCTTCTACGAGTCTGCGGATTTTTTCCGAAGCGGCGTGAGAGCCGTTATACCTGCATTCGATACCGCCGAGACAAGAGCTGACTAAGATCATCTGTGTCCATTCCCTTCAATATTTTGATACTTTCATCATAAATGAAATAAGAGAGGAGGGATGAGTTTTTCAGTTAAAAAACGGGTAAAAAAGTTTGAAAATAAAAAAAATAATTTTTCTCTTTACAAATGGGGTACAACCTGTATATAATAACTTTTGTCAGCTCGACGCGGACACAACGGCCCGTTGGTCAAGCGGTTAAGACACCGCCCTTTCACGGCGGTAACACGGGTTCGAATCCCGTACGGGTCATATGGAGGATTAGCTCAGCTGGGAGAGCATCTGCCTTACAAGCAGAGGGTCGGCGGTTCGAGCCCGTCATCCTCCACCATATTTGCCGGCCTAGCTCAATTGGTAGAGCAACTGACTTGTAATCAGTAGGTTGGGGGTTCAAGTCCTCTGGCCGGCACTGTTTTTTAAAAAAATACGGAGGGGTAGCGAAGTGGCTAAACGCGGCGGACTGTAAATCCGCTCCCTCAGGGTTCGGCAGTTCGAATCTGCCCCCCTCCACCATTTTTGGGCTATAGCCAAGCGGTAAGGCAACGGACTTTGACTCCGTCATGCGTTGGTTCGAATCCAGCTAGCCCAGTCTCAGACACCTTTTGCATAAAGGTGTCTTTTTTTTATCAGCATTTTGTTTCAATTTATGATTGTTCATCAGATATACTATTTTTAAGCTGCTGTTAAGGCAGTATATTCTGTATTTTCCATCTACACCCTGCCTGAAATTTGGTAAAATAAATGTAATAAAAAAATGAAACCTTTTAAAACAATCAACGTATAGATACAGACCGGTGAAGGGCAGAGGTAAGATAAAACATGGAAAACCTGATTAAAAAAAGAATCAAGCAAGTCAAAAAAGGCGATCAAAATGCGTTTGCAGAAATCGTTGACCTTTATAAAGATAAGATTTACCAGCTTTGCTACCGCATGCTCGGCAATGTTCACGAAGCGGAAGATATTGCGCAGGAAGCTTTTATCAGAGCGTATGTCAATATCGACAGTTTCGATATCAACAGAAAGTTCTCAACGTGGCTTTACAGAATTGCGACCAACCTGACCATTGACCGAATCCGCAAGAAAAAGCCTGATTACTATCTGGACGCAGAAGTAGCAGGAGCAGAAGGGCTGACGATGTATTCGCAGATCGCCGCGGACGGGGTTCTCCCTGAAGACGCCGTATTGTCATTGGAGCTGTCGGACACAATTCAGAAAAAGATTTTAAAGCTGCCTGACAAGTACAGAACGGTTATTGTATTAAAGTATATTGACGAACTCTCTTTAATTGAAATCGGGGAGATTCTGAATATCCCTGTCGGCACCGTCAAGACAAGGATACACAGAGGCAGAGAGGCTCTTAGAAAACAATTGAGGGATCTTTAAGTGGGGTGATGAAATGAGCTGTCCTGAACAGATCGTGCAGCTTATGCATAAGCATCTTGATGGAGATATCCTTCCTGAAGATGAAAACGTATTAAAACAACATTTGCAGTCATGCGGGAATTGCAAACGGCATTTTCATGAAATGGAGAAATCCGTAGCACTCGTCCGAAGCACATCGCATGTCACGGCCCCTGCTGATTTTACTGCCAAAGTTATGGCGAATCTTCCAAAAGAGAAAAAACGCGCTTCTGTAAAACGATGGATCAAAACTCATCCGATGATTGCAGCCGCAGCGGTTTTTGTGATTTTAATGGGCGGCGGTTTTTTCAACAGCTGGCATAATGACCACAATTTCAGTGTGTCCAAACAGCCGAACCTTGTCGTGCAGAATCACACGGTCACCGTCCCTGAAGGCGAGACCGTAAAGGGCGATGTCACAGTAAAAAACGGCAAGCTGTTCATTGAAGGAAAAGTTGACGGCAATGTGACTGTCGTCAACGGAGAAAAATACATGGCCTCAGCCGGACAAGTCACCGGGCAGATTGAAGAGATTAACCAATTGTTTGACTGGGTCTGGTACGAACTGAAATCGGCGGGCCAGGGCGTCGTGAGCGCTTTGGACCCGAATGAAGATGAGTAAAGCGTATAATCGCTTTACTCTTTTTTTGTGCATCGCCGCTCTGGCTCATTTCACTTGAGAAATCAAAATGTGGTATAATGAGCACGCTATATGATGTACATATTGCTCATGCAGCACAATTCATAACAGAAAAACGAAATGACTGAATTCTTGGAGGACGAGGAAATGGCTTTTGAGGACATCCCATTTTTGCAATACCTCGGCAATGCCGTTGATATTCTCCTTGTTTGGTATGTGATATATAAATTAATCATGGTCATACGCGGGACAAAGGCGGTTCAGCTTTTAAAAGGAATCGTCGTCATCGTATTGGTCCGGATGGCCAGTTCATATTTGGGACTCAGCACGCTTCAGTGGCTGATGGACCAAGCGATAACATGGGGATTTTTAGCGATCATCATTATATTCCAGCCTGAGCTGAGACGGGCGCTTGAACAGCTCGGACGGGGCCGGTTCTTTTCCAGGAGCGGAACCCCCGTGGAGGAAGCGCAGCATAAGACAATTGAAGCGATTACAAAATCGATCAGCTACATGGCAAAACGCCGCATCGGCGCACTCATCGCGATTGAGCGCGATACGGGAATGGGCGATTATATTGAGACGGGCATCCCGCTTAATGCGCAGGTCAGCTCGGAGCTTTTGATTAATATCTTCATCCCGAATACACCGCTGCATGATGGAGCGGTCATTATGAAAAATAACGAGATTGCGGCTGCTGCCTGTTATCTGCCGCTTTCTGAAAGCCCGTTTATTTCAAAGGAGCTGGGGACGCGTCACAGAGCGGCTGTCGGCATCAGTGAAGTGACGGACAGCTTAACCATTATTGTATCTGAAGAGACGGGCGCCATCAGTGTGGCCAAAAACGGAGACCTTCACAGAGAATTGACGGAAGAAGCACTGAAAGAAATGCTTGAAGCCGAGTTTAAGAAGAACGCCAGAGATACTTCTTCTAACCGCTGGTACTGGAGGGGCAAGAAAAATGGATAAATTCTTAAACAACCGCTGGGCTGTAAAGATCATTGCATTGCTCTTTGCGCTGCTGCTTTACGTTGCGGTTAACAACAACCAGGCGCCGACTCCGAAAAAGCCGGGGGAATCCTTTTTTCCGACATCAACGACTGACGAGGCTACGCTTACTGATATTCCTGTAAAAGCATACTATGATGAAGCGAACTATGTCGTCACCGGCGTGCCCCAGACCGTAAATGTCACGATTAAAGGCTCGACAAGCGCGGTGAAAAAGGCAAGACAGACGAAGAATTTTGAGATATACGCTGATATGAATAAGCTGAAGACCGGGACTCATAAGGTCGAATTGAAGGCGAAAAACGTATCGGACGGACTGACGGTCTCCATTAACCCGTCAGTCACGACGGTTACGATTCAGGAAAAAACGGCTGAGAGTTTTCCCGTGGAAGTTGAATACTACAATAAAAGCAAAATGAAAAAGGGATATACCCCTCAGCAGCCGATTATCAGCCCGAAAAACGTGCAGATTACAGGTTCGAAAAATGTGATTGATAACATTTCACTTGTCAAAGCATCCGTGAACCTTGAAAATGCAAATGAGACCATTGAAAAGGAAGTGAAAGTGACCGTCTATGACAAAGACGGCAACGCACTTCCTGTTGATGTTGAACCGTCAGTCATTAAAGTGACGGTTCCCGTAGCCAGTCCGAGCAAAAAGCTTCCTTTCAAAATCGAAAGGAAGGGAAGTCTTCCGGACGGGGTGAGCGTTGCGAGCATTGACTCGAATCCGAGTGAGGTGACGGTTTACGGCCCGCAGGATGTGCTGGATTCACTTGAATTTATTGACGGCGTATCTCTTGATTTAGGCAAAATTGATAAAGATACCGATATCAATGCCGATATCCCGCTTCCTAAGGGTGTCACTAAGGTATCACCGGAAAAAATCACGCTTCATGTTAAAGTGGACAGTGAAGACAAAAAGGATTTTGACAATGTCGGAATCAAGACGGTCGGACTGGGAGGCTCACAGCAGATTGAGTTTCTCGATCCTGAATCGCAGGCGATAAATATTACGGCCAAAGGCTCTCCCGCCAACATTAAGGCGCTGAAAAAGTCGGACATTGAACTGTATGCCAATGTCTCGGACCTGGATGACGGAGAGCACTCTGTAAAGCTTGAAGTAAACGGCCCGCAAAACGTCACATGGTCCCTGTCAAAAGACACGGTTAAGATCAAGCTGACTTCTAAGAAAAACACAAGTTCAAATAAAAATAACGGCGGTTCCGCTGATTCCGGCAATAAGAACGGCACAAGCGGAGACGCAGACAAAGACAAGAACAAGAACCGGGAAGACGACACTGACAGCGATCAGAATAAAAGTCAAAACCAGGATCAAAATCAAGATCAGGATGAAGACGGATCAAGCGCTGATTCTTCTTCAACAGAATGAAAAAGGAGCGATACAAAATGGGCAAGTATTTTGGAACAGATGGTGTAAGAGGTGTTGCCAACAGCGAGCTTACGCCAGAGCTGGCCTTTAAAGTTGGGCGTTTTGGCGGTTATGTCCTGACCAAAGATAAGCAGCGCCCGAAAGTGCTGATCGGCCGTGATACACGTATCTCCGGACATATGCTGGAGGGAGCCCTTGTCGCCGGACTTTTATCGATCGGAGCTGAAGTGATGCGCCTCGGCGTTATTTCTACGCCGGGGGTATCCTATTTAACGAAAGCCATGGATGCTGAGGCGGGCGTCATGATCTCCGCTTCTCACAACCCCGTACAGGATAACGGAATTAAATTTTTCGGAGGGGACGGCTTTAAGCTTTCTGATGAGCAGGAGGCCGAGATTGAACGTCTCATGGATGAACCGGAAGATAAGCTGCCGAGACCGACAGGCGCGGACCTTGGGCTTGTGAACGATTATTTTGAAGGCGTTCAAAAGTATCTGCAATTTTTAAAGCAGACGGCGGACGAAGATTTCACAGGCATTCATGTAGCGCTTGACTGCGCCCATGGTGCGACATCTTCCATTGCGACGCACCTTTTTGCCGATCTCGATGCTGACGTGTCTACAATGGGGACGTCTCCGAACGGATTAAACATTAATGATGGCGTCGGTTCTACACACCCGGAAGCGCTGAGTGCTTTCGTCAAAGAAAAAAACGCCGATATCGGCCTTGCGTTTGACGGCGACGGCGACCGCCTCATTGCCGTTGATGAAAAAGGAAACATCGTCGACGGTGATCAGATTATGTACATATGCGCGAAGTATTTGAAATCAGAAGGCCGTCTGAAGGATGATACTGTCGTATCGACCGTGATGAGCAACCTTGGTTTCTACAAAGCGCTTGAAAAAGAAGAAATCAAAAGCGTTCAAACGGCAGTCGGCGACCGCTATGTCGTAGAAGCGATGAAAAAAGACGGCTATAATGTCGGTGGCGAGCAGTCAGGGCACCTTATTTTCCTTGATTACAACACTACCGGCGACGGTCTCTTGTCCGCGATCATGCTTGTGAATACGCTGAAGGCGTCCGGCAAAACCCTTTCAGAACTTGCGGATGAAATGAAAAAATTCCCGCAGCTATTAGTGAATGTGAAAGTGACGGATAAATATAAGGTAGAAGAAAACGCTAAGGTGAAGGCCGTTATTTCTGAAGTGGAAAAAGAAATGAACGGAGACGGCCGGATTTTAGTTCGCCCGTCAGGCACCGAACCGCTCGTCCGCGTGATGGCCGAAGCGAGAACAAAAGAGCTTTGTGACGAATATGTCACAAAAATCGTGGATGTCGTGCGGACAGAAATGGGAGCGGAGTAGCGAAGTTTATAAGCAGAGAGCGAACAAGACAAGTGCGATCAGCATAAAATGATAGTAAACATGATGCCGGGGCGGCAAAAAATAATTGACCGTCCTTGGCACATGCTGTAAAATCAAGCTTGTTCAGCCTTTGTTTTTCACTTGCAGGAAAGGCGGGATTGTTTGCATCTTTTATAATTACAGCGCCCGAACTAAGCGCCCGAAAAACGGCTTAGTTGACGAGGATGGAGGTTATCGAATTTTCGGCGGATGCCTCCCGGCTGATTCATTTAGATCACAGCCGTAAGGATTTCTTCAAACCGGAGGGGCGACTCTCCGAACAAAGAGAAATCACATGATCTTCCAAAAAAACATGTGGGAGGGGACGATTGAAAGTCCCCTTGTAATTTGACTTTCTTCGTCTCCTTTTGCACCTTTAGGAGGAAGAAAATATGTGTGGAATTGTAGGTTATATCGGTCAGCTTGATGCGAAAGAGATTTTGTTAAAAGGATTAGAGAAGCTTGAGTACCGCGGTTATGACTCTGCAGGTATCGCTGTGGCGAATGAGCAGGGCGTGCATGTGTACAAAGAAAAAGGCCGCATCGCCGACCTTCGTGAAGTGGTGGATCACACGGTTGAATCTCAAGCGGGAATCGGCCATACACGCTGGGCGACTCACGGCGAACCAAGCTTCCTGAACGCTCACCCGCATCAAAGCGCACTCGGCCGCTTTACACTTGTTCACAACGGTGTGATCGAGAACTATGTTCAGCTGAAGCGCGAATATCTTGAAAACGTTGAACTGAAAAGCGACACGGACACTGAAGTAGTCGTTCAAATGATCGAGCAATTTGTGGCGGGAGGACTTAGCACAGAAGAAGCGTTCCGCAAAACACTGACTCTGTTAAAAGGCTCTTACGCAATTGCATTATTTGACGGTGAAAACACAGACACCATTTACGTTGCAAAAAACAAAAGCCCTCTGTTAATCGGCCTTGGAGATACGTTTAACGTCGTGGCATCTGACGCGATGGCTATGCTTCAAGTAACGAATGAATACGTTGAGCTTTTGGACAAAGAAATGGTGATCGTGACAAAAGACGAAGCCGTGATTAAAAACCTTGACGGTGAAGTCATGACACGTGCGTCTTATATCGCTGAGCTTGACGCCAGTGATATCGAAAAAGGCACATACCCTCACTACATGTTAAAAGAAACGGATGAGCAGCCGCTTGTTATGCGCAAAATCATCCAAACGTATCAGGACGAAAACGGCAGACTGGCCGTGGCCGGCGATGTCGCTGACGCCGTGGCGGAAGCGGACCGCATTTATATCGTGGCTTGCGGAACGAGCTACCATGCCGGTCTTGTCGGGAAACAATATATTGAAATGTGGGCAAACGTACCGGTTGAAGTGCATGTAGCGAGTGAATTCTCTTACAACATGCCGCTTCTGTCTAAGAAGCCGCTCTTTATCTTCCTTTCTCAAAGCGGAGAAACAGCGGACAGCCGCGCCGTGCTTGTTCAAGTCAAAGCGCTGGGTCACAAAGCGCTGACGATTACAAACGTTCCGGGATCAACGCTTTCCCGTGAAGCGGATTACACATTGCTTCTGCACGCAGGTCCTGAGATCGCTGTTGCATCAACAAAAGCGTATACGGCTCAGATTGCCGTGCTTGCGATCGTTGCGTCTGTTGCAGCAGAACGCAACGGCGTTGATATCGGTTTTGATTTGGTCAAAGAATTAGGTATTGCGGCAAACGCCATGGAAGCCCTCTGCGACCAGAAGGACGAAATGGAAATGATCGCGCGTGAGTACCTGACTGTTTCAAGAAACGCTTTCTTCATCGGCCGCGGCCTTGACTACTTCGTGTGTGTCGAAGGCGCCCTGAAGCTGAAAGAGATTTCTTACATCCAGGCGGAAGGCTTCGCCGGCGGCGAGCTGAAGCATGGAACAATCGCTCTGATTGAAGAAGGAACACCGGTCTTTGCGCTTGCGACACAAGAACACGTCAACCTGAGCATCCGCGGAAACGTGAAGGAAGTCGCAGCCCGCGGCGCCAACACTTGCATCATCTCGCTGAAAGGCTTAGAAGACGCAGACGACAGATTCATCCTGCCGGAAGTCAATCCTGCGCTTGCTCCGCTGGTTTCTGTTGTGCCATTGCAGCTGATCGCTTACTATGCGGCACTGCACCGCGGCTGTGACGTTGATAAACCGCGCAACCTTGCGAAGAGTGTGACTGTGGAATAATATATTTAACCCCTTTGGTTATTAGCCAGAGGGGTTTTTTAATGTGGAAATTTAGAAATACATACTCTATGCGATTGTAAAGAAATCCCCTTTTATATATTGAAAAGGATTAACACCTGCTTTATAATACGTAATGCATTCCGGTTAAAATCCATAAATGTAATCATTAGTAAATCGTTTTGTGCATGCCTCATCGGAAAGTAATCACCTCCAGCAATTTTCATCATGAATATCCATTATATAAATGTAATCAATCGATTACACATCCACATTATGCTTAAGACTTTAAAATCCCTGTTGTATTTGCCGGCTCCTGATCCATTATGAATTCCTCAACTAGATATAAAAATAACAACATTTTTGCAATAATCCGGTTCAATCCTCAAAAAAGTCCTGACAGCAATGATAGGAGTGGAATGATGTCAAACCTTTTAGAAATCAGAAACATCAGCAAATCTTTTGGTCATAAAGCTGTTTTAAAGGATGTTACATTCAATGTGCCTGCCGGATCAATTGTCGGTTTTATCGGTGATAACGGCGCAGGCAAGTCAACAACATTTAAAACGATATTAGGATTAATCTCTCAGGATAGAGGTAAAGTGAAAATCTTTGGTAAAGAGAATCTGGATAAACATATAAAGTTCAAAGAAGATATTGGGGTCGTATTTGATGCGATGAATCTTCCTGCGCACCTTACGATAAAGCAGCTGAATCATGTATTTAAAAAACTATTCGGTGCTTGGGACCAAGATCATTTTTACCGGTTGGTTCATTCTTTCTCTTTACCTATGGACAAAAAAGTGAATACATTCTCGCGCGGCATGTCAATGAAGTTATCCGTAGCTGTTGCTTTGTCGCATAATGCAAAATTATTACTCCTGGATGAAGCAACGGGAGGGCTTGATCCCTCTTCAAGAGATGATCTGTTAAATGAATTAAAAAGCTTTGTGAGTAAAAGCAACGGCGGTATTTTACTTTCATCGCACATTATGACTGATGTCGAGAAGATAGCCAGCCATATCATTATTATGAAAGATGGCGAAATTTTATTAAATGAAGAGAAAGATAAGGTTCTTGAAAGCTATACCCGTTTATAGACGTTGATGAAGGCCGATTGGCTGAGCTTGACGAAGATATCGTTCTAGCAAAAAGGAATCATGGATCTTATTGGAGTGTGCTTGTATCGGATCAACAGAAATTGCCGAATGGCGTAACGGCCAACACCATTTCCATAGAAGAAATCAGCGTCTTTTTAACGAGGAGTGAAAACATTGAGAGGTCTGTTACTGACTAACTATTACTTGGTTTATCGGAGTTTCTTTGCATACACGGGGTTGGCCATATTGGTATCAGCAGTCATTTTTCATAGGGCATAATGTGCCGGTTTGTTTTTCTAAATGGTATTTAGGGTCATCTTTCATCAGATTCTTCTTCCAACGATAATAAGATGCTCGTGAAATACCTAAATGAATACAGATATCCTGTATGATCATTGTGCCGCACAATGCTTCTACAAGCTCGACTGGCGTTTCGCTATCAGCGTCCTTTCCAATTCGTTGTACTTTTTTAACACTTCATTCTGTTGTCTCAGATAACGATTTTCTGTCTGCAGTTTCTCTAATTCGGAAGAATACTTTGGACCTTTTCCATAAGTATATTGCTTTCCGACAGGTTGTTCGAATCGGTGTGTATCCCCAGCTTTATACCACCTGACCCATGTCTGAACCTGCGTCTTATTCTTGATATTCAATTCCTGCATGATCTCCTTCACAGGCACGCCCGCCACTTTCATTTCTACAGCCTTCTGTTTGACTTCAACCGGATAACTCACTCTTATCCCCATAGAAAAAAACACCTCCAAGTTTTATTTGGGATAACAACTATCCGTTTTCAAACTTGAAGGTGTTATTTGTTTGTCTCATATTATGGGGTCAGTCCCTTTTTTATTTTCTCATTTTTCACGTAAAACCTTTTGGCAAAGCAAACAGAACTAATTGTAATAATAAGAAACTTCAAGGTGAGGTATTCATAGCTTGATATCTTATCCGTTAAACTCTGGAAAGAAATATGGAGTATTCGGCATACCAATAATCCTCTAATTAATCGGAGTTACTCTTAAAAAACATTGTATGAGACAATTTGAATATTGTAAAAATAAGTTATAAGAACTAATCAATAAAAGAATTTCATTGAAAAGATAACAAATATTAGGTATATTAGTAATTGTTAGGATTAGAGACGATGAGCTTTTTCTGATGCATACAGAGTCTAATATACTGGTTAATTTGCTTTTAATTGATATTAAATAGTAATTTGAAACATTTTGAAAAAAATGATATCAATCGTCATTTCATTCGGGGGGATAAAACAATGACTTTATTAAGTGCTATTCAAAAAAAAGCAAGTGAAGAAACCAAAGGAATTACGTTTGTTAAAAATAGAAAAAAAGAAAAGCGTGTATCATATAAAGAATTGTTGATGACGAGTTTGAGGATATTAGGTTTTTTACAAAGTAAAGGAGTTACTTATAAGGATGAGATAGTTTTTCAATTAAAAGATAATGAGGACTTCATCAATGTATTCTGGGCGGGAATACTTGGTGGTTTTATTCCAGTACCAGTTAATTCAGGTACCAACGATGAACATAAGTTGAAATTTTTTAAGGTTTGGGAAAAATTAAATAATCCTTATCTGATATGTGATATGGAACAATATGAGAATTTAATGAAATATGCACAGCATGCAGGAATAGATACTGTAAAAATACGCAATAGAGTAATTGATATTCAAGAAGTTTATAATTTCGAGGAAGAGGGCCTCATCCACGAGTGTACAGAAGATGATATTGCATTTGTACAGTTTTCTTCGGGTTCAACTGGTGACCCCAAGGGGGTTATATTAAAACACCGCAATATAATGGCAAATATAGATGGCATCATTACCAATGGTGAAATGAGTATGAGTGACAGTTTATTAACTTGGCTGCCTTTAACGCATGACATGGGGATTATTGGCTGTCATTTAGTACCGACATTTTTGAATATTAATCAAGTGCAGATTAATACAAATGATTTCATTAGAAGACCTACTCTATGGCTTGAGAAAGCCACTCAGCATAAATCAACTTTATTATTCTCTCCTAATTTTGGATACAGATATACCTTGAAATATATGAAAAAATTTTCAATGAACTATGATTTATCACATGTTCGGTTAATTATAAATGGTGCTGAACCAATTTCGGCTGACTTATGTGAAGAATTTTTATCTGAAATGAGTCAGTATGGTTTAAAAAAGAGAACGATGCTTCCATCATATGGACTTGCTGAGGCCTGTCTTGGTGTAGCTTCACCTAATCCATCTGAAGGAAAAATAATAGAGTGGGTCATTGATAGAAGAAAAATGAATATTGGTGATACCGTAGCTGTAATGGACAATGAAGAAAGTCGTTTTGCTACAGTTTTTATTGATGTGGGTTCCCCTATTAAACATACAGACGTGAGAATCACAGATAAAGAAAGAAATGTGTTAGGTGATAATACCGTAGGGTTTATTGAAATTCATGGTGCAAATGTTACTAGTGGATATTACAATATGCCGGATAAAACTAAAGAAGTATTAAGTGATGAAGGTTGGTTAAATACAGGTGATTTAGGTTTTATGCATAACGGAAGACTAATTGTTATTGGCAGATACAAAGACGTTATATTCTTAAACGGCCAAAATTTCTATGCGCATGATTTAGAAAGAATTATTCGAGATGTTGCCGGAATACCTTTAACTGAGGCAGAGGTTGCTATTGGCGGGGTCAGAAATTATAAAGAGCAGTCAGAGAAAGTAGTAGCATTTGTTAGATTTAGACAACCAATTGATAAATTCCTTGATGTTGAGCGAAATATAAAAAGAGAGTTAAATATAAAATTGGGAGTCAAGGTAGATCATGTAATTCCAATCAAACAAATTCCGAAGACCACAAGCGGAAAAATACAAAGATTTAATCTTGTTCAAAAGTTTGAAGAAGGTATATTTGATCCTGTAGTTAACGAAATAAAGAAAATAAAGCTCCAGCTTCAACAAAAACATAATGAAGAAATTGGACAGTTGGAGGGAAAATTACTTGACGTTTGTAAAGAGTTTATTCCAGACAGGGAATTTGGTATAAATGACAACTTTTTTGAAATAGGGATTGACTCTCTTACTTTGACTCAGATGTCATCAGAGTTGCAGAAATTATATACTGAAAAGATTACGATTGCTGATTTTTATGCAAATCCTACTATCAAAGAATTGGCTAGATACATAAAATACGGAGATTCATTGTCAGAAAAAAAGGAAAAGTGTATTAACAAGTTGTCTGTTCAAAATGAGGACGTAGCAATTGTTGGGATATCAGTAAGAGTAGCACATGCAACAGGACTAGACGAATACTGGGAATTAATTCGTAATGGATTAGAAGCAGTGAGAGAGTTACCTAATAATAGAAAAAATGACCTTTATGAATATTTAAAGAAAGAAGGACAAGCCACAGAAAACCTTGAATTCCAACAGGCCTCTTATCTAGATGAAATTGATAGCTTTGACTATAAATACTTCAATATACTTCCAGTGGAAGCCGTTTCCATGGCACCGGCTCAACGATTGTTTTTAGAAGAAGCTTCAAAAGCAGTAGAGGATGCGGGTTATTCGGGTGATAAATTGAAAGGGACAAAGACCGGAGTTTACGTAGGTTATATGAGTGATATGGATGGTTTTAAATATCAGCAAATTGTAAAAACATCTGAAGATTTTTCAACTCCAACAGGATATTTGTCATCTAATATTGCTGGGAGAGTCTCTTATTTTATGGATTTAAAAGGACCCAATTTAATGGTCGATTCAGCGTGTTCCTCTTCTTTAGTAGCACTGGATTTAGCCTGTAGGGGATTAAGGGACGGAAGCTGCGAGCAAGCAATCGTTGGCGGAATTAGATTAAAAACAATTCCTGTCGAAGACGGTTTTAAAGCTGGTTTTGAATCAGACGACTATCGAACCAGACCATTCGATAAAAACGGAAATGGAACAGGTGAAGGAGAAGGTGTCGTCGCTATAATGATTAAACCGCTAAGTGCAGCGGAAGCAGCAAAAGATCATATCTATGCTGTCATAAAGGGTACTGCAATTAACAATGATGGAACATCATTAGGATTATCTGCACCAAATCCAGCGGCACAAACAGCTGCTATTTTAGAAGCATTACAAAAGGCAGATGTGGATCCGAGCACTGTGAGTTATATAGAAGCACAGGGGACAGGAACACCTATTGGAGATCCAATAGAAATTCAAGGTTTAACCAATGCTTATGGAAGAAGCAATGGGAAACAATATTGTTCTATTGGTTCGGTTAGAGGAAATATAGGGCATCTATATGAAGCATCGGGACTATCTAGCTTGGTTAAATGCTGTTTAATGATGCAGCATAAAATCATTCCACCGTTAGCTAATTTTAAAGAAGCAAATAAAAATATTCAGTTTGAAAAAACACCATTCTTCCCAACTACTGTTGAAATGAAATGGGAGCCTGTTAAAGGCGTTAGAAGGTGTGGAATCAATAACTTTGGTTTTTCTGGGACAAATTGCCACGTCATCCTAGAAGAGTATTCAGTTAAGAAAGAATTTCATCCAGAAAGTCATACAGAATTGCCTCTCATTTTTACTATATCCGCAAAAAACAAACAAGTATTAAAACAACTTATTGAAAGTTATATCAGATCCCTTGAAAAGAATAAGGATATGAGGATTGAGGATATTTGTTACACCTCAAATGTAGCTCGTGAACATCATGAGATTAGAGCAGCCATCATAACAGATTCAATAAAAGATTTACTTAATAAACTAAAGAGGTTTACGTTTAAGACTGACCTTTCAACCAAAACATTCTATGGAATCCATAAAAGGTTGAAGGAATCTGCAGCATTTAAAAAAATCGGACAGTTAAGTAAGGATCAAGTTAGCCTGCTTAGCAAGAATGGAAATACTTTAATTTCTGAGATTGATAGAAATAACCGACTAATTCAATTGAATAGAATATCACAAATATATACAAGAGGAGCAGACCTTTCTTGGGAGGGCTTTTATAGTTTGTCCTATGTCAACAAAGTCAGTTTACCGTCTTATGAATTTCAGAAGCTGAGATGCTGGCCATCCTTTACATACAATGAGAAGGTTTTAAATTAAACCGTACTTGATGTATAAGATATACGTAAATATCTGCCAGTGTTTTTCCGGTATATAGAATTTAACGGAAATAATCGAATTATAAGGTTTCGAAGCCTAGTATTTAAGGGATAGCCATTGTGTAAAGAGTATTCTCTGTCAAAATCATTTGATTATCCCTTTTGAAAAATCAGATTTGTCACCTCTAGATGGTTAACACAAAGAGGGTAGGGGGCAGAAAATGAAAACTAAAAATTTAAATGAAACTCTGGATGAATTACTTACTATCGTCTCAAAAATAACTAAAATAAATAAGAGTGAAATCGATATAAATCAAAACCTTGTAGAAATGGGCATGGATTCTATTGTATTTACTAAAATAAATTACTCTATCATACAACATTTCAGTGTAGAAATTCCTTTTTCAAAAGTATATGAAGAATTAACCGACCTATATAAAATAGCCGAATACCTTTCGGAGAAAACAAAATATCAGTCGATTTTAAATGAGACAACTCAACCTTTGAAAATAGGGGAAATAGAGGAGTCCACAACTGTTATAAAAGCCGACAAAGAGACTATAATTCAAGAAACATCCAACAGATATAAAGATATCCATGAACTCATCACCAAAGTAAAAGCCAGAACAAAATCAAAAGACATTAAAAGAGAAGCTGATGAAGCATTCCTTTGTGAGATTCCACTTACGAAAGAACAGGAGAGTATTCTCGTACAACATGATTTATCGGAAAAAGCTTTTAACGAATCGATTGCTTTAAGAATTCATGGGAAAATTAATATATCTTTTTTAGAAAAAGCTATTAATAAAGTAGTTGAGAGACATGAATCTCTTCGGACTAAAATCAATAAAGAAGCAAGAATGCAGCAACTTTTAAAGGAACAATTCATACCCTTAAAAGTTGTCAAGGATTCTGGATTATATACGAATCAAATTGTTACGGAGTTTGCAGAACAGCCTTTCAAATTATCTGAGAGTCTATTTAGGGCGCTGCTGGTAGAAGAGGCAGAAAATCAATCTGTTTTCGTACTTGTAATTCACCATATCATTGCGGATGGCTGGTCAATTGGCGTTTTGTTAAATGAAATCACAGAAATATATAACAGTATATCAATTGGTGACATGCCGAAAATGGATGATCCACTTCAATTCAGAGAATTCATCCAAGTAAGGGATGAATGGCTGTGTATGAATGAAGATAAAGGAACGACATTTAGAGAAAAATATCATTCGAAAACCGATAATTTTATGGACCTGAATTTTAATCATGAACCAAAAAGTAAGGAATATGTCGGAGCTAGGCTAGATTTAATTGAAAATAAAGAAACATTTGATCAAGTTAGAAAAATTTCAGCAAAGAACAATATGAGTTTTTTTCATACCATGTTTTCTTCTTTTATAGCACTTATCAGTAAGGTTAGCCAAAGTCAGCATATATCCATTGGTGTTCCTTTTGCAGGTCAAAATATTATAAATATTGATAATCTCATAGGAAACTGTGTAGAGATGATAGGGGTTCATTTAGATGTCGAAGAAACGGATGACCTGGTTAGCCTTTCACAGAAAGTATCTCAATTTTTTAAAGAATTAAACGAATCAAGTTACCTTCATAAACAAAATGCGGAGCAGAGTTACAATGTAGTTTTTAATATGATTAAAAATGTTAATAATAGCTTTAATGAAACAGAGTGCGAGTTTTATCCTATTACAATAAGTGAGAGCAAATATGACTTGTTTTTGACCATTATTGAATTTAATAGTCAAGTGATCTTGCGATTTGATTATAACAAAGAGGTTTTATCTGACAAAACAATCACTAGATGGGCAGGCTATTTTAAGGGAATACTAAAAGCGATAATAGAGGAAGATCTGACTGTTATTTCCGAGATGAATGTAGTCTCAAATGAAGAAGAAGTTAATATATTAAGCCATTTCTCCTCTTTTTCATATGAATACATTAATAGTCTTGCAGGAATAAACTTAAGTCAATATGGACTATCAAATGGAGAAGAAGCTAAAGTATTTATCCTAGATCAGAATATGCAGTTACTGCCTACAGGAATGGTAGGAGAAATTTATATTGGACCGAATACCACAGAAATTTATAATACAAACCTGTTAGGCAAAATAAATGAGGAAGGTCAGTTAACTGTACTTGGAGAAGAAGAAAAACAATTCGTATTAAAGGGCAGAAAAGTAAGTTTATATAAAATTGAAGAACATATAAGAAGAAATTCCAAAATTAAAGATGTTTTATGTGAATATGATCCACAGAAATTAGAGCTGATAGCCTACATTATACTTAATGAGACGATAAATGACGCAAGTGAACTTGTTAAAGGCTTGAGAAAGAGTTTACCAGCGTTTATGATCCCCACTGCTTTTATCAAAGTAAGCAATCTAGAAAACAGAGCAGACAGTGTAATACTAGATTTTTATGAGCAGTTGACTGATACGGAAAAGAAACTAATACCATTATGGAAAGATATATTAGATTTGAGAAATGTTACTACGGAAGACCAATTTTTTGAACTAGGTGGCAATTCTCTTAAAGCAATGAAATTAATAGCAAGTATAGAAAGAGATTTTAATAAAAGTATACAAATTAAAGAACTATTTACAGAGCCCACCATAAAGAATTTAGCCGCAATTATTGACGCTACAGCCGTAAATCCGAGCGAACAGATTGAAATAACAAATCTTAGCTCAAAAGAATTTTACCCATTATCTTCAGTACAAAAAAGAATGTATATGCTTCATAAATTAGACCCAGCAAGTTTAAATTACAATATCTCCACAGCTATAGAAATAGAAGGAAAAGTAAACGTCAGGAAGTTACAGGGTGCTATCCATAACATTATCAAAAGGCATGAAAGCTTACGAACATACTTTGATGAAGTGAATGGAAAGCTAGTTCAAAAAATAGAAGAACCTTTTAAACTAAACGTTCAATACTCACAAAACGAGGATTTCATGAACGAGAAGGAATTTCTTGATAAAGAGGTAAATAATTTTATAAAACCTTTTGATTTGAATGTGTTACCGCTTATGAGAGTCAAGATAGTTAAGCTTGAACAGAATAAGCATGTTTTACTGCTAGATGCTCACCATATTATATTTGACGGGGCAAGCGCAGTGGTATTTTTACATGAATTATTAGCTGATTACAATGAATTGGAAATACCTGCGCCTAAAGTGCAATACAAGGATTATATGCTCTGGAAAAGTCAAGTTGCTACCAAAGCAGAAAAAGACAAAAAGGAAAAATTTTGGCGATCGCTTTATCAGAATAATGTTCCTGTTCTTACTATAGAAACTGATTTTCCTAGGCCTGTAAAGCAAACTTTTAATGGAAATAACATTTCATTCGTTCTGGATGAAAATGTTGGTGATCAAGTTGAAAAATTATGTTTAACCAATAAAGCGACGCCTTACATGTTCTTTTTAGCCGCTTTGAATGTTCTCCTAGCTAAATATTCAAATCAAGAAGATATAGTAATTGGTACTGCTATTGAAGGAAGAAACCATCTCGATATTAATAATTTAATTGGAATGTTTGTAAATACCATTCCACTTAGAAATCAACCTGAACCTCACCATTCCTTCATTGAATTTTTAAGTCTTGTAAAAGAAGGTACTTTAAATGCATTTGAACATTCAGATTATTCTCTTGAAGAGCTGCTTGAATTAGTTGATGTAGATAGAAGTGCAGGTAGAAACCCACTATTTGATGTGCTTTTTACTTTCCAAAATAATCTTATGAAAGAATTTAATTTTAGAGATCTGGACATTAAGAGTTATGAAATAAAAAAAGAAGGCTCTAAGGTTGATTTATTTTTTGAAATTAGCCAAGAAAAACAATTTCAATGCAACATTGAATACAATTCTGACCTTTTTACCAAAGAAACCATCGAAAGGATGGTTGAGCATTTCAAACAAATCGTGGCCAGTATCTGTCGGAATCCAGACGCGAATTTATCTGAAATAGAAATGATTACGGAAGCGGAAAAGCAACTGATGCTGCATGATTTTAAGGTAACAAAGGCGGATTATCCAAAAGAAAAGACTATTGTGGAATTATTTGAGGAACAAGCTGCTAAAAATTCAGATCGCATCGCTGTAAAATTTGAAACAGAAGCATTAACATATAACGAGCTTAATCAAAGAGCTAATCAGCTGGCGCGTGTCTTACGGGAGAAAGGTATAAAGGATGAGTCAATAGTTGGGCTGATGGTAGGTAAGTCGCTTGAATTAGTTGTAGGAATATTGGGGATTTTAAAGGCCGGAGGAGCCTATTTGCCGATTGATCCGAAACTCCCGGAAGATCGTAAAGACTATATGATAAAAGATTCAGGACTGGAATTATTAATTACCTCCAACACGTATAAAAGAACAGAGGTTGAATCAATAATCATTAGTCTTGAAGATCATTCAATATTTAAAGGTCCAAGTGGAAACCTTCCATTAATAAATAAATCGAAGG
Source organism: Bacillus sp. ChL18 (assembly GCF_026241425.1). Lineage (NCBI taxonomy): Bacteria > Bacillati > Bacillota > Bacilli > Caryophanales > Bacillaceae > Bacillus > Bacillus sp. ChL18. Next base: position 12,194 of record NZ_JAPHWE010000007.1, on the reverse strand, counting down.
ATTTAGCTTATATCATATATACATCGGGTACCACAGGTCATCCCAAAGGTGTCATGGTCGAACACCGAAATGTAGTTAGCCTTATGATCAATGATCAAATGGAGTTCGATTTTTCAGATAAAGATGTCTGGACGATGTTCCACTCTCCATCTTTTGACTTTTCTGTATGGGAGATGTATGGAGCCTTACTCTATGGAGGAAAGTTGGTCATTGTTTCTGATTTGACAGCAAAAGAAACTGCGAAATACTTATCCTTATTAAAAGGTGAAAAAGTAACAGTATTAAATCAAACACCTACTGCTTTTTACAACTTAATGAAGATAGAGCTTCAGAACTTTTCAAAGGAATTATGTCTAAGTTACATCATTTTTGGTGGAGAAGCTTTAAAGTCGACCACGCTGGATGAATGGCTAAAAAAATACCCTGAGACCAAACTGATCAACATGTATGGAATCACTGAAACGACAGTACATGTGACATTTAAGGAAATAGGGGAAAAGGAAGTGAGAGATGGAGCAAGTAATATAGGGAAACCTATTCCTACCTTAACAACTTTAATTGTTAACAAGAATTTAAATGTTCAGCCAATCGGTATCCCTGGGGAGTTGTGTGTAAGCGGAGCAGGTGTAACCCGTGGGTATCTCAACAGAGAGCAACTGACAAAAGAAAGATTTGTTCAAAATCCATATGCTGATAATGAAAAAATGTATAGATCTGGTGATCTAGTGAAATTACTGCCTAATGGAGAAATTGAATATATGGGTAGGATAGATCATCAGGTGAAAATCAGAGGTTTTAGAATAGAGCTCGGAGAGATTGAAAATCGGTTGGTCAGTCATGAATGTATTAAGGAAGCAGTCCTGATAGCAAAGGAAGATGAACAAAATCAAAAATATCTATGTGCTTATATCGTTTGTCAAAAAGCTTTAGATAAATCCGAATTGAAAAATTACCTTAAGGAGAGCCTTCCGGATTACATGATCCCATCCTACTTTATGGAGATGAATAAAATTCCGTTGACGAATAATGGAAAGGTGAATCGGAATGCATTGCCGGAACCAGATGATTCTGGGCTTATCACAAGTAATTATGAGGTTCCTCAAACAGCTATTCAGAAAGAACTAGCAACTATTTGGATAAAAGTATTAAAAGTGAACTCGGTTGGAATTCATGATAATTTCTTTAATCTTGGCGGCCATTCTCTGAAAGCAACAGTTGTTATCAGTGAAATTCATAAAGTATTTCATATTGAGGTTCCATTGAAGCAATTCTTTATGAATCCAACAATCTTGGGGTTGAGCAGTTACATTGAAACGACCGCCGAGGATCCCTATGAAACGATTGAGCCTTCTATTGAAAGGGATTTTTATGAAACATCCTCTGTTCAAAAACGCATGTACACCTTTCAGCAAGTTGAGAAAACGAGCACTGCTTATAATATGCCGGGGATTTTAAAACTTGAGGGAGAAGTACATCATGAAAAATTAGAAAATGCTTTTAAACAGCTTGTCCAAAGGCATGAAGGGTTGCGAACTTATTTTGAGACTGTGGACGGAGAAATTGTACAAAAGGTTCAATCTTTTCAGCAATTCTGTTTGGAGCGCGAAAAGATTAGAGAAACGGACATATCTGAAATAGTGAAGACATTTATCCAACCGTTTGAGTTAGATAAAACACCTTTGTTCAGGGTAAAAATTTTGGAAAATAATAATGGTGAATATTTATTTATTGATATGCATCATATCATCTCAGATGGGGTGTCCATGAGCATCTTTATTAAAGAACTGACAAAACTCTACAACGGTGAAATATTAAAACCTTTGAGATTACAGTATAAGGATTTCTCACAATGGCAAAATGCATTTCTTCTATCAGGAGGGCTGGAGAAGCAGGCGCTATATTGGAAGAATCGATTCCAAGGGAATGTTCCCGTACTTCATTTGCCATATGATTATGAGAGGCCATCAAAGCAAAGCTTCATAGGAGAGAAAATCTTTTTCCAATTAGATGAAAAAACCACAGCAGGACTTAAGAATGTGGCAAAAGAACAGGAAGTTACACTGCATATGCTCTTATTGACTGCTTTCAATATACTTTTATCAAAATATAGCGGGCAGGAGGATATTGTCGTAGGAGTACCAGTTGCAGGGAGGACTCATGCAGATCTACAAAATATCATAGGAGTATTTGTTAATACACTTGCAATAAGAAATCTACCAGTTAAAGAAAAGGTTATAAAAGATTTCATTATGGAAGTAAAAGAAAATTCTATCCAAGCTTATGACAACCAAGGTTATCAGCTTGAAGAATTAATTAGAGCTATTTCACTTAAGCGGGAACAAGGACGAAATCCCTTATTTGATGTGCTGTTTGATATGACGGACGCAGATATTTATTCAGACATTAAATTAAATGACGGAATTTTAAAACCAAAAATATTTGAAAATGGGATTGCAAAGTTTGATCTAATGCTTGTGGGATTAGAGAGAAAGCAAAATATAGAGATGTATTTTGAATACTCTTCACAGTTATTCAAGAAGACAACAATAGATAGAGCTATAAGAGATTTTAAAACAATTATTAATAATATAACCACAAATTTAGAAATTACTTTAAGCCAGATCTCGATTAGAACAGAAGAAGAGAAAGAGTTTCTATTACGAGAGGAAAAAGTTTTAGATGAGTTCAAAGATCAAGATTTCTCATTCACTTTTTAAGGCAAGAAAGATGGCCCTTTAAAGGTAAAAAAAGGAGGGGCAAAAATAATTATTTGTCCCCCTGCTTTATTAATAACCTGTTTAATGTTTAAAGGTATCTTCAAGAATGGAGGATGGGATATGAGCGTTAATAAGCAAGAGGCTTTACTACATAAAGAGGAAGACTCAAGAAGATACTGGGAGAGTTTAGATATAGCAAATGAGAAAAAAGTTGAACTCCCTCATGATTTTTTAAAAATAGAAGACTACAAAAAATCTACTACCTCATTTTCTATAGAAGAAGCTCTGAAACAAAAAATGGTTGTAATGACTAAAGGAAATGATTTTCCGCTATTTTCAGTGTTTTTAGCTGCTTTACATATACAATTGTACAAATATACAGGTAAAACTGAAAGTATATTAGGCATTCCCATATATATAGCAAACATGCAAAAAAATGATATCGAGTTTAATAAAGTCTTACCCTATATAAAAGAGGTGGATAAAAACTCTAATGTAAAGACTTTAATTATGCAGGTAAGAGATAGAATTATAGAAACCTATAAACATAAGGACTTAAATATAGATAACATGTTAAAGGGGTTAGGATTGGCAGAAAATACTTTGGAACTTACTCCTGTTAGTATGGCTTTAAACACCCTTCACTCACCTGATTTCGTGAATTATATATGTGATTCACCTAAAAATGAAATAACAATATATATTATAAAGAAAGATAATACACTTGGTTTTGATCTTATCTATAATGCCAATGTATTTAAGAAATCTACGATCGAAGCATTTGGAAATAGATTTATAATGATACTCCAAGAAATTGTTCATAATGTTGATGTGCAAATAAAAGATGTAGAAATTATTACAGATGAGGAAAAAAATCAAATCTTAAATCAATTTAACGAAAGAGCTATTCCATTTCCAAAAAACAAAACCATACAGGAATTGTTTGAAGAGGAAGCAGCGAAACAACCAGATCAAATTGCAACTGTATGTAAGGATACAAGACTTACCTATAAAGAGCTAAATGAAAAAGCGAATGCACTTGCAAGACTATTAAGAGAAAAAGGTATAAAACCCGAATCTATTGTTGGACTTATAGTAGACAGGTCAGTGGAGATGGTAGTAGGGATGCTGGGTATCCTTAAGGCTGGGGGAGCATACCTGCCAATTGATCCTTCATATCCACCTGATAGAATTGATTATATGCTTAAAAATAGTAAGTCTGAGATAGTAGTCACCCAGCGATCGATAAATGATCATTTAGATTATGACGTAACAAAAATATATTTAGATGAAAATTTCACTTATTCTAAATCACATTTAAATTTGGAGCCTATTAATAATGCAGAAAACTTAGCATATGTAATCTATACTTCTGGTTCTACTGGGAAACCTAAAGGGGTACCTATTCATCACAGAAGTGTAATCAATATTTCATCCTGGTTAGGGCGCATTTGTAAAATAAATGAAAACAAAAATGTTTTACAAAATACCAGCATTTCTTTTGATGCTTCAGTTGTAGAGATTATTTCCCCACTTTTAAGTGGAGGAACACTTTATATAACAACTGAAAATGAGAAATTCAATAGGGAAAAGTTTAGAGAGTTTGTACAGAAAAATCAAATTAACATCATTCAATTAGTACCATCAAGCCTTCAGGAATTTATATTAGATGGGGAAAAATTGGAGAGTGTTAACGTGTTGATGAGTGGAGGCGAAGCCCTTCCGCAATCTATAAAGCAAGAAATTATTACATTGGGGTATGACCTATACAACTGTTATGGGCCGACTGAAACGACAGTAGATTCAATCACAGCAAAATGCGATAACAGCGAATATGTTGTGATTGGAAAGCCGATTGACAATACTCAAGTGTATATTATGAATTTTGACAGTCAACTTCAACCAGTAGGGATACCTGGAGAGTTATGTATAGGTGGAGAAGGAGTCTCTAAAGGGTACTTAAACAGACCCGATTTAACTGTTCAAAAATTTGTCTGTAACCAGTTTAATCCTGGAACTAAACTGTATAAAACTGGTGATATGGCTAAATGGAAAGAAGATGGGACTATTGAGTATTTAGGGAGAATAGACCATCAAGTAAAAATTAGAGGATTTCGAATTGAGCTAGGAGAGATTGAGAACAAGCTCTTGCAATTCAAAGAGATAAAACAGGCTGTCGTGTTATCAGGCGATGATGACAGCATAGGTAAATATCTATGTGCATACATAGCAGGAAATAAAAAGATCGACACCATGCAATTAAGAGATTCATTGAAAAAGAGTTTGCCCCATTATATGGTGCCTTCTTATTTTATTCAACTTGAAAAAATACCCACCACTCCTAATGGGAAGCTCGATAGAAAAGCACTGCCCAAACTAAATTTAGAACATCTTACAAATAATGGATATGAAGCGCCAAATAATAAAAAAGAACAAATGTTATCACAGATATGCTGTGAAGTATTAGGGATTAAGAAAATTGGAATGAATAATGACTTCTTTGAGCTTGGCGGTGACTCCATAAAGGCAATTAGAATCAACTCTAAGTTGCAAAAATATGGGTATAAATTGGAAGTGAAAGAGATTTTTAATAACAGTAATCTTAAATCTATTGCTTCTAAAATCAAAAAAAACGAAACAATTATTAATCAAGAGCCAGTCACTGGGGATGTTCCATTAACGCCCATCCAACACTTGTTTTTCAAACAAAATATTTCTAATAATCATCATTGGAATCAAGCAGTTATGCTGTTTCGCGAAGATGGATTTCAAGAAGATATTATCAGAATGGTTTTTGAACAAATAGTCATTCATCATGACGCTCTAAGAATGCAATATAAAAGAGATAATAATAAAATTAAACAGTTTAACAGGGGAATAGAGAAAGCAAGTTTAGTTTCTATAAAAACTTATGATTACCTTGCTGTGAACTATTTTGAAGATGAAATAAAGGAAAAATGCAATGAGATTCAAAGCAATATTGATTTAGAAAACGGTCCTCTTGTGAAATTAGCACTATTTAAGACCAGCAAAGGAGATCATCTATTAATTGCCATTCATCACTTAGTGGTAGACGGAGTTTCTTGGAGAATACTTCTTGAAGATTTTTCTGAGGGATATAGTCAAGTAACACGAGGAGAAAATGTAAAGTTCCAAACTAAGTCGAACTCGTTTAAGGAATGGGCGGAATACTTACAAAAGCAAATTAAAACTCCAGAACTTTTAGAGGAGTTTCAATATTGGGATGAAATCGAGAAAATTAAAGTGAAACCCTTGCCTTCAGATTATTCATGCAGTGAAGAGGACAATAAGTTTAAATACTTTAAAGAGGTAACGATTGAATTAAGTGAAGAAGAAACAGAGGACTTATTGAAAAAAGCCAACAGAGCTTACAACACTGAAATAAATGATTTATTAATAACAAGTCTTGGTTTAACAATAAATGAGTGGACTTCAGAAGAGCAAATCATACTTAATCTCGAAGGACATGGAAGAGAGATTTTACAAGGCGATATTGATATTAATAGAACGGTTGGCTGGTTTACCGCTCAGTTCCCATTGTTGATAAGTGAAAAAAACATTAGTATTTCCGACTCGTTAAAGAGAGTAAAAGAAAGTTTAAGGCGTATCCCAAACAAGGGAGTGGGCTATGGTCTTTTAAAATATATGGGTCCAGTGAACAATTGGAATAATCGTGAGCCAGAGATCGGTTTTAACTATTTAGGACAGTTTGATGATTCCATAAAAGAAGAAATAATTGAGATTTCTAAACTATCTACTGGAAATAATATGAGTTTAGAAGGAAAGCGAATAAATCAAATTGATATTAATGGAATGATCACTAAGAAAAAATTAAGCTTTACATTCTTATACAACTCCAAAAGATATCGGGATAGCACCATGTCTAATTTAGCAGTCAGATACAAGAGAAATCTCTTAGATGTCATAGAACATTGTAAAAATAAAGGCTCGGTTGAATTTACGCCATCTGATTATTCAGATAAAAGACTAACAATAGAAGAGTTAGATAGCTTAAGAGAGACATATGAAATGCATGGAAATTGTAAAATATCTGACATTTATGCTCTTTCTCCAATGCAGGAGGGAATGCTTTTCCACTCTCTTATGGATCAACGGTCTTCCGCATACTTTGATCAAACTTCATATTTGGCTATAGGACATCTTGATATTGAATTGATGCAGAAGAGTTTTGATGTTTTGGTAAGTAAATATGACATCTTGAGAACAGTTATCGCCAATAAAAATCTCAATAATCCAAGACAAATTGTTATGATGGAAAGGGAATCCAGAATATTCTATAAAGATTTAACAAATATGAACGAGAATGATAGAAGTGCTTTTGTGAAAAAGTTTGAACTAGCGGATAGAAAAAATGTCTTTAATTTAAGTAAAGATTTGCTTATGAGAATATCGATACTAAAGGTAAATAAGGAAAGTTATAAAGTAATATGGAGTACTCACCATATACTGACAGACGGTTGGAGCAAATGGATTTTAATGAGGGACTTCTTTGAAATCTACGCTAACTTAAAGAACGGTAGACATTTAGATTCTAATAACGTCAAACAATATGTTCATTATATTAATTGGCTGCAACAACAAAATAGTGGTAAAGCAAAATTATATTGGGATGAATATTTAAAAGGTTATGATACATCTATGGAGCTCCCGGCAATTACTAAAACGTCTAAAACAAGGTCCAATGAATATTTACCAAAAGAAGTTCAGTTCAAAATAGATAGCAAGTTGATAACAGAAGTAGAGAGAATATCCAAATTAAACAAGACTACTATGAATACTGTAATGCAGGCCATTTGGGGGCTTCTTCTTCAAAAATATAACAACACGAATGATAGTGTATTTGGATCAGTTGTATCAGGAAGAAATCATAGAGTGGACGGTATCGAAGATATGGTCGGATTATTTATTAATTTGATACCTGTCAGGATTAAATGCAGTGAAAGCAGCACTTTTGAAGAAATTTTAAGAGAAACTCAAAGAAATGCATTAGAATCTGAGCAATATGATTACTGTCCTCTGGCAGATGTCCAATCACTTACGGATCTTAAAAATCAATTGATAACTACTAAATTGACATTTCAAAATTTCTATATCGATGAAAAATTAAGGAATTTTGATTTCCTAACTGAATTAGGATACAGCGTTGAATATGTAAGTGGAGTCGAGCAAACGAATTACGATTTTAATGTTAAAGTAGTGCCTTCTGAAGAGTTTAACATAACGTTTTCTTTTAATGGATATGTGTTTGATGAGGAAACTGTAACGAATATAAAAAACCATTTCATTAGAATGATGGAAATCATTTCAGAAGACCCCACAGTCAACATTTCGGAGATTGATATCACGATAGACAATGAACGGCACCAACTCTTAGAAGAGTTTAATGATACACAAGCAGATTATGACAGAGAAAAAACACTACAGGAGCTATTTGAAGACCAAGCGGATAAACGCCCTGATCATATAGCGGTGAAGTTTAGAGATCATTATCTTACGTACCGGGAACTCAATGAGAAGTCGAATCAGCTCGCAAGAGTGCTGCGTCAAAAAGGAGTAACCCGGCATTCAATTGTCGGACTCATGACAGAAAATTCCCTTGAAATGATGGTAGGCATCCTTGGGGTATTGAAATCTGGAGGAGCTTATCTGCCGATCGATCCGTCCCATCCTGAAGACAGGGTTCATCACATGATGAAAGACGCTGAGATTGAGGTCTTAGTAACAACAGATGAGTATGCACAGAGATTTCCGTTTGAAGGAACGACAATAGTTATTTCAGATCCAAATATCTTTACAGGCGATAAAACCAATGTGGATATCATTAATCAAAGCGGTGACTTGGCGTATGTGATTTATACATCAGGTACGACTGGGCGGGCAAAAGGAGTCATGGTCCCGCATTCAAGCTTGATCAATTATTGCCAAGCGATGATAAAGAAAGCGGACATTACGTCTAATGATGAGACAGCCTTACTGTCGTCGTACGCATTTGACTTGGGATATACCGCAGTGTATACCGCCTTAATCAGCGGCATCACCCTGCATATTTTGTCAGAAGACATGTATAGAGATCCTGATCAGCTGATTGAATACGCCAAAACATGTACGTATCTCAAAATGACACCTTCGCTGTTTTCAATCATGATCCATTCTGAAAAGATTAAAAGTATTGCGGAAACAGGCAGGCTCCGGCTGATTATATTAGGTGGTGAATCGGTCAACAAGAACGATTTAAGGCGGTTTAGTTCATTAGATCTTAATCATTCGATCCGCCTCATTAATCATTATGGACCGACGGAAAGTACAATCGGCTGTGTGGCGGGAGAGATCAATCTTGATCAAATCGATGAATTCTCCAACGTAATCGGTAAGCCATTGGACAATATCCAAGCCTATATTCTTGATCCGCATCAGAACCTTGTGCCAGTCGGGGTTCCGGGCGAATTATATATCAGCGGCGACGGAGTGGCAAAAGGGTATGTGAACAACTCTGAATTAACGGAAGAAAAGTTTATCCAAAGTCCGTTTGAGCCAGGAAAAAGAATGTACAAGACGGGAGATTTGGTGAAAAGACTGTCCGATGGCCGAATTGAATTTATCGGAAGACTAGACAGTCAAGTGAAGATAAGAGGATACCGGATCGAGCTCGGAGAGATTGAAAATGTCCTATTAAGCCATCCGGAAATCAAAGAAGCAGCAGTCATTAATAGAGACAATGAAGCTGGGGAAGCCTATTTGACAGCATATATAGCAGGAAATAGTGTTCTTGATATAACAGAAATTCGAAGCTATGTAAAAGACCGCCTGCCTCATTATATGGTCCCGGTGTATTTTATGGTGCTAGATCAGATGCCATTGACCAAGAATGGGAAGATTAACCGGGAGCAGCTGCCTGAACCGGATAGCAGCAGCATGGCGTCAGCAGATTACGCAGCTCCGGAGAATGATGTCCAGGAAACCTTGGCCAGCGTATGGTCAGATGTTCTCGGAGTAGAAAAAATCGGAATTCATGACAACTTCTTTGATTTAGGCGGTCATTCTTTAAAAGCGACGATTTTAATAAGTAAAATTCACAAATACTTTGACGTGGAAATACCATTAAGTGAGTTGTTTGAATTTCCTACGATCAAACATATAAGTACTTATATTGAAAAAAGTACTAAGCGTATATATCGAACGATTGATCCTTGTGAAGAAAATGAATACTACGAAACTTCTTCTGCACAAAAAAGAATGTATATGATGCAAAAAATGGAAAAAGGTACCCTTTATAACATGCCGATGATTTGTGAATTAGAAGGAGAAATTGACGAACAGAAGATTGAAAGTGCATTTCACAAATTAGTAACAAGACATGATTCACTTCGAACGTATTTTGATCAAATAGATGGTGAAATTGTTCAGAAGGTTCAAGCTGATAATTCTTTTGTAATTGAGAAAGAATATAGAACAGATTTGGTTGCTGAAGATATATTGCAGGCTTTTATAAGAAGCTTCGAACTAGAAGAAGCCCCGCTATTTAGAGCAAAACTTATTATTTCAAAAGAGAAAACTTACTTATTAGTTGATATGCATCATATTATTAGTGACGGAGTTTCCATTCGAATTTTAATAAAAGAGTTTATGAAGCTATATAATGGTAACGAATTAAAGCCTTTAAGATTGCAATACAAGGATTTTACAGCATGGCAGAATAGATTCCTAGAAACAGACGAACTCAAAATACAAAAACAGTACTGGATTCAACAATTTAAGGATGATATTCCGGTTTTAAATCTGCCATACGACTTTGAAAGACCTCTTATGAAAAGTTATGAGGGCAGTATAAGAACGTTTTATTTAGACAAAGCACAAAGCAAATCTGTACGCAGTATTGCAAGAGAAACAGGCAGTACTATGTATATGGTTATGTTAACAGCCTTCCATATCCTGCTTTCAAAGTACAGCGGACAGGAGGATATTGTGATAGGGACTCCTATCGCTGGGCGAGCACATGTTGAACTTCAAAACATGATAGGTATGTTTGTGAATACGTTGGCGCTAAGGAATAAAGCAGACAGAACCTTAAGTTTTAAAGAGTTTTTAAACACTGTAAAACAAAATTCTATTCTTGCTTATGAGAATCAAAGTTATCAATTTGAAGAATTGATTGATACCGTTCAGGTGAAGCGAAACACAGGTAGACATCCATTATTCGATGTCATGTTTAGTATGAGTAGTGAAGAATTAGAAAAGGACTTAATTACAAAGAATTTCAGATTAAAGAGACTAAATACAAAAAGTAATATATCAAAATTCGATTTAACATTGCATGTAGTAGAAAATGAAAGCACTCTTCTTTACTCAATTGAATATTGTACTAAATTATTCAAAGAGGAAACGATTGATAGAATGATTTTTCATTTGAACCAAATATTAAAAACAGCAAGTGATAATCTAAATATTTTAATCTCTTCTATAGATATCATGACAGAGCCTGAAAAGGTGTACTTTTTAGAAACCTTAAACAATACAGCGAGAGAGTATCCTAAAGAGAAAACCCTTCATCAGCTGTTTGAGGAACAAGCAGAGAAAAGTCCTGACCAGACTGCTTTGGTGGCGGAAGGTCACTCGCTTACTTATAAAGAACTCAATGAAAAGGCCAATCAGGCTGCAAGAGTACTTCGGCAGAAAGGTGTTCAACCGGAGACGGTTGTAGGACTCATGACGGAAAGATCATCCGAAATGATCATTGGTCTGCTGGGGGTTTTGAAAGCGGGGGGAGCGTATCTTCCAATTGATCCTGCTCATCCTGCTGATCGTATCAGTACGGTTCTGTCAGATGCGAAAGTGGATTTATTAGTAACGTATGGAGACATTCCGCATGCTATGTCTTTCACAGGGCAGGTCCTTAATTTGAAGGATCGTTCTATTTATCAAGGGGAGAAAACGAATCTTGATGTGGAAATGACCAGCCGTCATTTAGCGTATGTCATCTATACATCCGGTTCCACCGGAACTCCGAAAGGAGTGATGGTTGAACACCAACAGGTGAACAACTTCATCCATGGCATGGTCAACGAAACACATCTAGATAGCTATAAAAGCATTTTATGTGTAACAACGCTTTCCTTTGACATCTTTGGTCTGGAGACATTGGCTCCATTAACGCAGGGCTTGACTGTCGTCATATCCAGTGAAGCGGAAAGCAGAGAAGGGAAAAAGCTCGCTGCCCTTATAGAGGAACATAAGGTAGAGGTGATGCAGAGCACTCCGACCCGATTAAAAATGCTGATGGAGAATGATCGATTCAAGCATACCATGAAAAACTTGAAGACTCTTTATGTAGGAGGAGAAGCACTTCCTGAAACGCTGTGGAATGAAGTAAAAGAGTATGGATTGCCTGTTTTTAATATGTACGGTCCAACAGAAACGACCATTTGGTCGACAGTGAAA
>NZ_JAPHWE010000006.1:0-55152 GCF_026241425.1 Bacillus sp. ChL18 | reverse complement strand
TTCGTCCTGAGCCAGGATCAAACTCTCCGATAAAGTAGTTTGACTGACTACGCACATCGCTGTGCGATTTATTTAAAACTTTGAATTAACAGGTACGTTTTGTCTTGTTTAGTTTTCAAAGATCATTTTGTCTTTCGTCCAAGCGACTTTATTATTATATCTTATCAATCTCTTGAAGTCAACAACTTTTTAAATTTCTTTTTTTCGTCAGCGCCTTGTTTAGCGGCAACGAATAATAATATACCACCTCGCAAATAATAGTGCAATAGTTTTTTAAAAGAAAATCAAAAAAGTTTTACGAGCGGCTTGTTTCTAAAAAAGCGCCGTACTGCGATAAGCAGAAACGGCGCCTTCCCTTTTATTAGCGTTGTCTCATTTGAGGGAATAATAAAACGTCTCTGATAGACGGAGCATTTGTTAACAGCATGACAAGGCGGTCGATACCGATACCCAATCCCCCGGTCGGCGGCATGCCGTATTCAAGAGCTTCAACGAAGTCTTCATCCATCATATGCGCTTCATCGTTTCCTTCTTCTCTTTCTTTTAATTGCGCTTCAAAGCGTTCCCTCTGGTCAATAGGGTCATTCAGCTCCGTAAACGCATTAGCGTGCTCACGGCCGACGATAAACAGCTCAAAACGGTCTGTAAAGCGAGGGTCCTCCGGATTTTTCTTAGCAAGAGGAGAAATCTCTACAGGGTGGCCGTAAATAAATGTAGGCTGAATGAGTGTTTCTTCAATTTTTTGTTCGAAGAATTCATTAATGATATGACCTACCGTCATTGAATTTGTGATCTCGATACCATGCTCTTTTGCATGACCGCGCGCTTCTTCAACAGTCATCTCATTCCAGAAATCTACACCTGTCGCTTCTTTGACCGCATCTACCATGTGGAGTCGTTTCCATTCAGGTTTCAGATCAATCTGCTCTTCTCCGTACTGGATTGTGGTGCTTCCAAGCACTTCCTGCGCAATATGTGCAACGAGGTTTTCCGTAAGGCTCATAATATCTTTATAATCGGCGTACGCTTCATACAGCTCGATCATCGTGAATTCAGGGTTGTGGCGTGTAGAAACACCTTCATTACGGAACACACGGCCGATTTCGTAGACTTTTTCCAATCCGCCGACAATCAGGCGTTTTAGGTGCAGTTCAATCGCAATACGCATATAAAGAGGCATGTCGAGCGCGTTATGGTGCGTGATGAACGGGCGTGCAGACGCTCCTCCCGGTATGCTGTGCATCGTAGGTGTTTCAACTTCTAAGTATCCATGGTCATCTAAGTATCTTCTCATCGCTTGGATGATTTTGCTGCGTGTGATAAACGTTTGTTTGCTGTCAGGGTTTACGATGAGATCGAGATAGCGCTGGCGGTAACGCTGTTCAACGTCTTTTAACCCATGATATTTATCAGGAAGAGGACGCAGTGCTTTTGTCAGCAGTTCAAAAGATGTCGCTTTGATAGAAAGCTCGCCTACGTTTGTTTTGAAAACTTTCCCCGTGATGCCGATAACGTCTCCGAGGTCTGAAGATTTAAAGATTTCATATTGTTCTTCGCCGACACTGTCTTTTCTTACGTAAATTTGAATTTGACCTTCTAAGTCCTGCAGATGCGCAAAGCCGGCTTTCCCTTTTCCGCGCTTTGTCATCATACGGCCTGCAATGGTCACTTCGATCGCTTTTTCTTCCAGTTCTTCTTTAGAAAGCTCCTGGTAGGCGTCAATGATCTGTTGAGATTGATGCGTTCTCTCGAAACGTTCGCCGAAAGGGTCAATGCCGTTTTCTCTCAGCTGGTTCATTTTATCTCGTCTGACTTGCAGCTGGTCGTTCAATTCCTCATGATTTTGCTCTTCTTGACTCATTGGTATCACTCCGTTACATTTTGTTTTCACGAAAAAGCAGAAAAACTGCCAGCGGTAAGCTGGCAGTGAGCAGCAATAGAGGGTGTATATTAACCTACTTTTGCATCTTGAAGCTCTTTTGCCTCTGCTTCGGCGGTAAATGCATCTAAAAGCTGCACAACTTCTTCACGCGTCTCACATTGGTTAATTTCGTTGCGTACATTCGCATTGCCTCTGACACCTTTCAGGTACCAGGCAGCGTGTTTTCTCATTTCTCTGACTGCCACATTTTCGCCTTTTAACTTAATCAGGCGATCTAAGTGCAGCTTGCATACCGACATTTTTTCACGGACTTTCGGTTCGTCTTTTAACTCACCGGTTTCAAGGTAGTGCACCGTACGGTAAATCATCCACGGGTTGCCGAGTGCGGCCCGGCCGATCATGACGCCGTCAACTCCTGTTTCCTCAAGCATGCGTTTCGCGTCCTGAGGCGTTTTGACATCACCGTTTCCGATGACGGGAATGGAGACGGATTGCTTCACTTCTTTAATGATATCCCAGTTCGCAGTGCCTTCATACATTTGCACTCTTGTGCGGCCGTGCAGGGCAACGGCTTTTCCGCCGGCACGTTCAACGGCTTGGGCGTTTTTCACCGCATAGATGTGCTCTTCATCCCAACCCATTCTCATCTTCACTGTAACCGGCTTATCAACAGCATCTACTACTGCGGATACCATTTCATAAATCTTATCAGGATCGAGAAGCCATTTGGCGCCCGCATCACATTTTGTAATCTTGGGTACGGGACATCCCATGTTAATATCAATAATATCAGCAGTCGTGTTTTGATCTACAAATTTCGCCGCTTCTACAAGGGTTTCCTTTTTCCCTCCAAAAATCTGAAGGCTGAGCGGTTTTTCACGTTCATCAATGTAAAGCATCCCCATTGTTCTGGCGTTGTTGTAAAGAATCGCTTTGTCACTGACCATTTCAGCGCATACCAATCCGGCTCCGAATTCCTTTACAGTCAATCTGAACGCTGAGTTGCAGACACCGGCCATAGGGGCAAGCACAACCCGGTTTTTCAATTGAATATCACCGATTTTAAACATTTTTCCCCTCCTTTCATTTGTCTATTTTTCAGGCGGGGCCAATTCGTCCGCACTTATATTTAAAACATCTGCCGCATCTTGAATGATGGCATCTGATGGCAATCGGTTTCCGCGTTCAATTTCACCGACAATAGAAACTGATACACCTAATGCTTTTGCAAATCCTTCTTGAGTATAACCTTTCAGCTTTCTGAATGCACGAATTCGCCTACCCCAGATTTCTGCTTCCATACTCTTAC
Source organism: Bacillus sp. ChL18 (assembly GCF_026241425.1). Lineage (NCBI taxonomy): Bacteria > Bacillati > Bacillota > Bacilli > Caryophanales > Bacillaceae > Bacillus > Bacillus sp. ChL18. The sequence continues at coordinate 51,961 of NZ_JAPHWE010000006.1, read as the reverse complement.
ACCTTCTTGGTTTGTTTCAGCGCTTACCGTGATATGATCCGCCTGCGGACATATTTCTTTTAACGGCGCAAGGACAAATAAGCGCTCATACATTCTCGGATGCGGAACAATCAGCCGCTCTGTTTCAATATTTTCACGATTATACAGCAAAATGTCAAGGTCTGCCGTCCGCGGTCCCCAGCGAATCTCTCTCGTTCTGCCTAATTCAGCTTCAATGCTCTGCGTTACGTCAAGAAGTTCAAAAGGAGATAACGCCGTTTTCACTTCAACCGCCATATTAAGAAACTGATCTTGATCCTCATAGCCGACAGGATCTGTTTCATATATGGAGGACACCTTTGACACCGTCACGCCATGATGGCGGCTGAGCATGGCCACTGCCTGGCGCAAATAATGTTCACGGTCGCCCATATTGGAACCGAGGCCGATATATGCCGTATTGTTCATGATTTCTTTCTCGTCATTTCTATGGCTACTGATTTATAATGGCCAGGAATCGGCGGGTCAGGCTTAACAACCTTTACCGTACATTGCTGCACCGGCTCAAATTTCTCAAGGACGGTGTCTGCGATCCGTTCCGCAAGGGTCTCGACCAAATTAACGGGCTCGCCCTCAACGATGCCGCGGCAGACACTGTACAATTCCGCATAGTTAATGGTATAAGAAAGGTCATCCGTTTTTCCCGCTTTGCTCAAATCCAGTTCGGCAGTCAGGTCTACTTTGAAGCGCTGGCCGAGTTTGTTTTCTTCTTCGAACACGCCGTGATATCCGTAAAACTCCATACCTTCCACATATACTTTATCCATAATGTGCGCCTCCTTTGTTCAACATAGCATCCATCATCTTAGTCATTCTTGCGATCTCTTTGACATCGTGCACCCTCACAATGTCGCAGCCTTTCTGGACGCCAAGGCATACTGTCGCTCCCGTTCCCTCGGCACGTTCTTCAGGGGGAAGGTCAAGCACACGGCCGATGAACCTTTTTCTCGATGTCGCCAGGAGCAGCGGATAACCTAACCCGCTGAACACCTCCAGCTTGTTCATGACAGCCAGATTGTCCTCATAGTTTTTCGCAAAGCCGATCCCCGGATCCAGAATCATATTTTCATCTGTGACGCCGGCTTCTGCGGCAATTTTTACGCTTTCCATCAAGTCTGCAAGCATATCAGGAATAAGATCGTTGTAGTTTCTTTCCATGCGATTATGCATTAAGATAATCGGAACCCCGTGTGCGGCGGCTACTGACGCCATGTCAGGGTCACCTTTCGCCCCCCAGATGTCATTAAGGATAGAGGCTCCCGCTTTGACTGCTTCATCTGCCACGGACGCTTTGTACGTATCGATTGAAAGCGGAATGTCCAGCTCGCTTGTAATCCGTTCTATGACGGGGATGACTCGTGACATTTCCTCATCAGCCGACACGAGTGATGCGCCGGGCCTTGTCGATTCGCCGCCGATATCTATGATATGCGCCCCTTCTTCAGCCATCTTCGCCGCATGCAGAAGCGCCCTTTCCGTACTGTCGTATTTACCGCCGTCAGAGAAGGAGTCTGGCGTTACATTTAATATCCCCATAATGAGCGTCTTCTCTTTATAGGACAGAGCGCCTTTTTTTGTATGAATCAGTTTAGGCTGTTCAATTGTTTGCTGCGCCATTTTGTTCCTCCTCCTGTACATTCATTTTGTTTATTTCCTGCTGATACTGCTTACGGAGCAATTGCACCGTTTTTCCGCTCACTCCGGGCAGCGGCACTTCCTCTATTTTAGAAAACGGGATGATTTCAAGCACGGAGTTTGTCAACCATGCTTCATCCGCTTCAAGCATTGATTGAAAACGGAATCGGCCTTCGGTGACTTCTGTCCCCTGCCGTTTCAATTCATCAATAACAAACTGTCTCGTTACGCCGTCGAGAATGCCCGTATCCAAGGATGGTGTAAAGACCTTGTCTCCTTTTCGCCAAAACACGTTGGAGACAATGCCTTCCGCGACATCCCCTTCTCCGGTCAGGAAAATGCCTTCAAGATTGGGATCATTCCCGATCTCCCGTTTAGCATACATGTTGTTTAAATAGTGATGGGATTTTAACCGGAAATATCCTTCAGGCGTATTTCTCCTGATAGAGAGAAGCCTGCCTTCTTTTTGAACAGGCAGAGTTTCCGGATTGAGCCGGTTGACGAAACAAAGGACGGTCGGCTTTTCATAAGTCTGCGCGGCAAACCCTTTATCGCTGACGCCTGCCGAGATGTTAAGCCGGACACGTGCGCTGCCGTCCTTTATGTCATTGAGGAGCAACAGTCTCCGAAGCATATTAAGCAGTTCCTGTTTGTTCACCTCATATGCAATCTGCAGATCCCGAAGCGCCCTGTTGAGCCTGGCGACATGCGCATCCGGCAGAAACGGCCGGCCGCTGTAAAGCCTGAACGTCTCGAACGCGCCGATCCCGTACAGATAACCATGGTCAAAAGGAGAAAGCGCCGCTTCTTTCTCCTCTATATATTGACCATTCAAATATATAATCACACCGTCACTTCCTTTTTGCGGTGTGTCTCTATAAAGTTTCTGAGCATCTCTTTGCCGAAGGAGGTCATGATGGATTCCGGATGGAACTGAACACCTTCAACAGGAAGCTCATTATGGCGGATTGCCATAATTTCTCCTTCTTTGGTTTGAGCGGATACCGTAAAACAATCCGGCAGCGTGTCCGCTTTGACAATAAGTGAATGATACCGGGTGGCGACCAGCGGATTTTGCAGGCCTTTAAAAATCGTCTTTCCGTCATGCATAACTTCTGACGTTTTGCCGTGCATGAGCCGCTCTGCTCTGACGACGTCGCCGCCGAATACTTGCGCAATCGACTGATGCCCGAGACATACGCCGAAAACAGGAATACTGCCGGCAAAATGTTTGATGGCTTCGAGGCTGATCCCCGCTTCATCAGGACTGCACGGCCCGGGTGAAATCATTAAGAAGTCCGGACCCAGCTCTTCAATCTGCTCAATCGTAATCTCGTCATTCCGTCTGACGATCAGTTCCTCCCCGAGCTCACCCAAATATTGAACCAAGTTGTACGTAAATGAATCATAATTGTCAATCATTAAAATCATCTCTGCTCACCTCGTCTGATTTTTTGTCTCTTCTTCGCTCAGCTCTAACGCCTTTTTCATCGCAAAAGCTTTTTTGAACGATTCCTTGTATTCATGCTTCGGAACCGAATCAATGACCACTCCTGCACCGGACTGCATAAAAGCATGTCCGCCGGCTGCATAGATCGTCCGGATCACAATGTTAAACTGCAGATCTCCGTTGAATCCGAACCAGCCTATAGATCCAGTATAAAGCCCCCGTCTTGTCGGCTCAAGCTCTTCTATAATTTCCATCGTTCTCACTTTGGGCGCTCCCGTGATGGTGCCCCCCGGGAACACCGCATGAATAATGTCTGTCGCGTCATATCCGTCCTGCAGCTCTCCCTGTACGTTTGACACGATATGCATGACGTGGGAATACTTTTCGATCGCCATAAATTCGTTAACCCGCACGGAGCCGTAGCGCGATACGCGCCCGAGGTCATTGCGCTCAAGATCCACAAGCATGACGTGTTCCGCACGTTCTTTTTCGTTGTGAATTAATTCATCAGCCAAGGCCTTGTCTTCAGCATCGTCTTTTCCTCTTGAACGCGTACCCGCGATCGGTCTCGTTTCAAGCTTCTTCCCCTTCTTTGTCACCAATAGCTCCGGCGACCCGCATATCACTTGAAACCCCGGTGTCTCGAGATAGGCCATGTAAGGAGACGGATTGACGTTTCTCAAGTGTTTATACACCTCATACGGATGAACGGATAAGGACTGAGACTGCCTGATGGACAAATTAACCTGGAACACATCGCCGCTCGCGATATATTGTTTAATTTGTTCTACAGCCTGCGAGAATCCTTCTTCAGTGAACGGAGCGGCGTACGATCCGTCCCCATTCCGATTCAGCGGTGAAAAAGGCTCGTCCGCCGTTTGGAGGGAACACCACATGTCCTCTAAGCCGGACAGCTTTTCTTCCGCAAGATCCGCTTCTTCCGCTTCAGTATGGGTAATGAGCCATAACGCCTCTTCCTCATGGTCATAAACGGCCACATCATCAAAAACAAGAAAGTAAATATCAGGTGTTTCCAGATCATCTAACGACAGCATCTTAAAATTCTCAATATATCGGGCGTAGTCGTAACTGATAAAACCAATCGCACCGCCCTGAAAGTCCGGAAACTCAACGTTTGTTTCCGTTCCGAGCGTTCCAAACCATTCATGAAAGGCCCGCAGCGGGTCACCTTCTTTAAACAGTGTTTCCCCCTCATGCTTGATCGTTGTAATTCCGTCTTTCCCTCTGACGGACGCAATCGGATCTAGACCGGCTATACTGAATCTTCCCCCTCTCGCGCTTTCGAGCAGAACATGCCGTTTTCTCGATTTCGAAAGGTTTTCATATCGCTGTAAAAATGCTTGTTTCGTAAAAGGTATTTTTCTTCCTGCCGGTCTGCGTTGTGCCATCATATCAATCCTCTGCTTCGTTTTACTGTAGTTTTATTTTAAAGCAATCACACTGGTGAAAAAAGTGAATTTCACTTCCAACCATAAAATTCGAAACGTTTTTTGGATTTTCGATGCTTCAGGCACAAAAAAACTCCCGGATACAGCCGGGAGCCGTGTGTATGTCTCTATTCAAACTGATAAAGCGGTGTGCTTAAGTAACGTTCTCCGTTACTAGGGATGATCGCAAGCACTTTCTTGCCTTTCCCCAGTTTTTTCGCGATTTCCAGTGCCGCGTAAATGGCCGCTCCGGAAGAAATGCCGCCGAGAATCCCTTCTTCTTTTGCCGTTTTACGGGCATATTCAAATGCATCCTCGTTTTTGACGGGAATGATTTGATCATAGATATCCGTATTCAATGTTTCAGGGACAAATCCCGCTCCGATACCCTGAATTTTATGCGGGCCCGGTTTTCCGCCGGAAAGAACCGGAGAATCCGCCGGCTCTACCGCATAGATTTTGATGGATGGATATGCTTCTTTCAGCACTTCGCCCGCTCCCGTGATGGTTCCGCCGGTACCGATTCCGGCCACGAACGCATCAAGCTGGTCGTCACCAAACTGTTCTACGATTTCTTTCCCCGTCGTTTGGCGGTGAATTTCCGGGTTTGCCGCATTGTTGAATTGCTGAGGCACAAAGTATCCGTGTTCCTCGGCAAGTTCTTCCGCCTTTTTAATGGCGCCCTTCATTCCTTCTGCGCCGGGAGTCAGCACAAGTTCCGCTCCGTATGCACGCAGCAGATTGCGTCGCTCCATACTCATTGTATCAGGCATAACGAGAATGGCTCTGAGACCTTTAGCCGCTGCCACCATCGCAAGACCGATCCCTGTATTTCCGCTTGTCGGTTCAATGATTGTGTCGCCGGCTTTTAATTTTCCTTCTTTTTCAGCCGCTTCTATCATCGCCACTCCGATCCGGTCTTTTACGCTGCTGCCCGGATTCATGTATTCAAGCTTCAGATATACATCTGCGCTGTTTTCATCCGTCAGGCGATTCAATTTCACAATAGGAGTATTTCCAATTAGTTCAGTAATAGAATTTGCAATACGCACCATGTTGGACACCTCAATTTCCGACTAAATTTATTGGTATTATAAATATAAGTTATCAATTTCAAAATTTTTTGTCAATCATTTAGTTCTTTTTTCCCCGTAGAACCAAGAGACCCCCGCCTCTTTCCACAGCGTTTTGACTGTCGCCTTGTCACCTAATTGATCCATCGCGATCTGGCGTCTGATTTGGCTCTTCACTTCATTGTATGAGAAAGTTCTCGCTTTAAGCTTTTCTTTCAGCTGAATGACGGCGTATCCTGAAGAAACTTTAATCGGTTCAGCGGACCATTCATCTTCTTTAAGATTTTTAGCTTCTGTGATATACGCCTGCGGGATATTTTCCTGGTTTTCTGTCACAAAGCCGAGGTCTCCGCCATACTGTGACGTGTATCTGTCCGTGGAACGCTCAGCGGCGACGGCTTCAAAGCTGGAACCGCCTTTCAAATCAGCAAGCACCCTGTCCGCCTCATCTTTGTTTTTGACGACGATGTGCCGGATTCTGTAGGAATCATCGAAATGGTACAATTCTTTATTTTTATTATAAAATGATTGCATTTCCTTATCCGATATATCGATGTCCTTCGTCAGCAGTTCTTCAAGAAGAATGTTGTAGCGGATCTGGTCTCTCCATTCTTTTTCGGTAATATGGCTGTCTTCATAAAATGAATTATTCACCGCTTTGATTAAAAGAAACTCCCGCTCCAATTCGCTGTTTGAAACTGTGAGTTTATTCTTTTTCGCAAGCTCTTTCACTACTTGTTCATTAATCATGTCTTCCAGAGTTGATTTTCCGTACTCGTCTTCCATCTTTTTCATCCAGTCTTGCCGTGTGATATGTTTATCACCGATTGTCGCGATGGATTCTTCAGATGACCCTGCGGCTTGGGATTTTGTTAACTTATACGCCACTGTCACACTGCATACTAACAGCGCCGCTACAATAATCGTCAAAAGTGTTCTCGATTTCAAAATCTACCCCATCCCTTTTATAAAATAGAACAACCCGCTAAAGAGCTAGCGGGTTGTTTCGTCACGAAGCTCTTCCAGTTCTTCTTTTGTAAATAAATATTTCTCATTACAAAAATGGCAAACCGCTTCGGCTTTTCCGTCTTCTTCTATCATATCTTGTATTTCTTTTTTGCCTAGTCCTAAAATGGCCGTTTCGAATCGATCTTTTGAACAAGAACAGTGAAATTTGACCGGCATTGTTTCGAGAACGTCCGGTTTTTGACCCAGAACTTCTTCTAAGATTTCTTCCGGTGTCAGGCCTTTTTGAATCAATTTTGAAATCGGTTCGATTTGAGATAATTGCTTTTCAATTGTTGAAATGGTTTCTTCATCAGTCCCCGGAAGAAGCTGAATGATGAACCCGCCCGCAGCGAGAATGGTGTTATCAGGATTTACTAGAACACCTACGCCGACAGATGAAGGGACTTGTTCAGAAGAAACAAGGTAATACGTGAAGTCGTCACCGAGTTCACCCGAGACAATCTCTACTTGTCCCGTAAAATAATCACGCAAGCCCAAATCTTTTACGACACTGAGTGTTCCGTCAGTTCCGACCGCCCGTCTGACATCCAGTTTCCCTTGTTCATTGAGGTCAAAATGAACGTGCGGGTTTGATACGTATGCTCTTACCTCACCCTTTGCGTTCGCATCCGCGACAATGGCTCCGATCGGGCCGCCGCCTTCTATTTTGACTGTCAGCTTATCTTCACCCTTAAGCATCGCTCCGAGCATCAGAGAAGCTGTCATCGTTCGGCCGATTGCGGCTGATGCCGTCGGCCACGTGTCATGCCTTCTTTGCGCTTCATTTACCATATCTGTCGTTCTGGCTGCATAAGCCCGCACTTTACCGTCATATGCAATTGCTTTAATTAAATAATCCATCGTTTACCTCCTATACGTGACCCACGCGATTTCGCTCATAAATGATTTCCAGCCCTTTCAGAGTGAGAAACGGGTCAACAATATCAATACAGTCTGATTCGTTTGCGATTAATGACGCAAGCCCGCCTGTCGCAATGACTTTCGGTTCCTGTGTTGCCTGCCATTTCATCCGCTTCACTATACCTTCAACTTGTCCGACATAACCGAAAAGGATGCCGGACTGCATGGCGCTTACCGTGTTTTTGCCGATGATATTGTCCGGACGGGCAATTTCAATTCTCGGAAGCTTCGCCGCACGTGAGTACAGCGCTTCTGTTGAAATCGTAATGCCGGGAGCAATCGCCCCGCCCATGTATTGTTTGTTTTCATCAATGTAGCAATACGTCGTCGCAGTTCCGAAATCAACAACAATTAAGGGGCCGCCATACTGCTGGATCGCCGCAACGGCATTGACGATCCTGTCAGCTCCCACTTCTTTCGGATTGTCATACTTTATATTTAAACCTGTTTTCATTCCCGGGCCGACAACTTGCGGCTCGATGTGAAAGTATTTTGTGCACATTCTTTCTAAAGAGAACATAATCGGCGGCACCACGGAGGAGATGATAATCCCTTCAATCTGTTCAAACATGAGTCCGGAATGTTCAAATAAGGAACGGAGCAGCATGCCGAATTCGTCTTCTGTTTTGTGCCTGCTCGTTTCTATGCGCCAATGATATTCTAATTCCCCATCATGATATACACCAATCACGGTGTTGGTGTTCCCCACATCTATAACCAGTAACAACCTCTATCACCACTTTTGAATAGTTTCTAATCATAACATTTTCAACATTCTACAATACCATACACGATCTGCGGCTCTTTTGTAAACAAAACGGAACCAGTAAAAAAACCGCCGGTATACGCCGGCGGTTTTCATATCAGAAAGCGAACTATTCTTTCGGCTCGTCTTTCTTTTCGTCTTCTGTTTTAGACAGGATGTTTACTTTCACATCGTCTTTTTGAAGATGGTCATCTGAGAAATTGCGCTCAGGGAGTTTTCCGTGGTCCACGAGATGCTTGATTTGTTCCGCATCTAATGTTTCCACATCAAGCAATGTCTGAGCAATCAATTCAAGCTTATCGCGATTTTCAGTCAGGATGGTTTTCGCACGCTCATAACATTCTTTAATGATGCGCTGAATTTCCTGATCGATTTCGTAAGCGATCTGATCACTGTAGTTTTGCTCGTTGTTGAAATCCCGGCCCAGGAATACTTGACCGCCTTGAGATTGACCGAACTGAAGCGGTCCGAGTTTTTCTGACATACCGAACTCTGTCACCATTCTTCTGGCAATGCTCGTTGCCCGCTGAAAGTCATTGTGAGCCCCCGTGCTGACTTCGCCGAAGATAATTTCCTCGGCAACCCGTCCGCCCAGAAGACCGACAATTTTATCGAGAAGTTCAGGTTTTGTCTGGAAGTAACGGTCTTCTCTCGGAAGCATGACCGCGTATCCGCCCGCCTGCCCCCTCGGAACGATCGTTACTTTATGAACCATATCGGCTTCATCCAGCACAAGTCCGATAACGGTGTGACCGCCCTCGTGGTACGCCACGATATTGCGTTCTTTTTTCGATATGACGCGGCTCTTCTTCGCAGGACCCGCAATGACACGGTCCGTCGCTTCATCAATGTCGCGCATATCAATTTTCTTCTTGTTTTGACGGGCAGCAACAAGTGCCGCTTCGTTAAGAAGGTTTTCTAAATCGGCGCCTGAGAAACCGGGTGTTCTTGAAGCGATCGCTTTTAAGTTCACCGTTTCATCAAGCGGTTTGTTTCTCGCATGGACCTGCAATACGGCTTCACGGCCGATGACATCCGGACGGTCTACCGTAATCTGACGGTCAAAACGTCCCGGACGAAGCAATGCAGGGTCGAGAATGTCCGCACGGTTTGTCGCAGCGATAATAATGATTCCTTCATTCGCACTGAAACCGTCCATCTCTACAAGCAGCTGGTTAAGCGTCTGTTCGCGTTCATCATGCCCGCCGCCAAGACCTGCGCCGCGCTGACGTCCCACCGCGTCGATCTCATCAATGAAGATCAGGCAAGGCGCATTCTTTTTCGCATTTTCGAATAAATCACGCACACGGGAAGCACCGACACCGACAAACATTTCAACGAAGTCAGATCCGCTGATGCTGAAGAAAGGAACGCCCGCTTCACCGGCTGAGGCTCTCGCAAGCAATGTCTTACCGGTTCCCGGAGGTCCGACCAGCAGCACGCCTTTAGGGATTCTGGCGCCAAGCTCGGCGAATTTGCGAGGATCTTTCAGAAACTCAACAACCTCAACAAGCTCCTGCTTCTCCTCATCCGCGCCGGCTACATCTTTAAACTTCACGCGTTTCTTTTCTTCCGTATACAGCTTCGCTTTGCTCTTCCCGAAGTTCATGACACGGCTGCCGCCGCCCTGAGCCTGATTGAGCAGGAAGAAAAACAGAATAAAGATGATGACAAACGGAATGATCGTCGTTAAGAACGTCACCCACCCGCTTGTTTCCTGTGCGGGATCAACTTTTACGTCCGTCTTTTTAATTGCATCAAATATCTGGTCTGCTCCTTTTCCTTCAGGAACATGTGTTAAAAAGTACTGGTCTTTGTCGTATTTTTTCAGCTGTCCTTTTACCTCATAAACACCTCTGACAGGCTGAACCGATACGCTATCAACTTTCCCCTCATCGAGGTTCTTGATAAACGTACTGTACGACATATTTTCTGTTTTCGGGTTTGAAGTCTGGAAGTAACTCACAACCCCGATTACTACTAATAAAATAAGTAAATAAAAAATGGTATTACGGAAGACCCGATTCATTCCTTACCTCCTCCCACAGTAAGCACAACTATGTTCAATAGTACCATAGAAAATCATTCCAATACAACCGATAACCATCTCGGAAGCAGGCAGCCGATCAGCTTTCATAAATCGCCGGTTTTAATACTCCGATGTAAGGCAGATTGCGATAGCGTTCGGCATAATCAAGTCCGTAACCCACAACAAACGCGTCAGGAACTTCAAAGCCTACGAAGTCTGCTTTAATGTCCGCTTTTCTTCCGCTTGGTTTATCCAACAGGGTAACAATCTTAATTGATTTCGCTTTACGATATCGGAAGAGTTCTACGAGATAGCTCAAGGTTAACCCACTGTCGATAATATCTTCAATGATTAAGATGTCCCGGCCTTCTACAGATGTATCCAAATCTTTGATGATTTTGACTTCTCCGGAAGAAACCGTGGAATTTCCGTAGCTTGATACATCCATGAAGTCCATTTCCAAATATGTATCAATATGCTTTATAAGATCAGCCATAAAAGGAAGCGCTCCCTTTAACACACCGATTGCCAACGGAAACGTGTCGCTGTACTCGCTTGTTAATTGTTCTCCAAGCTGTTTTACTTTCTGCTGGATCTCATCTTCTGAGATCAGCACTTTTTCGATATCCTGTTTCATGTTAATGCTTGCCCCCTACACTTTTCATGCTGTCTATATTGTAATACAATGCGGTCACTGTTTGAAATCACAAGATCGTCAAAGATGGATTTTTTCAAGCCAGGCAGCCAGATAATTTCACCGCTCGCATCCGTTACAATCGGCCATTCGTCCCGATCCCGCAGAGGCAGTTTATGATCAATAAATATATCTTTCACCTTTTTCGAGCCATTCATCCCTTTAAGTTTGATCCGGTCGCCGATTTTTCTCGTCCGGATTGTTAAAGGAAATTGCACCTTGTTTCTGCTTGTCATAAAAACAGCATTCCCATTTTTGATATGAGGATCAGCCTGATCGGCCACCTCTATCATAAAGCCGTTGGGGAGAACAGCAGTCTCGCCTTCCGCTCCTTGCAGCTGCAGCTCAAAGGGAACTTTTTCACATTGCCATTGTTCAAATGTAAACAAACATGTCTGATATGATTTGACCACCTTCAGCCCTTTCGGAAAATCAAGCACTCCCGAGGCGCTTCCATTTTCCGCCCATTCGAGAAACTGCTGTATGTGGCGGGCGGAAAACGACGATGGAACGTTTTCATAAAGATAGTTTAATATTAGTTGAACTCCTCTTCTTTGTAAAGGTATCGGAAGGGCAAGCAATTGAGAGGAATTGACTTCAACCGATGTGTCAGACTTGCTTGTAATAACCTTATTCATTCGTTCTTTCGTTAATGACTGCAGGTATTGTTCGTCTTCTGTCAGTGCTTCACTCACCTTTTGAAACATTTTATGAACGTCAGGTGATTCTTGTTTTAAAAAAGGAAGCACGGTCTTTCTGAATCTGTTTCTTGTATAATCGTCTTTTGCATTGCTCTCATCCGTTCTGTAGCTGAGCCCTTCTTGACGGCAGTATTCAAGGATTTCATCCTTTGCCGCATAGAGGAAAGGCCTGATCAGCCAGCCGGATGCAAATTCGCGGACGGGCTGCATTCCCGCAAGCCCTGCCCCGAGCGTACCTTTCGCAAGCCTCATGAGCATTGTCTCAACCTGGTCATCGCCATGATGAGCCAGCGCCAAAAACTTCGCTTGGTGTTTTGCCATCAGATCTTCGAAAAACTGATATCTGCAATCACGCGCGGCAGCCTGCTTGTTCAGCCTATTCTTCTTTGCGTATGCAGAAACATCAATCTGTACCGTTTCGCAGAGGATGTGTTCCGCTTCGCAATATGACTGCACAAACTTCATATCTTCTTCAGATTCAGGACCCCTGAACTGATGGTCGACATGCGCCGCTATGATAACGGAGGAATGCCCGAAGTGCTTATTCAGCATACTGAGAAGCGCCATTGAATCAGGGCCTCCGGAGACCCCGGCAATAATCGTTTCTCCCTCCGCCTGAAGATGATATGTTTTGAAAAAATCTTCCACGCTTTTCACAATGTCCCCCTCACAATGAGCAGGTTTTTTAAAGATATACATATCCTATCACTTTCATTCCCTCCAAGCAAAGAAGAAGCATGAGTACAGGCGTCCGGCCGGCATTAGATGAGAAAAAAGACGATGTAAGCGAAATAAAGGGCGAGAACGCTGATTAAAATAAGTGTTGTTTCAAACAAACCATTGTGCTTTGCGGGTTTTTGTTTAGGTTTATACCGCGTTTGAGATACAGTGCCCTGCCGCGGTTTTGATTGCGGCGGCTTAGGCTTGGCGGCGGCTTTCCTTTTGCTCCCGGCGCTCTGTCCCGCCGTCAGGATGTCATGCTTCATGGCTTCCGCAGACGGATATTGGCCGTTTAAAGCAGAAAACAGAACCTTCTTATACTTATTCAGAAACGGGTGGCCTTCAATGATAGAACGAAGCTGTTCTTTCGGCTGTCCTGACTTTTTGCACTCTTTCTTCTGGACACAGTGGATCATGATCATTGCGACAGCAAACAGGTCATAGGATGGTTCTGCTTTTCTTGTTCCATACCCCCAATAGCCCCTGTCGTAAAACTCCGTATACTCTTTAATCGCGCGGCCCTGTTTTGTCGTTCCCCCTACATCAATGCAGCGAATGGCAGCCGGTGGTCCGGTTACAATGAGATTTTCCGGTTTGAGGTCGCCAAAAACCCACCCTTGCTGATGAAGGACTGACAAGCTGGAAAGAAGCTGCACCATCAGCACCGGAATCCACTCCGCTCCTTTACTGCTGATATATTGCGGAAGAAGCGGCCCTTCTATGTACTCCATCACGTAAAAAGAGACATTTTTATTCAGCTGCGGAATAAACGCGTCGTCCGCATCAAAAAAAGAAGGCCCCATCGTTTGCGACCGGGCCTTTGAAAAGGATTTTAAGACATTCACTTCAGAGGTAACAGACATGCTGTCGCTGCTTATTTTCAAAGCGACCTGTCCGCCTGATGCTTCTGCCAGATATACAATACCGTTAGCCCCTTTTCCAAGCTGTTTGAGCAATCTGTAGGATTTGCCGTTCCATTTGCCCTGAATTGCCGTCCCCGGTGCCAGACTACATGCCAAACTCGTTAAAGCGTCGTTCATCATCTGCCAACATGCTCCTTCTTGAGCGGATTCTCTCAAACTGCTGCGTCGCTTCCCGGATAGCGGGGCCCGTAGGGGTAATACCGCCGGTCGACAGCTTCGCAAAGAGTGCAGAAAGGGATTCAAGCTTCGGCGTCCAATTCAGCACAAGCTCAACTTCCTGGCTTTTCCCGGGAAATATACACATGGCAAATTCATTTTGCCCGGCTCGGGAATTTAAACTGATGGAAAGATCGATCAGCGCTTCTTTCACCGTCGGCAGTTTCGGCGCCATACTCGCACTCGTATCAACCAGCACAAGCACTTGCAGATGAACCGTTTCGCCGAGTTCATCAACCACTTCCATCACTTCGCCGCGTTTTTCAGGAGAAAGCTCTTCCATTTCAACGTTTTTCCCTAAGATTTGTTTAAGCTCTTGATTGACGACACCTTGCAGCGTCTGGGTCATTGCTTTTTTCGTCACCATTTGAACCGTCTGAGACAATTGTGACGCATACACAACTTGATGGACGCCGCCTCCGGCCATGGCGATGCCTTCAACTTCCTTCATTGCCTCTTGGTCAATCGCGTTTTCTTCCATAATTCCTATAACATTCACCGTAATCCCCTGCTCCTTGGCGAAAGCCGCCATTGCGATCGGGTCTTCACCATGATTGGAGCAGCCATCTGTAATCAGCAGAACTTGATTTAAATGTCCCTTATTCACATACATTCCTCCCGGTGATACGATTAGTCCCATCTTCGCCAGAAGGAAAGTGATTTATACGAAAGGATTAAGAAATCTCCTTTTTATTTTGGAAAACCGCCGGCACCGGTATGGAAGCCCATTTCGGCGTGTTGTGATCAATCCGGACAACAACCACTGTCATATCGTCTTCGATTTGACCGGAACGTGTTCTGATGACCTCTTCCATTAATATATCAGCGATTTCCTGAGGATCTTCGGTTTTCAGCCCTTTCATTTTCCGTTTCATCCACAGGTCGTGGTTTTCAACGTGCTTCGGCCCTTCAAAAATACCGTCACTCATCATGACGAGCAGATCTCCCGCTTTTAACTGTTCACTTACAACCTCCACATCAAATTCATTGATGATGCCGATCGGCAGATTGCTGGCCTGAACTTTCATGACTTGATCTCCCCGCTTGATAAAACTCGGCGTTGAACCGACCTTCAAGAATTTGCAGCTTGCATCCTGAAGGTCAATGATAGAAAGATCGAGAGTTGAGTAGATTTCGTCTGTCGTCCGTAAAGACAGAATACTGTTGATCGTTTTGATCGCTATTTTTTCATCAATACCTGATTCGAGGATTTTTTCGAGCAGCTTAATCGTTTCATTGCTCTCATAATGGGCCCTCGCCCCATTGCCCATGCCGTCACTGATCGCGGCCGCATACTTTCTCGCCCCCAGTTCCATCATGCTGTAGCTGTCTCCGGAGACAAGGCCGCCGCCTTTTGCCGCATGAGCTGCGCCTGTCGAGACCCGGTACGACTTGGTCGAACCGAACGCGACATGGCTGTAGCCATTCGGATGAGTCGAGTGCTGTTCGCTTTTGACAAGTATCTGCTCCTCAAGAATGTCAGACAGCATCGGGGCGATAATTTTCTCACTCTCGCCGTGTCCTCCGCTGAACGGGATTGTCATTTCGATATCAATATTGCCCTGCTCCAAGCTGTATATCTCGACATGCTGAATCTCGATTCCGAAATGCTGAAGCGCCTCTATCATTTGTTCTTCCTGAATAAAATGCTGCTCCCTCTCCCGTTTTATTTCCCGAGAAAAGTCCGCCATGACCTCAGAAACCCCCAACAGCTGCTCGGCAACAAGCCTTCTGCTGTCCTGAACTTTTCTCTTCAGTGTCAGATGGGCGTGATGGTGGGCAAGTTCGTCCTCAATCAGCTCTTCCACCTGTCTGGATTTGGAACAGTGCTGTTGAAACTCCTTTTTTAATCTGCGGTTTGAGGCATACTGTTTTTCTTCTGTTTCATGCATAACTTGTTTCATTAAGTCATATGTTTTATCAAAGTTTTGAACCCAGCATTTGCTTTTCTTATAGCAGGATTGGCAGGAATGCTCGGTGATTTTGCTTAAAAAGAGATCCACTTCCCCTTCTTCCGCCTGCTCATCGGAAGACGTCTGATGAAAGGTGGCGAAGCTCTCCGACAAGGCATGAAACACATTGGAGAACTGGTCTACTTTCTGGGCGGTGACATCTCTGATTTTCCTCGCGTACTGCTGCTGTTCCTGACTGTGCTCAGCAGTGCCCGGTATGTATCGCGCCACCTTTTTCGTAATCGATTGGGGCGTAATCAAAAACAAAACAACGGCAATCAAAGATTCATAAAGAGTGGTCATTAATCCGGCAGACCCCTCTCCATATAATGAAATCAGCAGTGAGCCGATCACTAACCCGACTGCGGCTCCGGCTTTCTTTCCTTCTTTCAGCAGCCCGCCAAGAAGCCCGGAAAACGCAAGCAGACTCATTTGATAGAGATTCCCGATATTCGCAAGCCCGAGGATCAGTCCGGTCACCACACCGACCGTACAGCCGATGCTTGCCCCGCCGACAAAGGAAAAACTCAGCACGACATAGCGGGCCAGGATATGTTCAGCCTGCATTCCCTGAAATGAAACACCGGCAAGCCCGGTTAAAACGGATGCGATCAAGATCATAAAACAGATAATTTCTTCTATTTTTAACGATTGCTTCACTTTTTTGATCGTGAAGATCGGCAGGCTTTGCAAAAAGATCAGCGTCAAAATAAAGGCCAGGCCCGCCTCGACAACAGCCATCACATAATCATAGGTGGTAAAAGCGCCGCTCTCAAAATAAACAAATCCGATTCTCGCGGCAGCCATAGAGAAAAACACCACGATCGGCAGCATCTTCACTCGGTCCTGCACGATATATGTACCGATTTTTGAAAATAGAGTGAAGACGGCCAAAGCTGTGAGAATCAATAAAGAGTGTTTCGGCGAAATGGTTAAAGCGCCCGCAAGTAAAGACAGACAGGCATAGAAGGCTTTATCTCTTCTGATCAAAAGCATCGCTCCGAAAAACGGCAGCGCAAACGGAAGAACCTCAGATAATATGAAAGCCCGTCCAAGTAAAAATCCGATCACGACATAAATGAAACCCTTATAGAAAAAAAGTGAATGCGCTTGATGGACTGTAAGCTTTGCCGCCTTTTCAAAAAACGATTGCAGTTTTTCCAGAGCTTGTCCCGCCATCGGCCCGTTCACTCTTCTTTCTGCTTTTTCCATTGCTCTCATCCCCCACCTGTTTTATTCGTTGCTTGTCATTATAAATGAAAGCCCAGATAGGATTTTGTCAAAAGAAGGTAACAATTCCAAAGAACTCTTCGACGCTTTCTCCCTTGTTCCCCTTTCCTTTCGTATTTCCTCCGACATTTCTCAAAAAGTTGTCTAAATATGAAAAAATCGGCTTCTGCAACAGAAGCCGATTCGCTTGATGACCCGTACGGGATTCGAACCCGTGTTACCGCCGTGAAAGGGCGGTGTCTTAACCGCTTGACCAACGGGCCATATATATATGGTAGCGGCGGAGGGGATCGAACCCCCGACCTCACGGGTATGAACCGTACGCTCTAGCCAGCTGAGCTACACCGCCATATAGGTGCTTATAAGCACAAGTTATATAATACAAAGGTTTCTTCATTCCGTCAACAGGAACTTTAAAGTTTTAATTTTCTGACTATACGGGTACATACAAAAAAAGCACCCGCTGGGATAGACGGATGCTCCATGTATTTATAGAAAGCAGCAAGTTATCCTCTTCTTGCTCCGCGCCCTCCACGTTTTGATTCCGTGTTTCGTTTTAAAGATGATAAGCGGTCTTCGCTATCTTTAAGAAACTTGTTCATTTTCTGTTCAAAAGATTCTTTCGGACGGAAATCATTTCTAGGTCTGGCTTGCGGACGGTCTTTAGCTTTTTTAATTGATAAACCAATTTTCCCGTCTTTTTCAACGTTGATGACTTTCACTTCAACTTGATCGCCGACTTTTAAATGCTCGTTAATGTCTTTTACATAATTATCGGCTACCTCACTGATATGAACGAGACCGGTTGAGCCTCCAGGCAATTCAACAAATGCTCCGAAATTTGTAATACCTGTTATTTTCCCTTGCAACTTGCTGCCAACTTCAATCGACATAAAAAAAGTGCTCCTCCTTAGGCTTATAAAAAGATCGTTTGTTTAATTATACCTAAATAAAAATTTAAGTGTCAACAAGGCTACTTGCTCTTCTTCTCTACATTAAAGAGAATCTCACCATTTCCTGACATAAACAAGTCTCTTCTGGCAAGCTCTGTGACGTAATCCTCATCCTTTAATTTGGAAATTTCATCTTTTAAATCAGCCTGTTTCGCGTTCAATTCTTTTACTTGTTTTTCCAGCCTAGCTTTCTTTTCTTCGTTTGCGCTAAGGGAAGAGGTCTGTGACCAAAGAGAACCCGCTAAGACAATAGCCGTCAACAACACAAGGGCGCCGAATACGATCAACCGTCTGAAAAGCCCTTTCCGCCTTCTTTTCATAAGCTGGGATTGCCGTTCAACCTGCTCTTTATAGTCGTTTTGAATTTCAGTTATTGTACGTTCTCTAGATAGATTCAAATCAGACGGTCCTCCTTTCACCTTTTCAAAATACGTATCATGGTCGATCTGATTGTTATGATTAGTTTCTTGCTCTTTTGTAAAAATCCTGCACTTTTTTGAAAATATCGTTTGAAAGTAAGACGCCACTTTTCAGGAAGAAGTTTCAATGATTGTTTCAACAGGAAAAACAGCGGATACAGCAAAAACGTTACGATCTTAAAAAGACACTTCGCAAAAAAGGCACTCACCCGATAGGAGTATAAAGAAATAGCCGTGATCAGCCCGATGAGCAGCTTAAAGAGCAGAAGCACCGGACGGAACAGCACGTGCTGAATGAGCTTTTTTGCGAATTGGTAAAGAGACACCGCAAGATGAATGGCAAATTTCAGTATTTTTATATACATTCGTTTAAACAGGCTTTGGTACGTCGCAATACCCAGTAAGACAGCCAAGAAAATGTATACCCTGAGTTCTCCTTCATTCACGTTGAGCAGCACATAGAAAAACAGCAGACCTTGTACAATCCAAAAGAGAATGTCATGAATGAATAACAGCCATCTGGCCGTTTTGGCGCGGCTGACAAACAGCCTGTATGTATCAAGCGACGCTCCGAGCCAGGCGCCCATACCGGTCATTGCCAGCATCGTATAAAATTGGGTGGTCAGCGTCATTTAAACAACTTGCTAAAAAACCCTTTAGCTTTATCCCCTTGCTGCTCGTCTAAATATACAAGGTCAAACACCCTGCCTTTTATAGATACAATCCCTTTTTCCACATCAAGATTTTTCATCTGCAGGTTCTCGCCTCTGACGGAAAGCATTCCCATAACCGTTTCCAGCAAAAACTCTTCGTTGTCAAAACTTTCTACATGCTTGACGCCCGAAATGTCTAAATGCTTTCTCCCTTTCATCGTTACATCATGCTGTTCCGGAACAGAAGAAGAACCTTTTTGCTCATAATATGAATTCATCTATTCAGCCCCCATATCCTCGATACTTTTAGCATTATTACTGCATTGTATGAGGCGGGAGCCTTGTTTAGAACAAGCCTATTCGCCGAGTTTTTCTTCCTTGACGATTGTATACATGCCCGCGGCTTCTTCTTTTTTCGTTGTTTCTTTCAATTCGTTTACCTTCACGGTGACAAGCTTCTGGCCGAAGCGGACCGTCAGTTCATCACCGGCTTTTACGTCTGAGCTGGCTTTCGCCTGATTCCCGTTAACTGTGATTCTCCCTTGATCGGCGACCTCTTTCGCCAATGTGCGGCGTTTAATCAATCTGGATACTTTTAAAAACTTATCAAGTCTCATATCAGAATCTCCTCTCCATTTCTTTTGCTTCATCCCACAATTTGTCCATTTCTTCAAGTGACATTGCGGTCAATTCAAGTCCCTTTGCTGCCGCTTCTTTCTCAATATAAGCAAAGCGTCTGCGGAATTTGTCATTTGTCATGGCGAGCGCTTCCTCAGGCTCAATTTTATAGTATCGGCCGATATTGACCAATGCAAATAAAACATCGCCGAATTCAGCTTTTAAGCTGATTTCATCTGCTGATTCGGCGGAAGCCTCTGCAGAAAATTCCTTCAGCTCTTCATTTACTTTATCCCATATATCCTGAACGTCATCCCAGTCAAAGCCGGTTTTTGCGGCTTTTTTCTGAAGCTTGGCCGCTTTTGCAAGAGAAGGCAGTGTTTTCGGCACGGCATCCAGCAATGAAGAGGATGTTGTTTGCTTTTCCGCCTTTTTGATTTCTTCCCAGTTGGCGACGACATCATGTTCACCCTGAACCTTAACATCCTTAAACACGTGCGGGTGCCGTCTGACCATCTTCGCACTTATGTCTCTGATGACATCATCAATTGAGAAATACCCCTCGTCTTCCCCGATCTGGGCGTGCAGCATAACCTGAAGCATGACGTCCCCGAGTTCTTCTATCATGTGATCCGTGTCCTCTTCGTCAATGGCCTCAAGCAGTTCGTAGCATTCCTCAATCATATATTTCTTTAATGACTGGTGTGTCTGCTTTTGATCCCACGGACAGCCGTTCGGCCCGCGAAGCTCGCGAATAATACTTCGGAATGCAGAAAATTCCTGGTAAAGGAGTTCTTCTTTTTTAATCGGCGGAACATACACGCTTGTTAAGTTATTTATTTCTACATTGCGGTCAAGTTCAAACAAAGGCACCTTGGTCATCTTTTCTCCCTTGCTTCCGGCTGCCGTGACGATGACCACTTCATAGTCGTCAGGCAATTTCTCCATAAGCGTCAGCTTTACCTCAGAGGCCGTCATCTGGTCATAAACCTGGCAAATGATCAGGTGATGGCGGAGTTCGAGCTCATCCGGCGTCATTGTTTGCGCATCCGTAAATTGAAACCCTTCAATCGGATCAATTCGCAAAGCATTAAAAGTGGCATCCAGAAAGCTTTGCCCTCCGGCAGTATGAACAGCTATCTGTTGTTCTTCCCGGCGTTCAAATAACAGCTGAATGGTTTTCTCAGCGACAAACGGATGCCCGGGCACAGCGTAGACGACATCCTCTTGCTTCGCTTTTTCAAACAGAATGTCCGCGATCTCTTCATAGACCGCTTCAAACTGATCATGTTTTTCATAAATATCATCAAAATACCGGATGTCCGCTTCCGTCTCTTGCTCTAATTCCGGAATCAAAGGGTGGTCTTTCGTTCTTATATATATATGCTTCGCCTGAGTCAGCAGCTTATGTACGCCCACTGTCAACTGATCCATGTCTCCGGCGCCGAGGCCGACGACCGTAATGTTACCTGCCATGTTTTTCTCTCCTCTTTTTCAATTTGCTTAAAGCACTGCCGAAAGGAAGGCCGCTCAGCTCTTCGTCCGTGAAAATCTTCATTCTTATCATACAATAAATAAACAATAGCCCTCCGATGACTGACGCAGACAGACTCTCACATACAGCTCCGGCCCTGCTGACAGGAACAAATAACTGCCATAGCTTCATATATACGAGCAGAAAGAAGACCATCAGCAGACTGCACCAGCACAGACGGGCAATCACGCCTCCGATATTCGTCAGCCAGCCCTTCGACCAAATTCTCCGGAGATTCAGGCACGCAACTGCGGCAAATGCCAAGACGGTCGCCAGTGCCGCTCCTGTAATACCCCAGCCGGGGACCAGCCAAACATTCAGCACCCATTTCAGCGCCCCTCCCGCTAAAACGGATACGGCGGGGAAAACGGTATGTCCCGCTCCTTGCAGAATCGCGGCTGCCGTAAGCGCAATTGAGGCAAAAAAGATAGATAAGCTGAATATGTGTAAGGTCTGCGTCCCCTCACTGTTTTGGAAAAGCATGATATTCACCGGCTCTAAAATGCAAAAAAGCCCGGCTGATGCACCGATCCCTATCGCAAGGCAGAGCTTGACGGCTGATGTTGCTTTCTCTTTTATGATAAACGGCTTATTCTCATGCACCGCTTTTGAAATTGAAGGAACCAATGACGCGGCGATACTGACGGCAAACACGGTTCCCAGCTGAAGGAGCGGCTGTCCGCGGTCATATATGCCTTTCAGCTGTTTCGCGGCATGGCTCTCCGTCCCGTCTGAAAGCAGTGAATATAAGTTTAAGGCGTCTACAAGCTGAATCAAAAGCATGAGTACACTGCTGATACAGATGGTGACTGAATAAAGCAGCAGCTTTTTTACAATGACGGCCGTTTCGATATGTCCGCCGTCTTTCTTTGTTTCTTCCCGCTTATACCAAAAAACAGCCAATACACAAAGGGCCGCCAAGCTTCCGGCAATTGATCCCGAGGCCGCACCCGCACCCGCCGCGTATAATGAACGGCCGCTTTTCAAAAGCCAGAAGGATAAACCGAGAAGCACCGCCACGCGAAGAAGCTGTTCCGTAATCTGGGATAAGGCTGACGGCATCATATCATGCACACCTTGGAAATACCCCCTGAAAACCGCCGTAAACGGAAACAGTATAAAAGCGAACGCCGCGACCCTTATCAGCATCACAAGGCGGGCGTCACCCATAAAACCGGCCAACGGCGCCGCGCCGGCATACATGAGCGCAAACAGAACAAGTCCGGCCGCCGTGACATAAAGGGCGGAAATTTTCATTATTTTTTGTTTATGATTGCTATAATCGTTCATTAATTTTGAGATGATTACCGGAAAACCGGATGTTGACAGCATGACCGCGATCCCTAAAAACGGATACACCTGCTGATAAATGTAAAATCCGACGTCACCGACAATATTCTGAAAAGGAACCCTGTACACGGCGCTTAATATCTTCGTCACGATACCCGCAACGACGAGCACAAAAGCACCTTTCCATGCCGATTGCCGCTTGGCGCCAACTGAATCGTTCATCCAAAAGCTCCTTCCAGCCGCTAGAAAATTACGTCTATAAAACGAGCTTATTATATCACAATCCTAACGGTCGAACCGATAGAGAGCACATATGAATATGAAAAAGAACAGCACTTGTATAAGAGCTGCTCTTTCTCCGTTTTCTTATTTCAATAATGGTAATAAGACCTACTGCTCCATTTGTCTCGCCAAAAAACTGGCTGCCGTTTCTACTGCTTTATGTTCTACTTCTCCAAGCGCCTGTTCCTTGGAAAAGATGACCACGGCACCGATAGGGTCGCCATTTGCCACGATCGGAGCTATTGTATAGGAGCTCATATCTTCATCGATGTCATTAACAAGCTGCGCGGTCTT
Organism: Bacillus sp. ChL18; assembly: GCF_026241425.1. Classification (NCBI taxonomy): domain Bacteria; kingdom Bacillati; phylum Bacillota; class Bacilli; order Caryophanales; family Bacillaceae; genus Bacillus; species Bacillus sp. ChL18. The sequence continues at coordinate 29,113 of NZ_JAPHWE010000006.1, read as the reverse complement.
CACGTCGTTTTCTACCACTGAGCTGCGCTGATCCATCGTTTTTTCGAGCAAATCGCTGATAGCTTTGTTCAGAAATTCTTTTTTCGAACTGCCTGAAACGGCAATATACGCGTCACGGTCGCAAATCAAGACGGAATGGCCGAGACTGTCATACAAAGCATCTGCATATTCCTTCGCAAAATCGCCAAGCTCACTGATAGGAGAATATTTTTTCAATATAACTTCTCCGTCGCGGTCAACGAATATTTCAAGCGGGTCTCCTTCCCTGATCCGCAGTGTTCTCCGAATTTCTTTAGGGATGACGACCCGTCCTAGATCATCAATACGACGTACGATACCTGTAGCTTTCATCTCTCTGGTGCCTCTCTTTCATGTGATGATATTTAAGGGAAAGTACTAAAGCTCTTTACTTTATGTAGCTTCCGCCACTCGCTTGAAATTAGTATCCGTCACATCAAATGTAATATACACCAGAGAGTAACAATTTTTATGAAGACGCGATTGTTTCTTTCTTCACATCCTGAAGGCCTTTCAGCATGCCGAGCACGGTCTCCAGCCACTCTTCCGTTTTGCGGCCTTTCGTCTGTACTGAGATTTTCAGCTTTTTCCCTTCCATTCCCAGTCCGATCTGCCGGCCGTATTTATTGCCGAGTTCGAACAATTTCTGACCGTCAATCTGTGCGCTGGCCTCTTCAGAAATGGTAAATCTGATCGCGTCTTTATCCTGCTTGATGAGTTCGACGCGTTCATATTTTCCGTATACCTTCATCTCAGCAACCGTAAACAGCCATTCAACCTCTTTAGGATAGCTGCCGAACCTGTCGATGATTTCATCTTGAAGCTCATTTTTCTCCTCAATTGTGGCGATTGACCTGAAGCGTTTGTACATGTCGATTTTTTGCTTGCCGTCTTGTATATAGTTTTCAGGAATATACGCGTCAAGCTCGATATCAATTTCTGTCTCAAACTGTTCGCTTTTCGGAATATCGCCTTTCCGCTCTTCAATCGCTTCCTTGAGCATTTGCGAGTACAGGTCAAAACCGACTGAGTCGATAAAGCCGTGCTGCTGGGCGCCGAGAAGGTTCCCCGCTCCCCTGATCGTCAAGTCACGCATGGCGATTTTAAAGCCTGATCCCAGCTCGGTAAATTCTTTAATCGCCTGCAGCCGTTTTTCCGCCACCTCAGTGAGCACTTTGTCTCTGCGGTACGTAAAATACGCGTAAGCGACGCGGTTGGAACGGCCGACCCGTCCTCTCAGCTGATACAGCTGAGACAGCCCCATTTTGTCTCCGTCGAACACAATCAAGGTATTGACATTTGGTATATCTACGCCTGTCTCAATAATAGTCGTGCTGACAAGGACGTCTGATTCCCCTTCCAGAAAATTGAGCATGACGCTTTCCAATTCATTTTCGGTCATTTTTCCGTGGGCATATGCCACTTTCGCATCGGGAACAAGCATGGAAATTTCATCAGCCTTCCGCTCGATGTCATCCACGCGGTTGTACAAGAAATATACCTGTCCTCCGCGCGCCAATTCTCTTTCGATGGCTTCCCGCACAAGCGCGCCGTTGTATTCCACGACATATGTCTGAACAGGGAAACGGTTTTCCGGCGGCGTTTCAATAACTGATAAGTCCCGCACACCGAGCATGGACATATGAAGCGTACGCGGTATCGGCGTCGCTGTAAGAGTCAGCACATCGACATTAGCTTTGATCTGTTTGATTTTTTCCTTATGCGTTACGCCAAAGCGCTGCTCTTCATCAATGATGAGCAAGCCGAGATCTTTATAGACGACGTCTTTAGATAAAAGCCTGTGGGTTCCGATTACGATGTCTACCGTTCCGTTTTTCAGGCCTTTAATCGTTTCATTGGATTCTTTTCTCGTTCTGAATCGGCTGAGAAGACCGATGTTAATCGGATAGTCCTGGAAACGCTCCATAATGGTTTCATAATGCTGCTGCGCGAGTATTGTCGTCGGCACAAGAAGCGCGACCTGCTTTCCGTCGGCGATCGCTTTAAAGGCCGCTCGGATGGCTACCTCCGTCTTCCCGTAACCGACATCACCGCAAAGCAAACGGTCCATCGGGCGCTCTCTTTCCATGTCCTTTTTAATCTCCTGAATGGAACGGAGCTGGTCCTCTGTTTCCTGATAAGGGAAAGCAGATTCGAACTGCCGCTGCATTTCATGATCCGGCGAGAACGCATAGCCTTTGCTTGCTTCCCGTTCCGCATAAAGCTTAATCAGATCATCGGCAATATCCTGAACGGAGTTTTCAACTTTTTTCTTCACCCGTTTCCATTCACTGCCGCCCAGTTTATAAAGCTTCGGTTCTTTTCCTTCAGAGCCGACGTACTTCTGCACCTGGTCGATTTGTTCTACAGGGACGTACAGCTTATCGCTGCCCTGATAATGAATGTTGAGGTAATCTTTATGAATGCCTTTGATTTCTAGTGTTTCGATCCCCAAATACTTACCGATCCCGTGGTTGACGTGGACGACATAGTCACCGACCTGAAGCTCGGAATAGCTTTTGATCCGTTCGGCATTTGTCAGCTTCTGCTTTCTCGGCTTTTTCTTAATTCGGTTTTTGAACAGCTCTTCCTCCGTAATGACGGCCAGCTTCATCAGCGGCAGTTCAAAACCGGATTGCAGCTCGCCTTCCATGACATAGACCTGTCCTTGCACAAGCGCTTTGGAGCTGTCCGTTTTTGCGGCTTCAATTTCGTAATCAGCCAGCACGGATGCCAATCTGTCGGTTCTGTCCTTATTTGCGCCTAAAAAGACGACGGTGAAGTTTGATTTCTTAAAGCGCTCCATTTCACCTGCGAGCACATTCATCTGCCCGTGAAAACTCTGCATCTGCCGGCTTGTCACATTCACAATATTCTGAGGGCTTGTATGCTGGACATGACGCAAAAATAATGAATAATAAATAGCCGGGCGCCGCTTTTCGCTCATAAGCTCCTGAAAGCTGAAGGATAAATGAATGTCATGCAGAATTTTCCCTTCCTCGAGCAGACTTGTCATAAATTCGGCCTCTTCTTTTTGCAGCTGATCCTCCATTTCATGAATGCGGCTGACCTCATCTAACAGTAACAACGTGTCTGCCGGTGTATAATCTAGCAAACTAGCAGGCTTTTCGTAAAAGTACGAGAGATACTTCACAAGTTCCTGATCAGTCTGTCCCGTTGATAACCGTTCTTTATCATGTGAGATATTGATATGAAGCATTTCCTTTTGTTTGTCCTGCTTCAGCTTTTTCAGACTGTCGGCAAGCCCTTTATCGAGCCTTTCCATCGCACGGGCTTTTTCTTCCGCCCTGATGATCAATTCCTTCGCCGGTCCGATCGCCACATGTTTGAGCGTCTCAATTGATCTCTGGTCATCAGAATTGAAGCTTCTGATGGAATCGACCTCCGTATCAAACAGTTCAATTCGCACCGGATGCTCCGACGTCAGCGGATAAATGTCGATAATTCCGCCGCGAATACTGAATTCACCGGGTGCAGAAACCATATCGGAACGCTCATACCCCACCTCTACAAGGCGCGCGGACAGCTGATCCGGTTCTATTTCGTCTCCGAGTGAAATGACGATCTGGCTGCTTTTCCACAGCTCCTTCGGCGGAAGCATTCTTCTCACTGCCGCAACGGGCGCCACAACGACCGGCGCTTCTCCGTTTGTTAATCTATTAATGACATCAAGCCGCTGAGCACGCAGTTCAGGGCTCGCTACCGCAATTTCTGAAGAAATCAATTCATTCACGGGGTATAAAAAAACAGATTGATCCCCGAGAAGCGCCGTCAGATCTTCCGTCACTTTTTGGGCCTGATATAAATTATGGGTGATAAAGAAAATCGGCCTTTTCGTTTCCTGTGCAAGGGCGGAGGTAAAAACAGAACGCGCGGAACCTGACAGACCCGCAAGCAGCTGTTCCTTCAGCCCCTCATGTAAACCGTTGACAATGGATTTAAAATCATCGCTTTCTTTAATAAAGGTTTGAATGTTGTCCATATGGGCCCTCCTCTCTATTTTCTGCAAGAACAGAAAAACGCTTTGGTCTAGAATCTACACCAAAGCTTCTTATTGAATAAATGTGTTGTGTTCATGGTAGTGCGGATTGCGTTCCAGCGCCTCTTGGCAGTCTTCACAAATTGTAAGAACATGGACATCTCCATTGTCTTTATATGAAATCATATCGTTTCTTTCCTCATTTGTTAAGTGCTGAAATCCAAGTGACTGTGTCGGCACCGTCGAATATTCCAGGCTCCCTACCTTAAAGCCGCAGTGGCGGCAGAAATAATGCAAAGCCATACGTTGGACCTCCTGATGTGAAAAAATCATTTTTCCCTAGTATGGTCTCCCATTATTTATCTTATACATTTGCATTAAATTCGTTCATGACTTCTAAAAATGGTTTCGTTAAGGAAGCTTCGCAGGCTTTTACGGTTTTTGAGACGGCATCATTGATATGCGGCGCTTCTTCCTTCGTAAAAGCTCCCAGTACATAGTCAACGACTTTCATTCCGTTGACGGGGCGGCCGATTCCGATTCTGACCCGGTCAAATTCAGGGGTTCCGAGGTGCTGTATAAGCGATTTAATTCCGTTATGTCCGCCTGCGCTCCCCTTCGTCCGGAGCCTGATTTTCCCCGTCGGAAGATCAAGGTCATCGTATATGACTTTCAGATCTTCATGATCGGCATCATAATAATCCAGTAGCGGCCGCAAACATTCCCCTGATAAATTCATATATGTAAGCGGTTTAACAAGTAGAACTTTTTTTCCGGAAACAAACCCCATTCCGTAAAGTCCGTTGAATTTCGTTTTATTCAATTCAATATTCCATTCTTTAGAAAGCTCGTCAATGGCCATAAAGCCGACATTATGTCTCGTGTTCTCGTAGGTTTTCCCGGGGTTACCGAGACCGGCAATCACAAGCATCGTAAATCCTCCCTCAACATCGCTGTAATTCTTCTCATTCTAGCACAAAAGACGTAACCTCGGGCGGGTTACGTCTTAAAGCGCTTATTGATTTTCTCCTTCGGGCTCTTCCCCAGAAGACGGTTCTGCATCTTCTTCGAATGCTTCCTGCTTAGGAGGAAGGATGGAAGCCACGACTTCTTCCGGATCGTTTGTAAATGTATAATTGCCGTCAGCAGTCAGATCTGCGATGGTCAGCACATCATTCATCTCAAGTCCTGAAATATCAACATTGATTGTCTGAGGGATGTCCTTCGGTCTGGCCTTAATCGAAAGCTCATGCAGCGGCTGCTGGATGACGCCTCCGTCTTTGACTCCCTTCGCCTCTCCCGTCAGCTGAATCGGCACCTCGGCCTCCAGCTCCTCACTCATATTCACGACTTGAAAATCGGCGTGCGTCAATTCGTTTTTGAGCGGGTCTGTCTGAAGATCAGTCACCATAACCGATTGCTGATTTCCGTTGACATCAATTGTGATAATCGTGTTTTTTCCTTCGTCCCGCAATGTTTTAAGCAATTCGACACTGTCTAAAGAGACAGGCGTATTCGTTGTTTCTTTACCGTATATAATCCCTGGAACATGTCCTGAATGACGGATTTTCCGAAGCGTCGAACGTTTAAAATCTGTTCTTTCATTTGCTTTTAAAGTTGCCATATTCAGCACCATCCTAATTATCGTTTTATCGTCCTATTAGAACAATACCCACAATAACTGGGATTTAAACCTTAAAGTTTCGGTTTAGCTGAATAAATAGCTGACAGATTGTTTCTCGTGAACGCGGATAATCGCTTCAGCCAGAAGCGGTCCGACAGAAAGCTGCTTAAAGCGGTCGATTTTTTTCTCATCAGGAAGCTTAATGCTGTTCGTTACGACAAGCTCCTTGATTTTAGAGTTATTGATCCGCTCAACGGCAGGGCCTGACAGTACAGGGTGCGTACAGCATGCATACACTTCTGCAGCTCCGTTTTCAACCAGCGCGTTAGCGGCAAGTGTGATTGTGCCGGCCGTATCAATAATATCATCGATCAGAATCGCTGTTTTACCTTCCACGTTACCGACGATGTTCATCACTTCTACCTCATTCGGTCTAGGACGGCGTTTGTCGATAATCGCGATCGGCGCTTTCAGACGGTCCGCAAGTTTGCGGGCGCGCGTCACACCGCCGTGGTCAGGAGAAACAATGACGATATCTTTCAAGTCTTTACCTTCAAAGTAATGGCCTAAAATCGGAACACCCATTAAGTGGTCAATCGGAATATCAAAGAAACCTTGAATTTGCGGCGCGTGTAAATCAAGCGCGATCACGCGTGTCGCACCCGCTGTTTCAAGCAGGTTTGCAAAAAGTTTTGCCGTAATCGGTTCACGTGATCTTGCTTTTCTGTCCTGGCGCGCATAACCGTAGTACGGAATGACAATGTTGATTGTTTTCGCGGAAGCGCGCTTTAAAGCGTCAACCATAATCAGCAATTCCATAATGTGCTCATTAACCGGCGCACTTGTAGACTGAATGATATAGCAATCACAGCCGCGAATACTTTCTTCTATGTTGATCTGGACCTCTCCGTCACTGAATCTTGTAACAGAGCACTTTCCTAATTGAACCCCTACATTATCCGCGATTTCTTTTGCAAGTTCTGGATTTGAATTCAAAGAAAAAATCTTTAAATTCTTATCTCCGTATTCGTTAGACATGGTAAACCTCCGATTTTAGGATTATTTTTTATGAATATTTTTCACATAATCTTCTTTATTTACTTGTCTTGCTCTGGCAATGGCAAGCGCTTCGCCCGGCACATCTTCAGTTACGGTTGAACCCGCAGCGACGTACGCGCCTTCTCCTACTGTAACAGGAGCGACCAGATTGGAGTTGCAGCCAATAAAGGCGCCGTCTTCAATTTTGGTTAAATACTTTTTCTTCCCATCATAATTGACCGTGATGGAGCCGCAGCCCAGATTCACATCCGTGCCCACTTCGGCATCACCGATATAGCTTAAATGAGATGCTTTGCTTCGGTCGCCGAATTGTGTTTTCTTGATTTCAACAAAGTTTCCGATCTTCACTTCATTGCCAATTGCGGAATCGGGTCTGATGTGAGCAAAAGGACCGATATTTACATCATTCCCAACTTTGCTGCGATTGACAACGGATTGTTTAATCACAGTGCGGCTGCCGATTGAGCTGTCCTCTATCTCAGTGTGAGGACCGATGACACATTCATCGCCGATTTCAGCTTGTCCCTTTAACACAGTTCCGGGATAAATAACTGTATCTTGTCCGATACGTGCGTCAGGTGAGATGTACGTATTCATCGGATCGATTAAAGTGACTCCGTTCTGCATATGCCGTTTGTTAATACGCTCTTTCATATACATTTCAGCCTGAGAAAGAGCGACTCTATCATTCACTCCGAGCGTCTCTTGGAAGTTACCAGTCTGGTAAGCGGCAACAGTTTCGCCTTCGTCTTTGAGGATTTCGATCACATCCGGCAGATAATACTCGCCTTGGGCATTTTCATTCGAAACCTGTTCGATGACACGAAAAAGAGCCTCGTTATCAAAACAGTACGTTCCCGTGTTAATTTCTTTCACAAGACGTTCTTGCTCCGAAGCATCCTTGTGCTCCACGATTTTTTGAACGGCGCCGTCTTCACTGCGGATGATTCTTCCGTATCCGGCGGGATCGTCGGCAACGGCCGTTAACACCGTGGCTTTTGCACCTTTGTCTGTATGTTCATTCAGCATGGCTTCCATCGTCTCCGCCGTCAGAAGCGGTGTATCGCCGCAAATAACGATCGTGACACCCTTTTCTCCGTGAAGAAATGGTTTTGCCTGTTTGACCGCATGAGCCGTACCGAGCTGTTCTGCTTGGAGAGCGTAATCGCTTTTCTGTCCGAGCTGCTTCTTCACATCTTCGGCGCCGTGTCCTACGATGGTGACAAGCTTCGCTAAAGATAATTTCAGAGCTTCGTCTGCGACGTGCTCTACCATAGGCTTTCCGCATACCGGATGAAGGACCTTGTAAAGCTTCGATTTCATTCTCGTTCCTTTTCCGGCAGCTAAAATCACTGCAAACCGCTTATCCATTTAATGGCCTCCAATATCCCTTTTATCCATAGAAAAATATATCCTAAATAGCTGTTGATTTCAAGAAGACATCAAAAAGTGCAAGAATTTTCTATGTAATCGCTTTATTACTGAAAAATCAGATTTAAAAAAGGACTGCCGGAAAAGGCCTTGTGTCAGCCTTTATCAGCAGTCCTTACATTTTGTTATGTTTAAGAAGCCCCGGCTTCTTCATATTCTAATGCTTCAGAATCACCCAAACGATGATACTCATTTAAAACAGCATCCTGGATCTTGCCCCGCGTGCTGGAATTAATAGGATGAGCAATATCGCGGAATTCTCCATCAGGGGTGCGTTTACTCGGCATCGCAACGAAAAGACCATTGTTTCCATCAATCACACGAATATCATGTACGACAAATTCGTGATCCAGCGTGATGGATGCAATCGCTCTCATGCGACCATCGGTATTCACGCGGCGTAATCTTACGTCAGTAACTTCCACAGTAGTTCACCACCTTTTCCCTATATAAAAGCATTAGTCTAACAATTCCACGATTCTTTTTAAATTCCTGCACGTTTCAAAAAGTTTTTTTGAAAATATAGGATATACATACACAATTAGGTGATAAACCATATTTGGGGATCATATACTGCATAAAAAAAGTGATCCCGGAGACCGGAACCACTTTTCTGAGATTTAAGATTTCACCAGCGCAATGACTTCAATTTCCACGAGAGCATCTTTCGGCAGTCTCGCCACTTCCACACAAGACCTTGCCGGCTTATGTACATCAAAGTATTGTCCGTACACTTCATTCACTTCCGCAAACTGCTCCATATCAGCAATAAATACCGTTGCTTTTACAACCGTCTCGAGAGAAGCGCCCGCTTCTTTCAGCACAGCTTTTAAATTGCTGAACACCTGATGCGTTTGTTCTGTGATATCACCGTTTACCATTTCTCCTTCAGCAGTAAGAGGAATCTGGCCTGAGCTGTAAAACATGTTGTTTACAATGATTCCCTGTGAATATGGCCCGATCGCTGCCGGCGCGTGTTTTGTATGGATTGCTTTTGTCATTTTTCTGTCTCCCCATTCTTTAAATGCTGTTCTTTAAAAAATCGCAGAAAATTGCCGTTTTGAATCTCAATCGTTTTGTCTTTCATATTGATGGTTGAAAGCGTGAGCAGTGACATGTACTCATCGACAAGCCGTTCATTCACTCCCTCGGCTTCAACCAAGACACCTATTCCCGCAACGTTTGCATTAAACTCATCAAGCAAACTGATCATGCCGTTAATGGTGCCGCCGGCTTTCATAAAGTCGTCAATAATCAAAACGTTCGAACCCGTAGCCAAACTTCTTTTCGCAAGCGACATCGTTTGAATGCGGTTAGATGACCCTGATACATAATTGATGCTCACCGTGGAGCCTTCCGTCACTTTATTGTCCTTTCGCACGATGACAACCGGAACGTTCAGATAACTGGCCGCTGCGTAAGCAAGAGGGATTCCTTTTGTCGCAACGGTCATCACCACATCAATCTCCCGCTCCGCAAAAACGGAAGCAAAAAGCCTGCCTACATGAGAGAGGACAGAGGGTTTTCCTAAGATATCCGTTAAATATACATAACCGCCCGGAAGGATACGCTCAGGATTTACTAAAGACTGTCCCAGCTCCTGTATAAACGCTTCTGCTTCAGCCTGTTTCACTTTCGGAATGTATTTGACGCCTCCGGCAGCTCCCGGCACTGTAAGCAGCGTCCCAATGCCTTGCTGTTCAAAGGTCTGTTTAATAATCGTTAAATCTTCACTGATTGATGACTTTGCTGATTGATACCGTTCTGAGAAAAACGTTAACGGTATTAATTCATGCGGATGGGTTAACAAATAATTTGTTAAGTCCACCAATCTGCCGCTGCGACGAAACTTCATGAACTTACCCCCAAAATCCGAATAATTTAAAAATAATATAACTTAACATACGGATTTAATCAAGAGCATTCTGTTCGCCGATCATCCGCACCGCGTACACTTGATCACAGAAACCTCTTAACCCGTTATAAATCCGCTGCACCTTCGATTCGTATTGAACCAAACCGAATACAGTCGGTCCGCTTCCGCTCATTAACACCGCATCAGCGCCGAAGCGTTTCATTTGATTTTTAATCATCGCCACCTCGGGATGGAGGCTGAGCGTAACCGACTCCAATACGTTTCCTAATTGTCCGCATACCTTTTGGAAGCTTTTTTCTTCAATCGCGTCAATCATCGCCTGCACATCAGGATGCCGAACCTGCTGTAAGTTCAGCCGGCGGTACACTTCGGCAGTCGATACCCCGATCGTCGGCTTGGCGAGCACGACCCAGCAATGAGGCGGAGCACTGATGTGCCTGATCTTCTCACCCCGTCCGGTTGCCAGAGCAGTGCCTCCGTATACACAGAAGGACACGTCTGAACCGATTTCAGCTCCAAGCTCCGCGAGCTCTTCGACAGAAAGCTTTAAATCCCAAAGCCTGTTCAGCCCTCTGAGCGTGGCTGCCGCATCGCTGCTTCCGCCGGCAAGCCCTGCCGCTACAGGGATCACTTTTGTAATCATAATGGAAACGCCTTTTTTGACTTGAAACCGTTCTTTAAGCAGTTTGGCTGCCTGATAAGCCAGATTCCTTTGATCATCCGGAACAAAGCGGTTATGCGACGCCACTCTGATAACGTTTTCGGGCAGTTCTGTCAGTTCAATCCGATCTGCCAAATCAATTGTCGTCATGATCATCTCCACTTCGTGATAACCATCCGGGCGTTTACTCGTCACATCGAGGGACAGATTGATTTTGGCCGGCGCTTTTTCTAAAATACGCATAGCTTTCACCTACTTCTCCATCTAAACATAAGTATGAACATTGTATCACATTTGGAGACCCGGAGGTACTTATCCGAAATTGACGCCGGTTTTGACAGCCGATAGAAAAAACCGGGGAACGGATTGTCCCCCGGGCCACTGCATTATCGGTTATTTTGGTTCTGAGCCGCCATCTGCTGTTCGGCAATCTCAATCGCGCGCTTTACCATATTCCCGGCGTCACGCGCCCGAATGCCTCCCCAGCCCTCGTTTTTCACCGTATCGTAAAAACCAAGGTCCTTCGCCAGCTCATATTTGAACTCATCTGACATAACTCCACGACGTCTGCCCAAACGAAACAACCCCTTTTATAGAATTGATCACCATTCGTGCACGCCACGATAAAACATGTGACACCTATAGCTTCCGTTTAATCGGCTGAAACTTTCGAGGGAATAATTAGAAGAGCTTTGGAAGGCAAAACAAAAAGCAGTAAACAAAAGGTTCACTGCCCATTAAAATGCTACTGAGCTTGCCGTATCGTCATTGAATGTCAATTCAACAGTCTCAGTCAGAATATCAGCATAACTGTATGAAACTCTTTCAAACGAATTCTCGTCTTGATCTAGTTGTATCACAAAAACAGAAGGGTACGTCTCAGCTAAAATGCCCGAACGCTCAATCGTTTTTCGGCGGCCGCCGTTTGCTTTTAACGTAAGCCGTTTACCTAAATTCCCATCAAGCGATCTTTTTATATCGGACAACGTCTTCGCCATTGCATCCACCTCACTACATTTATTGTACAACAAGAGCCCAATTTTGTCAAATAAAATTTAAATTATATCAACGTTAATAAGTCATTGTCAACAAAATTATTTTGACAAAATTCTATTGATTTCTGCGTTATTTTTCACAAGTTCCGGAAATTTATGTATCAATATGTAAAATAATTAACCCGCATAGCGAAATATATGCGGGTTTTATCACTCATCCATTTGATTTATACGGCATACCGACACGCAGCACACCCTTCGTTTCAATTCCTCCCAGCCCTTTCTCTCTCGTCAGCGTATTTCTCAGGACATCCCACACATTGATCCGCTCCATAAACGGGGTGAAGCTGATTTTCGCGACAATATATACCGGGTCAAGCGCATGGATATTGACGCGTGACGGCGAACTTGCAAAATTCGCGCCTGCTCTGATTAAAGACTCGAAATGAGATTGACAGGCCCCCGCGAATATAACCAGCTGATCCAAATGAGGGACTTTACGCCTCGCTTTTTGAACGGTTTCGACAAAGTGTTTGGAATGCCTGTAGGCGCTTAAATCGTTCACGCCTCCCTTATGCTTGGAATATGCATCATGGCCGGTGATGACTAAAATATCCGGCCTGTATTTATCAAGCAGCTCGTCAATTGATGCCGGCATTTTTTTCTCATGACAGTGAATTCCGTATACCGGCACACCGATTTTTTCATAAAAGTTCAGGCACTTTTTCAAATAGGCCTCATCGCCGTCCAGATGCAATACCTTTCCGGGCATATGAAAGTAGTGCTCCTGATGCTGATATTGATTTGTCGCATAATATTCCTGTTTTTCCCGAAGCAGCTTATAATCCTGGCGGAGCAGCTCGAGAGATTCATTCATCCTGCTTTCATCTCTTTTCTTTCTCATGGCCTGTTCGTCTTTTCTGACAGGCTCCAAATCAGAAAAATCAGCATCCGCAATCAATCTGACTTCGTCACCATGCAGGATGGCAATTGAATTTCCGTTGCTTGTTTGTTCTATACCGATAATGCGAAATAAAACATCCATTTGATGGGATTTCCTGGCTACCATATCTCCTATTTGAAATTGCACGTTACCCACTCCACAAATAGACTAAGCCTCATCATGAAAGAAGTCTTGGCAAATACACCTCTTTCCGCTGCGGCGCTTGATGTTTCAAGCTTTTCTTGCAGTTGAATGAATAAGGTTCTCCTCTAGCCTATGTAGCGGCAGTCCAAGTGGTGACGCAAAACAAAAAGCCCTCTTAGAAAAGGGCTTTATGCAATCCGTTGGACAGGAGCGCGAATTCTTCTATGGACAGGGATTCACCGCGCCGCTTTCCGTCAATATTCGTTTCTTGAAGAACTTCTTCAATTTGAGCTTTTTTCTCTTTTCCGCCCGGAAGATTGTTCACAAGGTTGTTCAGCAAGGTTTTCCGGCGCTGTGCGAAGCTTGCTTTAATCAGCTGGAAGAAAAACGGTTCATTATCGACGTCAACCGCCGGGCCGTCACGAAGCAAGAGACGGATGACGGCTGAATCGACATTAGGCTGAGGCACAAACACCGTTTTCGGGACGGTCATGACGGTTTTGGCCTCCGTATAGAACTGAACCGCAATGGAAAGCGATCCGTACTCCTTAGAGGAAGGATCAGCGGCCATCCGCTCAGCGACCTCTTTTTGCAGCATCACGACAATTCCTTTTAACGGAAGATGTTCTTCCAATAGCTTCATGATGATAGGCGTCGTCACATAATATGGGAGATTCGCCGTCACCATAATTTCATCACAATCCTGAAACTGCTCTTCAATGACAGATTTTACGTCTGCTTTCAGCACATCTTGATGAATGATCGTTACATTGTCATATGGAGACAGCGTATCATTGAGAATGGGCAAGAGGCGCTGATCAATTTCAAACGCGACGACCTTTTTCGCCCGTTTGGCAAGCTGCTCTGTCAGCGCGCCGATTCCGGGCCCGATTTCAATGACTCCGGTCCGATCCGTAATTTCCGCATGGTCCACAATTCTGTCCAATATATTTGTATCAATTAAGAAATTCTGTCCCAGACTCTTTTTAAAAGAGAAACCGTACTTTTTCAGAATTTCCTTCGTTCTGATAGGTGTCGCGATATCTTTATTGTTCATCCTGTTCCTCCTGCCTCATAGCATCGAGCGCATCAATAAAATCACTTCTTTTGATTTGAAACATTTGCAGCCGTTTTTGAAGCTGCTTGCCGTTTGTATAGCCGATCTTCAGCAGGTCGCCCAATCGTTCGCGGCGTCTTTTGGCAGCCGGTCCGCCGATCAGACCGGCCTGTATGACATCTTCAGCTGAAATCTCACTCGGCTTTGCCTCCATCTCTTCATGCACATTTTCCAGACATGCTCTGATGCTTTCAATGGATGCGTGCTCAACGCCAATGCCGCGCTTGTTTTTCGGTTTGGCAAGGTGTTTGGGCAGAAATGCGTGTTTACAGCCGGGTACTGCTTCAGAAATGGTTTTCCGGATCTTTTCCCCCGGAAAATCCGGGTCCGTCAGCACGATGACCCCTCTCGTTTCCTGCGCCAGCCGAATCTGTTTGATGACTTCGTCTCCGATTGCGGAACCGTTTGTCTCGATCGTATCCGCATCAACGGCAAGTTTTATGCGCGCAGTGTCATCGCGTCCCTCGACTACAATAATTTCTTTAATTTTCATTACTTCCTCCAAAAAAACTTTTTATATCCAAAACGAAACCTTTGCTTGCATGTCACGTCTAATATACTGAAAATACACTTTACCTATTATAACGAAAAAAACAGAGGGCGCAAAACCCTCTGAGTGAAACGGAATTAATTTAAGATTTTTATTTTGACCTGTTTCTTTCCCCAGCGGTAAGCTGAAGATTTTTCAGGGAAAAAGACATCAATCCGTCTTCCTTTAATGGCTGAACCTGTATCAGCGGCCACGGCTTCCCCGTATCCGTCTACGTGGACTCTTGTGCCGAGCGGGATGACGCTTGGGTCTACCGCAATGACTTTGGCATTCGGATTGCTTGTCAGGTTAACGCCTGTAGCCGTATGGCCGGAACAGCCGCTGCAGCTTGCAGTATAAGCCGTGGAAGACACGGTAATCACTTTACCGGAAGATCCGGTTTCGCCTGAAGATGCCTTCACAGGTGCACTGAGCTGCTCAATCTTGGGACTGTGCCGCTTTGTGCCGACCGCAATGATCTGATCTTTGCTTTTTTCAGATGTTTCTTCTTTAACAAGCTTTCTTGAAACTTCTTTTCCATTTTCTTTGACAACATGAAAATGCTTTTTAAGTTTGCCTTCTTTTCCTTTTTGAACGATCTTTTCTTTCCCGCTGTCGAGAGACGCATCTTCTTTTTCTTTCACTTGATACGCTATTTTTTCCTCAACTACATCGGTGACTTTTTCGATACGAGTGATTTGTATACCGGCCTGATTTTTTGTGAGCTTTTCGTGTAATGCCGGTTTTACTTTATCTTCGTCTTTCATGTCCATCTTATGCTGCGTTAAAAAGTCAGCGACCGTAGTCGAAGTCGTCCATATTTTCTTTTTCTTTCCCGCATCATTTACAGTGACCTGAAAAGCCGGGTCGACCGTGACTTTCATGCCGTTTGTCACTTTCGTATCTGCTGCTGGATCTATTTTATCGTGCTGATTCACAGGTGTATGCTGTTCGTTCAGAAATGCGCCGACTGTTTTTGCCGTTGACCATAAAGTCTTTTCTTCTCCGCCTCTTGTCACACGGATCTGCTTTGCAGCTTCATACACGACATTCATGTTGTCTGCCAATGCTGTCTGCTTAGACGGGGTAATCCGGTCTTCATTTCTCGTCTCTATATGTAAATCTTCCAGAAGTTCCCCAACCGTTTTTGCATGAGTGCGTATTTGCTTTTTCTTGCCGTTGATGGAAACAGAAACTGATTGTTTTGAGAGCTCATGTGCCCCGTATGCAGTCCCGGTTCCGCCCAGCAGAATAATAGCTGCAATAAGAATAACCTTGCTTTTACCAAGCTTTACGGAAAACAGTTTTTTCATTTTTTGTGTGATGAAAAACGCCTCCTTCTCCTCGGAGAGATTATATAGAGTATCTAAAATGCTGTCAACCCTCCCATCTCGAAGATGAAAAACCTTCAGCGTATCCCTCATTATGCAAAAACAAAGCAAAAAAAGGAAGAGAGACATATCGACAACCTATCTTATGAGGAGAAGGAAGCTTGTAGAACCGTTTTACATATCCACTGAATCGGACAAGCTTTTACACGTTATGACAGCGCATTCTGTCAGTTCATGCGGAAAAGTCTTTTTGCGTTTTCGGTTGTAATTGAGGCAATTTCCTCATACGTCAGCCCTTTTAATTCGGCGAGCTGTTCAGCAACATATTTTACGTAGCTTGGCTCATTTCGTTTGCCGCGGAAAGGATGCGGTGTCAGGAAAGGGCAATCCGTTTCAATCAGCAAACGGTCATTCGGAATTTCCTTTGCAACTTCTTTTGGTTTCTTCGCATTTTTGAAGGTAACCGGTCCGCCGAATGAAATATAGAAATTCATATCCATACACTGCCACGCAACCTCCGCGCTCCCCGTAAAGCAGTGCATAATACCGCCGACTTCTTCCGCTCCCTCTTCTTTCAAAATTGTGACAACATCTTCCGTTGCATCACGATTATGAATGATAATTGGAAGATTCACTTCTTTGGCGAGAGCGATTTGTTTCCGGAATACTTCTTTCTGAACGTCTTTTGGTGATTTATCCCAGTGATAATCAAGGCCCATCTCTCCGATTGCCACGACTTTTTCGTGAGAGGACAGTTCCTTAATCCATGATAAATCTTCCTCTGTCATGTCAATTGCGTCTACCGGATGCCAGCCGATCGCAGCGTATATAAAGTCATATTCCTCAATCAGCTCCATCGCACGCGTGATAGTGGGTTTGTCGAATCCGACAACGACGATCCGTTCAACTTTTTCAGCCTTTGCACGCGCAATGACTTCCTCTAAGTCTGTGTCAAATTGCTCGGTATTTAAGTGCGCATGTGTATCAAAAAGCATCATAAAAACTCCTTTCTTGTTGAAAAACAAAAGGTGTTCGACGGAATGTTACACGTGAAACACCTTTTGCATCTATTTATTTAATTCGAGTGCCTTTCGGTAATGACTGGTCGACAGCTACAACTTTGAGAACGCCGTCTGATTCTCCCGCCAGTATCATTCCTTGAGAAAGCTCGCCTCTCAGTTTTACCGGTTTTAGATTTGTTACACAAATGATCTTCATTCCCACAAGCTGATCCGGTGTGTAATGCTTCGCGATACCTGATACAACTTGGCGCTGTTCAAAGCCCAGATCAATTTGCAATTTCAGCAGCCGATCTGCTTTTTTCACCGGCTCTGCGGACAAGACTTCTGCGACGCGAAGTTCTGTATCCATAAATTGATCAAAGGTAATTTCAGGAAGACGCTCTGCTTCTTGCGGCTCTTCCGCCTTTTCTTCTTTAGCAGGAGCAGTTCCTTGCATTTTTTGCTTGATGTAAGCTACTTCTTCTTCAGCTTCAAGACGAGGGAAAAGCGGTTCCCCTTTTTTCACTTTCGTGTTCTTCAATTGGCCGAATGTCTGAATGCTGTCCCATGCTTTAAGAGACTGATCCTCAACTCCTAGCTGGGCAAACATTTTTTCAGGCGTTTGTGTCAAGAAAGGCTGGAGCAATACGGCTGAGATACGTAAAGATTCAGCTAAATGATACATGACAGAACGTAATTCTTTTTCTTTTTCCTGGTCTTTAGCAAGCACCCACGGAGCAGTTTCATCAATATATTTGTTCGTACGGCTGATTAATTGCCATAGCGTTGATAAAGCGACTGAAAACTCCATGTTTTCCATTGCCTTTTCATAAGCTTTAACCGTTTCACCGGCTACAGAAGAAAGCTCTGAATCAAAATCTGTCACATTTCCTTCATATGAACCAATCTCGCCGTCAAAATATTTTTGGATCATTGCGACTGTACGATTCAGAAGGTTTCCTAAGTCGTTCGCCAAGTCATAATTAATCCGTTCTACGAAACCTTCCGGCGTAAAGACACCGTCTGAACCGAACGGTACTTCGCGAAGCAGGTAATAGCGAAGTTCATCCAAGCCGTAGCGTTCAATTAACGTTACCGGATCAACGACATTTCCTTTTGATTTCGACATTTTTCCGTCTTTCATCAATAACCAGCCATGCGCGAATACTTGCTTAGGCAGCGGGAGATCAAGCGCCATCAGCATAATCGGCCAGTAAATGGTATGAAAACGGACAATTTCTTTACCGACAAGATGGACGTCAGCCGGCCAGTACTTTTTGTAAAGCTCATCATTTTCCGTATCGTAACCGAGCGCTGTAATATAGTTGAACAGTGCGTCAATCCATACATACACGACATGCTTCGGATTTCCCGGCACTTTTACGCCCCAGTCGAACGTCGTTCTGGAAACGGCCAAATCTTCAAGCCCCGGTTTAATGAAGTTGTTAATCATTTCATTTTTGCGTGATTCAGGCTGGATGAAAGAAGGATTTTCCTCATAAAACTTCAGCAGGCGGTCTGCGTATTTGCTCATGCGGAAGAAGTATGACTCCTCTTTGATTAATTCGACCGGGTGGCCGCTGTCCGGGCTTTTTCCGCCGACAACCTCACCCTTCTCATTTCTTTCCACATCCACCAGCTGTGTTTCCGTATAGAATGTTTCATCAGGGATGCTGTACCAGCCCTCATACTCATCCAGGTAAATGTCACCATTATCAAGAAGTTTTTGAAACACTTTCTCGATAATTTCTTTGTGCCGGCTTTCCGTCGTCCGGATGAAATCATCGTGAGAAATGTCGAGCTGCTTCCATAGTTTTTGGATTTCAGCAACTGCACGATCCACATAAGCTTGAGGCGTGATATTCTCTTCCTCCGCTTTCTGCTGGATTTTCTGTCCGTGCTCATCCGTTCCGGTTAAGTAGCGTACGTCAAATCCTTTTAATCTTTTGTAACGCGCCATCGCATCGCCGGCCACGGTAGTATAAGCATGGCCGATATGTAATTTTCCGCTCGGATAATATATCGGGGTTGTAATATAAAAAGTATTATTGTCTTGCGGCATGTTGCAACCTCCCATTCAGAATGTCGAAAAGCTCACGCCCAAAGGACGAGAGCGGTTTTATTTGATATACAATATTGATATTTGTCCTCTATCTATGATACCATCTTAGCCTTTAAGATCAAGGATATATACGTACTGCGCGTAAAAGAGTAAATAAAATTAAAAATTTTTATTGAAATTAAAAAAAGTCTTAACATGTCGAAATTTGTCGTATATAATCTACTAATATAAAACATCTTGGTTCGAAAGTCTTGATTTAAAAGGATTTTCAGTAGGATAATAGGTTCGAAAAAGCAGTCAAAAAGCCTGTTATTTCAGGATTTCCAAGGCTTTACTTACTATAAGAACTAATTCTTACAATCAATAGTAAACAAAAAGATTGACGATTATTGGAAACCTTGTTATGCTAGGAATGTAAGGAATTTTGTCGAATAATGACGAAGAAAAATATAAACTACAAAATAATTATCTCTCGGGAGGAGACTGTTAATGAAATCTACTGGTATCGTACGTAAAGTTGATGAACTTGGACGCGTAGTTATCCCTATCGAACTTCGCCGTACACTGGGCATCGCAGAAAAAGACGCTCTTGAAATTTATGTTGATGATGAAAAAATCATCCTTAAAAAATATAAACCAAACATGACTTGCCAAGTAACTGGTGAAGTTTCTGATGATAACCTTAAACTTGCCGGCGGCAAATTGGTACTCAGCAAAGAAGGCGCTGAGCAAATCATCTCTGAAATTCAAAACCAGCTTCAAAACCAAAAATAAGCTATTTCATACAAAAACCGTTCTCGTTACGATACAAGAACGGTTTTTTTTTATGATTGAATGTGATAAGCGTCATAAATCTCGCGTTTCGGAACGCCCCGATCTACCGCTGTTTGTTTTATGGCCTGTTTGGAAGATGCTCCTTCGTTTATGTAATGCTCCACATGCTCTTTCTCAGAAAGCTCCGTCCACCAAGGCTTTTCCTCTTCATCCGGTTCAGCGGTTTGATTTCCTTCGACAACGAGACAGAACTCACCGCGGATTTGATCTTCATTTGCCCATTCAATCACCTCGGCGATGGTTCCTCTGATGAATTCCTCATACTTTTTCGTTAATTCTCTCGTGACGGCGATGGTTCGATTACCCAAAACGTCATGCATTGCTGTTAATGTTTCTTTCAATCTGTGCGGCGCTTCGTAAAATATCATCGTTTCCTGCCGTTTTTTCAGGATTTCGAGTTCTTTCTTCTTTTCTTTTTTCTGTCTGTTTAAAAATCCGTAGAAGAAAAACGGCTGCGGGGTGATGCCTGATGCGGTCAGCGCGGTTAATGCCGCATTTGCACCCGGAAGCGGAACGACATATCCGCCGATTTGGGTGAAATCTCTCACAATCTCAGCCCCCGGGTCGGAAATTGTCGGCATGCCGGCATCACTGACCAATGCCACATTCTTTCCGCTTTTCAGCCATTCAATGATTTTATGGCCGCTGCTTTCTTTATTATGTTCATGATAGCTGATGAGAGATGTTTCTATGTCATAAACATGGCACAGCTTTTTCGTCTGTCTCGTATCTTCGGCAGCTATGACATCGGCCGATTTCAGCGTCTCTACTGCACGAAAGGTCATGTCCTCCAAATTGCCGATCGGTGTAGGAACAAGGTACAGAGTTCCCATTTCAGATTTTCCGTTAAAACTCATCTGGCGTCTTAACATATACAGCCTCCTTGCTGCGTCGTTTTTCTTCTATATATTGCTCTTTTTTCTTTCGGGTCAGCTGTTTAAAACGGTATTCCGCCTGCATCGCTTCCCGTTTTGTTTCAAATGATTCCGCATGGCATAACAAAACCGGCCTCCGCGCTCTTGTGTACTTCGCGCCCTTTCCCTCATTGTGGGTTTTCAGCCGTTTTTGCAGATCATTTGTATAACCGGCGTACAGACTGTTGTCATTGCACAGCAGCACATAAAAGAAATGACTATTTGTCTCCATATAAAATCGTGCGGATCTCTTTCGTATATTCATTTTGTTCATTGTATACGAACAGCGGGGGAAGAATTTTGAGATCAGGGCGGCCGCCTTTAATTCCTTCAACCAAAATGGTATTCGCTTCTTTACCTTGTTTCGGATAAATAAACTGAACCCGTTTCGGTTCTATTCGGTACGCTTTCATTAATTCAAAGATTTCCAAAAGCCTCCCCGGCCGATGAACGAGAGCCGCTTTTCCGCCCTGCTTCAGCAGTTTGCTGCTGACGGAAATCACATCTTCAAGCGTGCAAAGAATTTCGTGCCTTGCGATTCTGAGATGCTCGTTCAGGTTCTGCTCCGCCTCTTTCGGTGTTTTAAAATAAGGCGGATTGCAGGTGACAACATCATATTTATTATGTCCGAGTCTTTCCGGCATATTTTTCAGATCATCATGAATGAGACTGATCTGACCGCCCAGCCCGTTGTATTCCACGCTTCGGAGCGCCATATCATACAAGCGTTCCTGAATTTCAACGCCGGTGATATCGGCTTTTGACCTTGTGCTGAGCAAAAGCGGCACAATGCCGTTCCCCGTGCATAAATCAACGATGTTCCCCTTTTGAATCGGAACGTATGCAAACTTAGACAGCAGCACGGCATCTAATGAAAAAGCGAAAACCGTCGGACTCTGTACTATTTTCATATCCTCTGCTAATAAGTAATCCAATCTTTCATCATCACGTAATGAAACCATCATCTTATTCCTTTCGGCACTCTTTGAAAAAGGCTTCCGACATCAGCGGAAGCCTTTTCCTTATTTTTTATTTAAGAAGGACAGACAAAAAAGGCAATCTCCCTTGCGGACGCTCCCATAATGGACGTTGCAAATATGAAAGCCTTCTTGATACAGCCGGGCCAGATTGTCGTACCCTTCTCCTATATCACTCTGCTCCGCCTTCTGTGTTTTTGTTTCTTTCTGATCGGCTTTGAATTTCTCAATTTGCTCTGTCGTGTCATCAAGCCGCTTACGCAAATGCTTATTTTCAAGCTGAAGATGATGATTCTCTTCAATCATTTCGCCGATATGCTGCTTTAAGTCACCCAGCTGACGGTACAGCGAACCGATTTGTTCCTCCAGGTTTATGACAGTATCAAATAACTCTTTTTTATCCAAGGTTCCACACCTCGTTAATCTGTGGTTTGTGCGGATACGACGCCCTCTTCCAAGAGCTCTTCCCAAGTATATTCTATCACTTTTTCACGATTCTTCAGTTCCACCTGAAGCACCCGTTCCAGAATATTAAGACCGACAACCTTTGCGGGGCCGTTTGCCGTCGTAATCATTTCGCCTAAATCCGGCAGCTGTTCTTTTGCCGTCTCATACTCATCATTTTCGTACTTCAAACAGCACATCAAACGGCCGCACAGACCGGAAATCTTCGTTGGGTTCAACGATAAATTTTGATCCTTCGCCATTTTGATGGACACCGGTTCAAAATCGCCGAGGAACGTGGAGCAGCAAAGCATTCTCCCGCATGGTCCGATACCGCCGAGCATTTTCGCCTCGTCCCTCACCCCGATTTGGCGCAATTCGATTCTCGTTTTAAAGATAGAAGCCAAGTCTTTGACCAATTCCCTGAAATCAACCCGTCCGTCTGCTGTAAAGTAAAAAATGACTTTATTGCGGTCAAATGTAAACTCAACATCAACCAGCTTCATATCTAAGCCGTGGTCAGCCACTTTTTTCTGACAGACTTCAAAAGCGGACAGGGCCTCCTGTTTGTTTTCTTCTACAATGAGAAGATCGCGTTCATCAGCAACGCGTATGACCTTTCGAAGCGGAAGCACAACATCATGCTCGTCCACTTGTTTATTTGCGATGACAACCTGCCCGTATTCGACACCTCTTACGGTTTCAACTATGACGCAGCTGTCTTGTTCTATATCAAATCCGTTCGGATCAAAATAATAAATTTTTCCCGCTTTTTTAAAGCGGACGCCTATTACGTTGTACAAGCTTATCCCTCCTGCAACGTTAACACCAAGTGCTCCATTAATCCCTGCACATTCACATTGGAATGAAGCCGTTTTTTTGCTTCTAAAACAGCGAGAATTTGGTTCGTAACGCTTTGTTGTGTAAATTGCAGCGCATGCTGTTTTATTGATTGGAATAAGTCTTGATAAATCAGTTTATCTTCATTTCCAATTTGGATGGATAATACATCACGGTATATCAATAAGAGCATATCAAGACCCATTTCTTGATGGGTTTTTTCTTTGAAAAAGGGCACCCACTGATCCTGAATGAAGAAAAAGGCATGTCCTTTCCGCTGATGTAAGACTTCATACAATTTTATCACTTTCGCTCTGGACTCTGCAAACTCATCATTTCGACTTAATTCGACTGCTTCCGCAATATTATTTGTCATATTTGCTAAGAGCCGGGCCATGTGAGGGCTCACTTCCTGTTCAATCAGCCTTTCTTCTATGGCTTTCGGCTGAAGCGGTTGGAACGGGAGAACCTGACATCTCGAAACGATGGTATCCAGTATTCGGTGGAGCTGCTCAGTAATAAGAATTGCGATGGTGTCTTGACTCGGCTCCTCTAAAAATTTCAGCAGACTGTTTGCCGCATTTGTCGTCATTTGATCCGCATGGGATATAATGTATAGCTTTTTATGCGATTCCAGTCCTGTTTTAGAAAACTCTTCCTGAAGCGACTGGATCTGAGCCTTTTTAATGGATAATCCGTCGGGCTGAACCACATGCAGGTCGGGATGGTTTCCGGATTCAATGCGCTTACAGTTCCGGCACTCCCCGCAAGGCTCAGTCCCGCCTTCAAGGCAAAAAAAGCTTTTTGCGAGAAGCAGTGCGGCATCCAATTTGCCCGTACCTTTTTTGCCTTCAAACAGATAGGCGTGAGAAAGCCTTTTCTTTTCAATACTGTTATGCAAAAGCCGCATCACTCTGGGCTGCTGCCCGGTCATTTCCTTCCATGATATTACCATTGTATCACTCTCTATGTGTAAAGGTTAATCAATAAACCTTTTATTTCTCCGATTCGATCCAGCAAATCAATTGCCGGTTTTTCCTGATCTAACATTTCTTCCGTCAGCTGAAGCAGTTTTTCATCTATTTCTTTCACAAGCCCCAGAGTCCGGCTGCTGCCGTACAGGTCAAAGCTTTTCTCCGTCTCATGCGATAATCCGCTGTCTACGGCCTCTTTTACAAAACGTTTTACCAATCCTTTGAATTTCGCTAAGTCTTTGAAGTTTCTCGACTTCGTCAGCCTTTTCCCGAACGTTTCTATATCCGTTAAGAACCTGCTCAGCTGATCAAATTTCAGCTTGCTGCTTTGGCTGTCCATTGAACTTTTAAATGTTCCGGAAAGCTCTGCCGCTTTATAAGCAGGCTGCTGCTTTTTCTCAATAAATGTACGTAAGTCAGAATTTATTTTCACGTCGTCAAATCCTTAAAATTGATGAAATTCATCGACCGGGAGGACAAAGACCGTCGCTCCGCCGACTTCCACTTCGACGGGATATGGAACGTAGGAATCCGCATTCCCGCCCATCGGGGATACCGGGGCAATCATCTGATCACGTTTACAGCCATTCTCTTTAATGAGGCTGAGCGCTTTATCGACACGGATATCTTCCACCCCGATCATAAACGTCGTATTGCCTGATTTAAGGAATCCGCCTGTTGTCGCAAGCTTCGTCACCCTGAAGTTGTGGTCGGTTAATACTTTCAAAAGCCTGTTGCTGTCCTGATCCTGCACCACTGCCACTATTAGTTTCATTCTCTAGGCCCCCTTTAGGTTGGAAAGAACATTGTCGTTACATTCATTATAGCAACTTATGAGAAACAGGTCACAACTGAATTTTTTTCAATGCTTCATTTATCACTTGAAGTGCGTCCTGAATGACGAGTTCCTTCTTTTTCGAAGCGTCGATTGTATGAAATCTTTCCGGAAAACGCTGCATGACCTTTTGGTATCCTTCCCGTACTTTTGTGTGAAAGTGCAGGGCCTCAAGATCGAGACGATTCTTCTCTCTTGAATCATTCGACGTAATCCGTTTCAACCCTTCTTCCGGCTCAATAGAAAAATAGATGGTGACATCAGGCATCGTATCGCCGATTGCAAACTGGTTGATAGAAAGGACTTCATCAATGCCGAGCCCTCTCGCATAGCCTTGATAAGCCAGCGAACTGTCGATGAAACGATCGCACAGCACAATGCGGCCTTCTTTCAATGCAGGCTGCACCTTTTCGGCTAAATGCTGTCTTCTCGCCGCAGCGTAAAGCAGCGCCTCCGTTTTTGCATCCATCAGTGTATTGTTTTTATTTAAGATCACTTCTCTGATCTGTTCCGCAATGTCGATGCCGCCCGGTTCTCTTGTCGCTGTCACCGGGAGCCCCTCTGCCGACAGAATCTCTTTCATTTCCTGAAGCACAGTCGTTTTCCCTGCACCTTCAGGACCTTCAAATGTTATAAATAAACCGCTCATGATTTCTCCTCTTCTATATAGACAAGTAATTGTTCCCCGTTTAACAAGCCTTGAATATGCGCGTCCATGCCGATTAAACGGGAAAGCTTTTGTACGATCTCTTCTGTTATCCGTTCTCCGTCCATGACCAGCGGAATTCCCGGCGGATAAGGAATAATGTTGCCCGCATGCAAGCGCCCGGCAGCCTTATTTATATCTGTAAGCTCTTTCTTCAACTTCCGCATCTCATTTTGCGGGTATTCAAGTGTCGATATGGACGGAAATGTCCATTTCACGGCATCCGGCAATTTATCGGGCGGTGTATTCTCCAGTTTCTGCTTTATGTTTCTTACGGTTGCCTGTTCTATCATCCGCCGGCCGCCTATCGGCAGTACGAGCAATACTTGGTACTCGTCAGCCAGCTCGGCAACAATGTCTTCACTCTCCAAAATGCGTTGTAATGAATAGCCGGAATGTCCGAGCTTTGACCGAAGAATTAATTTTAACGGGTCCGCCCGCAGCCCATATCCGGAAGGCTCGATTATTTCAATAGAAGAAATTGATGCGAACCTTCGTTTGATTTTCTCAATGTGCTCCATATGAACGGGAAGTGTCCCTTTTTCAGCAATATCCTGCACATAAGCGCGCGCCGTATCTAAAGATGCCATAATCGGGTATGACGGGCTGCTGCTTTGCAAACTGCTTATATAATAAGTTAATCGATCTCTGTCAATTCTGGTGCTGTTCAAATGAAAGTAAGACCCCATCGTCATAGCCGGAAGCGTTTTATGAGCCGATTGAACAACGGCGTCCGCCCCCATAGCCAATGATGAAGGCGGGAAAGGCTGGCCTAACACAAAGTGAGCCCCATGAGCCTCATCTACCAGTACAGGAACGCCGTATGAATGGGATTTGTTAACTGCCGCAGTCAAATCGGCGGCGTGTCCGTAGTAAGTCGGATTGGTCAGAACAAGTCCTTTCGCGTTCGGATATGACGCCAGCGCTTTTTCGATGACTGAAAGGGATACATGTGCCGGCACATGCATGTTTTCATCGATTTCCGGCGCCAAATAAACCGGCTTGGCTCCGGCCAATGCCACTGCATGGAAAACAGACTTGTGACAATTACGCTGGATCAGAATGGGTTCACCCGGTTCACAAACAGCTAAAATCATCGCCAGATTGCCGGCGGTCGTTCCGTTGACGAGAAAGAAGCTTTCCTGAGAGCCGTACAATCTGCTCACCAAATCCTGCGCTTCCTTAATGACCCCCGTCGGGTGATGCAAGTCATCAAGACCCGTGATCTCAGTCATATCAATAGATAAAAGAGATTGATATACAGATTTGGCTTCATCAAAAAAGACATCTCCATTGTGATGTCCCGGAACATGAAAAGAATACGTATTTCGGTGCGCATGCTTCATCAGCGCTGTATATAAAGGTGTGTCCATTTTTAAACAAATCCTTTGCCTGTCTTTCTTATTATATCGTGACTGCGAGCCAACTTAAAGCTAAGACTTTTGCCATCTAGCCGTTATCCCGGCCGGACCTCATATCAAGCAGCTTCTTTTTTAAATCGCCTTCCATGATAACAAGCTCCTCCTCGGCACGCCTGCGTTTCATCCTGCCTTCTTCTTGAATAGACATGATTTCTTCAAGTGTGCTGACTAAGCTTTCCTGCACTTTTTTGAGGGTTTCTGCCTCAACAAGTCCGCGCTCATTGGCTTTGGCGGTCTCGACTGTACTTGTTTTCAGAAGTTCGGCGTTTTTCAGCAGCAATTGATTTGTCGTATCCGCCGCCTTCTGCTGCACATCTGCCGCACTCCGCTGCCTCATAAGCGTCAGCGCGATGGCGACTTGATTCTTCCATAAAGGAATAGCCGTAACAATGGAGGACTGAATTTTCTCTGCCAGTGCCTGATTCGTGTTTTGAATCAGGCGGATTTGCGGCGCACTCTGAAGCGTAATCTGCCTGCTCAGCAGCAGATCATGCACCCTCTTATCCAGACGGTCGGCAAACTGGCGAAGATCATTCACTTCCTGCGCGGCCATTTGATTGTGTTCTTGTAATTCGGCTTTTCTTCCCGCTTCGGGTATCAGCTTTGTTTTCAGCTCATCTAATTTTAATTCCCCCGCTGCTATATACATAGTTAAATCAGAAAAGTATTGTTTATTTTGGGCGTACAGCTGATCTAACAATTTATTGTCACTCAACAGCACATTTTTAGAATGTTCCAGCCTTCTGCTGATACGGTCAATCTGCACACTTGTCTTTTGATATTTCGAAAGCACTTCCTGTACAGAACCGGACACCCTTTTAAACAGCCGGGCGAAAAACCCTTTGTTCTTCATCTGCAGATCATCAGGGTTGACCTGGTCAAGCTTCAGCATCAAATCAGCCAGTATCTGTCCCATCTCTCCTGCATCTTTTCTTTGCACGTGCTCTATCATCGTGTGGGAAAATTCCAGAAGATTCGCCTGCGCCTGTGAACCAAACAGAACAATGCTTTGCATGTTCTCAGGGTCCAGTTTTTCAGCGAGCCGAAGTGCCGCTTCTCTTTTTTCTTCCGGCAGCGTATCTGCAAGCTTTAGAGGGGTCTGGTCATTTTGGGCGCCCATGCTGTCGTCGGAACGGTCTTTGGCCATTTCCTTCTTCCTTTCCTATTTTCTCAGTGAATGCTTTGCCATATCTAATTCAAAGTGCAGGTCGTCGATGTCCTCCTTCATCAGTTCATGAAGGTCCTCTTCCAGCCTTCTGGAAAGCTCTGCTAGAGTCATCCTCGTCTCACTCAAGGACATTGATAAATCTTTATTTTTTCGCGGCTGTGAGGAGAGCAGAGCATACTTTTCCGTCAGTTCCACAACAGAATCAAGCGTTTGATAATAGAAACGCTCTGCCTGATAAAAACGCTTCGGCTCTTGCTTTGTGAGCAGATATATTCGTCGGGTTATCCGCAGTATCTCTGCATTCTGCTTCAGCATTTGTATACTTTTAGAGCGAAAAAGCGCCCTGCGTAATCGGATGATTTTACCCTTTGCTTCCTCAAGATTTTCCTTGATATAAACATATTCTTTTCTTGTCAGCCGGTGTTTTTTTAAAAAGAGACGCTTCGCATTCCACAGGCCGGCCGCACTGGCTGCGGCTCCGCCGGCTGCCCCGTATAAAAGCGAATACAGAAAAGGCTGATGCCCTATCGTAAAGAAGGTTATCCCCACTAATACAAAAACTGTGCTGCCGAAAAGCGTCCATTTCATATATTGAATAAACGGTTTCATACTTGATCGACTCCTATTTATTCACTTTTATTAGTATTATCTATTACATTCCATGTCTAAACAAGTTCCTCTTCTTATCGTATCAGTTCTTTAATAAAAAGTGTAAAAACTCCTCTGATTTCAGGCAAAAAAAAGACCCTTTTCAGGGTTAAGAATATAACGTCGGTGTATGAAGGCTTTTCAGTTTACGAACGAAAAATTCATAATTTGGATCAGAGGTCGGAGTGGAAACTACTTTCTTCTCACACTCTAAACATATAAATTTCGTATAAATATGGATTCCCCTGCGTTTTTTGGTTTCACACACAATACATGTTTCTTCATGGCTGGACGTTTCATTCATTTTGCCCACCTCCGTATGAATAGCCTTCCCTTAAGCTGTTGATTGTATACACAATTTGGACCTTTTTGAAGTTTGCAATTAGTATATGGGTGTTTCCGTATTTCGGTGTTTGTTTTGTTTTTATTCAAAAACAAAAAAGGCAGCTCATGATGAGCTGCCTTTACCATAACGATAGCTTGGCGGCGTCCTACTCTCACAGGGGGAAACCCCCGACTACCATCGGCGCTGAAGAGCTTAACTTCCGTGTTCGGCATGGG
>NZ_JAPHWE010000005.1:0-59863 GCF_026241425.1 Bacillus sp. ChL18 | reverse complement strand
CTCTCAATGGTTTGGTGGCGATAGCGAAGAGGTCACACCCGTTCCCATGCCGAACACGGAAGTTAAGCTCTTCAGCGCCGATGGTAGTCGGGGGTTTCCCCCTGTGAGAGTAGGACGCCGCCAAGCTATCGTTATGGTAAAGGCAGCTCATCATGAGCTGCCTTTTTTGTGTTTTTCTGCATACATTATATAATATGAGAAACGTAACGATATGCCTTTTTGCAAAAGCAGGTTTTATGCTTGTGCAAAGTGGAAATAATAGAGATAGAGCGATACAGTTGAAAAATTTTGCGAAACACCTTATAGTAAGGTTAAAGTCAAATATAGTCAAAGTCAATGAAGGAGGGGGTTGAGTGGGACATAATATTTCTGACATCATTGAACAGTACTTGAAACAAGTATTAGATCAAAATGGCAAAGAAATTTTAGAGATCAAACGCAGTGAAATCGCTGATAAATTTCAATGTGTTCCTTCCCAAATAAATTATGTCATCAACACCAGATTTACAAGTGAAAGAGGATATATTGTTGAAAGTAAACGGGGAGGCGGCGGTTATATTCGTATTATCAAAATTAAAATGAATAACGAAGTCGTCCTCATCAATAATATTATTTCGCAGATTCATACCCACTTGTCCCAGGCAGCCTCTGATGACATTATTCTCAGACTGTTAGAGGACGGAGTTATTTCGGAAAGAGAAGCTAAAATGATGGTGAGTGTAATGGATCGTTCAGTTCTATATATTGATTTGCCCGAACGGGATGAACTAAGAGCCAGAATGATGAAAGCAATGCTCACATCTTTAAAACTAAAGTAAGCGGGTGAAAAGATTGATTTGTCAAGAATGCAATGAGAGACCGGCCACTTTTCACTTTACGAAAGTTGTTAATGGAGAAAAACAAGAAGTTCATATTTGTGAACAATGTGCAAAAGAAAATAGCGATTCATACAGTATAAGTGGAAACCAAGGGTTCTCGATTCATAATTTATTATCAGGGCTGCTGAATATGGAGTCTTCATTTCAAAACACCGGTTCTCAAATGTTCGGCTATTCAGAGCAAGGGACAGCTTGTAAGAAATGCGGTATGACGTTTCAGCAGCTGAGAAAAACAGGGCGTTTCGGCTGTGCGGAATGTTACGATACGTTCTACAGCCAAATTACGCCGATCTTGCGAAAAGTTCACAGCGGGAATACGGTGCATGCCGGGAAAATTCCAAAACGAATAGGCGGAAACCTGCATGTAAGACGGCAAATGGAAATGTTAAAAAAAGAACTTGAATCTTTAATACACCACGAAGAGTTTGAAAGAGCAGCGGAGGTCAGGGATCAGATCCGATCGTTAGAGCAAAAATTAAAAAGTAAAGACAGTGAGGGGGAACAAGGGTAATGTCGCTCAAGCATTTTATTCAGGACGCACTAAGCAATTGGATGAAGCAAAAGGGACCTGAAAGTGACATTGTACTCAGCAGCCGTATACGGTTGGCCCGAAACTTTGAAAATATAAAGTTTCCCGCCCGGTATACGAATGAAGAAGCCTCATCCATCATTCAGCAATTCGAAGATCATTTTTCAGGAAAAGAACTGCCTGATATCGGTCAATTTCATTTAATCAGAATGAGTGAAGCTCAGCCTTTGGAAAA
This sequence comes from Bacillus sp. ChL18, assembly GCF_026241425.1. NCBI lineage: Bacteria > Bacillati > Bacillota > Bacilli > Caryophanales > Bacillaceae > Bacillus > Bacillus sp. ChL18. The sequence continues at coordinate 58,221 of NZ_JAPHWE010000005.1, read as the reverse complement.
ACGGGTGCTGATGGAGAAACATCTAATCAGCCCGAATTTAACGGAATCCCCTTTTGGCGGCTGTCTGCTTTCTGAAAATGAAGAAGTCAGCATTATGTTAAATGAAGAAGATCATATCAGAATTCAATGCCTCTTCCCTGGCTTCCAGCTTCTCAATGCCATAAAAGCGGCAAACCAGGTTGATGACTGGATTGAGGAGAAAGTGGATTACGCCTTTGGAGAGAAGAGAGGGTACTTAACAAGCTGTCCTACAAATGTAGGGACGGGACTAAGGGCTTCAGTCATGATGCATTTGCCGGGCCTTGTATTAACTAGGCAAATGAATCGAATTATACCGGCAATTAACCAATTAGGCTTAGTTGTTAGAGGAATTTACGGTGAAGGCAGCGAAGCATTAGGAAATATCTTTCAAATTTCAAATCAAATCACACTCGGAAAATCAGAACAGGACATTGTAGATGATTTAAACAGTGTGGCTGCCCAGCTGATTGAGCAGGAACGTTCAGCCCGAGAAGCGCTTTACCAAACCTCGAAAATTGAATTGGAGGACCGGGTATTCAGATCTTACGGTGTTTTATCCAACTGCCGTATGATTGAATCAAAGGAAACGGCGAAATGCCTTTCTGACGTTCGGCTGGGGATAGACCTTGGAATCATCAAAGGGTTATCAAGCAATATACTTAATGAACTGATGATTTTGACACAGCCGGGTTTTCTCCAGCAATATTCGGGCGGTGCATTACGGCCGAACGAAAGAGACGCGAGAAGAGCGGCTCTTATCAGGGAAAGGCTGCATTTAGAAATGAGTGCAAATAGACAGGAGGATGATTCGATATGATGTTTGGAAGGTTTACAGAGCGAGCTCAAAAGGTATTGGCACTGGCACAGGAAGAAGCACTGCGCTTAGGCCATAACAATATTGGAACTGAACATATCTTATTAGGTCTGGTTCGTGAAGGAGAAGGGATTGCGGCTAAAGCACTTCAAGCACTCGGACTCGGTTCGGATAAAATTCAGAAAGAAGTGGAGAGCTTAATCGGACGGGGACAGGAAATGTCTCAAACGATTCATTATACGCCAAGAGCAAAAAAAGTCATTGAGCTCAGCATGGATGAAGCCAGAAAGCTAGGACATTCTTATGTGGGAACAGAACACATACTTCTCGGACTGATTCGTGAAGGAGAAGGCGTGGCCGCGAGAGTTCTGAACAATCTCGGTGTCAGCTTGAATAAGGCGAGACAGCAAGTGCTGCAGCTTCTGGGAAGCAATGAGACGGGATCTTCTGCATCCGGTACGAACAGCAATGCAAACACGCCGACGCTTGACAGCTTGGCTCGTGATTTAACTGCGATTGCGAAGGAAGACAGTCTTGATCCGGTTATCGGCCGAAGCAAAGAAATTCAGCGTGTTATTGAGGTATTAAGCCGCAGAACGAAGAATAACCCCGTTCTTATCGGAGAACCGGGTGTAGGTAAAACTGCGATTGCTGAAGGCCTCGCACAGCAGATCATCAATAATGAAGTGCCGGAAATTTTACGTGATAAACGCGTAATGACATTAGACATGGGGACGGTTGTAGCCGGTACGAAATACCGCGGAGAATTTGAAGACCGCTTGAAAAAAGTAATGGATGAAATACGTCAGGCCGGCAATATTATTTTATTCATTGACGAACTGCATACACTGATTGGAGCGGGGGGAGCAGAAGGTGCGATTGACGCATCGAATATCTTAAAACCTTCACTGGCCCGCGGAGAGCTCCAATGCATCGGTGCGACAACGCTTGATGAATACCGTAAATATATCGAAAAAGACGCCGCTCTGGAGCGCCGTTTCCAGCCGATTCAGGTGGATCAGCCGTCAGCCGATGAAAGCATTCAAATTTTAAAAGGGCTCCGTGACCGCTATGAAGCGCATCACCGCGTATCCATTACCGATGAAGCGATTGAAGCGGCGGTAAAATTGTCCGACCGTTATATTTCTGACCGCTTCCTTCCGGATAAAGCGATCGATTTAATTGATGAAGCGGGTTCAAAAGTGCGTCTCCGTTCTTTCACAACGCCTCCGAACTTAAAAGAGCTTGAGCAGAAACTCGATGAAGTTCGCAAGGAAAAAGACGCTGCCGTTCAGAGCCAGGAGTTTGAAAAAGCGGCTTCTCTTCGTGATACGGAGCAGCGCCTGAGAGAACAGGTGGAAGACACGAAAAAAACGTGGAAAGAAAAACAAGGCCAGGAGAACTCCGAAGTTTCTGTAGAGGATATTGCGATGGTTGTATCCAGCTGGACCGGGGTGCCTGTATCTAAAATTGCCCAAACGGAAACAGATAAGCTTCTCAATATGGAAAACATTCTGCACTCCCGCGTCATCGGCCAGGATGAAGCTGTTGTAGCCGTTGCAAAGGCTGTCAGACGTGCAAGAGCCGGTCTGAAGGACCCGAAACGCCCGATTGGTTCATTCATCTTCTTAGGCCCTACAGGCGTTGGGAAGACAGAGCTGGCACGAGCGCTGGCGGAATCCATTTTCGGTGATGAGGAAGCGATGATCAGAGTGGATATGTCCGAATACATGGAGAAACACTCGACTTCACGTCTTGTCGGTTCTCCTCCGGGATATGTCGGCTATGATGAAGGCGGCCAGCTGACAGAAAAAGTGAGAAGAAAACCTTACTCTGTCGTACTGCTTGATGAAATTGAAAAAGCGCATCCTGATGTGTTTAACATACTCCTGCAAGTGCTTGAAGACGGACGCTTGACTGATTCAAAAGGACGCACTGTGGATTTCCGCAACACGATCCTGATTATGACGTCAAACGTCGGAGCGAGCGAGCTGAAACGCAACAAATATGTGGGCTTCAATGTGCAGGATGAATCACAAAACCATAAAGACATGAAAGACAAAGTCATGGGAGAGCTGAAGCGTGCCTTCAGACCTGAGTTTATCAACCGGATTGACGAAATTATTGTCTTCCACTCCCTTGAGAAAAAACATCTTACAGACATCGTGTCGCTTATGTCTGATCAGTTAACAAAACGTCTGAAAGAACAAGATCTCTCTATCGAGCTGACGGATGCTGCAAAAGCGAAAGTGGCAGAAGAGGGCGTCGATTTGGAATACGGCGCACGTCCGCTAAGAAGAGCGATTCAAAAGCATGTGGAGGACCGGTTATCAGAAGAACTCCTCAGAGGCAATATTGATAAAGGCCAGCACATTGTTCTTGATGTTGAGGACGGCGAATTTGTCGTAAAAACAACTGCTAAAACGAACTAATATAGTGACAAACATGAGGCATACGTAAGCGAGTGTATGCCTCAATTTGTTATATAGAGAAATATTCGATAAGGAAGAGGTCTTACAACATATATGGCTAAATCAAAAACAAAATTCATCTGCCACTCATGCGGTTATGAATCCGCAAAGTGGATGGGAAAGTGCCCGGGCTGCGGGGCTTGGAATACAATGGTGGAAGAAACCATAAAAAAAGCGCCGGCGAATCGGCGGGCGGCTTTCTCCCACTCCGTTCAAACCGTCCAGAAACCATCACCCATTACATCAATTGAAACATCGGAAGAACCCCGCGTTCACACAAAGCTTGAAGAATTCAACAGAGTGCTTGGCGGCGGCGTTGTGAAGGGCTCGTTAGTATTAATCGGCGGCGATCCCGGCATCGGAAAATCAACGCTCCTTCTCCAAGTATCCGCACAATTAGCAGATACGGCCGGCAGCGTGCTTTACATTTCAGGGGAAGAATCCGTGAAGCAAACGAAGCTGCGCGCCGACAGACTTGGAATCAACAGCCAAATGTTACATGTTTTATCTGAAACCGATATGGAGTATATTTCGTCTGCTATACAAGAGATGAAACCCGCATTTGTTGTCGTAGACTCCATTCAGACCGTGTACCAAAGTGATATCACCTCGGCTCCCGGCAGTGTATCACAAGTAAGAGAGTGTACGGCCGAATTGATGAAAATCGCGAAAACAAACGGCATACCTATTTTTATCGTCGGGCACGTCACAAAAGAAGGATCGATCGCAGGGCCGAGATTGCTTGAGCACATGGTCGATACCGTTCTATACTTTGAAGGAGAGCGGCACCATACATTCCGTATTTTGCGGGCCGTAAAAAACCGTTTCGGCTCAACAAATGAAATGGGCATCTTTGAAATGCGGGAAGAGGGGCTTACGGAAGTGCTGAACCCTTCTGAAATATTCTTGGAAGAACGTTCTGCCGGGGCATCGGGTTCGAGTATCGTTGCGTCAATGGAAGGAACGAGACCGATCCTGGTTGAAATCCAGGCGCTCATATCACCGACCAGTTTTGGAAACCCGCGCCGCATGGCTACAGGCATTGACCACAACAGGGTGTCGTTAATTATGGCTGTGCTTGAGAAGCGGGTGGGTCTTTTGCTTCAAAATCAAGATGCGTATTTAAAGGTCGCCGGCGGGGTCAAACTGGATGAACCGGCGATTGATTTGGCAGTAGCCGTCAGCATTGCCTCAAGCTTCAGAGATACACCGCCGAATCCCGCAGATTGCTTTATCGGTGAAGTGGGTCTGACAGGAGAAGTCCGCAGGGTGTCAAGAATCGAACAGCGCGTAAAAGAAGCGGCAAAACTCGGCTTCAAGCGTATGATCATACCTGAGGCGAATGCAGATGGGTGGACAATACCAAAAGGGATTGAGGTTGTCGGAGTAGCAAATGTTGCAGAAGCGCTTCGTACTTCATTAGGAGGATCATAATAGATGGAAAAAGAGAAAAAAGGGGCGAAACAAGAGCTTGACCTGTCTGCAATTCTGCAGTTCGTTGCACCGGGCACCCCGCTCAGAGCCGGGATAGAGAATGTACTTCGGGCAAATACAGGCGGCCTGATTGTTGTCGGATACAATGATAAGGTAAAGCAAGTCGTGGATGGCGGTTTTCATATTAATACATCATTTGCGCCCGCTCACTTATACGAGCTGGCCAAAATGGACGGTGCCATTATTTTAAGTGATTCCGGCCAGAAAATTCTTTATGCGAATACGCAGCTTATGCCGGAGGCGACCATTTCTTCTTCAGAAACGGGAATGAGGCACCGTACGGCGGAACGGGTGGCGAAGCAGACCGGCTGTCTCGTCATCGCCATTTCTGAGCGCAGAAATGTCATTACGTTATATCAGGACAGCATGAAGTACACACTAAAGGACATAGGATTTATTTTAACAAAGGCAAATCAGGCCATTCAAACGCTTGAGAAGTATAAAACCATTTTAGACAAAACGATTACTGCTTTAAACGCATTAGAGTTTGAGGAGCTTGTGACATTCAGTGACGTGCTGTCCGTCATGCATCGATATGAAATGGTGCTCCGAATAAAAAATGAAATCAATATGTATATTAAAGAACTCGGAACGGAAGGCCACTTAATCCGTCTGCAGGTGATTGAACTGATTACGGACATGGAAGAAGAGGCGGCACTTTTCATCAAAGACTATGTCAAAGAAAAAATCAAAGATCCGTTCGTGCTGTTAAAAGAGCTTCAGGATATGTCCAGCTATGATCTGCTTGATGATTCCATTCTGTTTAAGCTGCTTGGATATCCGGCTTCTACCAATATTGATGATTATGTGCTCCCGAGAGGATACAGGCTGCTGAACAAAATTCCGCGTCTGCCGATGCCGATTGTTGAAAATGTGGTTGAGGCGTTCGGGTTTTTGCCAAGCATAACGGAAGCCACTGTAGAAGAGCTTGATGATGTTGAGGGTATCGGCGAAGTGCGCGCCAAAAAAATCAAAAAAGGCTTAAAACGCCTTCAGGAAAAACACTATATAGATAGACAGCTTTAAGAATCGCTTAAACCTGTCGGAATCCGGGTATATTATTGTTAGTTTTTGTTTATTCTGAATTTGTAGGCTCTGACAGTCTGCTGAAAAAATGCTACTTAAAAGGAGGTGGAGGTATGTTAAAACGAATAGTTCAGGCGTTCTTCATTATTGTGGGCGGCGTTGTCGGTATCTTTTTAATACCTGAATTGTTTGTGCTGTCAAATATACAGGACATACCTTTAATAACAAACGCATATACGTCTGCTGCAATTGGTGCTATTATCTTTTTTCTCATCAGTATATGGACGACAGAATATGTGATTAATTGGGTAAAATGGATTGAAGATTCTTTGCTGAGAGCTCCGGTGCCGGATCTGTTATTCGGGAGTCTCGGATTGGTTTTTGGACTTATCATCGCATATCTCATTGTAAACGTGATTCCGCTGGACAATATTCCGTACCGTATATTCAGCACCATCATTCCGGTCTTTCTGGCTTTCTTTCTCGGTTATCTGGGCTTCCAAGTCGGATTTAAGAAAAAGGATGAACTGATCAGTCTTTTCTCCATTTCTGCAAGAATGCAGAAGAAAAAGGGAAGTGCTGATGAGGAGCAGGAGGAACAGGATAAAAGGCTGAAAATCTTAGATACAAGTGTTATTATTGATGGGAGAATTGCAGATATTTGTCAGACGGGCTTTTTAGAAGGCGTCATTGTCATTCCTCAATTTGTGCTGGAGGAATTACAGCATATCGCTGATTCTTCAGATGTTTTAAAACGTAACAGAGGACGCCGCGGTCTGGATATCTTGAATCGCATTCAAAAGGAACTGGATATTACGGTTGAAATTTATGAAGGCGACTTCGAGGACATTCAGGAGGTTGACAGCAAGCTTGTCAAACTTGCGAAGCTGACATCCGGCGTCGTTGTGACGAATGATTTTAATTTAAATAAAGTATGTGAGCTTCAGAAGGTTGCGGTACTGAATATTAATGACCTTGCAAACGCGGTGAAGCCGGTTGTGCTTCCGGGCGAAGAGATGAATGTGCAGGTGATTAAGGACGGGAAAGAGCACAATCAAGGTGTGGCTTACTTGGATGACGGTACGATGATTGTTGTGGAAGAAGGCCGCAATTATATAGGGAAACATATTGATGTGCTCGTAACCAGCGTACTGCAGACAGCGGCGGGACGAATGATTTTTGCCAAGCCCAAGCTGCTTGAGAAAGCTCTTTAAGAGGGAGTTCATATGGAGTATGTTGTCGTTATTCCGGCTGCCGGACAAGGAAAACGGATGAAGGCCGGGAAAAATAAGCTGTTCATCAGCTTAAAAGGTGCGCCTGTTATTATACACACACTGCGGGTTTTTGAAAGCCACGCACCCTGTCAGAAAATAATCCTGGTGATAAACGAGAGTGAACAGGAAGATTTTCGCCAGCTGCTGGCCCAATTTCCGATTCAGACGGAAATTGAGCTTGTTACCGGGGGTGCGGAGCGTCAGCACAGTGTATTCGAAGGACTGAAAGTGATTGATAAGGAATCGGTCGTCCTTGTTCATGACGGAGCGCGCCCGTTTGTCACACATCAGCATATCGATAAGCTCGTTGAAACAGCAGAGGAGGCGGGAGCGGCTGTCCTGGCTGTTCCTGTGAAAGACACGATAAAACGGGCGGAAGGCTCCCGGGTTGCGGAGACCTTTGATCGTTCAAGCTTGTGGGCCGTTCAAACGCCGCAAGCTTTTCGTCTTTCTTTATTGAAGACGGCGCATATGGAAGCGGAAAACAAAGGCTTCTTAGGGACGGATGACGCCAGCCTCGTCGAGCGTCTTGATGGATATCAGGTGAGTATCGTTGAAGGCAGCTATACCAATATTAAGCTGACAACGCCGGATGACCTGATATTTGCGGAAGCAATCATGAAAGCGGAAAGTGGGAATCATAATGTTTAGAATCGGACAAGGATTTGATGTGCATCAATTAACGGAAGGCCGTCCTCTCATCATCGGCGGAATTGAAATTCCTTATGAAAAGGGGCTGCTCGGACATTCAGATGCTGATGTATTGCTGCATACAGTCGCAGACGCGTGTCTCGGAGCGGCAGGTGAAGGAGATATCGGCAAGCATTTCCCGGATACTGATCCGGAATTCAAGGATGCGGATTCTTTTAAGCTGCTTCAGCATGTCTGGAACATTGTTAAAGAAAAAGGATACGTACTCGGAAATATAGACTGCACGATTATTGCGCAAAAGCCGAAAATGGCGCCGCATATTGAAGCTATGAGAAAGCGGATAGCGGAAGGCCTTGAGGCGGACGTCTCTCAAGTAAACGTAAAAGCGACGACGACTGAAAAGCTCGGGTTTACCGGAAGAGCTGAAGGAATTGCCGCTCAGGCGACCGTTCTGATCCAAAAAGCCTGATCATTGTTTTGATGCCCGGTCTATTTGGTGGTAGAATAGATACATATATTCGGCTAGAGGCTACAGACGAGATGAAAGGAAGTATTTGAACATGGGAAATGAAGTACGCGTTCGTTATGCACCGAGTCCGACCGGACATTTGCATATCGGTAACGCCAGAACAGCGCTTTTTAACTATTTATTTGCCCGCAGCCAAGGCGGAAAGTTTATTATCCGGATTGAGGATACGGACAAAAAGCGAAATATTGAAGGCGGAGAGCAAAGCCAGCTCAACTATTTGAAATGGCTCGGCATGGACTGGGATGAAAGTGTGGATATCGGCGGAGAATACGGCCCGTACCGCCAGTCTGAGCGTAACGACATTTACAAAAAGTACTATGAAGAGCTTCTTGAAAAAGGGCTTGCTTATAAATGTTTCTGTACGGAAGAAGAACTTGAGAAAGAACGTGAAGAGCAAATCGCCCGCGGGGAAATGCCGCGCTATTCCGGCAAACACAGAAACCTGACTCAGGAAGAGCAGGAGCAGTTTTTAGCCGAAGGCAGACAGCCGAGCATCCGTTTCCGCGTGCCGGAAGGGAAAATCATCGCATTTAACGATATCGTAAAAGGTGAGATTTCTTTTGAATCAGACGGCATCGGCGACTTTGTCATCGTCAAAAAAGACGGAACACCGACGTATAACTTTGCTGTCGCGATTGACGATTACTTAATGAAAATGACGCACGTGCTCCGCGGTGAGGATCACATTTCAAATACACCGAAACAGATCATGATTTTCCAGGCATTCGGCTGGGATGTTCCTGTCTTCGGACATATGACGCTTATCGTAAACGAAAGCCGCAAAAAATTAAGTAAACGTGATGAATCAATTATCCAGTTTATTGAGCAGTATGATGAGCTGGGTTACCTGCCTGAAGCGCTGTTTAACTTTATCGGACTTCTCGGCTGGTCTCCCGTCGGTGAAGAAGAGCTTTTCACAAGAGAACAATTCATTGAAATTTTTGATGTGAATCGTTTGTCTAAGTCACCGGCTCTGTTTGATATGCATAAACTGAAATGGGTCAACAACCAATACGTCAAAGCGCTGGATCTTGATCAAGTGGTTGAGCTGACCCTGCCGCACCTGCAAAAAGCAGGAAAAGTCGGCACTGAGCTTTCTGCCGAGGAGCAGGAATGGGTTCGTAAATTAATCTCTCTTTACCATGAGCAATTGAGCTACGGCGCTGAAATTGTCGAGCTGACTGATTTGTTCTTTAAAGATGAGATCGAGTATAATCAAGAGGCAAAAGCCGTTCTGGAAGAAGAACAGGTGCCTGAAGTGCTCAGCGTATTTGCTGCGAAGCTTGAAGAGCTTGAAGAATTTACGCCTGAGCTGATCAAAGCCTCAATCAAAGCTGTTCAGAAAGAAACGGGCCATAAAGGCAAAAAGCTGTTCATGCCGATTCGTGTAGCGGTTACCGGTCAGACACACGGTCCTGAGCTTCCGCAGGCCATTGAGCTGATCGGCAGAGAAACAGCCGTCAGACGCCTGAAAAGCATTTAAATATACGATTGTTGACAGGGAAGAGTATAAAACAATGACCATTACAGAAAGAATCTTCATCGGCTGAGAGAGATTCATGCGTCATGTTTTAGAAGTGCGCCCTTAAGACCTTTGAAGAACATTTCTGCGGAAATCAGTATTTAAAGGCGGCCGCCGCCGTTACCGGCTTTTAAGTTGGGAAAACAGTGACTTGTTTTTCAAACAGAGTGGAACCGCGCGGTAAAAGCGTCTCTGTCATGTTTACATGCAGAGGCGCTTTTTTTATAGGCGGAAAAACAGACTGGAGCGGGGAGAGAATGGGGGGAAGCATGTGTTTTTTAAAATGCTAAAAGAAGACATAGATACAGTGTTCGATCAAGATCCGGCAGCAAGAAGCTATTTCGAAGTTGTTTTAACTTATTCTGGTTTACATGCTATATGGGCGCATCGGATTGCACATGCTTTATATAAACGGAGATTTTTCTTCCTGGCGCGCCTGATATCACAGATTGCCCGTTTCTTTACCGGAATTGAAATCCATCCCGGCGCGACCATCGGGAGAAGGTTTTTCATTGACCACGGTATGGGGGTCGTCATAGGGGAAACATGTGAAATCGGCAATAACGTGACGGTATTCCAAGGTGTCACTCTCGGGGGAACGGGAAAAGAAAAGGGGAAGCGGCATCCGACCATAAAAGATGATGCTTTAATTGCAACCGGAGCGAAGGTGCTCGGCTCTATTACGGTCGGGCAGGGTTCTAAAGTAGGGGCCGGCTCCGTTGTGCTTCGTGATGTTCCCGACTTTTCGACCGTTGTCGGCATACCGGGGAAAGTCGTCATTCAGAACGGAAGAAAAATCAAACGCGATCTCAATCACCAAGACTTGCCCGATCCGGTTGCTGACCGGTTTAGAGCATTGGAGCAGCAGATTTTTGAACTGCAGGCTGAACTGGAAGATAAAAAAGAAAGGATCAACCAAAAATGACCATTACACTTTATAATACATTGACACGGAAAAAGGAAACATTCGTTCCTCTTGAGGAAGGCAAAGTAAAAATGTACGTGTGCGGACCGACTGTATACAACTATATTCATATCGGAAACGCCCGTCCGGCGATTGTGTATGATACCGTACGCAACTATTTAGAGTATAAAGGATACGATGTTCAATACGTATCGAATTTCACCGATGTTGACGACAAACTGATTAAGGCGGCCAACGAGCTCGGCGAGGACGTCCCGGCCGTTTCTGAACGGTTTATTAAAGCGTATTTTGAAGACGTGGGCGCCCTCGGATGCCGGAAAGCGGATCTTCACCCCCGGGTCATGGAAAACATGGACGCCATTATTGAATTTGTCAGCGAGCTGATTAAAAAAGGCTACGCTTATGAATCAGAAGGCGACGTCTATTTCAAAACAAGGGCCTTCGAAGGCTACGGCAAGCTATCTCAGCAATCAATTGATGAACTCAGATCAGGCGCGCGTATCCGGGTCGGCGAGAAGAAAGAGGATGCGCTGGACTTTGCTCTTTGGAAAGCTGCTAAGGACGGAGAAATTTCATGGGATAGCCCTTGGGGAAAAGGCCGCCCGGGCTGGCATATTGAATGCTCCGCAATGGTGAAAAAGTATTTGGGTGACGAAATCGATATTCATGCCGGCGGTCAGGACCTGACATTCCCGCACCATGAAAACGAAATCGCCCAATCTGAAGCATTAACAGGCAAGACATTCGCAAAATACTGGCTTCACAACGGATATATCAATATCGATAATGAGAAGATGTCAAAATCTCTCGGCAACTTTGTTTTGGTGCACGATATCATTAAGCAATATGACCCGCAGCTTTTGAGATTTTTCATGCTGTCCGTTCATTACCGCCACCCGATCAACTATTCGGAAGAGCTGCTTGAGAAAACAAAAAACGCGTTTAACCGCCTGAAGACGGCCTACAGTAATTTAAACCATCGTTTGATTAGCAGCACGAATCTGACTGACAATGATGAGGAATGGCTCGCTAAAATCGAAGAGCACCGCACTGCGTTTGAAGAAGCGATGGATGATGATTTTAATACGGCGAATGCGATTTCCGTTTGGTTTGATCTGGCGAAGCTCGCCAATTACTACATGCAGGAAGACAATACGGCGGATCACGTCATTAAAGCCTTTATCAGCATGTTTGACAGAATCGGATCTGTTCTCGGACTTACGCTCGGCGAAGAAGAGCTTGTCGACGAAGAGATTGAAGAGTTGATTGAGAAGAGAAATGAAGCCCGCCGCAATCGCGATTTTGCTTTGTCAGACCAGATTCGCGATCAGCTGAAAAGCATGAATATCATTCTTGAAGATACGGCCCAGGGAACTCGCTGGAAGCGGGGAGAGTAAGCGGATGCTTCAATTTGAACAAATCAAAGATTCAAAGCAGTTAAACGGTCTTGCGCTTGCTTATATGGGTGATGCCATTTTTGAAATATACGTCCGGCATCACCTGCTTAAGCAGGGCTTTACGAAACCGAATGACCTTCATAAGAAGGCGAGCCGGATTGTATCGGCAAAATCACAGGCAGACATATTGTTCCGCCTTCAGGACGAATCCTTTTTCACGGAGGAAGAGGAAGCCGTGCTGAGAAGAGGCAGAAACGCGAAATCAGGGACGACGCCTAAAAACACAGATGTACAGACGTACCGCCATAGTACAGCTTTTGAGGCTTTACTCGGATACCTTTTTCTTGAGAAAAGAGAAGAAAGACTGAATCAGCTGATTGCTGAGGCTATACAAGTCGGGACGTCAGGGAGGAAAACAAATGAGTCAGCAACATGATTACGTCATAGGAAAAAACGCTGTGATTGAGACGTTAAAGTCAGATCGCAAGCTGTATAAGTTATGGATGGCGGAAAACACAGTAAAAGGACAGGCGCAGCAAGTTATGGAGCTTGCTAAAAAGCGCGGCGTCACCATTCAATTTGTACCGAGGAAAAAACTCGATCAGATGGTGGAGGGGCAGCATCAGGGTGTTGTCGCCCAAGTGGCGGCATATGAATATGCACAATTAGACGAATTATATAAAAGAGCGGAAGAGAGAAACGAACAGCCTTTCTTTCTCATACTGGACGAGCTGGAAGACCCTCATAATCTCGGTTCCATCATGAGAACGGCTGACGCTGTCGGTGCACACGGCATCGTGATTCCGAAACGCAGAGCGGTCGGACTGACTTCGACGGTCGCAAAAGCTTCGACCGGTGCGATTGAACACATTCCCGTCGTGAAGGTGACCAACCTTGCCCGGACACTTGATGAAATGAAGGAGCGGGGGATTTGGGTCGTCGGAACGGATGCATCCGCCCGGGAAGACTACCGCTCTATGGACGGCAAGATGCCTTTGGCGCTCGTTATCGGAAGCGAAGGCAGAGGAATGGGCCGGCTTGTGAAAGAGAAATGTGATTTTCTCATTAAGCTTCCGATGGCCGGAAAAGTCACGTCTTTGAATGCGTCGGTTGCGGCCGGCCTTCTCATGTATGAAGTCTACCGGAAGCGCAATCCTTTAGGGGAATGAAGACAGATGGACATCCTGTTAGTAGACGGATACAACATGATTGGAGCTTGGCCGCAGCTAAAGGATTTAAAAGCGAACAGTTTTGAAGAAGCGAGAGATGTACTGATCCAGAAGATGGCGGAATATCAGTCCTACACGGGAATCAGAGTCATTGTGGTGTTTGACGCACACCTGGTAAAAGGCATAGAGAAAAAACAAACGAATCACAGAGTCGAAGTGATTTTTACACGGGAGAATGAAACGGCGGATGAGCGGATCGAGAAGCTTGCCCAGGCGCTGAATAATATTGCGACACAGATTCATGTCGCAACCTCCGATTATACGGAGCAGTGGGCGATTTTCGGACAAGGGGCTCTCCGTAAATCCGCCCGGGAGCTCCTGAGGGAAGTGGATACGATAGAGCGCCGGATTCAAAGGCGGGTTTCAAAGATCACTTCTGAAAAACCACCGGGTAAAATCGAGCTGTCCGAAGAGGTTTTGAAAACGTTTGAAAAGTGGCGCCGAGGCGGTCTGGATTAGGTTGACGCTTTTTCGCCCATTAATGTATAATATTTCTATCTACGTGCGCCGGGGGGATCGCAGTGAATCTACAGAACAGCAAGGGAAAGTTCAACAAAGTGCAATTTTGCCAGTTGGAGGACGAGCAGGTCATTGAAAAGGTTCATGTTGGGGATAGTGATGCGTTAGATTACTTGATTACGAAGTACCGTAATTTTGTACGGGCGAAAGCAAGGTCTTATTTTTTAATAGGGGCCGACAGAGAAGATATTGTACAGGAAGGGATGATAGGCTTATATAAGTCTATCCGAGACTTTAGAGAGGACAAGCTTACTTCATTTAAAGCTTTTGCAGAACTATGCATTACCCGCCAGATTATTACCGCAATAAAGACAGCTACCCGTCAGAAACACATTCCTTTAAATTCCTATGTTTCTTTAGACAAACCTATTTTTGATGAAGAATCTGACAGAACACTGCTTGATGTCATTTCAGGCGCTAAAACGTTAAATCCTGAAGAGATGATTATTAATCAGGAAGAATTTGATGATATCGAAATGAAAATGGGAGAACTGCTGAGCGATCTGGAGAGAAAGGTGCTTGTTTTGTACTTGGACGGAAGAAGTTACCAAGAGATTTCAGATGACTTAAACCGACACGTAAAATCAATCGATAATGCCCTGCAGCGCGTGAAGCGCAAGCTTGAAAAGTATTTAGAAATAAGAGAGATCAGCCTGTAGCAGGTTTCTGTGTCATATTGACAGAATTTTTCTGACTGTGCTATTTTATTAAGATAAATGAATGTTTAGGAAAAGGTGTAACGACATGAGAAAAAAGATTACGCTGGCATGCAAAACATGCGGAAATCGTAATTATACGACAATGAAAAGCTCTGCATCAGCGGCTGAGCGGTTAGAAGTTAAGAAGTACTGCAGCACTTGCAATTCACATACAGCTCATTTAGAAACAAAATAGTGTTCGCTTTTTAAATTGTGGAGGTCTTTTACATGCGCATGATGAGTTTCTTTAAAGATGTTGGGAAAGAAATGAAAAAGGTTAGCTGGCCTAAAGGCAAAGAGTTAACGCGCTATACGATCACGGTGATTTCAACGGTTATCTTTTTTGTTATCTTTTTTGCCCTCCTTGATACAGGAATTTCTCAATTAATTCGTTTAATAGTTGAATAATGATCAGCAATACGTGCTATAATAGATCATAATATCGTTTGCCAAAACCCGTTCAGCGGGTTTTTTATTGTGTTGTTGAAAAAAGGATTCATAGGCCCTGAGCCTATTTTTTGTTTTACACTTCATTTTTAAATGCGGGGAGGGAAGGACTGCAGAGTCCTGATAGAATGGAAAAGAATTGGTATGTTGTTCATACGTATTCCGGTTATGAAAACAAAGTAAAAGCAAACCTTGAAAAACGTGTGGAATCAATGGGAATGCAGGATAAAATTTTCCGCGTTGTCGTCCCTGAAGAAGAAGAGACTGATATTAAGAACGGGAAGAAAAAAGTAGTCAAAAAGAAAGTGTTCCCGGGTTATGTGCTTGTTGAAATCGTCATGACTGATGATTCCTGGTATGTGGTCCGCAACACGCCGGGCGTTACCGGATTCGTCGGATCAGCCGGTTCAGGCTCAAAGCCGACTCCGCTTCTTCCTGGCGAAGCGGAAACCATCTTAAAACGCATGGGCATGGATGAGCGGAAAACCGACATTGATTTTGAATTGAATGAGACAGTCAAAGTCATAGACGGACCTTTCGCCAACTTTACAGGATCAATTGAAGAGATTGATTATGATAAGAGCAAAGTGAAAGTATTTGTTAACATGTTCGGCCGTGAAACGCCGGTTGAACTGGAATTTACCCAGATCGACAAATTGTAATGTGAAAAAACTTGAAATTGCTATATATTAATGATAATATAGCAAAGGTACGTCTTGGACTAATCCAAGGCAGCTAGCTTGATATTTCGTCATTCATATAAAGAATGAAACCTTGAGTGGGAGGGTTTACCCTATTACCACATCACGGACTTAAGGAGGTGTGTCTCGTGGCTAAAAAAGTAGTAAAAGTTGTAAAATTGCAAATTCCTGCTGGAAAAGCTAACCCAGCGCCGCCAGTTGGACCTGCACTAGGTCAAGCCGGTGTAAATATCATGGGATTCTGTAAGGAGTTTAACGCTCGTACAGCTGACCAAGCTGGTTTAATCATTCCTGTTGAAATTTCGGTTTACGAAGACCGTTCATTTACATTTATTACAAAAACTCCGCCTGCTGCAGTATTGCTTAAAAAAGCAGCTGGAATTGAGTCTGGTTCTGGTGAACCAAACCGTAATAAAGTGGCAACCGTTAAGCGCGATAAGGTTCGCGAAATCGCTGAAACGAAAATGCCTGACTTAAACGCAGCAGACGTTGAAGCGGCAATGCGCATGGTTGAAGGTACTGCCCGCAGTATGGGTATCGTTATCGAGGATTAATTTGTTTCTTGTCGGGTTGCGAGTTTTCACAAGTTCGCAACCCTTATTCGTGGGAGGTTATTCCGCTATAACCACATAAGGAGGAAATTTTAAAATGGCTAAAAAAGGTAAAAAGTACGTTGAAGCTGCGAAGCTTGTAGACCGTGCGAAAGCTTACGACGTCGCTGAAGCAGTGGCGCTTACTAAAAAAACAAACACAGCTAAATTCGACGCTACAGTTGAAGTTGCTTTTCGTTTAGGGGTTGACCCTCGTAAAAACGATCAGCAAATCCGCGGTGCAGTTGTACTTCCTAACGGAACTGGTAAAACTCAGCGCGTGCTTGTATTCGCTAAAGGCGAAAAAGCAAAAGAAGCTGAAGCTGCCGGTGCAGACTACGTTGGCGATTCTGATTACATCGCGAAAATCCAGCAAGGCTGGTTCGAATTCGATGTAATCGTTGCGACTCCTGACATGATGGGTGAAGTCGGTAAAATCGGCCGTGTGCTTGGACCAAAAGGTCTTATGCCAAACCCTAAAACAGGAACTGTTACATTCGAAGTAGAAAAAGCAATCGGCGAAATCAAAGCTGGTAAAGTAGAATACCGCGTTGACAAAGCTGGTAACATCCATGTTCCGATCGGAAAAGTTTCTTTCGAGGATGAAAAACTTGTTGAGAACTTCACAACAATGTATGATACAATCCTGAAAGCAAAACCGGCTGCGGCTAAAGGTGTTTACGTGAAAAACGTTGCCGTTACTTCTACTATGGGCCCTGGTGTCAAAGTAGACGCTTCTACTTTCAACGTAAAATAATATTTGACTTTAGATCAGCATTCTGATATGATTCAAAATGTTGTAAAATATAATATGTCATTTATACCGTAGACAGCAGGGGCCGTTAAGGCTTAATATCCTGCCGAGGTGTATATATATCACAGCTATTACGTTACGTATGCTTGTATATACAGCCTCCATGTCCACATGGAGGCTTTTTATATGAAATCGTCGTCACAGTCGTGATCACCTAGCGGTATAAGTGTTACACAAAATCTACAGGAGGTGTAACCATGAGCAGCGCAATTGATACAAAAAAAGTTGTTGTTGAAGAGATTGCTTCTAAACTGAAAGAAAGCAAATCAACGATCATCGTTGACTACCGCGGACTTAACGTTTCTGAAGTAACTGAACTCCGTAAACAGCTTCGCGAAGCTAACGTAGAGTTCAAAGTGTACAAAAACACAATGACTCGCCGTGCGGTTGAACAAGCTGAACTTGATGATTTGAATGATGTCTTAACTGGACCGAATGCGATCGCATTCAGTACTGAAGATGTTATCGCTCCGGCAAAAGTTCTTAACGAGTTCGCGAAAAATCACGAAGCTCTGGAAATCAAAGCGGGCGTTATCGAAGGAAAAGTATCTTCTGTTGAAGAAGTGAAAGCTCTTGCTGAACTTCCTTCACGCGATGGCTTACTTTCTATGTTGCTTAGCGTACTTCAAGCTCCAGTTCGCAACCTTGCACTTGCAGCTAAAGCAGTTGCAGACCAAAAGGAAGAACAAGGCGCTTAATCTGATTTTACCCTAAAATAAAACAAATGGAGGAATTTCAAATGGCTTTAAATATCGAAGAAATCATTGCTTCCGTTAAAGAAGCAACTGTACTTGAATTGAACGACCTAGTAAAAGCAATCGAAGAAGAATTTGGCGTAACTGCTGCTGCTCCTGTAGCTGTAGCTGGCGGAGCTGCTGCTGGCGGCGCTGCTGAAGAGCAAAGCGAATTCGACCTTATCCTTGCTGGTGCAGGTTCTCAGAAAATCAAAGTTATCAAAGTTGTTCGTGAAATCACTGGTCTTGGCTTGAAAGAAGCTAAAGAACTTGTTGACAACACTCCAAAACCACTTAAAGAAGGTATTGCGAAAGAAGAAGCTGAAGAGCTTAAAGCTAAACTTGAAGAAGTTGGCGCTTCTGTAGAAGTTAAGTAATCTTCACTTGCCTGTAGGGGAAGCTCGCTTTTATGAGGCGGGCTTTTTCTTTGCTTTTCTTTAAGTGCAATTAAAAAAGGAGGTTCTAATAATGAGTGAACACTATTATTCAGAAAAACCTTCAGTTAAAAGCGATAAACAGACATGGTCATTTACACTGCGGAACAGATCTTATACATTCACAAGTGACAGCGGCGTTTTCTCGAAAAAGGAAGTTGATTTCGGTTCGCGTGTCTTAATTGAAGCGTTTGAAGAGCCGGAGATCGATGGTGACTTCCTGGATGCAGGCTGCGGTTACGGCCCGATCGGTCTGTCGCTCGCCGGTGCATTTACAGACCGGACCGTGCACATGATTGACGTGAATGAAAGAGCCGTAGAGCTGTCAAATGAAAATGCAGAAAAAAACGGAATAAAAAACGTTCGGATTTATCAGAGTGATTTATTTTCAAATATTGATTCTGCTCAAACATTTGCTTCTATTTTTACAAACCCCCCAATCCGCGCCGGAAAAAAAGTTGTCCATGCCATTTTTGAAAAAAGCGCTGAGCATTTAAGGGCTTCAGGTGAATTGTGGATCGTTATACAGAAAAAACAGGGCGGGCCTTCTGCCATTGAAAAA
The DNA here is from genome assembly GCF_026241425.1 of Bacillus sp. ChL18. Lineage (NCBI taxonomy): Bacteria > Bacillati > Bacillota > Bacilli > Caryophanales > Bacillaceae > Bacillus > Bacillus sp. ChL18. The sequence continues at coordinate 39,369 of NZ_JAPHWE010000005.1, read as the reverse complement.
CTGAAGGAGCTTTTTGACGAAGTTTCTGTGGTTCAAAAAAAGAAAGGCTATTATATCATAAAAGCAAAAAAAGTTTGACTTGAATTTTCAGCTATGTTAATATTGTAAAATGCCAATGTATATATTTTGCATGATATGCTGAAATAATCATAGTGCATGTATAAATTATACAAACATGGAAATGCTAATAAAATCGGTATTTGTTTTTGGATGTGGTTTTCTTAATTAGAAACCCTTTTTTCTTTTGTCTTGTAAAAGTATTTCTTTATCGTAAGAGATGCTTATTACACATATAATACGCATGATTTGAGGGGTGAATCAGTTGACAGGTCAACTAGTTCAGTATGGACGACACCGCCAGCGCAGAAGCTATGCTCGCATTAGCGAAGTGTTAGAATTACCAAATCTCATTGAAATTCAAACCTCTTCTTATCAGTGGTTTCTTGATGAGGGTCTTAGAGAGATGTTTCAAGACATATCACCAATTGAGGATTTCACTGGTAACCTCTCTCTAGAGTTCATTGACTACAGTTTAGGAGATCCTAAGTATCCCGTTGAAGAGTCAAAAGAACGTGATGTGACTTACTCAGCTCCGCTGAGAGTGAAGGTTCGTTTAATTAACAAAGAAACTGGAGAGGTAAAAGACCAGGATGTCTTCATGGGTGATTTCCCTATTATGACAGATACCGGTACTTTTATCATCAACGGTGCAGAACGTGTTATCGTATCTCAGCTTGTTCGGTCTCCAAGTGTATATTTCAGTGGTAAAGTAGACAAAAACGGTAAAAAAGGTTTTACCGCGACTGTCATTCCAAACCGTGGCGCATGGTTAGAATACGAAACTGATGCGAAAGATGTTGTGTATGTCCGCATTGATCGCACACGTAAGTTGCCGGTTACGGTTCTTTTGCGTGCTCTCGGCTTCGGTTCCGACCAAGAGATTCTCGATCTCATTGGTGAGAACGAATATCTCCGCAATACACTGGATAAGGACAACACTGAAAACAGTGACAAAGCGCTTCTTGAAATCTATGAGCGCCTTCGTCCCGGAGAGCCGCCTACAGTAGAAAACGCAAAAAGCTTGCTGGATTCCCGTTTCTTCGATCCGAAGCGATACGACCTTGCGAATGTAGGACGCTATAAAATTAATAAAAAGCTTCATATCAAGAACCGCCTGTTTAACCAGCGCCTTGCAGAAACACTGGTGGATCCGGAAACCGGTGAAATTCTCGCTGAAAAAGGGCAGATTCTTGACAGAAGAACACTTGATAAAGTACTGCCATACTTAGAAAATGGAATCGGCTTCAGAAAACTTTATCCTAACGGCGGCGTTGTCGAGGATGAAGTGATGCTTCAATCCATTAAAATCTATGCTCCTACCGATGCAGAAGGAGAGCAGACGATCAATGTGATCGGCAATGCTTACATCGAAGAAGCGATTAAAAACATTACGCCTGCTGATATTATTTCTTCTATCAGCTACTTCTTCAACCTCCTGCACGGAGTGGGCGACACTGATGATATCGACCATCTCGGAAACCGCCGTCTGCGTTCTGTAGGTGAGCTCCTGCAAAACCAATTCCGTATCGGTTTAAGCCGGATGGAACGTGTCGTACGTGAAAGAATGTCTATTCAAGACACGAATACAATTACGCCGCAGCAGCTGATTAACATCAGACCTGTTATTGCGTCTATTAAAGAGTTCTTCGGAAGCTCACAGCTTTCTCAATTCATGGATCAGACGAACCCGCTTGCTGAATTGACGCACAAACGCCGTCTGTCAGCTCTCGGACCGGGCGGTTTGACGCGTGAGCGCGCAGGTATGGAAGTACGTGACGTTCACTACTCTCACTATGGCCGTATGTGTCCGATTGAAACGCCTGAGGGCCCGAACATCGGTTTGATCAACTCATTGTCATCATTTGCGAAAGTAAACCGCTTTGGTTTCATTGAGACGCCATACCGCCGCGTTGATCCTGAAACAGGAAAAGTAACGCCTAGAATCGACTACCTGACTGCTGATGAAGAGGATAACTATGTCGTAGCCCAAGCGAATGCTAAGCTGAGCGATGACGGTTCTTTCTTGGATGACAGCATCGTAGCGCGTTTCAGAGGGGAAAACACCGTTGTAGCCCGCAACCGCGTGGATTACATGGACGTTTCTCCTAAACAGGTTGTTTCTGCTGCGACAGCATGTATTCCGTTCTTGGAAAACGATGACTCGAACCGCGCCCTCATGGGAGCGAACATGCAGCGTCAGGCTGTGCCTTTGATGCAGCCGGAAGCTCCGATCGTCGGAACGGGTATGGAATACGTATCCGGTAAAGACTCCGGTGCAGCCGTTATTTGTAAACATCCTGGTATCGTTGAACGGGTGGAAGCGAAAAACGTATGGGTGCGCCGCTATGAAGAAATTGACGGCCAAAAAGTAAAAGGCAACCTGGATAAGTACAGCTTGCTGAAATTTGTCCGCTCCAACCAAGGTACGTGCTACAACCAGCGTCCGATCGTCAGTGTCGGCGATGAAGTAGTCAAAGGAGAAATCCTTGCTGACGGACCTTCAATGGAGCTTGGTGAACTTGCTCTCGGCCGCAACGTAATGGTCGGCTTCATGACATGGGATGGTTACAACTATGAGGATGCCATCATCATGAGTGAACGCCTTGTGAAAGATGATGTATACACATCTATTCACATTGAAGAATATGAATCAGAAGCACGTGATACAAAGCTTGGGCCGGAAGAGATCACCCGCGATATTCCAAACGTAGGGGAAGACGCGCTTCGCAATCTTGATGACCGCGGAATTATCCGTATCGGTGCGGAAGTCAACGACGGAGACCTTCTCGTAGGTAAAGTAACGCCTAAAGGTGTAACTGAGCTTACGGCTGAAGAACGCCTTCTGCATGCGATCTTTGGAGAAAAAGCGCGTGAAGTCCGTGATACTTCTCTCCGTGTGCCTCACGGCGGCGGCGGAATTATCCACGACGTAAAAGTCTTCAACCGTGAAGACGGCGACGAACTTCCTCCGGGAGTGAACCAGCTTGTACGCGTATATATCGTTCAGAAACGTAAGATTTCTGAAGGTGATAAAATGGCCGGACGTCACGGAAACAAAGGGGTTATCTCGAAGATTCTTCCTGAAGAAGATATGCCTTACCTTCCTGACGGCACGCCGATCGATATCATGCTTAACCCGCTGGGTGTACCATCACGTATGAATATCGGTCAGGTATTAGAACTTCACATGGGTATGGCTGCCCGCTACCTCGGCATTCACATCGCGTCACCTGTATTTGACGGCGCGCGTGAAGAAGATGTGTGGGAAACACTTGAAGAAGCAGGCATGTCAAGAGACGCTAAAACAGTTCTTTATGACGGCCGTACGGGAGAACCGTTTGACAACCGTGTATCTGTCGGAATCATGTACATGATCAAACTGGCGCACATGGTTGATGATAAACTTCATGCCCGTTCTACAGGTCCTTACTCACTTGTTACGCAGCAGCCTCTCGGCGGTAAAGCCCAATTCGGCGGACAGCGTTTCGGTGAGATGGAGGTTTGGGCGCTTGAAGCTTACGGCGCAGCTTACACGCTTCAAGAAATCCTGACTGTGAAGTCCGATGACGTGGTCGGACGTGTGAAAACATATGAAGCCATCGTCAAAGGCGACAATGTTCCAGAGCCTGGTGTTCCGGAATCATTCAAAGTATTGATCAAAGAGCTTCAAAGCTTAGGTATGGACGTAAAAATCCTTTCAGGCGATGAAGAAGAAATAGAAATGAGAGATCTAGAAGACGAGGAAGATGCGAAACAAGCTGACGGCCTTGCATTATCAGGTGATGAAGCGCCGGAAGAAACAGCATCTCCAGACGTTGAACGTGACGCAGTAACGAAAGAATAGTCTCTGATTGATAAAGGCAAGTGACATCGGTTAATCCGAAGATAAAAAGGGAGGTAGGCCCCTTGCTAGATGTGAACAATTTTGAGTATATGAACATCGGTCTTGCTTCACCGGATAAAATCCGTTCATGGTCTTTTGGTGAAGTGAAAAAGCCTGAAACGATAAACTATCGTACATTGAAACCTGAAAAGGACGGCCTGTTCTGCGAACGCATTTTCGGACCGACTAAGGACTGGGAATGTCATTGCGGCAAGTACAAGCGGGTTCGTTATAAAGGCGTAGTTTGTGACCGTTGCGGAGTTGAAGTAACGCGGGCTAAAGTCCGTCGTGAGAGAATGGGGCATATTGAACTGGCTGCCCCGGTTTCTCACATTTGGTATTTCAAAGGTATTCCGAGCCGTATGGGTCTTGTATTGGATATGTCACCGCGTGCGCTGGAAGAAGTTATTTACTTTGCTTCTTACGTCGTAACTGACCCGGCCAATACACCGCTCGAAAAGAAACAGCTTTTATCTGAAAAGGAATACCGTGCGTATCTGGATAAGTACGGAAACAAATTCCAAGCCTCTATGGGCGCGGAAGCCATTAATAAACTTCTGCAGGACATCGACCTGGTCAAAGAAGTTGATATGTTAAAAGAAGAGCTGAAGACTTCTCAAGGGCAGCGCCGTACACGTGCGATCAAACGCCTTGAAGTGCTTGAAGCCTTCCGTAATTCAGGAAACAAGCCGTCTTGGATGATTCTCGACGTGCTTCCGGTTATTCCGCCTGAATTAAGACCGATGGTTCAGCTTGACGGCGGACGTTTCGCTACGTCTGACCTGAACGACCTTTACCGTCGTGTCATCAACCGTAATAACCGTTTAAAACGTCTGTTAGACCTCGGCGCGCCAAGCATCATCGTTCAGAACGAAAAACGTATGCTTCAGGAAGCAGTCGACGCTCTGATTGACAACGGACGCCGCGGCCGTCCGGTTACCGGACCGGGTAACCGTCCGCTTAAATCTCTTTCTCACATGCTGAAAGGGAAACAAGGGCGTTTCCGTCAGAACCTTCTCGGTAAACGTGTAGACTACTCAGGACGTTCCGTTATCGTCGTAGGTCCGCATCTGAAAATGTATCAGTGCGGTTTGCCGAAGGAAATGGCGCTTGAGCTCTTCAAGCCTTTCGTCATGAAAGAGCTTGTTGAAAAAGGCCTTGCTCACAATATCAAGAGCGCAAAACGCAAAATCGAACGCGTGCAGCCTGAAGTATGGGATGTACTTGAATCTGTCATTAAGGAGCATCCGGTCTTACTGAACCGTGCCCCTACTCTTCACAGATTAGGTATCCAGGCTTTCGAACCGACGCTTGTTGAAGGACGCGCCATCCGTCTTCACCCGTTAGTATGTACAGCTTATAACGCTGACTTTGACGGTGACCAAATGGCGGTTCACGTACCTTTATCAGCTGAGGCTCAAGCTGAGGCGCGCATTCTGATGCTTGCGGCCCAAAACATCTTGAACCCTAAAGATGGTAAACCGGTTGTTACGCCGTCTCAGGATATGGTATTAGGAAACTACTACCTGACGCTTGAGCGCGCCGGAGCAGTCGGCGAGGGTATGGTTTTCAAAAATACGGACGAAGCGCTTCTTGCTTATCAAAACGGTTATGTTCACCTTCATACGAGAGTTGCTGTTGCAGCGAACTCCCTTAAGAATGTGACTTTTACTGAAGAACAGCGTTCAAAATTGTTAATTACAACTGTCGGTAAGCTCGTCTTCAATGAAATTCTTCCGGAATCATTCCCTTACATGAATGAACCAACGAAGAGCAACATTGAAGAGAAGACACCTGACCGTTTCTTCTTAGATAAAGGTGCTGACGTAAAAGCTGTGATTGCTGAGCAGCCGATCAACGCACCGTTTAAAAAAGGCATTCTCGGTAAAATCATCGCGGAAATCTTTAAACGATTCCATATCACGGAAACGTCTAAAATGCTTGACCGCATGAAAAACCTCGGTTTCAGATATTCAACGAAAGCCGGCATCACAGTAGGGGTTTCTGATATCGTCGTTCTCGATGACAAACAGGAAATCCTTGAAGAAGCACAAAGCAAAGTTGATAATGTCCTGAAACAGTTCAGACGCGGTTTAATCACCGAAGAAGAACGTTATGAAAGAGTCATTTCAATTTGGAGTTCAGCGAAAGATGTTATCCAAGGCAAACTGATGAAATCATTAGACGAAGTCAACCCGATCTACATGATGAGTGACTCAGGCGCCCGTGGTAACGCATCTAACTTTACACAGCTTGCGGGTATGCGCGGTCTGATGGCCAACCCGGCTGGACGAATCATTGAATTGCCGATTAAATCAAGTTTCCGTGAAGGTCTGACAGTATTGGAGTACTTTATCTCCACTCACGGTGCGCGTAAAGGTCTTGCCGATACCGCCCTGAAAACAGCTGACTCAGGTTACCTTACACGCCGTCTTGTTGATGTTGCGCAGGATGTTATCATTCGTGAAACAGATTGCGGAACAGACCGCGGTATTCTTGCAAAACCGCTCAAAGAAGGCACGGAAATCATCGAGCGTCTGGAAGAGCGTCTGATCGGACGTTTCGCCAGAAAACAGATCAAACATCCTGAAACGGGTGCTGTGCTCATTAACGAAAATGAATTGATCGATGAAGATAAAGCGCTGGAAATCGTTGAAGCCGGAATCGAAGAAGTGTGGATCCGTTCCGCGTTCACATGTAACACTCCTCATGGTGTATGTAAACGATGCTACGGACGTAACCTTGCAACCGGAACTGATGTTGAAGTCGGCGAAGCAGTAGGTATTATCGCCGCTCAATCTATCGGTGAGCCTGGAACACAGTTAACAATGCGTACGTTCCACACAGGCGGGGTTGCCGGAGACGATATCACACAAGGTCTTCCGCGTATCCAAGAGCTTTTCGAAGCGCGTAATCCGAAAGGTCAAGCGACGATTTCTGAGATTGACGGTACAATTGCCGAAATCAATGAAGTCCGCGACAAACAGCAGGAGATTGTTGTTCAGGGCGCTGTTGAGACACGTTCATACACGGCACCTTACAACTCACGCCTGAAAGTGGCTGAGGGTGATCAGATTACCCGCGGTCAAGTGCTGACAGAAGGTTCTATCGATCCGAAAGAACTTCTTAAAGTCACTGACCTGACAACGGTTCAGGAATATCTTCTGCATGAGGTTCAGAAGGTTTACCGTATGCAGGGGGTTGAAATCGGCGATAAACACGTAGAAGTAATGGTTCGCCAGATGCTTCGCAAAGTCCGTGTGATCGATGCCGGAGATACTGATGTTCTCCCTGGCACATTGCTTGATATTCACCAATTTACAGAAGCGAACAAAAAAGTGCTGCTTGAAGGCAATCGACCTGCTACAGGCCGCCCTGTCCTTCTCGGTATCACAAAAGCTTCACTCGAGACGGATTCATTCTTGTCTGCCGCATCATTCCAAGAAACAACACGTGTTCTTACAGATGCTGCGATTAAAGGCAAGCGCGATGAACTTCTCGGCCTGAAAGAGAATGTTATCATCGGTAAACTGGTTCCGGCCGGTACCGGTATGATGAATTACAGAAAAGTAAAACCTGTTTCAAACGTTCAGCCTTCGGAAGATATGGTTCCGGCTGAATAATAGAAACTGCTGCAGGAAAGGCTGTTTCGACAGCTTTTCCTCAGTATTACAATTATTCTGGCGGGGGACTGCACTAAAAAATGTCATACGTTGTTGACATCCGTCCCGCAGAGTGATAATATAACCAAGGTGCTCGAAATAAAACCTGTTACTTTGGAGGATATGTTTATGTCTTATGATAAAGTATCACAGGCCAAATCAATTATTATTGGTACGAAGCAAACAGTGAAAGCTCTAAAACGAGGTTCAGTGAAGGAAGTCGTCGTGGCAAAAGACGCGGATTCAGTTCTTACGGCTGGCGTTATACAGCTTGCGAAGAATCAAAATACCGCTGTCTGTATGGTGGATTCCATGAAAAAGCTCGGCAAAGCCTGCGGAATTGAAGTGGGAGCAGCAGCTGTTGCCATTATGTTATAGCGTACTTTTTGTTTTTATATAAGATATCATTCTTGTGTAAAGACATTGTTTTTTGCCTAATGATGAACCACCTGGGTATGTGGGTTATAAAACGTAATGAAGGGAGGAACACAACATGCCTACAATTAATCAGCTAATTCGCAAGGGACGCGTGAGCAAAGTTGAAAACTCTAAGTCACCTGCACTAAACAAAGGATACAACAGCTTTAAAAAAGAGCACACTAACGTATCTTCTCCACAAAAACGCGGGGTATGTACTCGTGTGGGTACAATGACACCGAAAAAACCGAACTCAGCACTTCGTAAATATGCTCGTGTTCGTTTGACTAACGGAATCGAGGTTACTGCCTACATTCCTGGTATCGGTCACAACCTGCAAGAGCACAGCGTTGTACTGATCCGCGGCGGACGTGTAAAAGACTTACCGGGGGTACGCTACCACATCGTTCGTGGCGCGCTTGATACTGCCGGAGTTGAAAACCGTGCGCAAGGCCGTTCTAAATACGGTACGAAACGTCCTAAAGCAAAGTAATCAAATAAATCATTAAAACTATGAAGGGAGGATATTCAGATGCCACGTAAAGGTCCTGTAGCAAAAAGAGATGTTTTACCTGATCCGCTTTACAACTCTAAGCTGGTATCCCGCCTGATCAACAAAATGATGATCGACGGTAAAAAAGGTAAATCTCAAACAATCCTATACAAGTCATTCGATATCATTAAAGAACGCACTGGCAATGATGCAATGGAGGTTTTCGAACAAGCATTGAAAAACATCATGCCTGTACTTGAAGTAAAAGCACGCCGTGTAGGTGGAGCTAACTACCAAGTGCCTGTAGAAGTTCGTCCTGAACGCCGTACAACTCTTGGTCTTCGCTGGTTGGTTAACTATGCGCGTCTTCGCGGAGAAAAAACAATGGAAGAGCGCCTGGCTAACGAAATTCTTGATGCAGCTAACAACACTGGTGCTGCCGTTAAGAAACGTGAAGACACTCACAAGATGGCAGAAGCGAACAAAGCATTTGCTCACTACCGCTGGTAGGATTCATATAATCAAAATAATAATTCCCTAATAAGGAAGGAGAAATTACCCAATGGCAAGAGAGTTCTCCTTAGAAAAAACTCGTAATATCGGGATCATGGCTCACATCGATGCCGGTAAAACGACTACTACAGAACGGATCTTGTTCTACACAGGCCGTATCCACAAAATTGGCGAAACTCACGAAGGTGCTTCGCAAATGGACTGGATGGAGCAGGAACAAGAACGCGGTATCACAATCACTTCTGCAGCAACGACTGCACAGTGGAAAGGTTACCGTGTAAACATCATCGATACACCGGGACACGTAGACTTCACAGTTGAAGTTGAACGTTCACTCCGTGTACTTGATGGTGCGGTTGCCGTACTTGATGCTCAATCAGGTGTTGAGCCTCAGACAGAAACAGTATGGCGCCAAGCAACAACTTACGGAGTACCGCGTGTTGTATTTGTCAACAAAATGGACAAAATCGGCGCAGACTTCCTTTACTCTGTAGGCACTTTAAGAGACCGTCTTCAAGCTAACGCTCACGCAATTCAATTGCCGATCGGCGCTGAAGACAACTTCGAAGGTATCATCGACTTAGTAGAAAACGTTGCGTATTTCTACGAAGATGACCTTGGAACTCGTTCAGATGCGAAAGAAATCCCTGAAGAGTACAAAGAACAAGCTGAAGAGCTTCGCAGCAGCCTGATTGAAGCTGTAGCTGAGCTTGATGAAGAGCTTATGGAAAAGTACCTTGAAGGTGAAGAAATCACTATCCCTGAATTGAAAGCTGCTATCCGTAAAGGTACACTGAATGTTGAATTCTACCCTGTACTTGTTGGTTCTGCTTTCAAAAACAAAGGTGTTCAGCTTGTACTTGATGCTGTTCTTGACTACCTTCCTGCGCCAACTGATGTTGCTGCAATCAAAGGTGTACGTCCTGATACAGATGAAGAGATCGTTCGTCATTCTTCTGATGAAGAGCCATTCTCTGCACTTGCATTTAAAGTTATGACTGACCCTTATGTCGGTAAGCTGACATTCTTCCGCGTATATTCCGGTACACTTGATTCCGGTTCATATGTAAAGAACTCTACAAAAGGCAAGCGTGAGCGCGTAGGACGTATCCTTCAAATGCACGCTAACAGCCGTGAAGAGATCTCTACTGTATACGCTGGAGACATCGCAGCTGCTGTAGGTCTAAAAGATACTTCTACTGGAGATACTCTATGTGATGAGAAGGATCTTGTAATCCTTGAATCAATGGAATTCCCAGAGCCTGTTATCGACGTAGCGATTGAGCCTAAATCAAAAGCTGACCAAGATAAAATGGGTATCGCTTTAGCTAAACTTGCTGAAGAAGATCCTACATTCCGTACACAAACTAACCCTGAAACGGGTCAAACAATCATCTCTGGTATGGGTGAGCTTCACCTTGATATCATTGTTGATCGTATGAAGCGTGAGTTCAAAGTTGAAGCTAACGTTGGTGCTCCTCAAGTTGCGTACCGTGAGACATTCCGTACCGGTGCAAAAGTTGAAGGTAAATTCGTACGTCAATCAGGCGGACGCGGTCAGTTCGGTCACGTTTGGATCGAATTTGAACCGAACGAAGAAGGCGCTGGCTTTGAATTCGAAAACGCAATCGTCGGTGGTGTTGTTCCTCGTGAATACATCCCAGCCGTACAAGCAGGTCTTGAAGATTCTCTTGAAAATGGTGTCCTAGCCGGATTCCCGCTAATCGACATCAAGGCGAAACTTTTTGATGGATCTTACCATGATGTTGACTCAAACGAAATGGCGTTTAAAGTCGCTGCTTCTATGGCATTGAAAAATGCAGTCAGCAAATGTAACCCAGTTCTTCTTGAACCAATCATGAAAGTTGAAGTTGTTATTCCTGAAGAATACATGGGAGACATCATGGGTGATGTTACTTCTCGTCGCGGACGCGTAGAAGGTATGGAAGCTCGCGGTAACGCTCAAGTTGTGCGTGCGATGGTACCTCTTGCTGAAATGTTCGGTTACGCTACTGCCCTTCGTTCTAACACGCAAGGACGCGGTACGTTCACAATGTTCATGGATCACTACGAAGAAGTGCCGAAGAGCATCGCTGAAGAAATTATCAAAAAAAATAAAGGCGAATAATTGATTTTGCCACTTAACTCAAGTATAACTACTATTGTAAGATGAGGAAGTGAGAGCTTGCTTTCACTTTCTATCACTCTATACATTACTAATTAAAAGCTCTTAAGGAGGATTTTAGAATGGCTAAAGAAAAATTCGACCGTTCCAAATCACATGCCAATATCGGTACAATTGGACACGTTGACCATGGTAAAACAACATTAACTGCTGCTATCTCAACAGTACTTCATAAGAAATCTGGTAAAGGTACAGCTATGGCGTACGATCAAATTGATGGTGCTCCAGAAGAACGTGAGCGCGGTATCACAATCTCTACTGCACACGTTGAGTACGAAACTGACACTCGTCACTATGCACACGTTGACTGCCCAGGACACGCTGACTATGTTAAAAACATGATCACTGGTGCTGCGCAAATGGACGGAGCTATCCTTGTAGTATCTGCTGCTGATGGCCCAATGCCACAAACTCGTGAGCACATCCTTCTTTCTAAAAACGTTGGTGTACCATACATCGTAGTATTCCTTAACAAATGCGACATGGTAGACGACGAAGAGCTTCTTGAGCTTGTTGAAATGGAAGTTCGCGATCTTCTTAGCGAATACGACTTCCCTGGTGATGATGTACCAGTTGTTAAAGGTTCTGCTCTTAAAGCTCTTGAAGGCGATGCTGAGTACGAAGAAAAAATTCTTGAACTTATGGCTGCAGTTGATGAGTACATCCCAACTCCAGAACGTGACACTGACAAACCATTCATGATGCCAGTTGAGGACGTATTCTCAATCACTGGTCGTGGTACAGTTGCTACTGGCCGTGTAGAACGCGGACAAGTTAAAGTCGGTGACGAAGTTGAAATCATCGGTCTTCAAGAAGAAAACAGCAAAACAACTGTTACAGGTGTTGAAATGTTCCGTAAGCTTCTTGACTACGCTGAAGCTGGAGACAACATCGGTGCACTTCTTCGCGGTGTAGCTCGTGAAGACATCCAACGTGGACAAGTACTTGCTAAACCAGGTACAATCACTCCACACAGCAAATTCAAAGCTGAAGTTTACGTTCTTTCTAAAGAAGAGGGTGGACGTCATACTCCATTCTTCTCTAACTACCGTCCTCAGTTCTACTTCCGTACAACTGACGTAACTGGTATCATCAATCTTCCAGAAGGCGTAGAAATGGTTATGCCTGGAGATAACACTGAAATGATCGTTGAACTTATCTCTACAATCGCTATCGAAGAAGGAACTCGTTTCTCTATTCGTGAAGGCGGACGTACAGTTGGTTCAGGCGTTGTTTCTACAATCACTGAGTAATCGACTCGTTCATTAATGCGGGGTCCCTTATGGGGCCTCGTTTTTTTGTTTCCCCGCTGATTCCATGTATAATAGAACGTATACAAATTTTAGGAGCAGACCGATGAACGATAACTTCAAGAAAACCAATCGTATTTCAATGCTTCAGCAATTGCTGATTAATGGCAGTGAACAAACCATTATGATTAATGGTGATGACAGGAGTAATCCGCTGCTTTTGTTTTTGCACGGCGGTCCCGGCACGCCTCAAATCGGCTATGCGAGAAAATACCAGAATAAGCTGGAAAAGCATTTCACCGTTGTGAACTGGGATCAGAGAGGGGCGGGTCTCTCTTATTCAAAGGAAATTCCGGGTTCATCTATGACTTTGGATCAGCTGACAGCCGATACCATTCATTTGACCGAACGCTTATGCAAGCAATTCAGCAGGCAAAAAATATATATCGCCGGCTATTCGTGGGGTTCAGTTCTGGCGCTTCCTGTTCTTCAAGAAAGACCTGATTTGTATTATGCGTATATCGGTATCAGTCAGGTGGTTAATATTCAAAAGGAAGAAATGGAAGCTTACCGGCTGATGATGGAATGGAGCAGGCAACGCAAACATTTCCTGCTGGAAAAGACGCTGAGCTTTATCGGAGCGCCTCCATGGGAGAAACAGCTGCAGCGATCGTTATTTCTGCTATGTATCGAGATGAGGGGAGGGGGCTTTACCCATCATCCGATCGGTGCTCTTAAAGCAGGGGGGCGAATGCTGTTTGGTGAACCGTACGGTGTGAGGGGGAGCTTCTTAGCCGCGCGGGGACAAATGTTCAGCCTGAAACACCTGTGGGAGGATCTCATTTTCTTTGATGCCGGAGAATCAGTTTCTTCTATTATAATACCGTGCTGTTTTATGTCAGGGAGATACGATTTGACGGTCCCGGGGACGACGTCTTATGAATATTATCAGAAGGTTGATGCGCCGTATAAAGAATGGCATTGGTTTGAAAACTCAGCCCATTCGCCTCACTTGGAGGAGCCGGATCGCTTTGCCGAAGTTGTCAGCCGGTTCGCATCGTTCCATCTCTGAAAGAAAACAGGCATATCCTTGATTAATCATGGTATCACCTGTATAATAATCAAAGTGTGAAAACCACAAGGTTCTTTAAATAAACCTTGCAACATGCGTCTATTTTCTGTATAATAGTGTATGTTGGTCTTTGACTGCGATGAAGTGAGAGGTTGCTGACACACCCGGCCGCTTTGCCATGGCAAGGTGATCAGGTTTTTCTCACGGAGAACTGTCTAACGTGATGTAGGCGAAAAGGAGGGAAAATAATGGCAAAACAAAAAATTCGTATTCGTTTAAAAGCATATGATCATAGAATCCTTGATCAATCTGCAGAGAAGATTGTTGAAACGGCAAAACGTTCTGGTGCCAGCGTATCTGGTCCGATTCCGTTGCCAACTGAAAAATCAGTTTACACAATCCTTCGTGCGGTGCACAAATACAAAGATTCTCGTGAGCAATTTGAAATGCGTACACATAAACGTTTAATCGACATTGTGAACCCAACACCACAAACTGTTGATGCTCTCATGCGATTAGACTTACCATCTGGTGTCGATATCGAAATCAAACTTTAATTCTAAAATATAGAATGATCTTAATAGGAGGTGTGACGAATGACCAAAGGAATCTTAGGAAGAAAAATTGGTATGACGCAAGTATTCGCAGAGAACGGTGATCTTATCCCGGTAACTGTTATTGAAGCAGCTCCAAACGTTGTTCTTCAAAAGAAAACAGCTGAAAACGATGGCTATGAAGCGATCCAGCTTGGTTTTGACGATAAGCGTGAAAAGCTTTCAAACAAACCGGAAAAAGGACACGTTGCAAAAGCGGAAACTGCTCCTAAGCGCTTCGTTAAAGAATTACGCGGCGTGGATATGGATGCGTATGAAATTGGTCAGGAAGTCAAGGTTGAAATTTTCTCTGTAGGAGAAATCGTAGATGTAACAGGAGTATCTAAAGGTAAAGGTTTCCAAGGTGCAATCAAGCGCCACGGACAATCTCGCGGACCTATGTCTCACGGTTCACGCTACCACCGTCGTCCTGGTTCAATGGGACCTGTAGATCCTAACCGTGTATTCAAAGGTAAACTATTACCTGGACGCATGGGCGGAGATCAAATCACTGTCCAAAACCTTGAAATCGTAAAAGTAGATGCTGAGCGCAATCTTCTTTTGATTAAAGGTAACGTACCTGGTGCGAGAAAAACTTTAATCACTGTTAAAAGTGCTGTTAAATCTAAATAAGTCTCTTAGGAAAGGAGGAAATTGATCATGCCAAAAGTAGCATTATACAACCAAAACGGTTCTACTGCTGGTGATATCGAATTAAACGCGTCTGTATTTGGAATTGAGCCAAATGAGAGCGTAGTATTCGACGCTATTCTTATGCAAAGAGCTTCCTTACGTCAAGGATCTCACAAAGTAAAAAATCGTTCTGAAGTACGCGGCGGAGGTCGCAAACCGTGGCGTCAAAAAGGTACAGGTCGTGCCCGTCAAGGTTCAATCCGTTCACCGCAATGGCGCGGAGGTGGTGTCGTATTCGGCCCAACACCACGCAGCTATTCTTACAAATTACCTAAAAAAGTTCGCCGCTTGGCAATCAAATCAGTATTGTCTTCTAAAGTGAACGACAACAACATTATTGTTCTTGAAGATCTTACTCTTGATACGGTTAAAACAAAAGAAATGGCAGCTATCCTTAAAGGATTATCTGTTGAGAAAAAAGCTTTAATCGTAACTGCGGATGCAAACGAAGCAGTATCTCTTTCTGCACGCAACATCCCTGGAGTTACAGTTGTTCAAGCTAACGGAATCAACGTGTTAGACGTTGTCAACCACGAGAAGCTTCTGATTACAAAAGCTGCGGTTGAAAAAGTAGAGGAGGTGCTTGCATAATGAAAGATCCTCGTGATGTTCTTAAGCGCCCCGTCATTACTGAACGTTCTGCTGATTTAATGACTGAAAAAAAATATACTTTTGAAGTTGATGTAAGAGCTAATAAAACAGAAGTGAAAGATGCAGTTGAAAGTATCTTTGGAGTGAAAGTTGACAAAGTCAACATCATGAACTACAAAGGGAAATCAAAACGTGTCGGCCGCTACACTGGTATGACTAGCCGTCGCAGAAAAGCGATCGTAAAACTTACTGCAGACAGCAAAGAAATCGAAATTTTTGAAGCTTAATTATCTGTAAAAAGAAGGAGGGAAATTCAAAATGGCGATTAAAAAGTATAAACCGACCTCTAACGGACGTCGTGGCATGACAACTTCAGATTTTGCTGAAATCACGACTGACCAGCCGGAAAAATCCTTGCTTGCTCCCCTTCACAAAAAAGGCGGACGTAACAACCAAGGTAAATTGACCGTACGTCACCAAGGTGGCGGACACAAACGCCAATACCGTGTTATCGACTTCAAACGCGATAAAGATGGTATACCTGGACGCGTTGCTACAGTTGAGTACGATCCAAACCGTTCAGCTAACATTGCACTAATCAACTATGTAGACGGAGAAAAACGTTACATTCTTGCACCAAAAGGAATTCAAGTAGGTACTGAAATCATGTCCGGCCCTGAAGCTGACATCAAAGTAGGTAACGCACTTCCGCTTATCAACATCCCTGTTGGTACAGTTGTGCATAACATTGAATTAAAACCTGGTAAAGGCGGACAGCTTGTACGTTCAGCTGGTACATCTGCTCAGGTTCTTGGTAAAGAAGGCAAATACGTTCTTGTACGTCTTAACTCTGGTGAAGTTCGCATGATCCTTTCTGCTTGCCGCGCTTCTATCGGTCAAGTAGGTAACGAGCAGCACGAACTTATCAACGTTGGTAAAGCAGGACGCTCTCGCTGGAAAGGCATCCGCCCTACAGTCCGCGGTTCTGTAATGAACCCTAACGATCACCCACACGGTGGTGGTGAAGGTCGCGCGCCAATCGGACGTAAATCACCAATGTCTCCTTGGGGCAAACCGACTCTTGGATTCAAGACACGTAAGAAAAAGAACAAATCTGATAAATTTATCGTACGTCGTCGTAAAAATAAATAACGGGGTTGTCTACGGTTCATTTCGGACCGTAGTGCAATCACGAAGGGAGGTTCCAAAATGGCTCGCAGCTTGAAAAAAGGACCATTTGTCGATGGACACTTGATGACAAAAATCGAGAAATTAAATGAAACGGACAAGAAACAAGTTGTAAAAACTTGGTCTCGCCGTTCAACTATTTTCCCACAATTTATCGGTCACACTATCGCAGTATATGACGGACGTAAACACGTGCCTGTATTCATTTCTGAAGACATGGTAGGCCACAAGTTGGGCGAATTCGCACCGACTCGTACTTACAAAGGCCACGCCAGTGACGATAAAAAAACAAGACGCTAAGAGAGGAGGCTTTTAAATGCAAGCTAAAGCTGTTGCAAGAACAGTCCGTATTGCTCCTCGTAAAGCACGTCTAGTAATGGACCTGATTCGAGGTAAGCAAGTAGGCGAAGCAGTATCTATCCTGAACTTAACTCCGAGAGCTGCTTCTCCGATCATCGAAAAAGTTTTAAAATCTGCTATCGCAAATGCTGAGCACAACTACGAGATGGACGCTAACAATCTGGTTATTTCTCAGGCATTTGTTGACGAAGGCCCAACGTTAAAAAGATTCCGCCCGCGTGCTATGGGACGTGCGAGCCAAATCAACAAACGTACGAGCCACATTACAATCGTTGTATCAGAAAAGAAGGAGGGATAAGTAGTGGGTCAAAAGGTAAATCCAGTCGGTCTTCGTATCGGAGTCATTCGTGATTGGGAATCTAAGTGGTACGCTGGTAAAGATTACGCTGACTTCCTGCACGAAGATTTAAAAATTCGTGAATTCATTAGCAAACGCCTTTCTGACGCTTCTGTTTCTAAAGTAGAAATCGAGCGCGCAGCAAACCGCGTTAACATTACGATCCACACTGCTAAGCCTGGTATGGTAATCGGTAAAGGCGGATCTGAAGTTGAAGCACTTCGTAAAGCCCTTAACAGCCTTACTGGCAAGCGTGTACACATTAACATTCTTGAAATCAAAAGAGCAGATCTTGATGCTCAGCTTGTAGCTGACAACATCGCTCGTCAACTAGAAAACCGTATTTCTTTCCGCCGTGCGCAGAAACAACAAATCCAACGCACTATGCGTGCTGGAGCACAAGGTGTGAAAACAATGGTTTCCGGCCGTCTTGGCGGAGCTGACATTGCTCGTTCTGAATATTACAGTGAAGGAACTGTTCCATTGCACACTTTGCGTGCTGACATCGACTATGCAACATCTGAAGCTGACACAACTTACGGTAAGCTTGGTGTAAAAGTCTGGATCTATCGTGGAGAGGTTCTTCCTACTAAGAAGAAAACTGAGGAAGGAGGAAAATAATATGTTATTACCAAAACGCGTTAAATATCGCAGAGAGCATCGCGGAAAAATGCGCGGTCGCGCTAAAGGCGGTACTGAAGTACATTTTGGTGAGTACGGTATCCAGGCTCTTGAAGCTTCTTGGATCACGAACCGCCAAATCGAAGCTGCACGTATTGCGATGACTCGTTACATGAAACGTGGCGGTAAAGTTTGGATTAAAATTTTCCCTTCAAAACCTTACACTGCTAAACCGCTTGAGGTACGGATGGGTTCCGGTAAAGGGGCTCCTGAAGGCTGGGTAGCTGTTGTAAAACCGGGCAAAGTTTTATTTGAGATTTCTGGTGTGTCTGAAGAGGTAGCTCGTGAAGCTCTTCGTCTTGCATCTCACAAATTGCCAATTAAAACGAAGTTCGTAAAACGTGAAGAAATTGGTGGTGAATCAAATGAAAGCTAATGAAATTCGTGACCTTACCACTGCTGAAATTGAACAAAAAGTAAAGTCTCTTAAAGAAGAACTTTTCAATCTTCGCTTTCAATTAGCGACAGGACAACTTGAAAATACTGCTCGCATTCGTGAAGTGCGCAAAGCTATCGCGCGCATGAAAACTGTGATTCGTGAAAGAGAAATTGCTGCCAACAAATAATCACTGAGGGGAGGTCGTGAGCATGAGCGAACGTAACCAACGCAAAGTTTACCAAGGCCGTGTTGTTTCTGACAAAATGGATAAAACCATCACTGTTGTTGTTGAAACATACAAAAAGGATCCTATTTACGGTAAACGCGTAAAATACTCAAAGAAATTCAAAGCACATGATGAAAATAACCAAGCTAAAATCGGAGACATCGTAAAGATCATGGAAACTCGTCCATTATCTGCAACTAAGCGTTTTCGTCTAGTAGAAGTTGTCGAAGAAGCTGTTATTATCTAATAAAGTTCGGAATTCTTTTTCCGAAGGGAGGTAACAAATAATGATTCAACAAGAGACTCGTTTAAAAGTTGCTGACAACTCCGGTGCGCGTGAGGTACTTACTATTAAAGTTCTTGGCGGTTCTGGACGTAAAACGGCTAACATTGGTGATGTAATTGTTTGCACGGTTAAACAAGCAACACCAGGAGGCGTTGTCAAAAAAGGTGAAGTCGTAAGAGCTGTTATCGTTCGCACAAAAAGCGGAGCACGCAGAACTGACGGATCATACATCAGCTTCGATGAGAATGCATGTGTTATCATCCGTGACGACAAGAGCCCGCGTGGAACTCGTATCTTCGGACCGGTTGCCCGTGAATTACGTGAAAACAACTTCATGAAAATTGTTTCTCTGGCTCCAGAAGTTATCTAATGAAATAAATGCCTTACTCAAGGAGGTGCGATCAGGATGCATGTGAAAAAAGGCGATAAAGTAATGGTTATCTCTGGTAAAGATAAAGGCAAACAAGGTACGATCCTTGCTGCTTTCCCTAAAAAGGACCGCGTTCTAGTTGAGGGCGTAAACATGGTGAAGAAGCACTCTAAACCAACTCAAGCAAACCCTCAAGGCGGTATTTCTAATCAAGAGGCGCCAATTCATGTATCAAACGTTATGCCGCTCGATCCTAAAACAGGTGAAGTGACTCGCGTAGGATACAAAGTGGAAGATGGCAAAAAAGTTCGTGTTGCAAAAAAATCTGGGCAAGTCTTAGATAAATAGTATTTAAAGGAAGGGAGGTCTATCTCATGAACCGCCTTAAAGAAAAGTACAATAAAGAAATTTCACCTGCTTTAATGACGAAGTTCAACTACGACTCTGTTATGCAGGTGCCAAAAATCGAAAAAATCGTAATCAACATGGGTGTCGGTGATGCTGTTCAAAACGCGAAAGCAATCGACAGTGCTGTTGAAGAATTAACGTTTATCGCAGGTCAAAAACCTGTCGTTACTCGTGCGAAGAAATCAATTGCTGGATTCCGTCTTCGTGAGGGAATGCCTATCGGTGCGAAAGTAACTCTTCGCGGAGAGCGCATGTATGATTTCCTTGATAAACTTATTTCTGTATCTTTACCGCGTGTGCGTGACTTCCGCGGGATTTCTAAGAAATCTTTCGACGGTCGCGGAAACTACACTCTTGGTATCAAAGAACAGTTAATCTTCCCTGAAATTGACTACGATAAAGTAACAAAGGTTCGCGGAATGGACATCGTTATCGTAACGACTGCTAACTCTGACGAAGAGGCTCGTGAGCTATTAACTCAAGTAGGTATGCCGTTCCAGAAATAATCAATGAAAGGGAGGCGAAATCGTGGCTAAAAAGTCAATGATTGCGAAACAACAACGTACACCAAAGTTTAAAGTGCAAGAGTACACTCGCTGTGAACGCTGCGGACGTCCGCACTCAGTCATTCGTAAATTTAAACTTTGCCGTATTTGTTTCCGTGAGCTTGCATATAAAGGACAAATTCCTGGCGTGAAAAAAGCCAGCTGGTAATCCCCAAGAATGGGAAGGAGGTAATTATATAATGGTTATGACAGATCCAATTGCAGATATGCTGACTCGTATTCGCAATGCAAACATGGTACGTCATGAGAAGCTTGAAATTCCTGCTTCTAAATTGAAAAGAGAAATTGCTGACATTTTAAAGCGTGAAGGTTTCATTCGTGACGTTGAGTTCGTAGAAGACAGCAAACAAGGTATCATCCGCGTTTTCTTGAAATACGGACAAAACAACGAGCGCGTTATCACTGGTCTTAAAAGAATCAGCAAACCAGGTTTGCGTGTATACGCTAAATCAAATGAAGTACCTCGCGTACTTAACGGTCTTGGAATCGCGATTATTTCTACATCACAAGGTGTTTTAACGGACAAAGAAGCCCGTGCAAAACAAGCTGGTGGAGAAGTTCTAGCATACGTTTGGTAAGAAGTTTAACAAGAATGGAGGTGTTTTAGTATGTCTCGTGTAGGAAAAAAACTGCTTGAGATCCCTTCTGGAGTTACAGTAACGCTGAACGAAGGCAACACTGTAGCTGTAAAAGGACCAAAAGGAGAATTAACTCGTACTTTCCATCCTGATATGGAAATCAAAATTGAGGACAACGTGCTTACAGTTACTCGTCCTTCTGATCACAAAGAGCACCGTGCGCTGCATGGTACGACTCGCAGTCTGCTTGGAAACATGGTTGAAGGCGTATCTAAAGGATTTGAAAGAGGTTTGGAATTAGTCGGTGTCGGTTATCGTGCGGCTAAATCCGGAAACAAACTTGTTTTAAACGTTGGATACTCTCATCCTGTTGAGATCGTTCCTGAAGAGGGCATCGAAATCGAAGTTCCTTCTCAAACTAAAGTAGTTGTAAAAGGTACAGACAAAGAGCGTGTAGGAGCTATCGCTGCTAACATCCGCGCTGTACGTTCTCCAGAGCCTTACAAAGGTAAAGGAATTCGCTACGAAGGTGAAGTTGTTCGCCGTAAAGAAGGTAAATCTGCTAAGTAAGACCGCTTAAAGTGAAGAAAGGAGTGACCTAAGGATGATTACGAAAACTAGCAAAAATGCTGCTCGTCAAAAAAGACATGCCCGTGTTCGTGCTAAACTTTCAGGCACAGCTGAAAGACCTCGTCTGAATGTGTTCCGTTCAAACAAACACATTTATGCTCAAATCATCGATGATGTAAATGGCGTTACACTTGCTAGTGCCTCTACTCTCGATAAAGATTTGAACGTGGAAAGCACTGGTGACAGCGCTGCTGCTGCTAAAGTCGGTGAACTCGTTGCGAAACGCGCTTCTGAGAAAGGTGTTTCTGACGTAGTATTTGACCGCGGCGGATACTTATACCATGGACGTGTAAAAGCTCTGGCCGATGCAGCTCGTGAAGCCGGACTGAAATTTTAATAAAAAAAGGAGGGACACATGATTATGCGTCGTATTGACCCAAGCAAATTAGAGTTAGAAGAACGCTTAGTTACGGTTAACCGCGTAGCGAAAGTTGTTAAAGGTGGTCGTCGTTTCCGTTTCGCAGCTCTAGTCGTTGTCGGTGACAAAAACGGTCACGTAGGTTTCGGTACTGGTAAAGCACAAGAAGTACCTGAAGCAATCCGCAAAGCTGTTGAAGATGCGAAAAAGAATTTGATTGAAGTACCAATGGTTGGAACTACGATTCCACACGAAATCATCGGACGTTTCGGTGCAGGCAATATCTTGTTGAAACCTGCTTCTGAAGGTACTGGAGTTATCGCTGGAGGCCCTGTACGTGC
The DNA here is from genome assembly GCF_026241425.1 of Bacillus sp. ChL18. Lineage (NCBI taxonomy): Bacteria > Bacillati > Bacillota > Bacilli > Caryophanales > Bacillaceae > Bacillus > Bacillus sp. ChL18. The sequence continues at coordinate 17,249 of NZ_JAPHWE010000005.1, read as the reverse complement.
GGTACTTGAGCTTGCTGGCGTTGCTGATATCCTTTCTAAGTCTTTAGGTTCTAACACACCGATCAACATGATCCGTGCAACACTTCAAGGTTTAAGTGAGCTTAAACGTGCCGAAGAGGTTGCGAAGCTTCGTGGAAAATCTGTAGAAGAACTGTTAGGATAAGGAGGGAACATTAATGGCTAAATTAGAAATTACCCTCAAACGCAGTGTAATCGGTCGCCCGGAAGATCAGCGCGTTACTGTAAGAACACTTGGTTTAAAGAAAACAAACCAAACTGTCGTTCATGAAGATAACGCTGCGATCCGCGGTATGATTAATAAAGTATCTCATCTAGTTTCTGTTAAAGAACAATAAAAATAAATTATAGGCTAAGGAGGTGTCCTAATGAAACTTCATGAATTAAAGCCTTCAGAAGGTTCACGTAAAGTACGCAATCGCGTAGGTCGTGGTATTGGTTCTGGTAACGGTAAAACAGCTGGTAAAGGTCACAAAGGTCAAAACGCTCGTTCTGGCGGCGGTGTACGCCCTGGATTCGAGGGGGGACAAATGCCTTTATTCCAACGTCTTCCTAAACGCGGTTTTACAAACATCAACCGTAAGGAATACGCTATTGTGAACGTAGACAAATTGAACGGTTTTGCGGAAGGAACGGAAGTCACTCCTGAACTTCTTCTTGAGACTGGTGTTATTAGCAAACTTAATGCAGGAGTAAAGATTCTTGGCAACGGTAAATTAGAGAAAAAATTAACTGTAAAAGCCAATAAATTCTCTGCTTCTGCGAAAGAAGCTGTTGAAGCTGCTGGCGGTACAGCTGAGGTGATCTAACTTGTTTAAGACAATCTCCAACTTTATGCGTGTGAGTGATATTCGGAATAAAATCATTTTTACATTACTCATGCTTATCGTCTTTCGCATAGGTGCGTTTATCCCTGTGCCATATGTAAATGCTCAGGCGTTGCAGACACAAAGTTCGATGGGGGTTTTTGATCTCCTTAATACATTTGGCGGCGGTGCGCTTTATCAGTTCTCCATTTTTGCGATGGGAATTACGCCTTACATCACTGCTTCAATCATCATTCAGCTGCTTCAGATGGATGTTGTGCCGAAGTTTACCGAGTGGTCTAAGCAAGGTGAAGTCGGCCGCCGTAAATTAGCTCAGTTCACGAGATATTTTACGATTGTGCTTGGTTTTATCCAGGCATTAGGTATGTCTTACGGGTTTAACAACCTGGCAAACGGTATGCTGATTGAAAAATCCGGCATATCGACATATCTGATTATTGCTTTAGTACTCACTGGAGGAACTGCTTTTTTAATGTGGCTGGGAGAACAAATTACTTCCAATGGAGTAGGTAACGGAATTTCGATCATCATCTTCGCGGGGATTGTGGCTAGTATTCCGAAAACTGTTGGGCAGATTTATGAGACTCAATTTGTCGGCAGCAGCGATCAGCTGTTTATTCATATTGTAAAAATCGCTTTACTGGTGATTGCGATTTTGGCCGTTATTGTTGGTGTTATTTTCATTCAGCAGGCCGTACGCAAAATCGCGATTCAATATGCAAAAGGGCAAGGTCGTTCACCTGTTGGCGGAGGCCAGTCAACTCACCTTCCGCTTAAAGTGAATCCTGCAGGGGTTATTCCGGTAATCTTTGCGGTTGCGTTTCTTATTACGCCGCGTACTATCGCGTCATTTTTCGGAGAAAACAATGTGACAAAGTGGATTCAAGCCAACTTTGACAATACACATCCGGTGGGCATGGCGGTTTATGTCGCATTAATTATCGCCTTTACGTACTTCTATGCTTTTGTGCAGGTAAACCCTGAACAAATGGCTGATAACCTAAAAAAACAGGGTGGCTATATCCCGGGGGTTCGTCCAGGGAAAATGACTCAAGATAGAATTACGAGCATTTTGTATCGACTTACGTTTGTGGGTTCTATATTCTTAGCCGTGATTTCCATTCTTCCTATCTTTTTCATTCAATTCGCTGGATTGCCTCAAAGTGCACAGATTGGCGGAACATCATTGTTAATTGTCGTCGGGGTAGCCTTGGAGACAATGAAGCAGCTGGAGAGCCAGTTAGTGAAACGTAATTACCGAGGATTTATGAAAAATTAGAGGACTGGTTTTAACCATTCCTCTAAATAAGAGAGGACGGGGGAAATCCGAATGAACTTAGTCTTAATGGGACTTCCTGGAGCCGGTAAAGGCACTCAGGGAGAACGAATTGTTGAGGATTATGGGATACCTCATATCTCAACGGGAGATATGTTCCGTGCTGCTATGAAAGAAGAAACACCACTCGGACTCGAAGCAAAGTCTTATATTGATAAAGGCGAGCTCGTACCGGACGAAGTCACAATCGGCATTGTCAAAGAAAGACTCGGCAAAGATGATTGTGAAAGAGGTTTTCTTCTGGACGGATTTCCGCGAACAGTCGCTCAGGCTGAAGCTCTTGAAAACATTCTTGAGGAATACGGCAAGCCGATTGATTATGTCATTAACATTAAAGTAGACAAAGACTCTTTAATGGAACGTTTGACTGGACGCAGAATTTGCAGTGTTTGCGGCACAACCTATCATTTGGTTTTCAATCCGCCGAAAACGCCGGGTGTTTGTGATAAAGACGGAGGAGACCTTTATCAACGGGCAGATGATAATGAGGAAACCGTCTCAAAACGCCTTGAGGTCAACATGAAGCAGACTCAGCCTTTACTCGATTTTTATTCTGAGAAAGGGTATCTTGTCAACGTCAATGGCCAGCAGGACATTAACGACGTGTACAAAGATGTGAAAGAGCTTCTTGGAGGATTGAGCAAATGATTATCTGTAAGACCCCTCGTGAGCTTGGCATCATGCGGGAAGCAGGGCGAATCGTGGCTTTGACTCATGAAGAGATGAAAAAGCACATTAAACCAGGAATCTCGACAAAAGAATTGGATCAAATTGCCGAACGTTTTATTGAAAAGCAGGGTGCAATCCCATCTTTTAAGGGGTATAATGGGTTTCGCGGGAGCATCTGTGTATCAGTTAATGAAGAACTCGTTCACGGAATTCCCGGTAAAAGGGTTTTGCGTGACGGTGACATTATCAGCATTGATATCGGTGCTAAATTAAATGGTTATCATGGTGACTCTGCTTGGACATATCCGGTAGGAAACATCAGTGATGATGATAAACGACTGCTGGAAGTAACAGAGGAGTCTTTATATAAAGGCTTGAAGGAAGCAAAACCAGGTGAACGTTTGTCGAATATTTCCCACGCAATACAAACGTATGTCGAAAATGAGCAGTTTTCAGTTGTTAGGGAGTATGTCGGACATGGTGTTGGTCAAGACTTGCATGAGGATCCGCAAATTCCTCATTACGGTCCGCCAAACAAAGGACCTAGGCTGAAGCCTGGTATGGTTCTCGCTATAGAACCGATGGTTAACGCTGGCAGCCGATATGTGAAAACATTGGCTGATAACTGGACGGTTGTAACGGTAGATGGGAAAAAGTGTGCTCATTTTGAACATACGATTGCGATTACGGAAACGGGTTTTGATATACTGACAAAAGTCTAGATGATGAAATGAATTCCTTGACACATGTTTTTCATTCCGCACCTGGGCAGATTGTAGGTTTACAATTGGTCGGAAGAAAAACCGGCTAGCTGCTGTCATCGGAATGAAGATTCATCATCGTGTACTAAAGCAGACGGAGAAAAGCGTACATTTCATTCTCCTTAGAAAAAGAATATCAATCATTCACCCTTTATGATTGCGTATCTCCGGAAGTTCAGAACAGTATAAACGAAACAGGGCGTGTGACAAACGGATAACTGAGATTTTCTCTTTTGAAATTTGTCAGAGAGCAAGTTACTGATTTGAAGAAGGGAGAACACTTGAATGGCGAAAGACGATGTAATTGAAGTGGAAGGTACGATTGTCGAAACACTGCCAAACGCGATGTTCAAAGTTGAACTCGAAAATGGCCATACGGTTTTGGCTCACGTATCTGGTAAAATCCGCATGCACTTCATTCGCATTTTACCTGGAGACAAAGTTACGGTAGAATTATCTCCATATGACTTAACTCGTGGCAGGATTACGTACCGTTACAAATAAAGCACTCCGGAAACTGAAGGAGGTTGGAAACACATGAAAGTGAGACCATCAGTTAAACCAATCTGCGAGAAATGTAAAGTTATTCGCAGAAAAGGAAAAGTAATGGTGATCTGTGAAAATCCAAAGCATAAACAAAAACAAGGATAATTAATAAGGAGGTGCCCAGAGAATGGCTCGTATTGCTGGTGTAGATATCCCACGTGACAAACGTGTTGTTATTTCTTTAACATATGTCTTCGGAATTGGCCGCACAACGGCTCAGCAAGTCTTGAAAGAGGCTGGTGTTTCTGAAGATACTCGTGTGCGTGATCTTACTGAAGAAGAACTTGGTAAAATCCGTGATGTTATTGACAAACTGAAAGTAGAAGGTGACCTTCGCCGTGAAGTTTCTCTTAACATCAAGCGTCTGATCGAAATCGGAAGCTACCGCGGAATCCGCCATCGCAGAGGTTTGCCTGTTCGCGGACAAAACTCTAAAAACAATGCGCGTACTCGTAAAGGTCCGCGTCGTACTGTAGCTAACAAGAAAAAATAAGTAAGGGAGGTACCTAAACAATGGCTGCTGCTCGTAAACAAAACACGCGTAAACGTCGCGTGAAAAAGAATATTGAGTCAGGAATCGCTCATATTCGTTCAACTTTCAACAACACGATCGTTACGATCACTGATACTCATGGTAATGCTATTTCTTGGTCAAGTGCCGGAGCTCTAGGATTCAGAGGTTCTCGTAAATCTACTCCTTTTGCTGCGCAAATGGCTGCTGAAACAGCTGCTAAAGGTTCAATCGAACACGGACTTAAAACTCTTGAAGTAACTGTTAAAGGACCAGGTTCTGGCCGTGAAGCTGCAATCCGTGCTTTACAAGCTGCCGGGCTTGAAGTTACAGCTATTAGAGACGTAACTCCTGTTCCTCATAATGGATGCCGTCCACCAAAACGTCGCCGCGTGTAATTTGTTTGTATAGATTTTGTGTCCCTGTCAATAATGGGTTATGATACAGTTATTTATGAAACGAATGCACCGACTCGTTGCCTGAGCACATACGGGACTAAACAATGGGGAATTTCGGATGGAATCTCATATGATTCTATTCGAGGTTTCGACGTTTTGAAGGAGGGTTTTAAGTAATGATCGAGATTGAAAAACCAAAAATCGAAACGGTTGAAATCAGCGACGATGCCAAATTTGGTAAGTTTGTCGTAGAGCCGCTTGAGCGTGGATATGGTACAACTCTGGGTAACTCCTTACGTCGTATCCTCTTATCCTCACTCCCTGGTGCCGCTGTAACATCGATCCAGATAGATGGTGTACTGCACGAATTCTCGACAATCGAAGGCGTTGTGGAAGATGTTACAACGATAATCTTGCACATTAAAAAGCTTGCATTGAAAATCTACTCTGATGAAGAGAAGACGCTTGAAATTGATGTACAGGGCGAAGGAACTGTCACAGCAGCTGATATTACACACGACAGCGATGTTGAAATCCTTAATCCGGATCTTCATATCGCGACTCTTGGTGAGAATGCGAGTTTCCGAGTTCGCCTTACTGCACAAAGAGGACGTGGGTATACACCTGCTGATTCGAACAAAAGAGACGATCAGCCAATCGGCGTGATTCCGATCGATTCAATCTTTACGCCAGTTTCTCGTTTATCTTATCAGGTAGAAAACACTCGTGTAGGCCAGGTTGCAAACTATGACAAACTTACACTTGATGTTTGGACTGACGGAAGCACTGGACCGAAGGAAGCAATTGCTCTCGGTTCAAAGATTTTAACTGAACACCTTAATATATTCGTCGGTTTAACTGACGAAGCTCAGCATGCTGAAATCATGGTTGAAAAAGAAGAGGATCAAAAAGAAAAAGTTCTTGAAATGACGATTGAGGAACTTGATCTTTCTGTCCGTTCTTACAACTGCTTGAAGCGTGCGGGCATTAACACGGTTCAAGAACTTGCGAACAAGACGGAAGAAGATATGATGAAAGTTCGCAACCTGGGACGCAAATCACTTGAAGAAGTGAAAGCGAAACTAGAAGAACTTGGACTCGGCCTTCGCAAAGACGATTGATCTAGTTTCCATGTGAACTAGGATTTTCGTGTGTTTTTTATTTAGAAACAGCATTCCATTAAAGGAGGGGACATCACATGTCATACAGAAAACTAGGACGTACGAGTTCACAGCGTAAAGCTATGCTTCGTGATCTTACAACAGATTTGATCATCAACGAAAGAATTGAAACAACTGAAACACGTGCGAAAGAACTTCGCTCTGTTGTTGAAAAGATGATCACTCTTGGTAAGCGCGGTGACTTGCATGCTCGTCGTCAAGCTGCTGCATACATTCGCAACGAGGTTGCTAATGAGGAAAATAACCAAGATGCACTTCAAAAATTGTTCTCTGACATTGCAACTCGTTACGAGGAGCGCCAAGGCGGATACACACGTATTATGAAGCTTGGTCCTCGCCGTGGTGACGGTGCACCAATGGCAATCATCGAATTGGTTTAATCACATATTTTTGTGTATCTAAAGAAGGGCGGGACAGTTTCTAACTGGATCTATGCCCTTTTTTTAGATATCAGAACTTTTTATCATGAGACAGACAAGCAGAGCTATAGCTGAGAGGAGGCCAGGCGCCCGTGGATCAAAAACAGCTTATATCCGTAAAAGACATTCTATTCCGATACCGCAAAGATGCGGAAAGACCGGCGCTGGACGGTGTGAGTCTGGAGGTATACGAAGGAGAATGGCTTGCTATCGTAGGCCACAACGGTTCAGGGAAGTCGACTTTGGCCAGAGCGCTGAACGGGCTGATTTTGCCTGAGGTCGGAGAAATTGAAGTCGGCGGCATCAAACTGACTGAGGATACCGTGTGGGATGTGCGAAAAAAAATAGGGATGGTCTTTCAGAATCCCGATAACCAATTTGTCGGCACGACTGTTCGCGATGATGTGGCTTTTGGTTTAGAAAACAATGGTGTTCCGCGCGAAGAAATGATTGAGAGAGTAGATTGGGCTGTCACACAAGTCAATATGCAGGATTTTCTTGATCAAGAGCCGCACCATCTCTCCGGAGGTCAAAAACAAAGAGTGGCGATCGCGGGAATTATTGCCGCGCGTCCTGATATTATGATTTTGGATGAAGCGACATCCATGCTTGACCCGATTGGGAGAGAAGAAGTCCTTGATACTGTCAGACGCTTAAAAGATCAGGGCATGGCCACCGTCATTTCGATAACACATGATCTGGAAGAAGCCGCAAGGGCGGACAGGATCATTGTGATGAACGGCGGCAGGAAATATGCAGAGGGCACGCCTGAAGAGATTTTTAAATTAAACGAAGACTTGGTTCGCATCGGTCTTGATTTGCCTTTCTCATTCCAGCTCAGCCTGCTTTTGAAAGAAAGCGGACTGGCGTTAACGAAAAACCATCTGACTCAGGAAGGGCTGGTGAATGAGCTGTGGACATTAAAATCAATGATGTAGAACACCGCTATCAAATGAAGACACCGTTTGAACGGCTTGCTCTGTATGATATCAATGCCGTAATAAAAGAGGGCAGCTATGTTGCCGTCATCGGGCATACAGGGTCGGGCAAATCGACGCTCCTGCAGCATTTAAACGGTTTGCTGAAACCGACTAAAGGACAGCTTGAACTCGGGAGCACGATTCTGGCAGCCGGTAAAAAGAATAAAGACCTTAAGACTTTACGAAAAAAAGTCGGAATCGTTTTCCAATTTCCCGAACATCAGCTGTTTGAAGAGACTGTGCTGAAGGACATCGCATTCGGACCGATGAATTTCGGTGTAAAAAAAGAAGACGCTGAACGGAAAGCAAAAGAAATGCTGGGGCTTGTGGGCCTTCCGGAAGACATTTTGGATCGTTCACCATTTGAGCTCAGCGGCGGCCAGATGCGCAGAGTGGCGATTGCCGGCGTTCTCGCGATGGAGCCGGAAGTGCTGGTTTTGGATGAACCGACGGCCGGTCTTGATCCGAGAGGGCGCCAGGACATTATGGACATGTTCTATGCGCTTCATCAGCGGGGAAACCTGACAACCGTTCTCGTCACCCACAGTATGGAGGACGCCGCCCGTTATGCCGACGAGATGATCGTCATGCACAAAGGAACCATTAAAGCGACGGGGAGTCCGCGTGACTTGTTTGTAAAAGGTGAAGAGATGGCTGAAATGGGCCTGGATCTTCCTGAATCGGTGAAGTTTCAGAGACGGCTTGAGAAGGCTCTCGGCGTCAAGTATGAGAAACCCATGCTGACCCTGCAGGATGCCGCCAGTGAAATTAAGGCTTTCTTTCAGGAGGAAAAGGACCAATGATGGACAGCATGATTATCGGAAAGTATGTTCCCGGATCATCGCTTATTCACCGATTGGATCCGCGAACAAAACTTGTCAGCATCTTTCTTTTTGTATGTATCGTTTTTTTGGCAAACAACGTACAGACGTACGCTTTGCTCGGTTTGTTTACATTCGGGGTGATTGCCTTAACACGAGTGCCGTTCAGCTTTTTGCTGAAGGGGCTTAAGCCGATTATCTGGATTGTGGCGTTTACCTTTTTATTACACATTTTCATGACGCATGAAGGATCTGTCATTTTTCAGCTTGGCTGGTTTAAAGTATATGAGGGCGGACTTATACAGGGGATTTTTATCTCCCTCCGTTTCGTTTACCTTATCTTTATGACGACGCTGCTGACGCTGACAACAACGCCGATTGAAATAACGGATGGAATGGAGCAGCTGCTGAATCCTTTTAAAAAGGTGAAGCTGCCCGTACACGAACTCGCATTGATGATGTCGATATCATTGCGATTTATCCCGACATTGATGGAAGAGACAGATAAAATCATGAAGGCGCAAATGGCGAGGGGTGCGGACTTTACAAGCGGCCCGGTGAAAGACAGAATCAAAGCGGTTGTTCCGCTGCTTGTCCCGCTGTTTGTCAGCGCCTTTAAACGCGCAGAAGAGCTCGCGGTCGCCATGGAGGCGAGAGGCTACCAGGGCGGTGAGGGGAGAACGAAATACAGAAAGCTTGTCTGGACCGGAAAGGATACCGGAGCTATTCTGCTCATCATGGTATTAGCCGTGTTATTGTTTTTCTTAAGAAGTTAGAGGTGCTGCTGAATGAGAGTGAAATGTACCATTGCTTATGACGGGCATTTATTTAACGGATATCAGGTTCAGCCTGGAAAACGGACCGTTCAAAGTGAATTGGAAAAAGCGCTGGCCGTCATCCATAAAACGGACGGCAGAGTGCCTGTGTACTCATCCGGCCGCACGGACAGCGATGTTCATGCTGCCGGGCAGGTCATTCATTTTGATACGCCGCTGTCCATCCCGGCTGAGAAATGGCCGTTTGCGCTCAATGCCCTGCTGCCTGATGATATTGCCGTCAAAACAGCAGAGATTGCGGATGATGGGTTCCATGCACGATTTAGCGCAGTCCAAAAGGAATATCGCTACATTGTATATACGGAGAAACACCCGGACGTATTTAAACGACATTACGCTTACCATTTTGCATATCAGCTTAATGTGCAGAAAATGAGGGAAGCTTCAAGGCACCTCATCGGGACACATGATTTCACAAGCTTTTGCGCGGCTGATACCGCGGTTCAGGATAAGGTCAGAACGATTTACGAGCTGGATTGGACTGAGACCGGAGACGGCCTGCAGATGCGGATCACCGGTAACGGTTTTCTCTATAATATGGTCAGAATCATTGCCGGAACGTTATTGGATACAGGAGCTGGAAAATTTTCTCCGGATGATGTAAAAGCAATGCTCGAAGCGAAAGATCGCGAAGCCGCGGGGCGCACCGCACCGGGGCACGGGCTGTATTTATGGAGCGTTTGCTATGACAACTAAACCAGGTGTAACATTTTCTTGACAGAGTCTGCATAAAGTTATAAGATATCATATGGTATGTATTTCAACCCCACGATAAGCCCCGGAACTTATTGTGTTGTGAAATAGAACGTAATCGAAGATTATTGAAAATGACAGATCATTTAGGAGGGAAATTCAATGCGTACAACACCTATGGCTAACGCAAGTACTATTGAACGCAAGTGGTTAGTTGTTGATGCAGCAGGCAAGACTTTAGGACGTCTTTCTACAGAAGTTGCATCTATCCTTCGCGGGAAACACAAACCGACTTACACACCGCACGTTGATACTGGAGATCATGTGATCATCATCAACGCTGAAAAAATCGAGTTAACTGGTAAAAAGTTAACTGACAAAATCTACTACCGTCACACTCAACATCCAGGCGGATTAAAATCAAGAACTGCTCTTGAAATGCGTACAAACTACCCTGAGAAAATGCTTGAGCTTGCTATCAAAGGCATGCTTCCAAAAGGTTCTCTAGGTCGTCAAATGTTCAAGAAATTGAACGTATACCGTGGTTCTGAGCATCCACATGAAGCACAAAAACCTGAAGTTTACGAACTTCGCGGTTAATTAAAAAGGAGGTTACCAATTTGGCACAGGTTCAATATTACGGTACTGGCCGTCGTAAAAGTTCTGTAGCGCGTGTGCGCTTAGTTCCAGGAGAAGGTCGTATCGTCGTTAATAATCGTGAAATCAGCGAGCACATTCCATCTCCAGCCCTAATCGAAGATATCAAACAACCATTAACTTTAACTGAAACAGCTGGTACTTATGATGTTTTAGTAAACGTACATGGAGGCGGCTTATCTGGTCAAGCTGGAGCAATCCGTCATGGTATCGCTCGTGCTTTGCTTGAAGCAGATCCAGAATACCGTGCAACACTTAAACGTGCTGGTCTTCTGACTCGTGACGCTCGTATGAAAGAACGTAAAAAATACGGTCTTAAAGGCGCTCGTCGTGCACCTCAGTTCTCAAAACGTTAATCGTTTTGGATGGCAAAAACCACAACTTCTTGGTTGTGGTTTTTTTGTATTTTTTTCTCACATTCAAGAGGTTATCCGATGTTTTTCTAGAATTGTTTGTTATACTCTATTCATTACCAATAAGGAGCGCAGTTATAATGAATAAGTTAGTCATACATAACAGCAAGGCATGGGATAAAAAAGTCGAAACAGGCAATGAATGGACGGTTGCGGTTGATTCTCATACGATTGGTGAAGCGAAAAAAGGCAATTGGAGCATCAGAATGACCCCCGGAAAAGATGTGCCGGCAGATTGGTTTCCGCCCATAGACGGTCTGAAGGTTCTTTGTCTCGCTTCAGGAGGAGGACAGCAAGGGCCGGTCCTTGCTGCTGCAGGAGCGGACGTGACCATCTTTGACAATTCGGAAAAACAGCTTGCGCAAGACAGAATGGTTGCCGAGCGGGACGATCTTACGCTTCGGACTGTCAAAGGCAGCATGAATGATCTGAGCTGTTTTGATGATGAGTCATTTGATTTTATTGTGCACCCGGTATCGAATTGCTTTGTTGATACGGTTCTTCCGGTATGGAAAGAAGCTCATCGCGTATTGAAAAAAGGCGGGTCTTTAGTCTCCGGTTTTGTAAATCCCGTCGTGTTCTTATTTGATATGGATTTAGAGCAGGAAGGTGTACTCAAAGTAAAGTATTCCATTCCGTTTTCGGATGAAAAAGACCTGAGTAAGAAAAAGGTAAAGGAACTTATTGATAATCATGAAGCGCTTGAATTCGGCCATACGCTGGAGGATCAAATTAAAGGTCAGATTGACGCAGGCTTCATGGTTGCCGGTTTTTACGAGGACAAAGGCGGCCTCGTGCTGGATGAATACATTAATACATACTCCGTAACAAGAAGCATTAAAATATAAAAACGGCATCCCGTCAGAGGTGCTGTTTTTTTGCGGCTTTTTCCTGCGGACGGCTGATCACATTAGCCGAAACCGGTTCTATTCCAATTTCTCTGGCCCAAACCGACAGTTGTCCCATATGGTGAATCTCATGCGCAAGGATGTGGCGGAGAATATCTTCTTTAGGAAAGGTTTGGTCCATCCAGTCCGGCTTAACAAGATCCGGTCCATTGAGGGAGACCGCATGAATGACATCCCCCCGATACTGTTCAGACAGCTTTCTGAGATCCTGAATGCTCGTATAGTCAGACTCAGCAGGTAAAACATCATCTTTACCTAAAATGGCACGAGCCCAGCTGATCTCGACATCAATGATATGAAATAAAGTCCGCAAGATGCTCTCCATTCCGCCCGTCCGGGTTTTCGTCAGTTCCTCCCGGCTCAGCTTTTCACATATCATAAACCACTCGTCACGCACCGTCCAATTGTATTGAAACAGCTTTTTCATAACGTCACCTCAGCTCTTTATTCTTCCAGTTAACATAAAACTCCTTCATTTGGGAGGATTTCCACTATCAACAAAGCATGCTTTTTCCCTTTTCCTTTCAAAATAACAGTAAAAAGGAGCGTGGCTGGCAATGGCAGAAGTATTATCTTTTTCAGACGTGAAACGGCAGAAGGATTTTGAGCTTGAGAAGAGTTTACTAAAGGAGCTGTCACTGACGCAGATCATTCAGTCCGTAAAAGCATGTCTTACCCCATTGTTTCCCTTTCTTCAAGACGAAAACGGCATTCTGAGTGAAGGATGCATAGATTTTGCAATTGAAGCGTATTTATTAGGCGGCCGGTTCGGCGTCTTTGGCTATTATGGTGAGTCTTTGCAGAGGGCAAACGCCCGTTCGGCTGAAGAAGAGGAAGAACTGACGATCGATTTTTTTGAATATCTTTGCAATTGGACGCATGAGCAATATTCTTCCGTTAAACAAAAAGAAATCTATGAAGCGTCCTGCCGGTTTATCAACAGCTGGTGGACGGAAGGATTTCTGCAAAGAGAAAAACAATGTAAGCTCCGCATGAGGTAATCATAATTTCTTCCCTTGTCCCATACTTATTAATAACGGGGACAAGCGGGAGGGAAAGGTATGACAAAAAAGCTGAAATGGCTCGGTTTTTTACTTGGCTTTATCATATTATTGTGTTTATTCCGGTTTCAATTCCAAAATGATGATTCCTGGCGGCCGTGGAGTCTGCCCCTGAGCGGGAAAATCATCTATCTCGATCCGGGACACGGCGGGCCGGACGGAGGCGCCACGGGAGGCAGTCACCTTGAAAAGGACATTACTCTCGAAGTGGCCACCAGGGTCAGAGACTATTTGCAGGAGCAGGGAGCTTTGGTCATTATGACGCGGGAGACGGATACTGATTTAGCTCCTGAAGGGACGAAAGGCTACAGCAGACGCAAAGCGGAAGATCTGAGAAAGCGCGTGGAAATCATCAACCGTTCAGAGGCGGAGCTTTATATCAGCATTCATCTGAACGCCATACCGTCACCGAGATGGAGCGGCGCCCAAAGCTTCTACTATGGAAAATACGAAGAAAATGAAAAAGTGGCAAAATATATACAGGACGAATTGAGAATCAATTTGGAGAATACAACGAGAAAGGCGAAACGGATACACGGCATTTACTTAATGCAGAATGTAACCAAGCCGGGCGCGCTGGTGGAAATCGGATTTCTGTCCAATCCGGCGGAAGCGAAAAGGCTCGGCCAGCCCAAATATCAGGACAAAATCGCTTCTTCCGTGTATAAGGGCGTATTGAGATACTTTACAGAGAAAGGAGACCCTCCCGAGTAAGGAGGGTTTTTCGCCGATTCTATGTTTAATATATGGTATAATACCATTTGTAAACGAATACACAAAGGGTGAGGGTTCGATGATAAGAGAAGATGAAGTAAGAAATATAGTCGGAAACATGCGCGAACCTTTTCTTCATAGACCGCTGGGAGAATTGGATGCCATTAAAGAAGTAAAGATCAAGCCGGAAAAACGGCATGTCAGTGTAAAAATTGCATTGGCAAAAACGGGGACGGCTGAACAGATGGGCATTCAGCAGGAAATCGTATCCGTTCTGAAAGAAGCGGGTGCGGAAACTGTGGGACTGCGGTTTGAAGAGCTGCCGGAAGAAACATTGGCGAAATTCAGCCGGCCTGCTGCTGAAAGCGAAACCCTGCTGAACAGGAAACATCCGCCGGTCTTTCTTGCGGTGGCAAGCGGAAAAGGCGGTGTCGGCAAATCAACGGTTTCCGTCAACCTGGCCATTTCTCTTGCGCGGCTCGGCAAAAAAGTCGGCTTGATCGACGCGGATATATACGGATTCAGCGTGCCGGACATGATGGGTATTATAGTTCGCCCAACAGTAGAAGGAGAAAAACTGCTTCCTGTCGAAAGATTTGGAGTAAAGGTTATGTCGATGGGCTTTTTCGTCGAAGAAAACGCTCCGGTTGTGTGGAGAGGGCCGATGCTGGGCAAGATGCTGAATAACTTCTTCCATGAGGTTGACTGGGGAGAGGTTGACTATATCGTTCTCGATCTGCCGCCCGGCACGGGTGATGTGGCGCTCGATGTACACACGATGCTTCCGAGCTGCAAAGAGATTATCGTATCAACGCCGCACCCTACTGCCGCATTTGTAGCGGCGAGAGCGGGTTCTATGGCGATTAAGACCGATCATGAAGTTGTAGGGGTCATTGAAAATATGGCTTACTATGAAAGTGCAAAAACCGGCGAGAGAGAATATGTGTTCGGTCAAGGCGGGGGAGATAAGCTTGCAGAGGAATTGCAAGTGCCGCTGCTTGGCAGAATTCCTTTAAAACAGCCTGATTGGGACAAGGATCAATTTGCGCCTTCTGTCTATGACAGAAGTCATCCGATCGGGGAAATTTATATGGGGATCGCCCAGAAAGTCATTGAAAAAACAGCTGAATAAAAAAGGGGCCGGGATCAACACGGCCCGGCCTTTTATTGGCTTTCTTTTTCAGAGCTTGAAGCCGCTTTTTTCAATTCATCCTCGAATTGCTTTTTGAAAAGCGGGCTGGAAAGTGTCTCTGTAATTACATCCTCTAAGTAACTGCGGAACTTTTGGCTTTTCACCAGCTCATAGTATTTTTTATCCATGCCGGGGTCTTGCATGATCTGCATAAAACTTTTCTGATAATCAGGGTCTTTCATCAGTTTTTTTATGATTTTTTCGTGCTCGGGCTGAAGAGTTTTTGCAAAGCTCTCGGCGAACTTTGAGTCTTCAAAGATGGTTTTCCAGAACTCCGCCCCTTTTTTAGAGGTGAGGGTTTTCTCTATTGTGCCTTTAATGGCATTTTGATCAATCACCAATGCCTCATTCATCGCATCATCATTTAATATTTCCTTAATTGCTTTTTTTCCATCATCTGTCTTTAATATATCAACAACCATTTTTTTAGTCTGGTCATAATCCATATCCGCTGCTTGGTCTTTTGGAGCACAAGCTGTTACAGATAATACAACAAAACAGCTTATCAATAGCGTTTTGGCTTTTGACATGCATAAGCTCCTTCCTTACTTGTACTTATTTTTAATATGATTCATCGGAATGGATTTATACATAACAAAATATCGCTGAACGCGATTGTCAGGGGGATGAATAAGAGATGAAAAGCCGCGGGCTTGTTCGATTTTTCTTTTCGATTTTAGCTGTGGGCGCTCTTATTACAAGCGTCGTGGGATTTGCTCTGAAGTGGGGGGAGTACAAGGGGTTCTTTCTGAATTTTGAGGCCGGTCAGATTTTCTCCGTTCTGATCTGGTTTATCGGGGTAGGCATGATTTTCAGTGTGATCAGCCAGATGGGATTCTTCGTTTTTCTGACGGTGCACCGGTTTGCCCTTGAAATTCTCAGATCAAGCTCGCTTTGGAATCTGCTTCAGCTGTTTATCATTCTGTTTGTCGCTTTTGATTTAATGTACGTCAGATTTTTGTTTTTCGGAGAGCGGAATGACTCGATTGCAGGGTTTGTCTGGCTGCCGCTGGCTCTGCTTGCCGTCGGCCTGTTGACGGCATATATAAAACAAAAGCAGTCCTCAAAAAATACGTTCGTTTCATCATTATTTTTAATGGTCGTTATTACAGCGCTTGAATGGGTTCCTGCGCTACGAGTGAATAATGAGGACTGGCTTTATTTGATGCTGATTCCGCTGATGGGCTGCAATGCGTTTCAGCTGTTAATGCTGCCGAAGTTTGCCCAGAGGTAGTTATTTCACTTCTGATGACTTGACGTCAGTATTTGCGATCAGGTCGCCGACGGTCACGTTTTTCAGTCCTTTTTGCTTTAAATTGTGAATAATGGCGGGGAGCGCTTCTTCAGTCTGTGTTGCTGAATCAGAGGCGTGCAGCAGGACAATGTCGCCGCCTTTTATATGACTGTTTACATTTTCAATGATTTTATCAGGGCCGGGATTTGTCCAATCCTGCGAGTTAACGCTGTAATGAACCACTGAATAGTGGTACTGCTGTGCAATGGTAAGAACCTTTTTATTAAATTGTCCGGTCGGCGGGCGGAGTAAATGAACATTCTTTACACCCAGCTTTTTAAATGCAGTCTGGGCCCGGAGGATATCTTTTTTTATTTCATTGTCCTCTAGGTTGGTATAATTCTTATACGCATATCCCATGCTGCCGATTTGATGTCCGTCTTTTATCATAAGTTCAACTGTGTCCGGGTGCCGTTCCGCCCAAGAAGCTGACAGAAAAAAAGTGGCGTTTTTAATACCGTTTGCTTTTAGCGCGTTCAGAATAGGAACTGCTTTTTCGTCGCCCCAGCTGATATCGAATGTTAATGCGACTTCGCCCGCTTTCGTCTCCCCTTTTGAAATAGCCTTCGGGCCGCTATCAGTTAAAAATACAGGAAGGGGGACGGCTCTCTGTATATAAAAAAAGCTGGCTGCTGCAAATGCGGCAATGATAATAATAAGCAGCTGTTTTATCCTTCTTATGTGCCACACGTAGAAGTGATTCACTGATGACGCCTCCTTATCTTGTCCATGCTTGATTACATCGTATGCTGCGGCGGAGATGAATATAACGAAATACGTTTTAAAAAAATGAAAAAAACACTTGCTAAATTTAAAGAATGCATGGTATATTATTAAACGTCGCTGATGAACAGCAGACAACAACAAAAAGCTTCGGAAACAACTTAAAAAAAGTTGTTGACATAAAAGAAGCTGAGTGGTAAGATAATAAAGCTGCTTCAACAAGCGGTAATGATCTTTGAAAACTAAACAAGACAAAACGTACCTGTTAATTCAAAGTTTTAAATAAATCGC
>NZ_JAPHWE010000004.1:0-275482 GCF_026241425.1 Bacillus sp. ChL18 | reverse complement strand
CCCACGTGTTACTCACCCGTCCGCCGCTAACATCAGGGAGCAAGCTCCCATCTGTCCGCTCGACTTGCATGTATTAGGCACGCCGCCAGCGTTCGTCCTGAGCCAGGATCAAACTCTCCGATAAAGTGTTTGACTGACTACGCACATCGCTGTGCGATTTATTTAAAACTTTGAATTAACAGGTACGTTTTGTCTTGTTTAGTTTTCAAAGATCATCTCAACCTCATCTCGAGGCGACTTTTTCAGTATAACATTTCAGCGAGTTGCTGTCAAATGTTTTTTTGTTTTTATTTCTCCGCCGCTGTGAGCTTTTTGTTGAAGCGCATCAGCGACGTTTAATAATATACCATGCCTATGATTCAGCGTCAACACTTTTTTTGAAAGAATATCCTCGATGATATACTTCCTGCCCTTTGGTCTCTATTTGAGATACTTCAACAAAGCCTTTTTCCGTCAGGTAATCAAGCATGACACCGAGATCTTGGGTGAAGTACACCAGTTCAGGGTGCTGAAGCAATTCTCCAAACTGCCACATTTCTTTTTCTTTCATCACTTGAAAAAGGTGCGCAGAACCGATTTCAGCTTTTGAATGGATGAGAAAATCATTTGCTAAGAATAATAATTCGAGCCTTTTCTCCAAACTTTCGTGACTCTCGACAAGTTCGGAATATAGCTTATATACCTGCGGCTCAATGTGACGGACCTGGTTCCAGACTGTCGTTTCGGGATAAAACCCCCGGTCAATCACTTCTATGCGGGCCAAGTGGTGAAGAGCATGCACTACCGCATAATATGCATCCAGAAAATGATCAGCTTCAAAAAACGCTTTTCCTTCTACAAATCTTCTGATCAGCTTGCCGTATTCCATTCCGATCTTTAATTTCCGCTCGGCGAAAGGAAAAGTGCTGAGCCGGTCATTGAGTTCAGATATATATTCATTGCGGTCAAACAGTACTTTGCCGTTGATGATCCAATCTATGACTCTTCTATTGGTCCCAAGCAGAATCCATTCCTGAAGCAGAGCATCCGTTACAATATGTAAAGAAGCGGTTTTTTGTTCGAATTCATAATGCTTTATAAAAAGAGGTTCATCAGCCTGTTTGACAATGACAAGCATGACCGCATCAAAGTTATCCGTGATGGATGATGCTTTACTCCTTCTCTCAATCATAAGGACGGCCAGCGTATCGGGATGACTTGCTCTTTCTTGGTAAATTGGACGGAGAAGATTGTCCATTACGATTCCTCCAATGCGATTGTTTCACTAGCTATTGTTTCTACATTTCTATGATAAAACATGAAAGTCCTTTTTTCTAAACACATTGCACTATTATAACAAATTTCCTTTCAGGTGCCATATTTATTCTTCCCTTTTCTTACGAAAACATGAAGAATATGCCATCTGTTTTGTGCTATAGTTAAACGAGAGGGGGATGGCCATGGCGAAATACTCAAGCAAAATTAATAAGATCAGAACGTTTGCGTTAAGTTTGGTTTTCGTTGGGTTTATCATTATGTACATCGGGCTGTTCTTTAAGCAGTCTGTTTTGCTTGCCAGCTTGTTTATGATTCTCGGCCTGCTGTCGATCGGGCTCAGCACCGCCGTTTATTTTTGGATCGGCATGCTGTCCACAAAAGCGGTCCGGGTGATGTGCCCCGCTTGCGAGAAAGAAACGAAGATTCTGGGCAGAGTGGATATGTGCATGCATTGCAGAGAGCCGCTCACATTGGATAAAGGATTGGAAGGCAAAGCGTTCGATGAGTCTTATAACAGAAAAAACAGTGTAAAATAAACGAAGCTGACCGTATCAAAGCGGTCAGCTTCGTTTAGTGGTTTTCTTTTTTGGAACATTCTTGGCAGACGCCGTAAATCTCCAAACGGTGGTGGCTTACCTTAAACCCCGTGACGTGAGCCGCAAGCTGTTCTACTTCGTCAAGCCCGGGATAATGGAAGTCTACGATTTTTCCGCAGCTTTCACAAATGGCGTGATAATGGTCAGAGGTGACAAAGTCAAATCTGCTGGACGCATCTCCGTACGTCAGTTCCTTTACAAGCCCAGCTTCCCGGAATACACGCAAATTGTTATACACTGTCGCAACACTCATATTAGGGAATTTCCCTTCCAAGGCTTTATATATATCGTCCGCTGTCGGATGTGCCATAGAATCCACGAGATATTCCAGAATGGCATGACGTTGAGGAGTAATCCGGACTCCCGTATCCTTCAACGTGTCTAAGGCTTCTTTTAATTCATGTGCAGCCATCCGTCATGCACCTCTCTTCTAAAAAAGATTCTTACTTTATAATGTTTATAATTAGTGTACATCTTTTTCCGGTCTCCTGTCAAATGTAATCTGAAGAAAACCCCGTGAGTTCAGCATTTGTCCATTAATTAGACGCAATTTGTTCCAATTCTCGAAGCGCCTCGGCAACGTGATCTTTTACTTTTACCTTTCTCCACTCCTTCACAAGACGGCCTTCTTTGTCTAACAAAAAAGTGGATCGCTCGATACCCATATATTCTTTCCCAAAATTCTTCTTCAGCTTCCACACATCAAAAGCTTCCGCCAATTTGTGCTCATCATCAACGAGGAGCTGGAAAGGAAGATCGTGTTTTTGCTTAAATTTTTCATGTTTATCACGGCTGTCAGGGCTTACTCCGATGATAACGGCATCAAGTCCCGCGAAACTTTCGTGCTGATCACGGAAATCACATGCTTCCGTCGTGCATCCGGGTGTCATGTCTTTCGGATAAAAATAGAGAACGACGTACTTCCCTTTAAAATCCGTCAATGCTACTTCTTCCCCGCTGTCATTCACTAATTTCATATCCGGTGCTGTTTGTCCGATTTCAATCGTCATTTCTTATACCTCCGGGTTTTTTATTAAGCGTATCCAATTCACGTTAAGATTACAACCGTTATCCCCCCGCTCTTTTCTGGAAGCATGAACCCGTTGTGCTCGCAATGAAGCATGCTACAATAGAACATGATGTAAGGAGATATTAGGAGGGTCATTTTTTGTATACAAAATCAGTTGAACTTCATAAGGAAGCGTTAGAGCATATCGTCGGAGGCGTGAACAGCCCGTCCAGGTCCTATAAAGCGGTAGGCGGCGGTTCACCCGTTGCGATGGAAAAAGCGAACGGCGCTTATTTCTGGGATGTAGACGGGAATCAGTATATTGATTATTTAGCGGCTTACGGCCCGATTATTACCGGACATGCCCACCCGCATATTACTGAAGCGATTAAAACAGCGGCTGAAAACGGTGTGCTGTACGGGACGCCGACCAAACATGAGGTCACTTTCGCCAAAATGCTGAAGGAGGCCATTCCTTCACTTGATAAAGTACGATTCGTAAACTCAGGCACTGAAGCGGTAATGACAACGATCCGGGTTGCACGCGCTTATACAGGCCGGACAAAAATCATTAAATTCGCAGGCTGCTATCACGGCCATTCTGATCTCGTACTTGTCGCTGCGGGTTCCGGTCCGTCTACGCTCGGCACCCCTGATTCCGCCGGCGTGCCGAAAAGCATCGCCAATGAGGTGATTACCGTTCCTTTCAATGACATTGAAAGCTACAAAGCCGCGCTGGATAAATGGGGTTCGGAAATTGCAGCGGTTCTCGTCGAGCCGATCGTCGGCAACTTCGGCATCGTTGAACCTGAAGAAGGATTTTTAGAACAGGTAAATGAATTGACCCATAAAGCGGGTGCGCTCGTCATTTATGATGAAGTGATCACGGCGTTCCGTTTTATGTACGGAGGCGCGCAGGATCTTCTTCAAGTGAAGCCTGATTTAACGGCGCTCGGTAAAATTATCGGGGGCGGCTTGCCGATCGGCGCTTACGGAGGCAAAAAAGAGATCATGGAGCAGGTTGCTCCGCTCGGCCCGGCATATCAAGCCGGCACGATGGCCGGAAACCCGGCATCTATCCTATCAGGCATCGCCTGCCTGGAAGTGCTGAAGGAAGAAGGCGTTTATGAGCGGCTTGATGAGCTCGGCGCCAGACTTGAGCAAGGCATTCTCGCCCATGCGGAGACACATGGCATTACCATCACCGTCAACCGTTTAAAAGGCGCGCTCACGGTTTACTTCACTGATGAAAAGATCGTCAATTACGAGCAGGCGGAAAATACGGACGGAGAAGCATTCGCCAAGTTCTTCAAACTGATGCTTGAGCGCGGCATCAATCTCGCTCCATCGAAGTATGAAGCTTGGTTTATCACAACCGCACATACTGAAGAGGATATCGACGCCACTTTACAAGCCGTTGAAGATGCGTTCAGACATATGAAAAAATAACTGCTGAAACAAGCGGGAGCCCGGGGCTTCCGCTTGTTCTTTTTGTCCGATTTGTGAGATAATGGTTTTTTCAAAAAAAAGACCTTGAATAATTGGTATGATCCCTGTATATTACTTTATTGTTTAGCAAATCAGCCGACAGGGAAATGTAAGTGTCAGCCGTTCGTTCGGCACATAATTTATTAGAGAAAGGAATGCACGCACAAACCAATGAAACTTGGTGCCCGCATTTTTAAAACAGGGATTGCGATTACGCTCGCGCTCTACTTAGCATCATGGATCGGACTTCCGTCGCCGATCTTTGCCGGGATTGCAGCTATATTTGCCATACAGCCCTCTATTTACAGGTCTTTTCTTATTATTATTGATCAGGTTCAGGCAAATATCATCGGCGCTGTCATCGCTACGGCATTCGGACTGATTTTCGGACCGAGTCCGATTATGATCGGATTGACCGCAGTGATTGTCATCACGATCATGTTAAAACTGAAAATTGAACACACCATTTCGATTGCACTCGTGACGGTTATCGCGATTTTAGAAACACCGGGAAACAGCTTCCTGACGTTCGCTCTGATACGAACAAGCACCGTTATTTTAGGCGTGCTGTCTTCTTTTATTGTGAACCTTGTGTTTCTTCCGCCGAAATACGAAACGAAGCTGACTCATCATACGGTTGAATATACCGATGAGATCATGAAATGGATCAGGCTGACGATGCGCCAGTCCACGGAACACTCGATATTGAAAGAGGATATTGAGAAGCTGAAGGAAAAGATGATGAAGCTTGATCATACGTACCTTCTTTATAAAGAGGAGAGAAGCTACTTTAAGAAAACGACGTATGTAAAGTCGCGCAAGCTTGTTTTATTCAGACAGGCGATTATTACGGCGAATCGGGCGCTTGATACGCTGAAAAAGCTGCACCGCTATGAAAACGAGATTTATCATATGCCGGAGGAATTTCAGGAGACGCTGACAGAAGAAATTGATTATCTGCTTCATTGGCACGAAAGGATTCTGATGCGGACGGTCGGCAAGATCAAACCGCATGATGACGATGCTGAAGAAAGCATAAGATATAAACAGCTTTTGACGAAGTCTTTCTTGAAAAATCAGCAGAACTGCGAGGATGAACTGCTTGATTACAATATGCTCAGCATTATGGCTGCGGTTGCGGAATACCGCGAGCAGCTGGAGCATCTCGATACATTAATTACGAGTTTTCAGACATACCACCCGAAAGACAGCGAATTAGAAACAGACGAAGAGTAACCCGGTGCTTCCGTAAAACCGGGTTTTTTTGCATTCAAAAAAACTTATGCCGCCCATTCGGACGGCATAAGTTTTTGTATCAGTTCAAATTCTGAATCGTAAATAAGTGTCTGTACTGGCCGCCTTGGGCCATTAATTCCTCGTGCGTGCCGGTTTCGACGACGGCGCCGTTTTCCATGACGACAATTTTATCCGCGTGCGTAATCGTGGACAGCCTGTGGGCGACGATAAATGTCGTCCGGTTTTTCGCAAGCTTTTCCATCGCTTCCTGAATGTAGTGTTCACTTTCAAGATCAAGAGCCGATGTCGCTTCATCCAAGATTAACAGCGGCGGATTTTTTAAGAATACACGCGCGATGGAAATCCGCTGTTTCTGCCCGCCTGACAATTTGACGCCCCGTTCGCCGACTTTGGTTTCGTAGCCTTCGGGGAAGTTCATAATAAATTCATGGGCATTTGCCGCTTTCGCAGCCGCAACCACCTCATCCAGAGACGCTCCCGGTTTACCGATGGCGATATTTTCACGAATCGTCTCACTGAACAGAAACGTATCCTGAAGCACCATTCCGACTTGATTGCGGAGGCTTCTCGCTTCATACTCGCGAATATCCGTTCCGTCAATCAGCAGGCTGCCGCCGGATACATCATAAAAACGCGGTATGAGGCTGACAAGCGTCGATTTTCCGCCGCCGCTCATCCCGACGAGCGCGACGGTTTCCCCTTTTGTCACCTTTAAGGAAACGTTCTGCAAAATCGTTTCTTTTCCTTCCTCATAACGGAACGAGACATTTCGGAATTCGACTTCGCCCTTAATGTCGTCAGCTTTTAGTGCATTCGGTTTATCAGTCAGTTCATACGGCTCGTCGATAAATTCAAATATGCGATCCATTGAAGCGATCGACTGGGTCAGCGTCGTCGATGAATTGATCAATCTTCTGACCGGATTGTACATTCTGTCAATATAGCCGACGAACGCAACCATCGTCCCTACCGTCAGCGGACCGTTTATGACAAAATAACCCGCAAACGCGATAACAAGCAGCGGCGCCAAATCCGTAATGGTGTTCACGACTGCAAACGTTTTTGCGTTCCAATTCGTATGACGGATCGCTCTGTCCAGAAAATGTCCGTTTTTTTCATCAAAATTGGCTTGTTCATAATCTTCAATGGCGAAACTTCTGATAACGGGCATCCCCTGAACTCTTTCGTGCAAATGTCCTTGAACTTGGGCGAGTGCCTGAGAACGCTCACGTGTCAGTTTTCGGAGGCGGCCGTAAAAATATTTCACTGAAATTCCGTATAACGGAAACAAAATGACAGATATCAATGTCAGCTTAACATCGAGTGTAAACATAATGCAGATGACGATCAGCACCGTCATCATATCAAGCCAGATATTCATCAGTCCCGTTATGACAAAGTCTTTTGTCTGTTCGACATCATTTATCACCCGGGAAATGACTTCGCCCGTTCTCGTGTTGGCATAAAACCTCAGGCTCAATTTTTGAATATGATCAAACAATACCCCCCTGATATCGTAGAGCACCCGGCTGCCCGTCCATTGCGCGAAGTATTGCCGATAGTACTCTACCGGGGGACGCAGAATTAAAAACAGCACGAACATGATACCCATTATCGTGAATAGCGATGATGTTTTAGCGCTTGCCGTTCCGCTCCCTTGAATAATGTCATCGACCACGTATTTTAACAGAAGCGGGAGAGCCAGCGGGATGGAGAATTTTATGATGCCGATTAACACTGTGATAAAAATTTGTTTTTTATAAGGTTTTACAAATTGCATATAGCGTCTGATTACGCCCACACTTTATCCCCCTCTCTCTTTAAGGCGTGTGAGCCCATGTGAAAAACCTGTTGACACCCCAACAGGTTTTTTATTGTATCTTTATTTTGTATAGCGCAGATACCGTTCATACCACATATCAACAAATTCCGGAGCAAACGGTCCTTTCCGCTGATGAATCCAGTGCAGCAGCGTATTCAGATACTCCTTCAGAATGCTGTCGATCTCTTTAGGGTAATTCATTGATTTGCGGTGGTCATCGTATTCATCCTCGTCAAGAATGTTATACGTCATATCCGGAAACACCTTGACATCCAAATCGTAATCAATATATTTGATGGCCTCTCCGTCATAAGCGAACGGCGAGCTGATGTTGCAATAATAGTGCACCCCGTCATCTCTCAGCATTCCGATGACGTTAAACCACTGACGGGCATGAAAGTAGCAGATTGCCGGTTCTCTCGTCACCCACGTCCGTCCGTCGGATTCCGTCACCATTGTCCGGTCGTTGGCTCCGATGATACACAATTCCGTACTTTTTAAAATCGTCGTTTCATTCCAAATTCGATGAAGCAGCCCGTTATGCTTATAGCTGTGAATTTGAATGGTTTCTCCTTCCTTGGGATATCCCATATTTCTCCCCTACTTTCTGTAAAGCCCTGCAGTCAATGCAGCCGCAATTGCTTTCCGACAAGTCTTTTCACTATTATAACGTTACGAATTAAAAAATGAAAATAAAAGAACCACTCCGCTTCCGGAATGGCACATTCATTTCTGCACATAGGAAGACGGCTTTTCCGTGCTGCGATAAGACTGGATGACTTGCTCTGTCTGCCTTTGGAATAACTCCTGTATGCCGGCCAGGTCTTTTCGCTTTGTCGCAATTTCGTCCTGTACATTGTCCAGCTTTGCATCTCTTTCCAGACTGATGAGTTCGGCTTCCACCTGCCGGCAGCGGTCAAGTTCTGACTGCAGCTCGAGAAGCTGATCCATGATTTTCATCTGTTCACTTACAAGCTTTTCAAACTCTGACATCGGGTTCCTCCTTAGGCTTTTAGGTTGATACTCCTTACCATTTCGATTTTACGCCGGAAAACCCTTTGACTCATTCTGTAGAGGAATCACAAGTTTTGTCGTTTCGGCAACAGAAAAAAGCACTTCCATCCGAAGATGAAGTGCTTTTTCGTTTCAGTGATTAGCTGTTTTGCTGTTTGTTTTGTTCAGCAGATTGGTTTTGCTTTCTAACCTGCTGCGCATCAGTTTCACTGCCGAATTCAGTGCCGAATTGACCCTGACCGGAAGCTGATTGCTGGTTTTGTTTTTTCACCTGCTGAACGTCTGTTTTGCTGAATTTTGAGTTTGCCATTGTTATCACCTCCACGCACTTTAGAATGCGCAGGAGATGATAAGGCTATTCATCTTTTTTTAAAACTTATACGAGCAGAGAACGTCCGCCGTCAATAATGATGGTCTGGCCGCGGATCATGTCCGCTTTTGAAGAAACTAAAAACTCCACCGTGTCGATCATATCTTTAATCTCGACCATTCTGCCGGCCGGCGTATTTTGGCGGGCATCTTCCAGCAGTTCATCTCTGTTAGGGAAATGCTTCAGCGCGTCCGTATCAATCGCTCCGCCTGACACGGCGTTTACGATGATATTTTTCGGAGAAAGCTCAACCGCCAGATAACGGGTTAACGATTCTAAAGCGGCTTTTGAGACACCGACCGTCGTATAGTTTTCAAGATAGCGGATGCTGCCGAGCGAGCTGATGCTGACAATGTGGCCGCCTCCGTTTTTCTCCATCATCTTTGCCGCTTCCTGGGCGCAGAAAAGCAATGCTTTCGCATTGATATTCATCGTCCAGTCCCAGTGTGTTTCTTCGAGTTCCATAACCGGTCTCAGCACGCCTGAAGCCGCGTTATTGACGAACACGTCCAGTCTGCCGAATGTTTCGTCAATCTGGCGGAACATGTCTTTGATTTTTGCCGGCTGGCCGACATTGGCTTTAATGACGAGCGTTTTCACGCCGAGTTTTTCAATTTCTTCGGCGGTTTCTAATGCCGCTTTTTTACTGCGGGCGTAATTGATGACGATGTTGTATCCTTTTTCCGCGAGTCTGATGGCGGCTGCTTTCCCGACGCCGCGGCTGCTTCCCGTGATCAGTGCGCATTTATTTTGTTCCATTTTTCCTCAGCTCCTTGCTGTGTATAGTTCTTTTCATTCAACAAACAATAAAAGCAATATGTGTTGAAAGGGGTCTTTTATATGTATGTCGGACGTGATATGGGCGAATTGGCCATGATGCCCAAAAAAGATTGGAGAGATTCAGAGCTCGCCTATTTCCATCATGCCTTCCAGCAAATTATGCCGTATTTAAACGAAGAAGGCCAGTCCAAATACCGGGAACTGATTCAGGAAATCGAAGCCCGCGGCGGACTGAAACGGAATGAAGCGGATTACGGCCACGGCACTCGCGTCAGTTATGACTGACGCTTTTTACAGGCGGCCGCTTTCTTCAGCCATTTTCCATATCTTTTGATGGGAAACGGGAAATGCGTATTCCTCGAGCTCCTCTTTTGTGACCCGTATGAATTCCGTTGTATCCGACACTTGTTTTACTTTACCGAAAAAGACCGAAATATTCCAGACGAGATGGGTGAAAACATGTTCTACGATGCCTTCCAGCTCCCCGATTTCAGCGGTTGTTCCCATCTCTTTTTCTAAATAGGCTTCAAGCTGCTCTCTTTCGGTTTTGATTCCTTTCTGGGTTTCGGTATTCGGAAACTCCCACAAGTTGGCGAGCAAGCCTTTTGGCGGCCGTTTATGAATATAGACATCGCCTTGATCGTCTGTCAGCACAACGGCTGCCATTGTTTTTATCCCGGGCTTTTTCTTTTTGCTTTTAACGGGCAGCTCCCGCTCTGTCCCTTCCGCAAATGCCGAGCAGTGCTTTTGTACGGGGCAAAGCAGGCAGGACGGCGATTTCGGGGTGCAGATGATCGCGCCGAGCTCCATTAAACCCTGATTGAATTCAGATGGTTTTTCATGAGAAATGAAAGCTGATACCGCCTGTTCGAAAATGGTTCTGGTTTTAGGTTTTGCGATATCGTCCCATATGGAAAGAATTCTCGACATGACACGCATCACATTGCCGTCAACGGCGGGAATCGGTTTGTTGTATGCGATGCTGAGCACGGCGCCTTTTGTATAAGGGCCGACGCCTTTCAGTCCGCCAAATTCCTTTTCCTCGGCAGGGACGACTCCCCCGTATCGCTCATGCACTTCTTTTACGGCGCTTTGCAGATTTCTTACACGGGAGTAATAACCTAGCCCTTCCCAGGCTTTGAGCACTTTTTCCTCATCGGCTTCAGCGAGCGCTGAAACGGTCGGAAATTGCTCAACAAACCGCCGGAAATAAGGGATGACGGTATCTACGCGCGTCTGCTGCAGCATCACCTCTGACACCCACACCCGATACGGGTCCTGATTTTCTCTCCACGGCAGAATTCTCTGTTCTCTTTCGAACCATGTAATTAAGTCCTCGCGAAATTTGTCTATATCTTTTTGTTTCATTTTTTCTTCAAGTGCGTTCATATCTTCTCCTCAGATGTTTCGGGTTCCGCTTTTCTTGACACCGTATTTTGGTGTAAAACTAGGGCACGTTACGATAATATGTTACATTAAATAGTGATAAAGAAAAAGCGGAAACATATGAGAACGGCGGATAAACGCCATGATTGGGCAAACAGAAAATGGGGAATATCTTATAATGCGAAATATGCGGGCGACTGATTGTTAACGCCTGCTAGGAGGTCAACAATGGATACTGGCACTCACGTTGTCATGGGTATCGCGCTTGGCGGAATCGCAACTCTTGATCCTGCCGTCGGCATGCACACCCCCATGTCTCAGGCAGTTATGATCGCCGCTCTTGCCGGCTCTCAGGCACCTGATATTGATACCATATTGAAGCTGAAAAATAATGCCGTTTATATTCGAAATCATAGAGGGTTCACGCACTCCATTCCCGCCGTTTTATTTTGGTCCGTTCTGATCCCGGGTATTTTGTTTATGTTTTATCCGGAAGCGAACTTTTTGCACCTGTGGCTGTGGACGCTCCTCGCTGTCGTTTTGCATGTGTTTGTTGACATTTTTAACGCGTACGGCACACAGGCCATCCGCCCGTTTTCGAGAAAATGGATCGCTCTCGGTTTAATCAATACCTTTGATCCGTTTATTTTCGTCAGCCATTTGGCCGCGATTGCTGTGTGGTATATCGGAGGTCATCCGGGCGTGACATTTCTGATGCTTTATATCATCCTCGCAGGATATTACGCCGTCCGTTTTTTGATGCAGCTGCGGATAAAGCGAAGGCTGCGCGAAATGATTGAAGAGGAGATTGAAACCATCATTATTTCGCCGACGATGAAATTCAGGCAGTGGCGTATCGCCGTGACGACGGCGCATGCCTTTTATGTCGGCAGAAGCCTTGACGGCCATGTCGTGATATTGGATACATTCAACCGCGTGCCCGTTCCGGAAACCGATGTGATGAAGGCCGCGAAACAGGACGAAAATATTGCAGCCTTTCTTTCATTTTCCCCCGTTTACAGGTGGGAGGTCGATACCTTTAAAGATCATTATGAGGTGCGCTTTATTGATTTGCGCTACCGGAGCAAAGGCCACTATCCTTTTGTCGCCATCGTCCATCTCAGTCATGATTTAGAGCTTCTCTCTTCTTACACGGGCTGGATTTTCAGCGAGGAAAAATTGCAGAAAAAATTAAAGCTCGGCTCTGTTTAAGAGCCGGGCTTTTTTTGTCTTCTCACATATATAGCCGCAAACACGAGGCTGATCACCGATAGAGCGGCCGCGGGTTTAAAAAACGGCGGGTAATACGTTAATTGAATATCGTTTTTTCCTTTTTGCGCTTTAAATCCGATGAAGGAATAATCCGCTTTTTCAATCTGCTCCTGTCTGCCGTTTATTTTCAGCTCCCAGCCTTTTTCATATGGAATCGGAAGCATGATATACGGCGCGCGGGTTTTGTTTTCATACGAGATATGAAGCGTATTTCCGCGCCAGCTGAGATCGGCCGGCGGTTCTTTTTCCGCTTTTCGGTATGCGTTTTTCAGCGTATCGTACCGTTCTTCGTAAAGCACCAGTCTGTCAAGCTGATACGATCCTTTCGGCAGACGGATTTGGATGTTTTTTGTTTTCGGCACTCTGACAGTAAGATCGTTGACACCTGTTTTGTAAATGGATTGATTCGATTTTCTCGTTGTCGTGTAATCGTTCACTTTTAATGTAAAGCCCTGGTCCTTCGCTTTATTCTTCAAATAAAAGCTGACGTAATAATCGCCGCCGTCCATCTTAGCGGCTTGCGGCGTAATGACCAGGCCGCCGCCGTCTTCGTTTACCGTCAGGATGCCGTTATGATAATCGCCATGTTCGGCCGCTATCTCTGCATGGCGGATCATATTTTTCGCCTCAGGCGCTTTTTTCGTGTTGGTTGTGCTTGATTCCATGACGATCCCGTCAAGCATCGCCCGTTCCCTGGCAAGGGCGGGCGCTTTTTTCAGGCCGCCCTCGTTATATACGCGATCGGCTGTCCGTACGAACGGAAGCACATATTGATTTTGATAAACCGCATAATGGGATGATTCCATGATTTTTTTGAACCCGTACGGCACGCCGGCCTCGTTTGTTTTTTCCGTCATATAATATTTTCCGTAAAGCAGGCTGTATAAATTAGCCCTGTTTCCTAATGTCGCATAGCGGCTGACGCTTTCTCTGCCCATGTCAATCCGGAGGTCCTTCCAGTAAAAGGACAGCAGATTGCGGTTCAGTATGCTTGAGTATACGCTGAATCCGTTGAACCCGTATATGATCGGGGTGTTATTGAAAACACCGTTCATCCAATCTAAACGGGCAAACGGATCAGGGTCTTTTTCTTTCAGACGCTGAATGAGTTCTGATTGCTCTTTGCCTTTATAGTCAGCACCCGTCATAAATGTATGCGATACCGTATAAATCTTCCCGCCTTCTGATAAAGCAAATTTTTCATATGTATTAGCCGTAAGCACAGCCGTAAGCAAAATGACGGCATAGACGGCGGGCACCGCGCCTTTCAGTCTTGTCTGTGCTGCAAAGAAAGCGGCTATGCTCAGCACCAGAAGAAGGATGATGGGCAGGTTGGCGTGATCAGAAATATCCAGACTGTACCGCCTCACCTGGCTCCAATAGAGCAGAACGACGAGTACGGCGGACATCAGCATACTCTTCATGCTGATGTCTGAAAGCTTAGAAAGCCCGGCTGAAACCGTTCCGGCAATCGTGAAGCACAGGACGTATTCAAACCTGTTCTGCGGAGCTGAAAAACCGTTAAAGGCACTTGCCGCGAGCGGACTGAAGTGAAACAGAATATACAGCAGACTGATTCCCGCAAACAGCCGGAACAAGCGGTTTTGGTATAAAGAAAATGTAAATAGAAAGAGCAAAAAAGCCGCCGGCAGGATGATAATCCGGCTAGAAAATAAAATGTTGTCGGAAAAATCAAGCCATGCAATATGCTCTGAATACGGCGGCCGCAGATTATGAAGGTATCCGTATACGACAGGAATAAAGGAAACTGCGCTTATGCCGAACCCGAGAAGACCCGACAGAATAAATATCCTGCATTGAGTGAGCCTTTTCGCCTCATTGCCTTCAAGGGGGATCACCCACCTGAATAAGAGATAAATGCCGATGAAAATCAGATTAATATACGCAAAATAAAAGTTGTTGATCAATGTCAGCGCACAGGCAAAGATAAACCACGCCGGCTTTTTTTCCCGGATGATTTTTTCCGCGCCCAACACAAGCAACGGCAGCCACACCATACTGTCAGTGAAAAAGTCCCAATATACCTCATGCCGGAAGTAGATAATCGAGACCCCGTACAACACGGCGCCGGCAAAAGCAGGCACCGTCCGTTTGACGAAATAACGGAACACACACGCCGCCGTGAATATGATAAAACTCTGCTTGGCAATGCTGATAAAAACGGAGGCCTGCGCCCAAAACAGCGCATCAGCCTCACCCGTCAGCTGAATAAGCTGCAAAAAGCGGACAGCGGCGGAAATAAACAGGAATAGAAAAGAAGTAGAGAAATAATAGCCGAGCTGACTGTACACTCCCCCGCCCAGTCCGAACGAATAGCTGTAAAACAGCCTGCCGTTCATATATTGATCAAACAGCAGCTTTTTGAAGACCGCCATTTGGGCGATCCCGTCTCCAGACCCCGTCATATAGCGGCCTGCCGACCACTCTTTTAAGAAAAAAATATGAGCGGCTGCCGCAGCCAGCACACAGGCTGCCGGCAAGATCCATTTATTTTTTTTCATACAACGTCCCCATACCCTGCGCACAGCGGCGGCTGTTTAATGGTTCCACTTGCGCTTTTTTGTATAATTCGTTTCATTTTGTTCTCCGTATGTTATATTAGCTTCTTTAATTAAATAGTGCGGGCGTTTTTTTGTTTCATAGTAAATCCGGCCGATGTATTCTCCGATGATGCCGAGACTCAAAAGCTGGATGCCCCCTAAAAACAGCACGGCGGAAATAATGGTGAAGTATCCGGGTACGGACACGCCGTGTGTCAGAATCTGAACAAAGGTCGTTACAATATAAACCATCGACAGAAGCAATATCAGAATACCGGTGAAAAAGCATACCCTCAGGGGCTTGTTGTTGAAGGAGACGACACCGTCCATTCCGTAGTTGAACAGATTGCTGAATGACCATTTGGACGTGCCGTTCTTCCTTTCGACATTTTCATAAAATACGATTTTCTGGTCAAACCCGATCCAGCAGAACAGCCCTTTCGAGAAACGGTTCCCTTCACTCAGCTTCAAAAGGGCATCAACGGCCTGCCGGCTCAGCAGGCGGAAATCTCCGACCCCGTCACGCAGGTCCACTTCGACGGCTTTGTTGATAAATTTATAATACAGGGAAGAAAGCACGGAACGCACGGGGCTGTCCCCTTTTCGGTTGCGCTGCGCGATGACTTGGTCATACCCTTCTTCATAGCCTTGAATGAAGTCTTTCAGCAGATGGGTCGGATGCTGCAGATCGGCGTCCATCACGATTACCGCTTCGCCCTGCACGTGTTCAAATCCTGCCAAAATGGCCGCTTCTTTCCCGAAGTTGCGGGAAAAAGATATGTATTTGACGCGATGGTTTCTGGCGGCCAGTTCTTTAATCTGCTGAAGGGTGTCATCCGCGCTTCCGTCATTGATGTAGAAAATTTCATAGTCATAATGAATCGTCTGAAATTCTTTTTTTAAAGATTCATGGATGAGCTTGACATTGTTCCCTTCATTGTAAGACGGAATAATAATTGAGATTAACCTTTGTTTCATGAAGGCACCTTCTTTGTATTATTCTTTTTTTAGGACGGCCTTAAAGGAATTGTCCGCAAAACTTCAGTAAGGCTTTTCCTTTTTTTAATGACGTTTAAACCCTTTTTTTGTTACACGGGCAGAAAATTTTTTCTGCATATGGTTTATATTTTGTCATGTTTTTCGGCAGATATGAGAAAAAAAAAGAAAAAGTCTGTACGCGGGACAGACTTTATTGCTGAAGGTATTCATGAATCAAATGGCTGACGATGCGCGGTTTTTCGTGAATGACCCAATGTGAGGCATCATCTATGAAGATTAAGTCGCCGTTTGGAATCATCCGTTTTGTTTCCTTGGCGAGCTTTTTGCTCAGCGCTTGGTCATTGACGCCCCATATTAATCGGTACGGAACGGGCATTTTAAGCGGAACGGCAGGGCCTAAACCGCCGGCTCTGATCGCCCGGTACCAGTTCAGCATCGCCGTGAGCGCTCCTTTTCTGCCCCAAGCTTCTTTGTAGCTGTCGACATCTTCCCGTGAAAAAAGCGCCGGTCGTTCGGATAAGCCGATCGCGTGATCCAATACGCGGTAATTGTCTTCAGACAATCTCCGTTCCGGCTTTTCCGACAGCTGAAAGAACGCGATATAAGAGCTTTTCTTCCACTGCGGCGGGTAGAACGGTGTGACCTTCCGCATAACCGCCGGGTGCGGGATATTGACCGTGATTAATTTTTCAACGTATTGCGGCCGCGTGGATGCCAAATGCCAGGCCACGGCTCCTCCCCAATCGTGGCCGATGACGACGGCTTTGTCATCTGTAAAATGCGTGATCAGCCCGATAATGTCGTCTCTGAGCGTATCAATGGTATAGTTTTCAATGCCCTCCGGTTTGTCACTGAGATTATAGCCGCGCTGATCAGGCACGACAACATGGTATCCGGCATCCGCCAGCGGTTTGATCTGGCTCTTCCAGCCGTACCAGAATTCCGGAAACCCGTGCAGCAGCACCGCCAAAGGACCGTCTTTCGGACCGGCTGAAGCCGTGTGCAGCGTCACTCCGTTTGTTTCGATCATGTGAAACGTAATGTCATTCATCGATTCTCCTCCCCGTTTGTTTCAATCTTCTTTCTGTTAAGACGATGATCAGTACGCTGATCGCAATCAATAATACGGCCTGAACGATCAGGGCGAACGGCTGAGTCAGCCGGATAAGCAGGCTGCCCGCAAATCCAGCTGCCGCCGATATAAGGCCGAACAAAATCATGAGAAGCGCACTGAATCGATTGCCTTCTTTCCACTGCGACTCATCCGCCATAGAGCGCTTCGTCCGATATCCGTACAGGCTGTTGATCGACTTCGGCGGAAAAAATGTGACTAAAATGCCGGCCGCAGCCATCAGAAGGCCGCCGATTACCATTATCATATCTGTCACTCTCCTTTTCATCTTTTACGAAAGGAAAGGCGAAAAGTTTCAGAAAAAAAGCAGGCTCATTCGCCTGCCCGAATCTTTATTTTTGAGTTAAGTCGGCCGTTTTCACATAACCTGCTTTCCCGCCGTATGTGACGTACGCCCATTTACGGTCAAATCCTCCGTCATGGCTGAACCCCCAGCCGAGCACATTGACGGTTTCACCCGCTTTAACGGACCCTTTTTTGCCGGTTTCCAAAGTCGGCGTATAAAAAGCGGTTTGTTTCGCCGTCACCGCCTTCACCGGCTGCTTCATCAGAAAATGTGTGGAGATATAGGCTTTGTGACCTTTGTAGTCAATCTCAGCCCAATCTGCTCCTTGAAGCCGTTTAACCTTTACGGAATCCTCTGAACGAAGCGTGCCGATAATCGACCCTTGTTTATTTGGTTCTTTGCGGACGTTAAGTTCTCCTGCTTTCACGATATATGTATCTGCTGCGGTGTCTATTTTTGTCTGGTGAACTGCTGCGGCATTCGCTGCCGGATCGAAAAAAACGGTGCCTGCGGCTAAAAATAAGCAAAGTCCTGCGGCCGGAATAAATGCGGTTAACCCCTTTTTCATGTTCATTGTGGTTCCTCCCCGCTATTTTATAAGTTATTACACATTTCCACATTCCGCGGGTGGTCAAACATGATTTTCCCATTTCTTTTATCAAAAGAAAAAACCGCCGGACGGTATCCGGCGGGTGCACTGCTATGTTAATGCAGGAGACCCCTGCTTTGATCCAAATAATGAGAAACGTCTTCCCGAACGCTCTGGAACATATGGAGCTTACTGCCGTATGATTCGATCCATTCCTTGACGACGCGTTCCGTCATTTGCTCTCCTTGATACGGGCGGCCGGCTTTTGCGTAAGTCGCTTCGAAATCTCCCCATAAAAGCTCAACCCAAGTTCGCGCTTGCAAATAGCTGAGCATGTCATTTTTCTCAAGCAGCAAATTCGTCAGTTTGTCGATATATGTATTCATGTCTCTGTCTCCTTTCCTTGGGAAAACCTGCTGCTTTTACGCAGCTTGTCACAGGCATATACTAACTTTACGTCTTCAGTCCAGAAGGCGCAACCTTTTGATATTGGCCAAGGGGGAAAACAAATGGTCCGGAACAAGGCAAAAGGATTTCCTAATCAGAACAATAATAAGTTTGAAGGCGAACCGCGGGCAAAGGATGACTACGCTTCTAAACGGGCGGACGGTTCAATTAATTCGCACCCGCAAGAGCGCATGAGAGCTTCAGGCAGACGATAACACACACCGTAAGAGACCGGGAATGACCCGGTCTTTTTTTTGCGGAAAAAAACATCCTTTTGCGGTCATAACGCTAAGTAAATTCCATAATATGTTAAATGTTCAACCGAAAGCCGGTAGACAAAAAAGGAGGCGTTTTATAAAATGAAGACAGTTTCAAAACGATTGCTGAGCCTTACCGCATTCTTACTGTCAGTTTCATTATTTGCTGTTTCAGCAGAAGCAGCGGGCAGCCCGCAGACATCTGTATCAAACAGCGGTGAGGAGTTTGACGCCAATCTGAATCAGCCTGTACAAACAACACAGACATCCCCCGCTTATGAAGGAACGGGCCTCACCAAAAGACAGCTTGCACAAAACAGCAAAGCTGACATCAAGTCATTAAAGCCTTCCAGTATTATTGGAACAGACGAACGAATCAGAATTTCTCCTACAACATCATTTCCATATCGCGCGACAGCACAGCTGACCGTCACATACAGCGGCAGCACAAGCACCTACGGATGCACCGGTTTTTTTGTCAATGCCGACACGATCGTTACGGCGGGACATTGCGTGTATGATCAGAAAAACGGCTGGGCATCGAAAATTACGGCAGCTCCCGGCCGCAACGGGTCATCATACCCGTACGGCTCTTATTCAGGCAAGACATTCTACAGTGTCAAAGGGTGGACAGAAAACGGTGACACAAACTACGACTACGGCGCAATCAAAGTAAACGGGTCGCCCGGGAATACTGTCGGCTGGTACGGCTACCGGACGACCAACAGTTCCAGTCCGGCCGGGCTTTCCTCAACCGTGACAGGGTATCCGTGCGACAAAGTGTCCGGTTCCATGTGGTCGGACAGTAAGCCGATACGTTCTGCCGAGACATATAAACTCACCTACACGACAGATACGTTCGGCTGCCAGAGCGGATCGCCCGTTTACCGCAATTACAGCGACACCGGCCAGACCGCCATTGCCATTCATACAAACGGCGGGTCGTCTTACAATCTGGGAACAAGGGTGACAAACAGTGTATTCGACAACATTCAATATTGGTCAAATCAATAAAGCTTTTGTTTTCTTTCTCGCGGCGGCCGTTTTATGCGGATGCGGCAAAGCGGATGATTCCGCCGCCAAAAAAGCATTGCCCGTTACGCTCCATGTTGAGGATGCAGACGGTTCACCGGCGGCCGGTGTGACGGTCACCGTGATGAAAGCGGCGGAGTCAGATCATCAGCCGAATATAGACCGCGGAGAGATAATAGGCAAGACTGATCACCACGGCGAGATTGCATGGAAAAGCGGCGCGAAAGGAACCTATGCCGTCGTTTTTGAAAAAGACGGAGTACCGGAAACCCAGAATATTTCCTTAGCTGAGAGTGATAAACATACGGTGATCAGCATTACATTGAAACACTGAAAAAAGCTTGCAGGCGGAATATCCCCTGCAA
Source organism: Bacillus sp. ChL18 (assembly GCF_026241425.1). Taxonomy (NCBI): domain Bacteria; kingdom Bacillati; phylum Bacillota; class Bacilli; order Caryophanales; family Bacillaceae; genus Bacillus; species Bacillus sp. ChL18. Next base: position 255,563 of record NZ_JAPHWE010000004.1, on the reverse strand, counting down.
GCTTTTTGTTATCCTTTATGCACTTGGTATTCATAAACATCTTTCTTCTCAGACAGATGAGCGAACGTGGAAAGCACAAGGCCGAGAGCCGTCATCAGCGCACCGCCGGCAAACAGCCATGAGTAAGATCCCGTTCCCCCGAGAATCAATCCGCCGAGCCAGGCGCCGAGCGCGTTTGCCAGGTTAAAGGCGGAAACGCTCACCGCAGCGGCGATTGTCGTGCCGTTTTCAGAGGAAGAAATAACCTTGGTCTGCAAAAGCGGCGGCGTGCCGAACGCACATGCGCCGAATAAAAATGTCGCTGAAACCGCGGCGGCTGGAAAAACGGCGATATAAGGAAAAATCGCCAAGACGCCGATCAAGCCGATCATCACACCGATCATCGTGCGTGTCAGCAGTTTGAGCGGCACTTTCCCCGCGAAGAAATTTCCCGCCACTCCGCCGAGACCGTAGGCAAATAATGCGCCTGTAATGCCGACTGTGCCGAACCCCGCTGAATCTCTTAATATCGGCTCAATAAACGTGTAAGCGATAAATACGCCTGAGTAGCCGAGAATGGTGATCGCAAAGGAAAAAATCACTTGTTTATGCTTAAAGACACTCCATTCATTCATCAGCATCGGAATCACTTTCGGTTTCCGGTTCGGTACGACCAGCATCAGTCCGATCAGCCCGATCATGCCTAAAACGGAAATAATGAAAAAGACGGCCCGCCAGTTAAGGGCATCCCCTAAATAAGAGCCGAACGGGACGCCGAGCATCAGCGCCACGGTTAATCCGCCGTTCATGGAAGCCGCGGCGGCGGAACGTTTTTCTGGCGGCACCATTTCACTCGCAAACACCATGGCGATCGCAAAAAAAGCTCCGTGGATGGATGCGGATAAAATTCTGGAAATCGCCAGCACGGCGAAGTTCGGCGCAAAGACGCTCATCAGGTTGGCAAGGACGAAGATGCCCATCAGCCCTAGCAGCACCGGCTTTCTCGGCAGCTTAACCGCGATAATGGTTACGATCGGGCCCGTCAGGCAGACGCTTGCCGCGTACGCCGTAACAAGCATGCCCGCTGAAGATACATGTATATGAAAGTCATCGGCAATCGACGTCAGAATACCCATGACAGCGTATTCCGTATACCCGATGGAAAATGTGCAGATCATTAAAACAAAAATCATTAATTTCACAGATGGCTGTTTCATTTTGATATTCAACGCAAATCGCCTCCTTTTTATTTAAAAAACAACGAATTCCATCTTAAAAGATATCAAAAATGAATTCAATCATTTTTTACTGAAAGGTTGAAACGAATGTGCCCGAAAAGAAAAAGAGGCCGGAACCGGCCTCTTTTGTTATTTTTTTTCTTTTAAAACGGAAATCGGCAGTGCTTCTTCCCCGTCAGACGGGGAAGATCTGTGTCCCCAGGCGAATACGCCGTTGATGTAATCAATGCGGAAAGTGTCATCAGAACCTTCTATCTGATACACCCCGCCGGGCCGAAAGTCTTCCGGGTTCAGCATGTAAGCTTTGGCCATCGTAATTTTCCGTTCAAGCACGGCCAGTTCATTTACAATGCCCATCTGTTCCGCTTTTCGCGCTTTTTCCGTCAGTCCCGCAATTTCTGTCTGTAGTTCATGAGGCGTCATTTGACTGTATCGTTTGTCCATTTCAGTTTACTCCTCTTCCTGCAAGAATTGATCAATATCGTCAATCGAGAATCCTTTTCTGAATAAGTACTGTTTAACCTTCATTCCGCTTTCATAGCTGCCGTCATAGCGGTATTTCCTGATCGCTTTTTCCGCATGAGCCTTCAGAGCTTCCATCTCGGCTTCATCATCATTTTCATACTCCGTCTGCTCCAGAGCGGCATTGATGACGTCGAAAGGGAAACCTTTTCGCTGAAGCTGCATCTGCGCCCGCTGTCTGATCTCTTTTGTGGACAGCTTTTTGTCCTTTTTCAGGATTTTGCCGATATGTTTCAGCGCTTCTTGTATCTGCTCATCAAATGTAAACGCACTGAGCGTCTCCTTGATGGTGTCGTCGTCTATTCCTTTCGCTTTCAGCTCGCGGAACAGGACGTCAGGGCCTTTGCCGTTTGTTTTTTTGTGGGTGCTCGCATAGGCTTCGGCAAATTCTTTGTCATTTAAGTAGCGGTAATCGTACAGTTTATGGATGACTTCAGAAATGACCATGTCCGGTGTTTCTTTTTTCTTCAGATGATCCCGGACTTCTTTTTCAGAGCGCATCCGGTATGATAAAAATTCTACGGCGCGGTTAAAGGCTTTTTTCACGTCATCGCCGTACTGGATTTCAAGAATGTCAAGCTCGTCCAGTTCTTTCCCTTTTTTCAGGTCAAAACGCACAAGCACGTCGGCGTCGACGCTGAATGCATATTTCTCATCAAGAAAGATGTTGAAGCGCTCGGTATTTTTCTTTTGGGTCGATATTTTTGTAATAAACGGCATCCCGGTCTCCTTTCCCGCCCCGATGTTCAGGCGTTTTTCTTTTTGGCAAATGAGGTACAGTATATGTATCAACGTGTAAGGAGAGATGGATATGAATATCGCGATGACAGGCGGCACTGGTTTTCTGGGCCGGCATCTGACAGGTGTGTTTACCCGCCGGGGACATCATGTCTATATTTTATCAAGAAAACAGAGAGAAACCGAACAAAAAAATGTGACATATGTTCAATGGCTGGCCGAAAACGCGGCGCCTGAGCGCGAGCTTCCTCCTATTGATGTATGGGTGAACCTCGCCGGCAAATCCATCTTTGACCGCTGGACGGACACAACGAAGGAACAAATCATCTCAAGCCGGGTAGAAGCGACGAGAGAAGTCAGACGGATTATGAAGCAGCAGCCGAAAAAACCCCGGGCTTTAATTCAGGCAAGCGCCGTCGGCATTTACGGCACAAGCACAGAAAAAACGTTCACCGAACAGTCAGATACGTCAAATGAAGATTTTCTCAGTCATACGGCTCATATGTGGGAGCGTGAAGGCCAGAAAATTGAAGCGCTCGGCATCCGGACGGTATATGCCAGATTCGGGGTGATGCTCGGTGAAAAAGGCGCCCTGCCGCTCATGGTTCTCCCTTATAAGCTGTTAGCCGGCGGCACCATCGGCTCTGGACGGCAATGGCTGTCATGGGTTCATGTGGATGACGCCGCGGAACTCATCGCTTATGCGGCGGAGCATGATGACTTGTCCGGTCCCATGAATGTGACATCACCGAACCCCGTAGAAATGAAGCAATTCGGAAAGACGATCGCAGGCGTCCTGCACCGCCCCCATTGGATTCCCGTACCGGAACTTTTTCTGGAGAAGGCCTTGGGAGAAATGAGCCTGCTGATCGTAAAAGGCCAGCGCGCTCTGCCTAAGCAGGCGCTGACATCCGGTTTTCAATTTACGTATGAAGAACTTGATTTGGCTTTAAAGGATCTCTTATCTGCATAAAAACGGAAATAAAAGCCAATCCTATTGGTATTCTGTTTTGAAGGAGGGTCTTCTTTTATGGAAAAGAAGCGCGAAAAACATCAGCAGGGAGCCAATCTGAAAAAAATGCAGGAAGTCCTTTATTCCGGTGAATTCAAAAAAGCGGAAAGAGCAGCCAAACGGAAATAAACTGAATAAAGTCCGGAACCGGGCAGATACTATGTTTGTTTGATATCACTTTTTTCAGGGGGCGATTGATATGGGCAGAAATCATACTCACAAAAACCGTGATAAAAACAAACAAAAACTTCCTCAAGTTCCGGATGCTTTGAAACGCGAAACAGACGGCACATATGAGGAATATTCAAGCGAGCTTGCTGATTCCGCTGACCGCGAAGCGCAGGCGCGGATGAAAGCCGCTGACAACAGAGCAAAAAGCAAAACCCGCTAATACGAAATCCCCGCCTCTGTATAGAGACGGGGATTTTTTTTACAGTTCGGTAAACAGGCTTTTTGCCGGCGTCCGTTCTTTCGCCTTAGGCTGTTCGTCCGGATAGCCCATTTGAATGATAGCGGCAAAGCGCTCATTATCCGCAAGTCCGAAGTCTTGGTGCACCTGTTTGTCATACATAATGCGGCCGCTTTTCCAGACCATGCCGATGCCATTTTCATGTGCGAGAAGCTGAAGGTTTTGAATCATGCCGCTCAGCGCCGCGAAATCATCGTTTCTCGTAAATTCATTTTCATCTTCTTTTAAGACAACCAGTAAAAATCCCGGAACGGCGCTGAGGTTTTTTCTCATGTTCCGCTCTTTTTCCTCGTTGAAATCATCTTTTATCTTTTTGAAAAATGAGACGTAGCTGTCCGCAAGCTTTGCTTTTCCCGCTTCGCTTGCTGCGTAGATAAAACGCCATGGCTCCGTCAGTCTGTGGTTCGGTGCGTAAACGGCCGTTTCAAGCATCTCTAATATGACTTCAGAAGGTACGGTTTCCGGTTTAAACGACCGGATGGATCTTCTGTTTCTGATTGTATGTGCAAGACTTTCGTTTTGCTGTAATTGTTCGGTTTTCGGCATGCCGATTCACCTTCCTATCCAAATGAAAATGATTATCATTTATAATATAACGGATACGACCGGCTTTTGTAAACCGTTACGGAAGCTGAAAATTGATTGTTTCGGCATACACGGCCGTTCCCGTCATCTTGATGTTCATCTTTTCGTTATCTTCTGTAATCCTGATTTCCACTTTTCCGTCTTTCCCGATTTCCTGACCTTGTTCAATCGTGAGGCATTCGGCTTCGGAGCCTCCGTATTGCCGCATATAGGCTGCCATGACGCCTGAAGCGGTTCCCGTGACAGGATCTTCGGTCGTTCCGGAGAAAGGGGAAGAAAAATGGCGTCCGTGCAGATCACTTTCCGGATGAACGGTTTCAAGAGAAAACGGATGAACGCTCGCTTTCGGAAGATCGCGCAAAACAGCGGGGAATTGTGCGTTGTCCGGCACCATATTCCGTGATGCTTTAAGTGATCTCAGCGGAACAATCAGTGTCCAGATCCCCGTTGATCCGTAGACAATCGGCAGCTCGCTGTGAAAATCCTCAGCCGTAATCCCGAGCGAGGCCGCAAGCTTTTCTTTGTCTCCCGTAAACGGCAGAAATTGCGGGGGAGCCTGTTTGAGTGTGATGTATACCCGGCCGTTTCGTTCAGCGGCTTTTGCGGGAAGAATGCCGGCTTTTGTTTCAATTTGATATGTCTGATCAGCCTGAAGCCTTCCCTTTTCAATTAATGCGTAAAGAGAGGCGACGGTAGCATGTCCGCATAAATTCATTTCGTGGCCGGGTGTAAAATAGCGGATGCGTAGATCGGCTTCTCCGCTTTTACAGAGAAATGAGGTTTCATTGTACCCTGCCATTTCGGCGATCATCTGCATCTCTTCATCTGAATAATCATCTCCGTTAAAGACGATTCCCGCGGGATTTCCCAAATCCGGAATATCGGAAAACGCTTCATATTTAAACACGGTTGCCTGTTTCATTCATCAGCCTTCCTTTCACCTTATGATCATGTTATTCAGTATAACAGAGTGGAATTAGAATTTTTAGTCAATTATTCAAAAAAAAGACGCCTTTTAACGGCGTCTTTTTTTGGTTTTTCCGATCAGGCGGGTGACGAGGATCATCGTGACGGACAGCGATCTGTTTTTGCGGTACGCCAAGTATTTCCCGCGCCACTCCGGTTTGTATTTTTCTTTAAAGGCCCGCAGCCCGCTGAAGCTGTACATATACCGGACGTTGTTGAAGATGACGGCCGCGATTCTTTCCGACCAGAAAGATGTAAAAGCCGTTCCTACGTTTGACAAAGGCGCCATGCCCATATTGAAGGTGGTATAGCCTTTTTCCTGCGCCCAGAGAAACAGACGGATGAAAAGCGCGTCCATGATACCGTTCGGCGCACTTTTCCGATAACGCATCAAGTCGACGGATATCTCGCCTTCCTGATACATCGGCATCAGGTTGGCAAAAGCGATGATCTCCCCTTCCGCGTCTTTCACGTAAGCAATCGGCGCCTGTTCCAGATAATCCCGGTCGAAGAAACCGAGAGAAAAACCTTTCTCTTTTTTCGGTCCGAGCCATTCGTCCGAAATGTCTTTCAGTTTGGCGATAAACTCGGAGGAAAACGGCGGTTCCCCGACATGAAATGTGTAGCCTTCGCGGTCAAATTTGTTGTTAATCGCCCGCAGCCCCGCTTTTTTCTTACCTGAGAGCGTAAAGGCCTCCATATCCACGAACGCTTCTTCTCCAAGCTTGAAGAAGTTATAGCCGAAGTCATGGTACAGCGCCAGATCTTCACGTTCGATCTGATAAAACATGACACTCAGCCCCTGCTTATGCGCTTCATTCAGAAATTCCTCAATCACAAGCGGAAAAGAGTCTCTCTGTCCTGACGGATCACCGAGCACGACAAGCCTTCTGGAAATCTGGCTGAACAATAAAAGCGCTTTGCCGTCGCTTGAGAAATAAAACCGCTTATCCCCGAGAAAGCCGAGATGGCTGAGCGCATTTCCGCCTTCTTCCGCCAAAAAGGACTTCAGCCGATCAGGATCGGCCTCTTCTCCGATCGGCTTCAATCTTTTATGATAAAAGACCGTAAACAAAAGGAAAAACAGCGGCACAACAATAATGGCCGTCATCGTGGCATATGTAATGTGCGAATTGTTATGGACGAAATAATCGTGGCGCAGCAGCCGATTCATTTTATCCCAAATAAAGCCGGCAATGAGATTGTAGTTAAACAAGGCGATAATAAACAGAGCGGCCGCAAAAATCATCTGGCCGAGCGTATACGATGCCTGCTCTCTGATAAACTGCCGCTTTAACAGCACAAGCAATACGATGACGACAGGCAGAATAAAGATCGCGCTGATGTTCATTCCTTTTAAGAAACTGAACACAAAACCGCCGACCAGCGCGGCAACCGCCATTGAATAAGAACGTTTCGTCCGTTTGTATAATTCAATCGGCAAAATTAATAGAATCAAAGCCGCGCTTAGCGATAACGCGTTAAACGCAAGGAGCGCCGGGCGCGGAATGTGCGGAATGACCGTCTCCCTGTCGATCGGCAGGGCGACGGACGCAAGCACAACGACTCCCGACACGAAAACCAAAAGCGACAGCGAACCGTAAAGCACCCTGATTAAGATGGCGCGCTGGAATACGAGAAGCACGTTCGTCGTTTCCACGGCAGGCGCCATCTTCGGATTTGATTCCAGCCGTTTAAGCGTATTTTCCGTTAAGTCGCCGGCCGCAAAGAACAGCCCGAACACAAACGGAATAAATGAATACACAATCCGGTAGATGACGATGGATGTCACAACCGCCTCCTGGGGAAAGCCCATATTCTGCATGCCGAGCAGAAACAGAAGGTCAAACGAACCGAATCCTCCCGGCACAAGGCTGATGATTCCCCCGATAGCGGCAATGGCAAATACCCCGAATACATGGCGGACATCCGCGTGAATCCCCATGACATACAGGGAATAATACATGACGACGGCCGCCGCAAACCACTCGGCAAACGATGCCCCGATGTAAGAAAAAACCGGATGCCTCGGTTTTGCTTCACCGTCTTCTGCGCCAGCTTTTTTATTGTTGATTCCAGCGGCGATTAAGGCTGCCGGCACAATAAGCGCCACTCCGGCAATAACAGCCCACATCCACGGTTTCTCACCTGTAATCTCTCCAACCGGCAGAACCCGGGCGATGGTCAGGATACTGAAGACGGACAGCCCGAGCAGCGCTGAGGACGTAAGCCAGGCGATGCCTGCGACGAGGCGTTTTACGTCATTCGTATGTTCTTTGTAAAGCATCGTCCGCAGCCCGACGCCCGCCAGACCGCCGAATCCAAGGACATTGTTAAAGGAATTGGCGATAAAGGAGACCCTGAATACTTTCCAATTCGGAATGTTGAGGCGAAGCGTCCGTTTCAGCACAAAGTCATAAAAGGACATCGCGCTGACGGCAAGAAGGCCGAGCAGAACGAGAATAAATAAATCGTAACGCTCAATCCCGTTAATAATGTACAGCGTTCGTTTAAAAGAAAGGTCTGTCAATTCCTTTTTGGACTGATAAATGACTAAAAGCAAAACTGCAATAGGAAATAATACTTTTAATATCGATAAGGCATTCTTTTTAGTCAGCAATGTTCTCTCCAATCATCATAAAATAGCTTATTTATTATAATTCCCCCAATAATCTCCAACATATTATACACTACCACCTCACATTCAAACAAAACTCGTCTGCAACTTTCTTTCTCTGATTAAAATCAGTAATATGGTATGCAGGAGTATGAATGAGGAAGTGAGACGATGGATTATAATCTGCATGATACAACAGTATTAGGCGGCGATATTTTTTCTCCTGAGGAACGGGATATTTGGGTGCTGTACATGAAAGTGATGACATCGGCGGGGCTCGGCGATGTGTCTGAGTGGATGAAGCTTGATATGAGCATGCCGCAAATGAAGGTGCTGATGCTTCTGAACAACCACGGGACGCTTAAGGTGAGTGACATAGCGGAGAAAATGGGCGCTTCTCTTTCAAATACGACGGGGCTGCTTGACCGTTTAGAAAAATCATGTTTCATTACACGCGCTCCGTCAGAAGAAGACCGCCGTTCAGTCGTCGTTCAATTAACGGAAAACGCGAAAGATATTTTCCGCAGCCTTTATCAAAAAGGACATGTAAAATTGAAGCGTTCATTGGAAACACTGACCGCTGAAGAAAAACAAACGGTCAATCAAGGACTTGCCATTTTGGCAAGAGCGCTTGATTCTTCCAAACAGGCATAGAGATGAAAAAGGCCTGCCGGTATCGGCGGCCTTTTTTTATTTGACATTTAATTCACTTGAAGTGAATAATATATTCGAAGTGAATTAAAAACGGAAGGATTGATCAGTATGCCGGAGCCATTGCAAACAGAAAAAAACCAGAGCTGGGCCATCACTCTCTTTACGATCGGTGTGTTCATGGCGGCGCTGGACAACGGAATTATTTCCGCTGCTCTGACGACGATTAACAGATCTTTTGATGTTTCTCCTTCATGGGGATCGTGGGGAGTGACCCTTTACACATTGGGACTCAGTGTCAGTGTGCCGATTGTCGGCAAGCTGTCGGACCGATACGGGCGGAAAAAGCTGTTTATGATTGAAGTCGGGCTGTTCGGACTCGGCTCTTTGCTTGTCGCACTCAGTCAGAGCTTCCCGATGTTTTTGGCGGCACGGCTCATTCAGGCCCTTGGCGGCGGCGGAATTTTTATTATCGGGAGTTCGCATGTGCTGGCCGTGCTTCCGAAGGAGAAACAGGGGAAAGCTCTCGGGCTTTTAGGGGCGATGAACGGTATGGCGGCCGTCCTCGGACCGAATATCGGGAGCTTTTTGCTTGATGTAACCGGGTCGTGGCATTGGCTGTTCTTGATTAATCTGCCGATTGCCGCCGCTTTGGTTGTGTGCGGCGGTTTGTTTATCGCTGAAACGAAAGAGCCTGAGGCGAAACGGCTTGATCTCGCCGGCACAATGCTGCTGTCTCTTGCGATCTTATCTTGCATGATCGGTATCACGAATCTCGATGGGGCGAAGCTGTCAGAAAGCATAATGAACGTAAAGGTGTACGGGTATCTTTTGGGAGCGGCACTTCTCTTTCTGGTGCTGCTTAAAGTCGAAAAGCGGGTTGAAAACCGAGGGGGCGATCCGATTCTCGCCTACTCGCTGCTGCAAAATAAAGTGTTTCAATGGACGCTTGTCATCGGATTTTTATCGGGAGGGCTGCTCGCTGCGGTCATTTTTATTCCTTCTTATGCGGAGCAATATTTGCACGTATCGGCGGAGAAAGCGGGTTATTGGATGACGCCGCTCGCGTTGGCGTCAGGAATCGGAGCGTGGCTCGGCGGGGCGATCACGGATAAAAAAGGGCCGGTCTTCTCCGCGGTTGTATCAGGCGCCATCGCATTTGCAGGCTTCAGCCTGTTTCCGTTATGGGTGACGGATAAATGGGAATTTGTCACAGCGAGTGTCATTGCCGGGATCGGTTTCGGATTTCTGCTCGGGGCTCCGCTGAATGTGCTTGTATCAGAAACGGCGGGCCAAAACAAAGGAACAGCGCTCGGCACGCTGTCACTCGTAAGGCAGGTCGGGCTGACGCTCGCTCCGGCTTTATATGCCGGCTTCATTACAGCGGGCTTTGACCGGATCGGAGATGACATCAAAAACCGTTTAGCGAAAAGCGGCATTCCCGCTGATCAGGCGCAAATGCCCGATATCGGCGGCGGACTTTCTTCGTTGCAGGAGCAGGTAAGCCGAATTCCCGTTCCCGCCGTCAAAAAAGCGGTTTTTGATGCGATTGAAGCGGGCATTTCCAGCGGCTACCACCATCTTTATACGGCAGCCGCCGTCATTTCATTATGCACGATTGTGTCTGCGGCGGTTTTGGCGTATTTCCGGAAGCCGGCATCCTCTAAGACAGATGCCAGCCCATCCGCCGGGAAAGCTCAGTAATATGGGCGATGTGATGTTCAGAGTGCCAGACATATAGCCCGAGCGCTTGTTCCAGCGTAACCGTCTCTTTAGATACAGGATGGAAGTATGTCCGTTTGAATTGGGCTTCCGTCATGGAGCGCAAAAGAGCGGCCCATCTTCTGTGCAGGATCGTTAACAGCTCAAGCGCATCTCCGCAAGCGGCGGTTTTGGAATCATGAAGATCGGCCCAGCCTTTTTCGTCATAAGGACGGATTTCCGGTTCATTCTCCGTTAAGCTCAATTTAAACCGGGTATAGCCGTTCATGTGGCTGTCCGCCAGATGGTGAACCACTTGGCGGACAGTCCATCCCCCTTCGCGGTACGGCGTATCAAGCTGACTGTCCGACATCGCTCTGACAGCTTGTTTCAGTTTGGCCGGAGCGTGTTCCAGCGCATTGATCCATTCTTGTTTCTGTCCGGCCGAAATCGATTCAGCCGGCTGATATTCTCCAATCGGATAGCTGAGGGTTTGTTTTTCCATTTTTGTCTCTCCCGTTGATCGTATTATGAAAGTATGATGGTGATGTCGCAGCCTTCCGCTTTCGCTTCACGAAAGACCTGAAGCACACTCTCGGCGCCATTTTCTGTAAGCTGCTTGCTTTGTTCAAACTGTCTCCATTCTAAAACGAGGGGGTATTCCACCCATCCGGTCAGACAATCCCATAAAGCGTCAAGGTTTTCACCGTAGTATTCAGGAAGGGCAAGTTCCTTTTTCAATGCCTGGTGCAGGTCGCTCATACTTCTGATTTGCTCCCCGTTAATAACTGCTTTATTCATGCGCGGCTCCTTTCTCATGATTTTATTCTATCAGTTTACCATTTTCCTCTTCAGAAGTAACCGGAGTCTGCCGCGGTTCCAGCTGGACGATGCCTTGCCCGCCGTCAACGGCCACCCTGTCCCCCGTTTTCAGTTTTGACGTTGCATTTCCGCACCCGACAACGGCAGGAATCCCCAGTTCCCGGGCGACGATCGCCGCGTGGGACAAAGGGGCGCCGACATCCGTTATGATAGCAGCCGCTCTTGGAAAAAGCGGGGTCCAGCCTACATTGGTTGTCGACGTCACTAAAATTTCCCCCGCCGCAAAAGAATCCCCGTCTTCCGGAGCATCAAGGACACGGACAATGCCCTCCACTCTCCCGGCCGCTCCCGCGAAACCTTTTAAAGTATGCGCATCATCAGTTTCCGCAGGCATAAAAGCATCGTAATAATCCGCTCTTCTGTCAGGATCCTCAGCCCATTTAAACGGATTGAATCTTCCGTTAATAACGGATGGGAACGGCGGCAGTTTTTTATAGGTTTCATAGTTTTGCTTTCTCGCTTGAATCGACGCAACCGCCGGCTCTTTTCCCGCGAGCAGATCGGTTATTTCATGCAGATACAGGAAGAAAATATCATCCTTCATGCCGGTCATTTCCGCCGCTCTGAGCGCGAATGCTCTGGCTGTCCGGTACACCCTGACAAATTCGGATCTGGTTGTTTCTCTAATATTCGCGTATTTTGACGCTTTTTCCATTTTGGCTTTGAGCCATTTGACCTTATGAGGAAACTTTTCTTCAAATCTTCGGAAGGCCTGTTCATGCGCCCGCTGCTGTTTCAAAAGCAGTTGTTCGGCATCAATACCCGACTCCTTGTGTTCTTTGATCTGCTTCGTCAGCCAATCCCGGTTTTCTCCCGGATGCGGTATGGAAAGTTCGTATTCATGCGGACCACGGTGGCCTTGGTTCCTGAGATATTCTTCCTCGCTCATACGGCCTTTCATGACTTGATCAATGCCGATAATCGGCTCCAGGCTGGCCAGTCCGCCTTTTCCCCTCAGATTGGACAGCAGGAGATTCGCATCTTCTATTCCTGCGAGTTTTGTTAATTGAGAGGTTAACGACGAAGAGGATTGCGCAGAATCACGCCCGCCGGATATTAACGCAAACCACGCGTTGCATAAATACGGATAGACCTCATCATTCCATATCGCTAATAATGCCTGCTCCGTTTCGGCACGTTTCAGCTTTTCCTCAATATTCCGGCACCACTCCGGCGATTCGTCCAAGTAGGAGGACATGTTTTTTTTCGCTTGCTTCATTTTCGACAGATACGGTTTCAGTTTTTTCGGGATGATCTTCAAAAGTTCATACTTTGAGAACGGATATAAAGGAATCTTCATTTCCGCCGGGATTTCTCCCAATGTATCGCTCATCATTTTTCCTATTTTTCCGCCTTTCGGATTCAGACCGAAAGCGGCGAGAACGGAAAGAGGCTGGCTCATATTGTTATAGGCTCTGCCGCAAATATTGCCGGACCAGACATAATAGCCCGGAATGATGCCCGACTCTTCATCCAGATTCCGGAGGAGCGACCATGTCAGCGGCGTCATCACATCGGGAATCGCTTCTCCTATATTGGTGTTTGTCCATAAAAAATCACCGCTGAAAGAATCATTCCATTCATAGGTTTCCAGATTTCCGGCTTGTAAGGTCGTAATCGGGCGGGATTGAAGAATATACAATGTCCCGCCCGCGGCGGCCCATTCAATATCCTGCGGCCCTCCAAGATCTTTTTCCAGCTTTTTCGCCAGTTTATAGAGCTTTGACGCATATTTGCGAAATTCCCCGGGGCCGTCATATTTTTTCTTAGGCCGTGCCAGTTTAAAAGAATAGGCATCGGCTTCCCCGGAAACGAGCTGCTCCCCGAGACCGTAGACGTAATTGCCTGTCATCTCCCGCCTGCTCCCCGTAATCGGATCTGCGGTAAACAGCACTCCGGATATCTCAGACGGTATCATCAGCTGGATGACGATTGCGATTTCATGCTCATCTTCCATTCCCTGAACGGCGCTGTACGCTTTTACTCTTTCTGACTGTGTCGATCGGCGGACTTCATCAATCGCCCTGAACATGTCTTGATCTGTTTTGACATTCAACACCGTATCGAATTCTCCGGCAAAGGAAGCCTGAGCGGAATCCTCGCTCAGCGCGGATGAGCGTACGGCAAACAACGCAGATGCATGGCGGCTGCGGATGGAATTCACATATTGATCAACAGCCTCTCTCGCCTGATGGCGGAGCTGTCCGTCCTGAAAGGCAGACGGCAAAATCACAAACCCTTCAGGCACAGGATACCCGCTTTGATACATTTTAGAGAGAATGCTTCCTTTTCCTCCCGCAAAGGAATAAAGTTCGGCCGGAAGTTCTCCGAATGTTTTGACACAGTCATTCATAATGTCCCCGCTCCTTTTTAGTCGTTCATCCAAGCTCACAGTTTTTCTCTTTTTCACTTTTTTTGAAAGTATTTCCTATAAGTATACAATATATCGGTCTTCACAAGGGAGAAAATCGATGGCGTTATTTTGTCATAAATGCATCCGTCAAAACGGCCGCAGGCGGGGGTCTTCAGCATCATAGTGAAAGCGCTATTAAAATTAGAGATAGGCTGACCGATACTGCTTGCCTGGCATTCGCTGCCGGCTTGCCGCGGGGGGTTCCGTTTGCAGGTTATGTCAACTTCCGTATCAAAAAAGGCGGCCGAAACGCCGCCTTTTTTTCAGACTGTGCGGCCTTGATGCGCCGCTGTATTTCTTTTGGTCTGCTTCGGCTGATACACTTTCCCGACAAACAGGTATCCGTATCTGAAATGGTTGCACCCCCAAGATACGAAAATGGGACCGAGCGTGCAGATCAAAAACAGCAGAAGGATGGCAGCCGGCAAAGGCATTGACCGCAAATAGCCTTCCAGAAGATATCCGCTGATTAAAAAGTAGGAGTGCAGCAGATAGATTGAAAACGAATAGTTGCTGATCATCATCACAATCGCGGGCACTTTTTTGAGCTTTGAAAACAGATGAAAACACAGAAAGATCATACTGACCGCGTAAATCATAATATCCGGACGCTTAGAGGAAATGGAGCCGCCGCTGATATATGAAACGGCCACAATCAATATTGCCGATACGGACGCACTGAAGTAAACCGCATAACGGTACTGATTGATGAGCGATAAAAAACGCGGATATTCCTTTCCGCAATAAAATGCCAGACAGAAATAAAACACCCAGCCCGGAAACGGAACCCAAAAGAACGGAAAAATAGAATCAAGCCCCGATGATGCCGGCGGATGAAAGATGGAAAAGTAAGCCAGATAGACGGCGTTGATGATAAACGAAACAGACAGCACCCACACGGGAGATGTGTTGTTCAGCCAGCGGTGCAGCAGCATATGGAGAATGTAAAATTGAAAGATCACAAGAATGAAGTAGCCGATGAAGTTTCCTAAAAACACATTTTCTAAAAATTTACCGATCACTGAAACGAATCCGGCTTCTTCTTCCGCCACGCTTTTCATTAAAATGGCATCCACCGCGGCAATAAACAGAAACGGCACGAAAATGACTTTGCCCCTTTTCTTTAAAAAACCCGCGGGAACGCCTCCCGGGTATGACCTGGCAAGCAGAAATTCCGAAATAAAGATAAACGCCGGCGTGCTGAACATCAACAGGGTCCGAAAAGCATCAACCGTATGGGCGGCACTGGCTAAGGACTCTTCCTGAATCATCAGCACCATTGAAACTGTGTGAAGCAGAACGACGCTTAAACAGGACAGGCAGCGAATCACAAAAATTTCTTTTATCTGCATGCGGCCGCTCCTTTTTCACAAGCGCGCCGGACTTTAGCGTATGCTTGGCGCAGCCATTTTTCCCGCAGCTCGGGTGTGCTCGTTTTGACGACAGAAAAAAGGTTCCGCTCGGCTTTTTGAATGCCGCAAAATTGCAGAATGCCTTTTTTCAGCGTAATCCAGTCCGAGTTTTTCCGGAACCACTTTAAGTACCAGCCCGGGGAATCCGCCGTATAAAAGACTTGTGCCGTCTCTGCCCGGAGCAGTCCTTTTACGCGGCCGTTTTCATATGTGTAGGCTTCTCCGGCGACAAGCACTCTGTCAAAAAAGCCTTTCATAATCGCCGGAACGCCTCCCCACCACAGCGGGTAGATGAAAATGAGATGATCCGCTTCTTTCATCAGTTTCCGGTATTTCTTCGTTTCAGCGTCCCGGTTCATGTCAGAGCGCTTTTTTTCGCCGCCGTACTTCAGCACGGGATCAAATTGGTCGGCGTATAAGTCAATGACCGTATAGCTTCGGCCGCTGTCCTTTAAAGCCATGACGACGTATTTTACGAGAGCCGCATTGAAACTGTTCTCATCCGGGTTTGCATACACAATCACCGTCTTCATATGTCCCTCCCAGTATTTCTTAATTTTTACAATGATTATATCATGATGTCATATGAATGAGGCAAAGACATGAGAAAGGCTTTTTCCAGTTCCGCTGCCGTTTCAATAACCCCTTTCTGCATATTTTCGCTGATTTTGCCGCCGCAGATTCAATTACAAGCATCCGGCACTTCTGCGTTTTTGAGCGGCCGTATGGTATACTAGCTGTCAAATGAATGGGCTTGGAGGACAACATGAGAATTTTAAAGTACGCGATTTTAGGGCTTTTGCGAAAAGGCGAATTGAGCGGATATGATATATCGAGCTATTTTAAGGAAGAGCTCGGCCAGTTTTGGAGCGCAAAGCACAGCCAGATTTATCCGGAATTAAAAAAACTGACGGCTGAGGGATTTATTACGTTTCGCACTGCGATTCAAGGAACAAAGCTTGAGAAAAAAATGTACACGCTGACTGACAAGGGAGAGCTGGAGCTTGCTGCCTGGCTGACGAAAAAAGACCCGATTCCGGAAACGGTGAAGGATGAATTTATGCTGAAGGCTTATTTCATCTCAGCGTTGACGCAGGAAGAAGCGGATGAGCTATTCACCGATCAGCTCGTAAAGCGGCAGGAGAAATTGTCCGATCTGGAAAACAGTTATCAAGAACTGATGGCATCATCCGCGGAGGCGGATTCATTTTCTTCTCCTGATTTCGGCCATTATCTCGTGCTGACAAAAGCGCTTGAGCGGGAACGGAATTATATTTCCTGGCTTGAAGATATTTTGGCTCTCATCAAAAAAGCATAAACAAAACGGGGCGGCTCTGTATCTGCAAGCCGCCTGTTTACGTTCTGAGAACCGCATTGATAAACGAATCAGCCATTAAAACAAGGAAAAGCAGACTGAAATACACAATCGAATAAAAAAACATCCCCTTCGACCATTGCGTGTCATCCGCCGCCTGAAAGCCTTTGACGCTCCGGTACAGCCAGATGGCCCCGAGCAGGAGAGCGGACGCGGTATAAAACGGGCTGACGTCTATATATAGAGGAACGAGCAGCGAAACCGCAGTCAGAACGGCAATATAGCGCAGCATTTTTATTTTTGTGACGCGGTTGCCTTTTATAATCGGCAAAAGCGGAATGCCGGCGGCACGATACTCTTCCTTTCGCCTGATTCCGATCGCCCAGAAATGCGGCGGCTGCCACAAAAACATAATCGCGTATAACAAAATCGCGGGCATATCAATGTACCCGGTCAGCGCGCAATAACCGATTAAAGGCGGAGCCGCCCCCGGAAAGCTGCCGACAAATGTGCTCCAGACGGATTGTCTTTTAAACCAAAGCGTATAAACGACGGCATACAGCAAAAATGCAAGCAGGCCAAGAACGGCGGTCAGTACATTAAGCGAAGCAAGCATGATGAATCCGCATGCGCCGAGACATGTGCCGTACAGGATCATGGCCGGCGGCGGTATTCTCCCCGTGACGCTTGCGCGGGTGCGGGTTCGCGCCATTTTTGCGTCCATGCCGCGGTCAAAGAAGTTATTAAAAACAGTGCTTGATGCCATGACTAACGCCGTTCCGATCATGGCAACCGCCATGGCGGCAAATATAGCGGGCCCTCCGCCCGTCCTTTCCGACTGAAGCCATGCGATCCAAAATCCGCCCAATGCGGCGAGTGAATTTGAGATAATAATCCCCGGTTTGGCAAGAATGATAAAGTCCTTGACCGTCATCCGGTTTCCGTTATGCTTCATAGACTGTTCCGTCTGTGCTGCATTTGAGTTCATTTGTTCAGGTTCTCCTTTTTCGGCTTATCATATCAGGAAGAATCAGGAAGCACAATTGTTTTGGACATTTTTCACACAATTGTAAATTGTATATGAAAAGCCGCATCTTATGACCGGATGCGGCTTTTGCCTTTTTCTATTCAAAGTCTGCCCATACAGCTCCCCGATCCGCTGAACGGACACAGTTTTCAATCCAGCCGATGCCCTGAGCTCGGGCCGGCGATGGCGGGCTCTACGCGTCATTTTTGCGCCTCACTGAGATGTTCGCTCTCTTCAGTCACAGATGTTCTTCTTTACCGAGCCTTTTCAAGAAAACTTCAGAAAAATAAAAACCCTTGCCGGTTAGACGGCAAGGGTTGTTTCTTACAGTGTAAATGCGATATCCGCCCCTGATACGGGGTCTTTGACGAATACGCCCTCTTCTTTTTCTTCGATCTCAAAGCCGGCATCGGTCAGCGCTTTTGTCACACGTGACAGCTCTTTTTGATGCGGGAGCACGATGGTGTAATAATCCAGCCCGCTTGCATTTCCCGGTTTCGGCGGCGCATGTTCTCCGGCCCATATATTCAGACCGATGTGATGGTGATACCCTCCCGCCGAAACAAACAGAGCAGACATGCCCGCGTAATTGCCGACAATATCAAAACCGAGGATATCGGTGTAAAACGCTTTGGCTTCCTGTAAATCCGTCACATGAAGATGGATGTGGCCGATAACAGTTCCTTCTGGGAGACGGCTTTTCCGTTCAGCTCCGGCTTCTTCCAAAAGCCCGTCCACATCGACGGGCGCCGTTTGCATGACATAATTGCCCTCTGCATCCCGGCGCCACGTGCTGCGGGGACGATCGGCGTATATTTCAATGCCGTTGCCATCCGGATCAGACAGGTAAAGAGCCTCACTGACCGAGTGATCCCCCTGACCGAGCGCGATGCCGTTTTCAATCAGCCTGGCCAATGCGATGCCGAGTTCTTTCCTGTCAGGCAGAAGTATCGCGAAATGGTAAAGGCCGGTGACAGACCGCTCCGGCAGAACGACGGCGCTTGGATTTTCTTCAAGCACCAGCAGGACACGTTTTCCGTCTGCTGACAGTCTTGCTGAACGATCTGTCTGCGAGATGACTTGAAGGCCGATTACATTCCGATAAAAGCCGAGCGAGCGTTCCATATTTTTAATGGTCAATTTGACATAGCCGATTGCCGTATCTTGATGAATACCGGTCATTTGAACGCCTTCTTTCTTATGCTGAAAAAGTTTCTCCCTTTTTTGATTTGAAAAGGAGCTGATCCAATGAAAGCAGGCGGCTTCCTGAAAGCGCTAAGTGAATTGACGCAACCAGTAAGATGAAATCAAATTCCGATCCGCCCATAAATGGTGAGGAAAGCTTCGCCGTGAAGATGGCGCCGACTAATGTGACGGCAAACAGAACGCCGATAATGCGCGTTGCCAAACCGAAAAAGATCAAAACCCCGCCGACAAGCTCAATCGTCGCGATGACATAGACCATAAAGGCCGGAATCCCGATGCTCTGGAAAAATTGCGCAGTTCCTTCCAACCCTTGAAACTTGGATAAACCGTGAACAAAAAAGATAATACCTGTTACAACCCTTAAAAGCAGTGTTCCTGTTTCGAATGATTTATTCATAAAATCCTCCTTGAAAATTATTATCACTTACTTTATGTAAGCTAGTATATATACATAACTTATTTACGTCAAGTAATTTTGTTACATTTAACGAAAATAACTTAAAAGTACTATTTGCCTTCGCAAAAAAAGACCTCCGCACTCTGTCGGAGGTCTTTTTCCCTATCTATGATTCCCGGAACTGGCTTTCATATAATTCCCGGTAAAACCCGTTCTGGCTGAGAAGTTCGGCATGGGTTCCTTTTTCAGCCATTTCGCCGTCTTTCAGCACAAGAATCTGATCGGCTTTTTGAATCGTGTTCAGCCTGTGAGCAATGATGACGCTTGTTCTGCCCGCCATTAAACGGCCGAGCGCTTCTTGTATTTTCACTTCCGTCACCGTATCAATGTTGCTCGTCGCTTCATCCAAAATGAGCAGCACCGGGTCCGCCAGCACAGCTCTCGCGATGGAAATAAGCTGTTTTTGTCCTTGGCTGATGCCCGCGCCGTTTTGGGTAAGGACGGTATCGTAGCCTTTCGGGAGCCGTTCGATGAATCCGTGGGCATTGGCGGCTTTTGCGGCTGCCTCCACCTCTTGATCAGATGCGTCCAGACGGCCGTAACGGATATTTTCCCTGATGGTGCCCTGAAAGAGAAAGGAATCCTGCAGGACAAACCCCATGTTTTTTCTCAGACTGGATCTCGTCAGTTTTTTGATGTCCGTTCCGTCGATGAGGATTTTCCCGTTATTCGGCTCGTAAAAACGGGCGATCAGGCTCGTAACGGTTGTTTTACCCGCTCCGGTCGGTCCGACGAAGGCGATTGATTGTCCTTTCGGAACGCTGAAGGACAGGTGTTTTAAGATCGGGCTGTCTTCCTGATAGCCGAAGGAGACATCTCGGAATTCAATCTCTCCCGTTTTGATCGGCTGGTACAGCGCATGCTCTTCATCTTCCCGCTCCTCTTTTTCATCCAGCACGTCAAACACCCGCTCAGCCCCGGCGATGGCCGATAACATCGTATTGAACTGATTGGCTAAATCATTTAAAGGGCGCGTGAACTGCCGCGAGTATTCGGCGAATACGACGATAGATCCGATTGAGATCCATCCCTTCAGCGCAAACAGCCCGCCGACCGCCGCTATAATCGTAAAGCTTAAATTGTTTAAAGAGTTCATGACTTTCGGAATGAATCCCGAAATTGTCTGCGCCCAAAACCCCGATGATTGTAACGCCGCGTTTTTTTCTAAAAATTGTTCCATGACGCGGTCTTCCCTCGAATAGGCTTTAATGACCTTCGCCCCTGATATCGACTCTTCAATAAAACCGTTCAGCTCGCCGAGGTTTTTCTGCTGCTGTTTAAACAGCAATCCCGTCCGGTTGGTGATCCATTTAATGCTCAAAAGCATGATCGGAATAATCAAAAGCGTGATCAATGTTAAAAGCGGACTCATGTACAGCATGACGGAGATTGTGCCGACGAATGTAATGACGCTCGACAGCACTTGAATGACGGATGTATTTAAAGTGGAGCTGACATTTTCGATATCATTGGTGACCCGGCTCATTAAGTCCCCGAGCCGCTGTTTATCAAAAAACGGAATCGGCAGCTCATGCAGATGGGTAAACAGCTCGCTCCGCATTTTAAACACGGTGCTTTGCGAGATATTGATCATCCAATAGTTTTGAAACCATAAGGACAATGATTGCACGAGGTAAATCCCAAACAGGATGAACAGCACCCCCGCCAATCCGTCTGTCGTCTGTCCGACGATAAAATGATCAATCGCTTTCCCGATGACGAACGGTCCGAGCAGGCCGAATATGGCGCTTATGACTACCATGATGATCACAAGGGTTAAAAGCCCTTTTTTCTCGGCTACATAAGACCAGATTCTGCGCAGCGTGCCTTTTGTATCTTTTGCTTTCGCGCGTTTTCTGCCGCCTTCATTCGATTTGAGCGGTATTTTCGGGTATCGGAAAGGTTTACGAATGTCTTTTTGCATTGTCAGCTCCCTCCTTTCCGAATTGTGATTCATAGATCTGCCGGTACAGATGAGACTGTGCCATCAGCTCTTTGTGCGTGCCTTTGGCCAGCAGTTCGCCGTCTTCAAGCAATAAGATGGTGTCAGCCTTCATCGCAGTCGTTATTTTTTGCGTAATAATCAGTGTCGTGCATTCATAGGATCTGATCGCTTGTAAAAGCTTCGCTTCCGTCTGAAGATCCAGCGCGCTCGTACTGTCATCTAACAGCAGGAGGGACGGCTTTCTGATAAAAGCGCGCGCGATGGAAATCCGCTGCTTCTGCCCGCCTGACAAATTGACGCCCCGCTGTCCCAGCACCGTGTCGTATCCGTTTGACAGCTTCATAATCGTTTCATGGATTTGCGCGTCTTTGGCCGCTTCCATTACTTCATCTAGTGAAGCATCCTCCCGCCCCCAGGCGATATTTTCACGGATTGTTCCCGAAAACAGAAGCACTTCCTGCGGAACATAGCCGATTTCCCTGCGCAGCCCGCAAGCGGAGAATTCACCGATCGGTTTGCCGTCTATGAAAACACTGCCTGAATCAGCCGTGTACAGGCGCGGAATCAGCTGAAAAAGCGTTGATTTTCCTGAACCTGTCGCGCCCATAATGGCAACCGTTTCTTTCGGGCTGGCAGAAAAGGACACGTGATGCAGCGCGTCTTTTTCCATGCCCGGATAGCGGAAGGACACTTCGCGAAACTCAATCCCGCCTGCAAGCGCCCGTGCCGGGTCCTGCCCCGTTCCCTCGCCGCCTTCTGTTTCCAGCACCTCGCCGATTCTTTCCCCGGAAGCCTTCGCCCGGGAAAATACCATGATGAGAAAAGGAAGGACAGACAGCGCGCCTGTAATCCGCGTCGCATAGTTAATGACGGAAACGACATCGCCGACCTGCGCTCCGCCCTGGGCAATGCTTTTGGCGCCGAACCATAAGATAAACAAAATGCAAATGTTCATCAGCAGCATTAAAATCGGCATCGCCGCTTCCACGAGACGAAAAGCGGAGACCGTTTTTTCCATCAGCTTCGTATTCGATTTCAAAAACCGTTTCACTTCGTGGTTTGCACGGAGGAGCGCTTTAATCAGTTTGATCGCCGTCAGGTTTTCCTGCATGATCGTGTTGACCTGATCAAGCCGCTTTTGCACAGACCGAAACAGCGCGCCGCCTCTTTTCAGCACCCACAGCAAAAACAAAAGCAAAATCGGCACCGTGATCAGCAGAAAAAACCCGAGTTTCGCATTGACGGTCAGCGAGAGAATAATGCCGCCCGCGATCATTAACGGCGCACGAAGCATAAACCGGAGACTCATGAAAAGCATATTTTGGACCTGTGTCACATCGTTTGTCAGCCGGGTGATAAACGATGTGGATGAGAATTGCGCAAACGTCGAATAAGAGAAGGATTGAATTTTTTGAAAAATCCCTTTTCGCGTATCATACGCATAGCTCTGGCTGATGTGGGCGGAGTAGAATGAATTTAAAATGCCCGATGCGAATGAAACAGCGGTCAGTCCGATCATCACGCCGCCCCACAGCCAAACCGTACCGAGATCCTGCTTTAAAATTCCTTCGTCAATGATTTTCCCGATCAGCAGGGGCTGTATCAGCTCTACCGCAAGCTCGATGAGCATGAAAAACAGAGCGATTCCCGCCAAAAGAGAATACGGTTTTACATATGATAAAGCCTTTGACATGTGTAAGCCTCCAAATCCTTTGTTCAATATGTATGTATATTTATTTTATTTGTTTGTCTTAAATGAATAAAGGATTAACCCTTGAACCCGCACTTTTATTATGTACTTTGTGTAAAAAAAAACGGAAATCATTGAGGATAAAAATTGAAGGAATGAGGCGTGCAGATATATGGAGGCTGTCTTATCTTTTCTTATTACCAGCTTCTGAATTGGAGCCTTGATTTTAAAATGAATTAGCGGAGCCTTTAAAAAGGCGTCCGCTAGTCAGGATGGTCATTTATGCTTTGTCATTTCATTTAACGAATGAAAACGAGAGCGACCCCGAATCCTTTATCAGCATCAAACTCATTGATCACTTTCATGACCTGCCAGCGCTGGTTTGAAGCATCAGATTTTGTTGCAATCCCGTTATGAGCGTGAATAAAATCTCCCGCTTTCACAGTCTCATCGCATCTGACATATACCTGGCCGATGAGTCCGACAATGTTCCACTCGTCTCTCTCTTCTCTTGAAGCGTAGTCTTCTTCAGGCCGAAAGTCCGGACTTTCCTTTGGCGCCATGACCGTATGGCCGTTCGCATCTTTCTGTTCTTCATAAACATAGCCGCCAAATTCATTCTTTACGTATCGTCCCGACCAGTGAAAACTCGACTCGCCAAGAATCACTCCGGCGGTCTCGGAAATGACCCCAAGCATGAGGTCACCTTTTTCAGCCGGTCTGATCTTATCACCTTCAAGTGTGACAAGTGTTCCCGTCGGAATCTTTTCCCCTCTCAGGCTTTCAAAATACTCGGCGTAGTCAGAGAATGTCGAGGAACCTGTTACGCCTCCCGCAGCCTTAATTGTTCCTTCTTTTGCGTGAAGCTCAATCTTTCTGTTGGCTGATGACGGAGTGCTGCCGGAACCCCAGCCAAGTACTACAGAATCTGAATTCGGATTAATTGTATTGTACGAAGAAAGCACTGAAGATTGAGCCGCTCCGGTTGCTCTTCCCCGAACAGAACCAGCCACAAAATTATTATTGCCTGTAGCGTGAGATTCACGGGAGCCAATGACTCCGCTTCCTTTATGTTTGAATAAGAAATAAGGAGTGACTGCTCCTCCAATGTTAAAGTCAGTTTCATAACCTGAAAAATCACAATTGGATACATTAAGATCTGGATCTGAGGAATAAATTCCAACTGTCCCGCTATTATTTTTTGGAGATCTCTGTCCCCAAACATTACTAACAACAGACTCGTACATTCCGCTGCCAAATGCAACTCCTTTTTTTCCGGAGTCAATCAAGGTGACACCATCCACCATTACTTTCCCTACTGAGTTATCCCCGCCGACAATATATAAGTCATTGTCTGCAGTCTTAAATCCGCGAATGGTTATATTCTTTAAGCTAATTAAGCGTCCTTTATAAAATACGCTGACTACCGAATTACCCTTATAATCAATTGAACTATCATCACAAACAGCATGGAAATTCACAACACTCACGCCATCATATCCGGAGATTTGCAACGCGTTTGGACCCGCCCCTTTGTAAAGATCATTCGGTTTAGGGTTATATGCGATACAATTCGCAAGCTGCACATCATGGGCTGTCGCTGACTGAGGATCGCTTGCTGTGTGGTGACCGATATGGCGAATGCTATATCCAATGGCATTTTCGTATGCGCGACAGTTAACAAGCTGCACTCTCTTCGCAGCCGGTGCATAACCGTGTGCCTTAATCTCAAAGCCTCGGACTCCTCCAATTGAGATACAACTATCAATCATTACGTCTTGAGAGCCGTCATCAATTTCAAAACAGTTCGTGTTAGAAGTTCCATCGTTTAGCCCCATAGGATGATAAGAGAGGCAATGACTGAACGTCGTGTGTTTCCCAAAGTGACAAGTAAAGTTATCATCCCCGGACCCTGTTGCTTCACAATGTGAAAACGTTACAAAGTTACAGCCGTTGGGCTGATAATAAGTTGGATCATCTTTTTCTCCATGTCTGTTATAGTTCGGGCTTGTAGAATCAAAGCCGTGCAGGCCGGCGTTCTTCGCAAACACATGCTCAACAAAAGAATAGTCAACATTCGCAAAAAGCAAACAGCTTGAAGTGGGGCCTTTCGGAATCTTCCAGCCGGAAGGACGAGTATCCTTATTCCAATCCAAAGTGAGATGGCCGACATAAATATTTTCATTACCGTTCGTATAATCACTGTTGGTCAGAACAGAATGGCCGACCGGTGTTTCGTCTAATAATTTAATAACCGTTCTTTTCTTGCCTGCTCCGACAAGCATTGTATTTGACGGAACAAACAATCCCGATGTTCTGAATACACCCGCGGGAACTGTTACGACATAACCTCCGTCGGCCATGGCATCATGAAATGCCTGCGTATCATCCGTTACGCCGTCACCTTTAGCTCCAAAATCCATAACGTTCCGCTCTGTCACATGTTCAAATCTGTTTTCATACATTTTAAGTCTTTCGTTTAAATTTTCATAAGTTGACGTGCCATTGCTAAGCGCAGCACCGATTTTGCTGTCAATCGCTTCAAAATTTTGAGCAATGCTTTCAACCTCAATCCCCTCCGTCTTATCGGGTTTGTAAAGTCCTAAGAAAGTCGTATAGTTTGTCATTGCCTTACCTCCTATTTTTGAATTGCTGTTTAAAACACCGAACACCACAGAAGTCTTTCGTTTTCACTCCTGCATGTACAGGTGGCAAAGGTATGACAAATTCATACATTTCTTCAAAACATAAAAAGAGCGCCGGATTAACAAGCGCTCTGCACATAGTCTGCTGCTGCAGTATTTTAACCGTTCAATATTTTCTCGACACGCTCCCGCATTTGCGGAACGCCTAATCCGACAATGACCTGAAGCGCCCTGCCTTTTCTGACGACCCCGTGGGCTCCCAGCTCTCTGAAATCGGCGTCACTTTTGACCTTTGATTCATCAGCGACAGTGACGCGGAGACGGGTGGCGCAGTTGGTGACTTCCGTAATATTGTCCTTTCCGCCCAGCGCTTCAATATACAAAGCGGCTGTATCCCGCTGTGTTTCGTCTGCCGCCGCTGTTTCTTTTGAAGCCTGCTTCCGTTCTCTGTACTCCTTTTTCGAATAGAGCTTTGTTTCCTGTCCTTCCTCTTTTTCTCTGCCCGGTGTGGCGATGTTGAATTTGAGAATGAGGAAACGGAAGACGAAAAAGTAAACAGCGGTAAAACACAACCCGATGATGATCTGGTATACATACGTCAAGCCGTGGCTTGACGCCAGCGGGATCCAGTTCAAGGTCGCAGCTTCGATCAAACCGCCTCCCATATTTCCGACGACGCCGGCCATATACATGACGGTTGCCATGGAAGCGGCAAGCAAAGCATGAACCGCAAATAAAAACGGCGAGATAAAAAGGAATGTAAATTCAATCGGCTCTGTAATTCCCGCGACAATGGACGTCAAGGTGACCGGGATCAATAGGCCGGCGACAATTTTTTTCTTTTCCTTTGAAGCCGTGGCGTAAAAAGCGAGCGCGATTCCCGGAATGCCGAAGATTTTCGAGTTTCCGTGAAGCGCGAAGCCCCCCTGCGGGAACAATTCTTTCAGCGGTTTGACGCTTTGAGAGTATTCCCCGAGATGCTGGGCCCAATAGGTGACGATACCGCCTTCAGCCACAGCCGGACCGTAAATAAACGGCGAGTAAATAAAATGATGCAGGCCGGTCGGAATTAAAATCCGCTCCAGGAATGTGTAAATCCACACGCCGATCGCCCCGGAAGAAACGAGAAAACTTTGCAGCGAGCCGATTCCGGACTGAACCATCGGCCATACGTATGCCACCGCAAGTGAAATCGGTATCATAATGAAGAAAGAAATGATAACGATGTATGATGATCCTTGAAAAATCCCCAGGAAATCCGGCAGTTTTTTATCAAAATAACGATTGTGCAAATACACGACAATAGATGAAATAAAGATGGCGCCGATAATATTCGTATCAAGCGTTTTGATCCCGGCGATCATCGTCAGCCCGCTCGTTCCGCCGGCTTCCTGATTCATATCGACGTGAAAAGCCCCGCCCCAAACCGTCAGAATCGCATTGATAAAGTAATTGAATGTCAGATAAACTGTAAGCGCTTCCAAACAAGCCCGCGCCTGCGCTTTTTTCGCTAAGGCGACAGGGATGCCGATCGCAAACAGGAGCGGCATTTGATTAAAGACGGTCCAGCCGCCTTGTTCAATGACATACCAGCATTGATACCAAAGCCCGTCAGGATCAGCCAGCGGCCCCATCAGCGTTTTATTTTTAAACAGCGTACTCAGACCGACAATAATACCGGAAAATGCAAATAACAAAACAGGCACAAACATCGCGCTGCCGAAGCGCTGGACTTTTTGCATCATTTCACGTGACCTCCTGCTATTTATCAAAATTTTCAAGCTCTTTATAATCAACATATGCACGGAATAACGCTTCGCCCACCAGAAAAAACGGGGCAAATGCGACGATTTCCGTTTTATCGCTTAACGTCACCGGCTTGCTGGTCGCATAAAGATTATACGGCGTCGTTTGCGCCAGTACGTTGTTTTTCAGATTGGTGATTGAAATAAACGGAACTCCCTTTGCGGACAGGGTCCTTACCTGCGGAATTAATTCGGGTGTTTCGCCTGATAAAGAAATAATGATGAATACGTCATCAACCTTAAAATCATCACACATGATATCAAACTCTGTGATGTCCTGAATTAAAATCAGATACTTCCGCCGGGATACAAACATCCGCTGCAGCTCACGGGCGCACACCCTCTGAGCCGTGCCCGATCCGTAAACGAAAATCCGTTTTGCTTCATCTATCAGCCGGCACATCTCCGTCATATCTTTTGACTTCACATATTTTACATTGGCTTCAATATCATCCAGCAGCTTTTCAAACGTCATATTCTCGCCCTCTTCAGGCTGATCCTCCCATTTCAGAAAAACCCGGAATTCACTGTAGCCGCTGAAGCCCAGCTTTTGGGCGAGCCGCAGGATGGAAGACCGAGAGACATTGCAGGCTTTCGCCATGTCATTGATACCGAGATGGTAGCACGTATGTTTATGATTCAATATATATTTTAAAATATAAAAATCGTTGTCATTTAATTTCGCGTAATGCTGATTAACCAGTTCTTCAAGACTCATCCCAAAAATCCCCCCGTTTTCTTTCTATTATATAGAATAACAGATAAAGAAAACGGGGAAGATTGTCATCAGGAAATAGGAGACGGACTCACATCAAGCTCAGGCCAGTAGTCCTTATTAGCCTCCATCAGATCTTCAAGAATCAGTCTTGCCACACGGGCATTCGGCACTGTTTTTGACAGGATCAGCGCCTGCCACAGCTTTTGAAATGACCGCTCTTCCCACGCTTCAGCCGTCAGTTTTTCGACAGACACCTGCTGTTCCATCAGGCCTTTTTGAAATTGCGGTATATTCCCGACTGAGAGCGGTTCCGGTCCGTTTGAGCCTACGAGACAAGGAATCTCAACCATAGCTGATGGATCAAAGTTTGCGATCGCGCCGTTATTTTCAACGATTAACAGCATTCTCTCCCCGGTGTTGTAAGCGATGGCCCGGGCAAGGTCGACGATATAGGAAGCATGATCATCAATTTTAATTTCACTGTTCTCCGATGATTGTTCGCGCGTAATCATATCGCATTGGCTGAAAATGAAAGCTTCGCGCCCTTCCATAACTTCATTGGCTCTCGTATGGTTCGGGTTTGATTTTTTCACCATATCATCCGGGAATAAGTAATATTGCAGATATGTGTTCGGGAGCGTATCCGGATCAGCCGCCTGTACGTCGCGCGCTTTTTTGAATGTGTCATTCCAGCTTGCTTCAGTCTGTTCGGCCTCCGTCTTCGGAACGTAGCCGTATTCACGGACATGCTCTTTCAGCTTCGGCATTAAATCATTGCCATGCCGGTCTGTGATGGACGTCCACCAGCCAAAATGGTTCAAGCCGTAGTAACGGACGTTCATTTCTTTCCGTGAAGATAATCCGAGGATGTTCGCCATGCGATCCTCAATTCCGACCGGCATGTCGCAGATGTTCAATATTTTTGAATTCGGTCTGAGGCGCCGTGTAGCTTCGGCCACAATCGCCGCCGGATTGGAGTAATTCAGCATCCATGCGTCAGGTGAGTACGTTTCCATATAATCAAGAATCTCCAGTACACCGCCGATAGAGCGCATGCCGTATGCGATTCCGCCCGGCCCGCATGTTTCCTGACCGACCACGCCGTACTTCAGCGGGATTTGTTCATCAAGCGCGCGCATCGCATATTTTCCGACGCGGATATGCGCCATAACGAAGTCAACATCCGTAAAAGCCGTCTCTGGGTCATCAGTCGCCAAAAATTCAATGTCCGGCGCTTTTTCTTTTATGAATACCTCACACGCACCCGCAATCCGCTCCTGCCTTTCTTTATCATTGTCATAAAGTTTCAGCTTTCTGATCGGAAACTCTTCCAGGTGATTCAAAAGCATTAATACAATTCCGGGGGTAAATGTGCTGCCGCCGCCTGCAATAACGATTGAGAATGATTTGTCTGTCATGTGAAGCCCTCCTCTGATAACGTTTACATTTTATTTATATCATGAGAAGGTCCGATCTGTACCGGGTTTGGAGGAGTTAGATCATTTAATCATTTTTAGTTATTTTTCTCAAAAAGCGGGAAAGTTCCCACAGGTACGAAAAAGGCCTGCTGTCATCAGCAGACCCATTCTCAAAAATGCTCTTGTAAATCAGAAAGCAGCACTTCCTGCTCAAATTGCGGATTTCCGATCGGGAAAATTCTGGCTGTTTCCTTGTCCTCGTTGACATGCTGAATATAAATCGGGACTCCTTCGTACGTCACATACGCCATGGCGGCGGATTCTGAAATGTCTTTCGCACGCTGTGTATTCACGTCTCAAACCTCCTTTAGGCCTCACACATAACGTGTCCGGCAGCCAAGAGAAGTATGCTTGTTTCTTACAATTGTCCGGCGGTGAGTTTGAATTTTTTGAGGCGTTTGTAAAACGTGCTCCGCGGGATTCCGGCCATTTTGGCGGCCAGCGCGACATTCCCCTTCGCCGATTCAAGCGCGTTTACGATGATGTTTTTCTGAATGTGCTCCCGGATGGAGACAGGGGACGCTTCTTCCTGTTCATAAGACTCGGCCGCCTCTTTAAGACCTGACGCTTCAAGCAGGGCTGCAACGGGGCGTTCTGACAGCCGTCCGTCCGGGAACATGACGGAAAGACGTTCAAATACATTAAACAATTCCCTGATGTTCCCCGGCCATTTCCGGCTCTTTAATAGGTCTAAAAAGTCATCAGGAAGCTCCCCGCGCCAGCCGCGATTTCGCTGAAATTCAAGGAAGAGTCCGGGAATGTCTTCGGTGCGTTCTCTTAATGGAGGGAGATGGATCGGACAGACGTGAAGCCGGTAAAATAAATCTTCTCTCAGCTTTTTGCATTCGACAAGCTGTCTCAGATCAGTGTGGGTGGCAGTGATGATTCTGATGTCAACGGGAATCTCTTTTGTCCCGCCGACCGGGGTGACTTTCCGTTCCTGCAGCACCCGTAACAGAGCGACCTGCATGGAGTGTGATATTTCTCCGATTTCATCGAGGAAAAGCGTGCCTTTATCGGCTTTTTGCAAAGCGCCGTTATGTCCTTTCCGTTTGGCCCCGGTGAAGGCGCCTTCCGAGTAGCCGAACAGTTCGCTTTCAATCAACTTTTCGGGGACCGCTCCGCAATTGACGGCGATAAACGGGCCGTTTTTCCTGGAGCTGTTGTTATGAATCGCCCGGGCGGCAACCTCCTTTCCCGTCCCGGTTTCTCCCGTAAGACAAACGGTTGCGTCCGTTCGGGCGACAAGCTCCAGCTGCTGAAGCATATGTCGGGATGACGGGCTTTTGCCTGCCGCACCATGAAATATAAAAGACGGCTTTTCTTCTCGTTTGGATAAATAAACGCATGTGCAGCCGTTCTCCTCCCGCTTCGCCTGCTTGATGTGATAGCCCTGTTCCTCAAGCTCGCGCAGCATATGTCCGGTAAAATGCTGAACGGGACGGCTTGCGGCGATAACCCTGCTCATTTCATTGCAAAGCACGATCGGATCGTGTGACCGGGTCAGCCCGGCGAATTTGCTGATCATGTCAAGTTCTGTCATTTTGATCTTTAGGGCAAGCTCCCGTTCCGCCGTATAAGCGATGGAGGAGGCAATTCCGAGCATAAAAGGCTGAGCGCGGGCGGCGGGGCAGGAAATATCAATGACACCCGCCAGCCGCCCGTCTTCATAACGGATCGGCGCGGCGGAACAGCTCCATTGATGAGAAGCGAGCGAATAATGTTCAGAGCCGTGTATCATGACCGGCTCATTTGTATAAAGAGCCGTCCCGATCGCATTCGTGCCGACGGCCGTTTCCGTCCAGCGGGCGCCTTTTAAGAAATTGATGCGGTTCGCTTCATGAATGGCGCGCGGGTGGCCGTCAACTGAATGGACAACGCCGTCTGAATCAATCAGGAGAACCATCATTTCCATTTCCCGCATCGCCGTTTTCATTCTTTCTGCATGAGGCATTGAGGCCGCTAAAAATAACGCATGCTTTTCGGCCTGCCTTTCTAAATGATCTGCCGGCATCACATTCGGCCCCTTTTCGAGATAAGGGTTGACGTCGGCTTTTTTGCAGCGCTGCCATGAGGCGGCCACCCGCTTCTGAATACGGGATTCATCAAGCACACCTTCTTTCACAAAGCGCTTCCAGGTTTTAAAATCATTCCGAATGACATTCATTGTATTCGCTCCCCCCTGTTCAGACCATCTTTTCATATATTGTAGGGGAAAAATAAAGCGCTTTCAACGAAAAATACCCCTTCTCATCTGAGAAAGGGTATTCCGGTTATACGGAATGCACCGCAAGTCCGGTGACATTCAGCAGGGCTTCCTGAAGCGTTTCTGACAGAGTCGGATGCGCCGCGATAAAGTGCTCCGACATATCCGCCGTCATTTCACCGTTCATCATCATGACCGCCTGACCGATCAATTCCGTCACGTCCGGCCCGATCATTGACACGCCGACGATTTCTCCGAATTCCGGTTCGGCAATGATTTTCATTTTGCCGCCGTGCTGATGCTTAATTAACGCTTTTCCGTTAGCAGAAAATGAGCATTCTCCGATTTTCACATCTCCGTATGTCTCTCTCGCCTGTGTTTCCGTCAGCCCGACAGCGGCCATTTCCGGCGATGTATAAATACAGCGGGGCACCGCCCGCATATTGACTTTGCTGTCCTTTCCCGAGGCATGCGCGGCGGCTGTGATTCCTTCATGAATGGCGGCATGCGCGAGCTGCATGCCTCCGGCCGCATCGCCGCATGCATATATATGAGGCACATTGGTCTGCATATGGTCATTGACTTCAATGCCGCGCGGAGAATACCGGATGCCGGCCTGCTCCAGATTCAAGCCATGCAAACGCGGTTTTCTCCCGATTGCAACCAAAACGTGATCAGCCTGCGCCTCAATTTCTTTGCCGTCTTTTGTCCACACGGCGGTTTTCCTTTCTTTGTCAATCCGTTGAAGGACGGCTTTTGTCTGAATATCAGCCCCGCTGTCTCTTAAAGAGTCTTCAAAAACGGCGGCGATTTCCCCGTCTTCTGCCGGGAGCAGCCGGTCAGCCGATTCAATCACCGTCACTTTCGTTTTAAACCGGCTGAATAAAGAGGCAAATTCACAGCCGATCACACCTCCCCCGACAATAAGCAGGGAAGAAGGAATTTTCTGTAAAGAAAGCGCGTCTTTGCTGTCGATCACCCAATCGCCGTCAAATGGGGCAAACGGCAGCTCCGCCGGTTCAGATCCGGATGCAATCAATATCCGATCCGCTTCCAGAATGTCTTTTGCGCCTCCTTCTCCTTCAACAAGCAATGTCTGCTCTGTGAGAAATGAAGCTGTCCCGCTGATGACTTTAATCTGATTTGCTTTCATTAAGTATTGAATTCCCTGCACGAGCTGGCTGACGATTTGCCGTTTGCGCCCCTGCATGCGGGCCCAATTGAGTGTAATGTTTTGCGGCAGTTCGATGCCGAATGTATCTGCATGCCTGATTTTATCGAGCACATTCGCGCTTTCCAAAAGCGACTTTGTCGGGATGCACCCCTCATTGAGACAAGTGCCTCCGAGCGGCCCTTTGTCGATCAGAACGACTTCTTCTCCCCTCCGCGCGGCAGTCACGGCAGCTGCATATCCGGCAGGCCCTCCGCCGATAATGGCTAGTGTCAATCTCTTCACCCTCTCTATAAAATCAATCCGCCCGGCTCTTCAAGCAGCGCTTTGACCGTTTTCAGGAAGTCCGCAGCCGGTGCGCCGTCACATACTCTGTGATCAAAGGTAAGACTTAGCGGCAGCATGATGCTTTTGACAAGCTCATCTCCTTTAAACGCAGGCGTTTCATAGCTTGCGCCCACTCCGAGAATACCGGCTTCAGGCGGATTAAGAATCGGGGTGAAATGCTCAATTCCGTAACCCCCGAGATTTGTAATAGAAAATGTCGATCCGTGCAGATCATCTCCGGAAGCATTGCCTTCCCGCGCCCGGCGTGCCGATGTACTGATGTGATCCGCAAGCTCAAGGAATGAAAGCTTTTCCGCATCCCGGATCACCGGCACGACGAGACCGTTTTCAAGAGAAACCGCCATCCCGAGGTGGACATATGGATAGGTGATGATCCGCTCCTCTTGATAAGAGCTGTTCAGCTCAGGATGCTGTTTCAGCGCAAGCACCGCGGCCCGGGATACGAAATGTGTGACCGTCAGTTTAACACCGCTCCGCTTTTTCGCGCTGTCGGCGAGCTGCTGCTGCCATTTTACAAGCTCCGTAATGTCCGCTTTCATCGTCAGCGTCAGCTGGGCGCTGTTTTGCAGGCTTTTGTGCATTCGGTCTGCAATCACTTTTCTCATCGCTGAAGCCGGTTTTCCCTCCGGCTGTGCCGTCTGAACCGAAGACTGCGGTTCAGATTCCATCTTCATGGCCTTGATGACGTCAGCTTTTACGATCCTGCCTCCGGGCCCCGTCCCGTTCAGCGTATCAACTTTCACCCCGGCTTTCTCCGCCATTTTTCTGGCAACGGGAGATATTTTCACGCGGTGTTTACGCTTTTGCACGGCTTTGGGAGCGGGAATATGTTCAGGTTCAGATTGCGGTTTCCCTGCATTTTCAGGAGCCGGCGCCTCCTTCTCCCGCACTTCTTCGCCGTTTTCCCCGATATAACAGATGGGCGTTCCCGGCGGGACTCCTTCTCCCTCTTTGACTTTAATGTGAAGAAGCGTGCCGCTTTCAGGCGCTTCTATTTCCATTTCTATTTTTTCCGAGTTAATGCTGGCGATGCTTTCTCCCTTTTCAACCGGGTCGCCGACTTTTTTATTCCAGACGGATACTTCACCTTGCTTCATCGCCATTCCCAGCTTCGGCATTACTACTTTTACAGCCATTCTATATCCCTCCTTTAATTCATTGCCGGCTCGCCAAGCAATTCAAGCGTGACGCTGACAATTTGGTCTGGTGTCGGCAAATATTGATCTTCAAGCACCGGCGAAAACGGCACCGGTGTATGCGGCGCTGTAATTCGCTTAATCGGCGCATCAAGCAAATCAAAGCCCTTATCGGCGACAATCGCAGCAATATCCGTGGCGATGCTGCAGCGCGGATTGGCTTCGTCAATGATGATCAGCCGGTTTGTTTTTTCTAACGATGTGAAAATCGCTTCCTCATCTAAAGGAGACAGACTCCGGGGATCAAGCACCTCGGCATCGATGCCTTTCTCAGAAAGCTGTGCAGCCGCTTCAAGCGCGGTATTAACCTGCTTGCCGACCGCAAACAGCGTGATGTCGCTGCCTTCGCGTTTGATATCCGCTTTTCCGAGCGGAATTGTATAATAATCTTCCGGCACCTCGCCCTTCATGTTGTAGGACGTTTTGTCTTCAAAAAAGAATACCGGATCATTGTCTTCTATTGCCGAAAGCAGCAAACCTTTGGCGTCATATGGATTGGACGGCACAACCGTCTTCAGACCCGGGATGCTGGTGAACAGGCCATACAGCGCCTGCGAATGCTGAGCGGCTGCCCGGAACCCGGCTCCGTATGTGGTGCGGACGGTGATCGGCACTTGCGCTTTACCGCCGAACATATAGCGGAATTTCGCCCCTTGGTTGATCACTTGGTCAAAGCACGTTCCGATAAAATCGTTAAACATCAGTTCCGCAATCGGTCTCAGCCCCGTGGATGCCGCAGCCATGGCCGCACCCATGTAGCCCGCCTCAGAAATCGGTGTATCCAGCACTCGGCTGCGCCCGAATTCCTGTACGAGCCCCTTTGTGACCCCGAGTACACCGCCCCATGCTTCATCATCCTGCAAATGATCGACCGCCGCTCCCCCGGCGACATCCTCACCGATTACAAGCACATTGTCGTCTTTTCTCATCGCAAGCTTCATTGCTTCATTGATCGCGTCCGACATGCTTATGACTCTCGCCATCTCACATTCCCCCTTTTTCATATGACACGTAGACGTCTGTCAACAGCTCTGACTCTTTCGGATATGGACTCTTTTCGCTGAACGAGACGGCTTTTTCAATCGATTCGCTGACACGCTGCTCGATGTCTGACAGTTTATTTGCATCTGTTTCTTTTAGAAGATAGTTTTTAAAGCCTTGAATGGCATCCTTTTCTTCAAGATGCTCAGTCTTTTCATCCTTTGTTTTATAAGTTTGGGCATCTCCTTCGAAATGTCCGTAGTTTCTGTAAGTCATACATTCAATCAAAGACGGGCCTCCGCCGTTTCTTGCTCTTTCTATCGCTTCCCCGGCTGCCTGATAAACCGCTAAAATATCTTTTCCGTCCACCGTGACCCCCGGCATGTTGTAGGCAGCCGCCCGATCGGCGATTGAATCACAGGCTGACGCGTACTCAAATGTCGTGGCTTCGCCGTAGCCGTTGTTTTCGGCGATGAACACGACAGGAAGGTTCCATACTGCCGCTAAGTTCAGCCCTTCATGGAAGGTCCCTTGGTTATTGGCTCCGTCTCCAAAGAAGCAAACGCTTACATTTTTAGTTTGTTTATATTTAGCCGTGAGCGCTGATCCGCATGCGAGCGTAAAGCCGCCCCCGACGATTCCATTTGCGCCTAACATGCCTTTATCAAGATCCGCAATGTGCATAGAACCGCCTTTTCCTTTACACAGTCCGGTCGCTTTTCCGAATATTTCCGCCATCATGCCGTCCAGATCACAGCCTTTGGCGATACAATGGCCATGTCCCCTGTGCGTGCTTGTAATGCTGTCGCCATCATCTAAATGAGCGCACACGCCTGCAGCTACCGCTTCTTCACCGGCATACAAATGGACGAATCCGGGAAGCACTCCTTGCGCGAACAGTTCATGCACTTTGTCTTCAAAGCCCCTGATTTCCAGCATCTTTTGGTACATCCACAGCGCTTTCTCCTCAGTTAATGACAAGCCTTCTCGTTTTAACAATTCCATTTTGTGCGCCTCCTTCTATTTAGGGTTCACACTTATAAATGCAAGAAGCATGCCAGCCTTTGAAGCCCGTAAAATGAATGTTTTTATTTTTACAATGGAGACAGTTTGAGACAGGTGTCTCATTTTGTCTCGATCTGTTCCCTTTGTCTCGTTTTAAGGCATACAAAAAAGACCGGGCATCACCCTGTCTTTGACAATGATCGACGTATTTATTTCCTCGGAAATCTTTTAACTGCTTCATTCTTCTGCATACAGTCTATCGCGGCGTTTGAGTGGTTACACTCTTTTTTTCATATCCGCGTGCTGCAAGTTCATGCTTTTCTTCAACAGCCCGATTCAGCGCTTGAAGCATGTAGCCAATGCCTTTATACGATGACAAAGGCCAGGTGATATGCTGATGCTCTCCGATGACGGCGTTTAGGACGCTTCGGTATTTTTTCCCGCCAAGCATGACAAGCTCGTCGATGTCGGAAAAGCCTTTTTCATGAAATTGACGGCGCAGCTCGTCCGCTGCCATGATCTCCGGATGACCGGTTCCAAAAGTGACATCGTAATTTCCTGGAACAATATCATCCGGACGAAGGAATCCGTGCTTCGCCGACAAAATCACCCACTCATCGAAAAATGCTTTCGCATATTGCTCGCACGCCTGATGAAACGGGCTGAGATAAGCGTCTTCCGCCCTTACCGGACCTGTATCTGAATGGACATCCCAAATTTTTTTCTTGCCGCAGGGGATGATGCACAGTCGTTTCATTTTTCTCTCCCCCTTTATGATGTATCTCCTATCAATGTACCATTATTCGTTTATTTCTGCATGACGGATATGTCTGGGTAAAAGCTGCACACAAAAAGACCCGGAATTCAAACCGAACTCCGGGCCGGATGAAGAGTTGTTTATGTCACTCTTGCTCCATCCCATCAAGATACTTTCTCTCAAAGTCATCGAGCAATGCACGCACTTCATCTGTTGACTTTGTATTCATGCATTGATTTCTTAATTCACTTGCTCCCCGGAATCCGCGGAGATATATCTTGAAAAAGCGGGGGAGCGGTTTATATGCTCGAGCTTCTGCTTTTGAATATTCATCATGAAGATCCAGATGCAATCTCAAAAGATCAAGCAATTCCTTACTGCTATGCTCTCTCGGCTCCTTTTCAAAGGCGAATGGATTAGTAAAAATGCCTCGTCCAATCATAATCCCGTCAACACCGTATTGTTCAGCGAGTTTCAAGCCGGTTTCCCGGTCAGGAATATCCCCATTGATCGTCAAAAGGGTATCTGGCGCGATCTCGTCACGAAGTTTCTTGATTTCCGGGATGAGCTCCCAATGCGCATCTACTTTACTCATTTCCGCTCTTGTACGCAGATGAATGGAAAGATTCGCAATGTCTTGTTTCAGTATGTGTGTCAGCCAGCCGCGCCATTCGTCTATATCCGTGTAGCCGAGTCTGGTCTTCACACTTACCGGCAGACCCCCTGCTTTCGCCGCCTGTATTAATTCGGCTGCAACTTCAGGACGGCAAATCAGGCCGCTTCCCTTTCCATTCCCCGCCACATTAGGTACAGGACAGCCCATATTGATATCCAAGCCCTTAAACCCTAATTCCGCCATCCCAATACTCATTTGGCGAAAGTTTTCAGGCTTATCTCCCCATATGTGGGCAACCATCGGCTGTTCATCCTCCGTGAAAGTCAAACGGCCGCGCACACTATCCTTCCCATCCGGGTGACAATAGCTTTCTGAGTTTGTAAACTCTGTGAAAAACACATCAGGTCTGCCTGCTTCACTCACAACATGGCGAAAAACGACATCCGTCACATCTTCCATTGGTGCCAGTACAAAAAATGGCCGCGGTAATTCACGCCAGAAATTATCTGTCATAACAAATCCAAATCCTTTCATGATGGGATACAGCCAAACCTTTATCCCAAAATTAAAAACTGACCATGCTTCTTTTACACTTATAGCATGTGTCAGCACTTCTTATCAAACGATAGTAAATTTTGAACATTTCATTAACACACATAAATGGTATTAGGTTGAAACAAATCATTCATATTACTTGCTTTTGCTCTAATCAACGTGATCGCCTGTCCTCTTATGTTTCATTTTTTAAAATGAAAATCTGGAGAGGGCCGCGCAAGAAAAAGACCGAAGATCGACAATGCTCATTATTACTAAGAAGACTCTTTAATGTATACTTATGTCTACTTAATCTATTACGCATGCTACCTTCCCCCACATATATACAATTACGAGTTTGGTTTTTTAAATCTGTTACATAAACACCTTTCATTGATCTAAATTTTTGATCTTTTAGCCCATTTTATATGTTCAGGCAAAGGAATTTCAAAATTAATTGTATGATTAGCCTTTCCCTTAATGAAGAATTCCTATGGTAATTTGATTTTCAAATCCATTATCATCTCCTCCAAAAATCCACATTATAAAAAAATTCCCTATTTATCTATCAACGCTTAGCTTGCCTAACATATATCTTTAATAGTAATTACATCTTAAAAATAGACCCACCATTTATCTCTAAGTTTAGCTGTAGGCATAAATTTAAGCTTGCATTCAATGAGTGGAGCTTAATTTTTTTATTCTGCAATTTTTTTAATCTTTTTAATTTCATCCTTCTCTAAACCTAATCTTTGCAATAATTCTTTATCGTATTCGATAAAATCACCTAATTGATCATTATAATATGGGTATTGAACAGTTAAATCATTTATCGCAAGGTTTCTATAATTCTTTTTGACTCTTATATTTCCCAACTCTATTTGTGGAGGATTTTTCAACATATTAATTAGCTTTTCAGATGTTATATTTCCTTCAAAATCTTCGTGATACGGTTTTAAAGATCTATTTCCTATTGAAAAACCCGGAGGATTCCTATCTAAAAACCGAACAAAAGCTGAAGTATCAGCAATATAGCAATCATTATAATACATACTTTCACCAAGCATTGCTGTCGTTACAATAACTTTATAAATATTTTTAGGATGCCATTCTTCTTCTAGTTTCAATTCTTCTCTTACAATGTTTATATTCTCCACGTAATAATCAACAATACGATTTAGTTGCTCGACAGCACTTCTTTCTTTATGGCTTTTATTTATCTTTTCCGTTTCCCTTTGTATTATCTTTATTAAGAAATTATAATATTCCCTAATAGTTAGTGGTTGACCAAAGGCTTTTAATTCTACAAAGAACAAATCATTGTCAATAGTAAAAACTACATCACATTCATATGTTTCACCATTAACAATTCTCTTTAGTCTTTTCGCACCAATATCTAGCTTGTTTAGTTTATTTAATATGTATTCTTCTAATCCAGTACCCTTAAAAGAAATATCCACTTTCTTCTTATTTAACAGAGATATCAATGACATTGAAGGATCTATATGTGATGCCACAGAAGGAATAATAATCAAACTGTCATTATGAACGACAAAAGGACAATCTAACAAATCTTTTGCATCTTGATTAAATTTGAAGTTATTGATGATTTTAAGAGCACTGGCTTGAGTTACTCCCTTTGAAACAAATAAGTTTATCCAGCAAGTTTCAGTTTTCATAATAGTCCAATTATTTAAGTTTAATGGTTTAACTACTTTTGACTCGAATCTTTCCTTTAAATAATTTTCAGCCTCAATTTGAATTACAACGTAAGCTCTAATCCATTCTGCGAGTGACACACCTAAAAGCCTTATATTTAGATCATGAGTGTGTAGAAATTCTCCTATCGCAATACAATAATATGCTTCATTCTCGCAAAGATAATGAGCTGGAGGTAATTTCTTTGCATTTTGATCAATTTTACGTTCCAATTCTGTTTTATCGGCTAAATTAAAATCCGTATACCATTTACTTCTTTGATCCTTAAATCTCACTTTTGAGATTTCTTGTGCATGTAAAAAATCTTCATTCTTGGGCTGGATGTGAATTTTCTTATTATCTATATCAAAATCTGTACCGATAAAACGCCATTTTTGTTCAATGTTCAAAAGAGACGACCACAAATCAAATAGTTCAATATGCTCTCTTGCGACTCTTATGTGACTCATGCGCATAGTTTCAAGTTTTCCTATATTACCTTTTCCACCTCCCATAGACTTCAGTAAACTCCCCGCAAACTCTGCAATACTATCAGCTATACCTAATACACGATTTATATCTTTTTGAGCAGGTAA
The DNA here is from genome assembly GCF_026241425.1 of Bacillus sp. ChL18. Lineage (NCBI taxonomy): Bacteria > Bacillati > Bacillota > Bacilli > Caryophanales > Bacillaceae > Bacillus > Bacillus sp. ChL18. The sequence goes on along the minus strand of NZ_JAPHWE010000004.1, from coordinate 214,984 downwards.
TATTTTTTGTTTACCTTCATCAAACAATGAGATGACGTATGGATACACCTCTTTAATTCTATGTATAGAATTCCCATTAATATACTCAATTAGAGAACCTAACATAATCTCTAAAGAAAGAATAAATGTTATTACCTCTCTCTTCTGAGGAATTTGGTCTAATTTCCTGGATGATCTCAATTTATAAAAATCCTTAAAAATTGAATTAATTATATTAATTTTTTCTTCAAAATTATCAATTAACTTAATATCACTCTTATAAACTGCTTTAATGTTAGATATGACTTTTTTTGATATCTTTTGTCTATTATTGTAGATGTTAAAACAAACGCCTGAGACTCTAACGATTTCTAAAGTATCTTCCAGAGAATTGTTTTGCATAAATTCGTTTAAAAAAGGAATAAATTCCTTTGAATCTTTAAACAAAGCCTCAAGTTCATAATGGTTCCATATTTTCAAGTTGTTCTCTCCTTCTATATTTTTTTCAACAAATCCACTATATATATTTCTCCATTTATGTCTAGCTATAATCAAGACTTCTATCGCATGGGGTTTGTATTGTATATCTATTACAGCTTTATATTTCCGTTACCAAAACCCGCATGCAATTGGATCTTATAGACAGTCAAATCTTCTCCTTGGTTTATAATAACCCAATTAATCTCCCTTATAATAAGCAACTTTATACTTTCCTGAACTTCGCTTATGTACTTTGGGTACGAATTAATTTCTTAATGGGAACTATGAACTATCCCTCATTAAATGAAAACTTCCATTCCTATTAGTTTACTTCCCAATATTTAAATTTATACATACTCTTAAAGGAATCCGTTTGAGATAAGGCAATTTTCTCTGCTTTTCTTTCATCATATGAGGACATACCAGTAATACCAAACACCTCAAATATTATATCCTTGTCTTTATTGATAACGTATCCATCTGGAATAAAACTTCCATAACCTTCTATTGGCAAATAAGGCTTATAAAATGTTAGATTATCTTCACATAACCGATCATATATATTTTTTTCATGAGAACTTTCACAATATAAACCTCTACCAGATATCGGTATTAAACAGTAATTTTTTAGAGTCATACATTTATGATACTTGTCTTCTTTATACACAAAACCTGCTACCACATATTCAGGGCTATGCGGTTCTATTTTTTTCTTGTGTTCATATTCCTCCTTTTCAACATAGAAGCGATTAGTTCGCCCAAAAGCATCTTCACAATACAGAATATCTTTTTTTGTATTATCAAATAGAGTATCTTCTCCAAGCGGTATTACACTATTTACATACATGTAAACAAAATAGATATCTTTTTTTACTTTTACATTCCATATGCCTACTTGTTTATAAAACATCTCGTTTAAAGTTTTTCTTTTTCTCGATAACCTAATTCGAGCCGATATACCATAAACATGTTTAGCTAACTCATATTTATCATTAGGAACTCTATGTTTTTTTCCTAACACCATACTTTCCCACGCCATCATATTTATTCTTGTGGCTAAGCCAAAAATCGTTGATACATTTTTATTAGATCCCGTTCCTTCATGATAAATCACATTATTTCTCACATTACTGTTTCTTTCGTTATTATCCCCTAGCTGAGAAAGATGTAATTCTTTAATTCTAACAATATGTAATCCCTCTTCCTCATCGTAGCTCCAGGCCTTTTCATATGGGCTTGAACCCACAAATTGAGGATGTCGGCAACAATCCTTGGAATGTTTAAATTGTCTGGTAGAATTATATAAATACGGTGATTTTGCATTGGAAACTTTAAGCACTATCTTATCAGAACACTCACACCTTAATTCTATTTCTCCCTTTTCATTCCTAGTTTTTAAGTTTAGTAACAGAGATTCTTTTATAGGTGAATAAGGTAGTTTTGTTATGTTTCCTTTTGGTTTTTCAATTACAATAAATGATTTTTTGACCAATATATCCCTTCCTCCTATATTAAACAGACTACAATTCAATTATAGTTGAAGTTAACACAAAAATCGTTGAAGAATTTCCAAAAATCTTATATTTTAGAATTACTATTAAAAGGAGGAAAAAAGAATCGAAAAGACAGCCAGGGCAAAGGCTGCGCATAAAAAAACCCGGAAATCGGAAATGTTTATACCGAAATCCAGGTCTGATTACGAATTGTTTATTTTAGTTAGACGATTTCAAAACAAGCTTCGCCACAGCTTCCACATGAGCCGTCTGCGGAAACATATCAACAGGCTGAATATATTCGACGCGATAGTCCTTCGACAGCGTCTGCAAGTCTTTCGCCAGTGTGGAAGGATTGCAGGATACGTAGACGAAGCGTTTCGGTTTTACTTTTTTGATGGTATCTAAAAATGTTCTGTCACAGCCCGTTCGCGGCGGGTCGACGATGACCACGTCAGGGCGGAAGCCTTCTTTCGTCCATTTCGGGAGCCAGTGTTCGGCTGTTCCTGTGACATATGCCGCGTTTTTGATGCCGTGTTTTTTGGCGTTTTTCTTCGCATCATCAATTGATTCTTTAATGACGTCCATGCCGCGGATCTCTTTTACGCCGCTTGAAACCCACATGCCGATCGTACCGACGCCGCAATACGCGTCTACGACTTTTTCTTTTCCTGTCAGCTGAGCCGCTTGTTTCACTTCGTCATACAGTTTGACCGTCTGCTCAGGGTTGAGCTGGAAGAAGGCGCGGGCGCTCAGTTCAAATGACACGTCACCGAGCACTTCTTGAATGGCATGGCTTCCGGCCAGCGCTTTTGTTTTGTCACCGAAAATGACGGATGTGCGCGCGCCATTGACGTTTTGAATAATCGATTTCACTTCCGGCAGACGGTTCTGAATGGCTTTGACGATCTCGTCTTTATTCGGCAGTGTCTCTTTCGCGGTGACAAGCACGACCTGCACTTCGCCTGTTTCAAATCCGACTCTCGTCACGATGGTGCGGACATCGCCTTTTTTGGTCCGTTCGTTATAAACGGATACGTTGTGTTTTTCCAAAATACGGCGGACGATACCCGTTGTTTTGTTTGTCGCCGGATGCTGGACAATGCATTCCTTAATCGGGACGATTTTATGGGAATCAAGTCCGTATAAGCCGGCAATGATGCTGCCGCTTTGCGAGCGTCCGACTTGGAACTGGCTTTTGTTCCGGTAATTCCAAGGGTTGTCCATTCCGATCGTATCTTTAATGTTCATTTCTTCGACATTGAATCTCGTATGACGTTCCAGAGACTGAATGACGATGTCGCGTTTTTCGCGAAGCTGCTGGGTGTATGCCAGATGCTGAAGCTGACAGCCGCCGCACTGGTCGTAGACCGGGCATGGCGGCGTGACGCGGTGTTCAGACGGCTTGCGGATTTTTTTGACGCGTGCTTCTGAAAATTTCGGCTGCACATTTGTCGCTTCGGCAACGACTTCTTCACCTGGCAGAGCGCCGGGTACGAAGACAACTTTTTTCTTAAAATAGCCGACGCCCTCTCCGTTAATGCCGAGACGTTTGATGGTCAGCGGAAATGTCTGTCCGATTTTCAATTCGGCAGGCGCCTTTTTTTGATGTTGATTCACGTTTTTTTCTCTCCGTTTCTATATAAAGCCTTTCTCATGGGAAAACGGCTGATTTGAAATATCACATCTTTTCAGTATAACATGCAGCCGGCGGTTCCTTCATGTTTTTCACTGGAAGTTTCCAAAAAATGATCAAAGCGGTTTTTCATTCAATACTTCTCCACAAGTACAAGGACGCATAGCTTAAATACGGCGCCCATTCGCTGCTTACCTGGAGCATCACGTCTTTTGACGGTTTATCCTCTAGGGCGAAGCGGCGTTTGACGGCGTTTTGCAGGCCGATGTCCGCCAAAGGAAACAGGTTCGGACGGCCGAGGCCGAACATGAGGACGTTTTGGACGGTCCACGGGCCGATGCCTCTGATGGCGATCAGCTTTTTCATAATGTCTTCATCCGATAAATGAGAAAGTTCCGCCAGATTGAGCGCTCCGTCTGCAATCATCCGTGAAATGTCAATCGCATATTCCGCTTTTCTCATGCTGAACTGGAGCTCCCGCAAGTCCTGATAATCAAGCGCCGCGATCGTTTTCGGCTCGGGATAGCACCAGACGCCGTCTATTTGTTCACCGAAGGCATGGACGAACCGTTCCGTTAAAGTAAAAGCGAAGGAAAGGTTGAGCTGCTGGTGGATGATGCATTTCATGAGACAGTTGTAGACGTCATATTCCAAGACGAGCGGGGTTCCCGCATGCTCCTCAAAAAGCGCCGACAGATTTGTTTTTGAGAAATGATCAAGTACAGGCTGAAGCGGCTGCTCCCACTGAAAAATGTGTTTGATCCGTTCAATCATCTCTTTGCGGTCCGTTTCTCCGCTGACGAGAAAAACCGGGTCTGCGGCGGTGCCTTCCCCTTGAACCGTGATGACGGACAGTTTGCCGTCCCGTGTTCTGAGCGGCACTTTGATTGACCTTGCTTTAAGATCGACCGCATTCAGCGGATCGAGCGACAGCCTTTCAAGGACTTTATCAAAATGATACGGCGGTGTGACCGAAACCATTTCCTTCCACATATGCTCCACCCCTTTTTGTCCAAGTATATCATGAAGCGGCCGGGCGGCAATTCGTATACTTTTCTTCATAACGCCGCATGATATAATGGCAGGCGGAGGGTTGTTTATGATACATATAACCGCAATCACAACACATAATGAGATATTAGATAATATCCCCCTATCACGTACAGAACAACCGGACATCGCATGGTACTGGATTGATTTTTTCGGCGCTGAGATGCATGAAACCGAGCTGCTGCGGGATTATTTTCATTTTCATCCGCTTGCGATCGAGGATTGCTTTCAGCACATGCAGCGGCCGAAAATCGACCATTATGACGGCTACCGTTTTTATGTGCTCCACGCCTTGAACCCGGACACACTGGAAATGGAAGAGGTGGACATTTTTCAGTCCGACCGTTTCATCGTCAGCTTCCATTTGCACGAATCGCCCGGCGTCTCAAAGGTGAGAGAACGTTTTTTCGCTTCTCCGGGATTAGCCAAAAAAGGGCCCGGGCACATCACTTATATGATTATGGATCAGCTTGTCGATGAATATTTCCCCGTGCTGTACAAAATTGAAGACCGGCTGAATGAAATTGAAGACAGCAGAACCCATAAATCTTATGGCACTTTAATGAACGAAGTGTTTGAATTGCGGACTGATCTTTTGAACCTGAGGCGGACGATCATTCCGATGCGCGATTTAATGTACCGGATTTTGAGCCTTGACCATGTAAAAGAAAGCCGTGAAACGAAGGCATATTTCAGCGATATTTATGACCACCTGTTAAAACTGGCTGAGCTGATCGAGTCAAACCGTGATATGACGTCAGATTTGCGGGACAGCTATGTGACGCTGAATTCAAACCGGATGAACGCCATTATGATGACATTAACCATCGTCTCGACCATTTTTATCCCGCTGACGTTCATCGCGGGGGTTTACGGCATGAATTTCGATAACATGCCTGAACTTCATTGGAAATACGGGTATTTTATCGTTTTGGGCGTAATGGCCGTCCTTGTGGCCGCCATGCTGTTTTGGTTCGCCCGCAAAGGCTGGTTTAATATTTTCAAGTAAGAACGGCTGCCGGCTGTTCTTTTTTTTGAGAAAACATGATAGTCTGGAAAAAAACGTAAAGAGGTGTGCGCCGTTACCATCTTTTCTCACAAAATCATTTCTTCTGTCCTCCTGGCTTTCAGTGTCATGTCCATTGCCCCGCTGTATAACGGCCGTACGGTGTCTGATTACATCTTTGAGTTACTCGGCTTTTCCTCTTGGTCGGAAGATGGAGCCCATATCTCCGTCATTCCCGGGGTCGTGCTTTACCTTGCGGCGTTAATCTGGTGTGCCGCCGCGTTCAGGCGGACGCTTCCCGCGGCGGGGCTGTTTCTGATCTTTCTCAGTATAGGGGCCGCTTCCGGTATCAGTCCTGCCACCGAATATGCCGCTTTTTCCTTAAAACAGTTCGCCCCCGAAAAAGAGGCTGTCGAATATTTGAAGCACCGCAGCGAATGCAGTTATCTGGTTGAGCGAAAAAGAGCGGGCATGAGCTGCACGCTTTATATCAATCATTACGGAAAAGGGGAACAAACCATTTCTGTCACGCCGGATTTATCAGAAAACATAAAGGACGTCACATTCAAATCAAAAACGTTTACTGTAAAGCCCCGTTCAAAAACAATCATCAAAACCCGATTTACCGGATTTTATAAGGGGAAAGCCGCATCAGACTCCGGGTGGTCTTCAGAACCTGAACTGAAAGTGGCAATCGTGTACACAGCAGATTAACCATTTTGCATGTATAATGGTGGAAAACTTTTCATTGGAGGGACTGTCAAATGAAGATCGCCATCGTCGGACTCGGCAATATGGGCCGCCCCATCGCCGAAAATATCATGAAAGCCGGATACAGCCTGACTGTATATAACCGGACGAAAGAAAAAGCGGCTGACCTGCTGGATAAAGGGGCTGAATATGCCGAAACGCCCCGCCAGGCAGCTGAACATGCAGATATCGTGCTATCCATGCTGTCAGACGATGAAGCCGTAACAGACGTGACGTTCGGAGCTTGCGGCATTATTGCCGGGTTATCTGAAAACGGCATTCATATTTCAATGAGCACGATCAGTACGGCGCTGTCAGAACAGCTTTCCGCCGCACATTCGAGCAGAGGGCAGTCCTTTATCGCCGCTCCCGTCCTCGGCCGCCCCGATGCCGCCGAGAAGGCCGAGCTTCGCATCATCACAGCCGGACCGGCGGAAGCGAAGAAAAAGGCCGAACCGCTGCTTAACATCCTGAGTCAGCAAGTATTTGACACTGGTGAAGAAACAAAGACCGCCAATGCCGCGAAAATCAGCATCAATTTCTTGCTCGTTTCTATGCTGGAGGCGTTATCTGAATCATTCTTAATGATGAAGAAGTACGGGTTAGAGCAAAAACAATTTTTAGAAATCGCCGGCGCGCTCTTTGGCTCTCCCGTCTATCAAAATTACGGAACCATGATGGCTGAGGAGAAATTTGAGCCGGCCGGTTTCAAAATGTCTTTAGGGCTGAAGGATACCAATCTGGCGCTCGCCGCCGCAGAACAGGTTTCCGCAAAACTCCCTCTTGCCGAACTGGCCAAGAGCCATTTTGAAAGCGGGATCGCACAAGGCTTCGGGGATCTGGATTGGGCCGCACTGATTAAAAGCTTAAAATAACAAAATAACACCTCTCCATTACCAGGAGAGGTGTTTTCTACAGGCGCGGCAGCTTCATTTCTTTCTCAAACATCAGGTCATCTATGCTTTTAAACGTGTAGCCTTCTTTTTTCAAATCGGTAATGGCATCGTCCAGAGCTTCTGAATTGTCCTTTGAAACGGTGTGAAGAAGGTAGATCGCGCCGGGATGCGCCTGCTTTATCATGTGATCATAGGCATATTGTTTCCCTTTTTGCTCGTTAACCTTCCAGTCGACAAATGCGACGGACCAGAAAACGGTTTGGTAGCCGAGGCGCTTCGTTTCTTTGAGGACATATTCGCTGAATACGCCGCGCGGCGGACGGAGATACAGGTTGTCCCGCTTTCCGGTAATGTTGTACACAGCTTCCGTGACGGAATCGAGTTCGTCTTGAATCTGATCGCCCGTTTTTGTCGTCAGATCAGGATGATGAAAAGAATGATTGCCGATGATATGGCCTTCCTTTGACATCCGTTTAATCAAATCAGGCTGCTCTTTCACAAAATGACCCGTGACAAAAAAAGTGCCCGTGACGTGATGTTTTTTTAACACATCAAGCACTTTCGGGGTGTACCCATTTTCATACCCGTTATCAAACGTTAAATAGATGGTCTTTTCTTTCGTATTGCCCAAATAAAAGGCATCATATTTTTTGACCAGATTGTCCAGCTGTCTGCCGGCATCCGGCGGCTGATGATTGACGCTGCGTTTAAAGCCCCAGTTTATCCGTTCATTCGGCACGGCTTCTGTGCTGTTGATGCCTCCTGCAAGTAAAACGGCCATGCAGCAAATTGAACAAAACCATTTCATGACCAGCACTCCTTCTGCATTTTTCCTTATTTTGCAGTAGGCCCTGCCCTTTTATACAGCCGCATTATGGAAAAAGAAAAACCCCGGCATCCGCCGGGGTTTATTCCCAATCCTTTTTAAAGCGTTCGTATTTTGCTTCCAGATCATCAAGCATGCCGATGAGCCGGTCTATATCTTCAACATCCGTTGATTCAGGGTCTAATGAATCAATGACATTCATAAACATATCGAGTCTGTTCTTCAGGTAATCGAGCTGCTGATCTTTGCTGTTTACTGCATTCCCCATACTTCCACTCCATTCATTTTTTATAATGGTAGCGTATTTTTTGCCGTTTTTCAATGGTTCCGCTACTTGCGATCTTGGCAGATCAGGTCTAAAATTAACAGTTGGCAGACGTTAGTATGCCCCATTTATAAAGGAGTTAGATAGTCATGACACAAAACACAGCACTGCGTCCGATCACACCGGAGTACGATCCTTGGGAAGCGTACATGGATGTCGACCAGTATGGAGATATGAAACTGACGAACGTTGAATTCACAACGACGACTTTGTGCAATATGAGATGCGAGCACTGCGCCGTCGGGTACACGCTCCAGCCGAAAGACCCGAATGGGCTGCCGATCGACCTTTTATTAAAGCGGCTTGATGAAATTCCTCTGTTACGCTCTATCAGCATTACGGGCGGCGAACCGATGCTTTCGCTGAAATCGGTAAAGGAATACGTCGTCCCGCTTTTAAAATATGCGCATGAACGCGGCGTCCGTACACAGATCAATTCAAACCTGACGCTTGATATCGGGCGCTACGAACGGATTATTCCTTATTTGGACGTTCTTCACATTTCTCACAACTGGGGAACGGTCGAGGACTTTGCCGACATCGGATTTGCGATGATGGAGAAGAAACCGACATTTGAACAGCGGGCGCGCTATTTTGACAAAATGATTGAAAACAGCCGCACGCTTGTCGAAGCAGGCGTAATGGTTTCAGCGGAAACGATGCTGAACAAACGGACGCTGCCGCATATTGAACATATTCACCGGCAGATTACGGAAGAAATGAAATGCCAGCGGCACGAAGTCCATCCAATGTATCCGAGTGATTTCGCCAGCGCGCTTGAATCACTCAGCCTGAAGGACATGAGACAGGCCATTCATCATCTGCTCGACATTCGCGATGAAGAGACATGGATGCTGTTCGGTACGCTCCCGTTTTACGCATGCAGCCCTGATGAAGAAGACCAGAAGCTCCTCCTCCGCCTGCGGGAAGCGAAAAACGTTACGGTGCGAAACGACCCTGACGGCCGCTCCCGCCTGAATGTCAACATTTTTGACGGAAATATCATTGTCACGGATTTCGGCGATACACCGCCGCTCGGCAATATTAAAACAGACAGCCTTCCTGAAGCATATGACAAGTGGAGACAGACGAAGCTGAGCAAAGAGCTGAACTGCCGCTGCACAAACGTCCGGTGCCTCGGCCCGAACGTCCTTGTCAAAAACAGTTATTATCAGGACACGGATTTTTCATTACGAAAAGCCAGAGGTTAACAGAAGATGGAAACAACAATTACGGACATTTTGAAAAGCAAAGTGGTTGAGATCATCATCGTCGCTCTCGTGCTTTACGCCGGTGTTTTTCTGATCAACCGCTTTGTCCAGATGTTATTTAAACGCACGGATTTCTTAGAGGAACGGAAAGGGAAAACGATTGAAAGCCTCGTCCGGTCCATCACCCAGTATACGGCGACGATCGGTTTTATCTTTTACGTCATTTCGTTATTTGTTCATGATTTCGGCAGAATTTTAGCCGGGGCGGGGGTTGCCGGTATCGTCATCGGTTTCGGCGCCCAGTCGTTAATCAAGGACATTTTGGCCGGTGTCTTTTTAATATACGAACGCCAGCTTCATAAAGGCGATTACGTGACGATTAACAACCTGTTCAACGGCACAGTCGAAGAAATAGGACTCCGTTCCCTTCAGATCCGTGAGTGGACCGGCAAGCTGCTTACCATTTCAAACGGTGAGGTCAGACAGCTTCAAAACTATAACATTGATTTTATGCGGATTACCGAATCCGTCGTGATCAGTTACAAGGAAGATCCCGAGCGGGTCTATGCCGTCTTAGAAAAAGCCTGTGACATGCTCAATGATGAGCTTCGCGATTCACTGAAGCGGGATGAATTTCTCAATGCGACGGAGCCGTTTCAAGTGCATGGAATCATGAGCCTGAACAAATTGACAAGAGGCATAGAATTTACTGTCAAAGGCATGGTTCAAGACACAGAATACTTCTCGGCGAGCCTTGCGGTGAGACGCGTTCTTGCCCGGGAGCTGTACAACAACAATGTGCAATTGCTTGAGGAAATGTATCACACACAAAAAAGCTGATTCCCGAACCGGAATCAGCTTTTTTTATTTATCTCGGCTGCGCTGTCATTTGAAAACCGAATGTGACGTGATCCTGCACCGGAATCCAAGCCCCGATTCCTTGCGAAGTCACATTTTTGACGACAAGTTTCCGCTTGCTGCCTTTCAGCACCAAATACACTTCACCGTATGTTACTTTTCCTTTTTCATTAACGGCCGGAGCGTAGGCGTGCAGGTAGCCGAGCCGCTGCGGAGAAATTTTGTAGGTTTGATCACGTTTTGTGCCTGCGCCGATAACCGTTTCAAACGCGAGCGGCAGTTTTGTTTTCTTCATCGCTTTTTGCATCATCATGCTTTTTACGTCTTCTGCGTTCGGCACCTTCGCTGTGAGCCCGCCTTTGATTTTGTATTGCTGTTCTTGGGCGTATGAGATAACCGCGGTTTGCTGCCCGCCCCGGTTATCCGCTCTGTTCGTATTGATTTTTTTATATTCCCAGTTAGCGACCGTTTCGTTCGATTGATAGCCGAGCGCCCATTTCCCGAGAAATATTGTCGCCCGGTATCCGATGGCAAGCGGTGAACCGGAAACCGAGGATTCATTCAGCATCTTTATCAGATGCGGATTTTCGATGTTGATCTCGGATGTATCTAACAATTCCTTTGCCAGTTTGCTCGGCTGAAGCATCGGCTGATCCTGTGAAGCATTCGGATACGTATTTTCCTTTGAAATGCTTACGACAGAGTTGGGAACTTTAAACGGTTTTTTTGCATCGGCAGACGGCGTTGCGAAAAAACTAAAGGATAACAGCAGAATCAGTGTGGCATGAAACAGCTTTCTCATCATATCACTCTTTCTATAGCATTTTCCTTTAGTCTTTTCCTCCGCAAACGTTGTTATCCGCATTTTTTACAGGTTAAAGCAGGAAAAAACCGATCGCCATGATGACATAAGCGGCAAGGAGCGTAGCCCCCTCAAACCAGTTCGAATCACCGTCATTTGAAATCATCGTCATCAAAAGGACGGATGAGATCATCGCGACAAGCTCGGGCAATGTGAATACAAGCGGCATATTGACCGGAAAAAAGATGGAACAGATCACAAGAACCGGAGCCACAAACATGGCGATCTGCAAAGTCGAGCCTACCGCGATTTCAACGGCGACATCCATCTTGTCTTTGTACGCCATAATAATCGCCGACGCATGCTCTGCGGCATTTCCGACGATTGCGACGATAATCACTCCGATAAACAGCTCGCTCCAGCCGAACTGTTCAGCCACCGCATGAAACGTATGGACAAGGTTTTCAGATATGTAGGCGACGATAACGGTTGAAATAAATAAGACGGCTGTCGCTCTTTTCCCCGACCATTCAGGCTGCTCCTCTTCTTCCTTTGCCTCCGGCTGGTTCGGCTGATAAACACCGCGGTGGGTGACGAGTTTGAAATAAAGAGCCGCTACGTACAAAAGGATCATGATGATGCTGATGCCGACACTCAAATCAAGCTTGTTTTTTTCCCCCATATCCATGGAAAACACTTCGGGAATGACAAAAGCAACGATAATGGCAAAAATCAGCAGGCCGGAATTATGCCGGGCATCATGAATATTGAATTCCTGCCGCTTGTATTTCAAACCGCCGATAAAAAACGACAATCCCGCGACGAGCAGAAGATTGCCGAGCACCGAACCGGTCAGTGAAGCAAGCACGATGCCCGTAAGCCCTTCTTTTAAGGCGAAAAGCGATATAATCAGCTCTACCGCATTGCCGAACGTGGCATTCAGCAGACCGCCGATCCGCGGTCCCGCGATAATGGCAAGAGATTCAGTCGCTCTCCCCATATAACTTGCAAGCGCAATAATCGTCAAGCAATAAATAATAAACAAAACCGCTGACGGCCAGTGCATCAGGCCGCCGATGACTGAAAGCGGCACTCCCGCCGCAGCCGTAAAGAAAAAAATCCGATTCATATCTGCCTGGCTCCTTTTTTCGAATGAGTCTTTTTATATCCTTCTCAAAAACTCCCTCAATTACACTTCCGCGGCAGCCCGAATTGGCATTTTCAGGTTGCCGGACGCGACAAATCCGTGTACGATCAAGAAAGAGACTGAAGAAGGAGAAATACGCGATGTCACGACTGTACTTCTTTATTTTGGTTCTGCTTGTTTCCATCTCCGGATTTTCCCAAGGCATGCTTCTGCCGGTGATCTCCGTCATTTTTGAAACGAACGGGGAATCAGCCGCTATAAACGGACTTCACGCAACCGGCCTTTATATCGGCGTGCTTCTGGCGTCGCCGTTTATGGAAGCGCCGCTGAGAAAGCTCGGATTCAAACCTCTGATGGTCATGGGCGGATTTCTTGTTATCATCAGCTTATTCAGTTTTATTTGGCTTCAATCCATATGGTTATGGTTTTTTCTTCGGCTCTTTATCGGAATCGGAGATCATATGCTGCATTTTTCAACCCAAACGTGGGTGACGTCAAAGTCAACGCCCCGAAACAGAGGAAGAAACATTTCACTGTACGGACTGTCCTTCGGGCTTGGATTCGCTGTCGGCCCGTTCATGGTCCCTCTTGTGAAAACAAGTCCGTCCCTTCCGTTTATCGTATCCGGCTGTATCAGTCTTGCCGCCTGGCTGTTTGTGTTTGTCTTACGTAATGAGTACCCGGCGCAAGGTCCGGATGAAACATCCGGGGACAATAGCGCAAAACGGTTTTACCGCGCCCTTCTTTTCGGCTGGGTCGCTTTTCTCCCGGCTTTCGGGTACGGTTTTTTAGAAACGGCGCTGAACGGAAGCTTTCCCGTGTACGCCCTTCGTTTAGGCATATCCGTCGATGCCGTCGCGCTGATATTGCCCGCTTTTGCCATCGGAAGTATTGTATTCCAGTTCCCTCTCGGTTTATTAAGCGATCGATTCGGGAGAAAACGTGTCCTGCTCGTCATCTTATTAACGGGTGCCCTTTGCTTTTTGACGGCCGGACTGTTTCCGTCGCCTTCTGTCATCGGCTGCTGCTTTTTCACGGCGGGAATGGCGGTCGGCAGTATGTTTTCCCTCGGCATCAGCTATATGAGCGACCTGCTGCCGTCCCATCTGCTGCCGGCGGGCAATCTGCTTTGCGGCATTTCCTTCAGCCTCGGCAGCATGATCGGCCCGGTGGCGGGCGGCTGGTATATGCAGCGGTTTGAAAGCGCCAATTTGTTTTACTTTATTACGGTGATTCTGGTCTGTATTTGGCTTGCGCTCGTCTTCGGGAAAACAAAGCACAGTCCCGCATCCGAATCCCATTCTTTTCCGGCCTCATAAAAAAAGCCGCCTGATCTAAGTCAGGCGGCTTCTTTCTAGTGGTATCCGTTCTGCCCGTTAGCGCTTCCGCTTGTTTTATTCTTCGGGCCGTTTTTTGAGTTTTGTTTATTATGGCTTCCGCCTTTTTTCGTATGCTTGGTCATAGCCGATTCCCTCCGTTTTTCAGCTTGAACGTCATCCGTTCCTCTATAGCTTGCTCCCGCGGTACGGATTTTCATCAGGAAGCTTTTTACGTTTATGTAAAAGCGCGTTGATTTCTCCTCCTAAAATCAGCAGTGTTCCCGTAAGATAAAACCAGATCATAAGGACGATAATTCCCCCGATGCTCCCGTATGTGGCGCTGTAGTTGGCAAAGGTGCCGACGTAAAATGAGAACAGCATACTGACGATAATCCAGCCGGCTGCCGCAAATACGGCTCCCGGCAGGACAAAACGGAGGGAAAGCCTTTTATTCGGCGCGAAAATGTAAAGCGCGGTAAACACGATTAACAGGATAAGCGGACTGATACCCCAGCGGACAACCGACCACACCTGCAAAAACAGGCCGGAGGCGCCGATGAAATCTGCGGCCAGCATTCCGATTTCTCTGCCGAACACCGGCAGAAGCAGTGCGATTAAAATCGTAACCACCATCGCGATGGTTAAAAAAATTGAGGTCAGGCGAATGATGATAAATGAGCGGTTTTCCTCGACTTCGTAGGCATGGTTAAATGCTCTGACAATCGCGTTCATGCCATTCGAAGCCGACCAGATGACGGCGATAATCCCGAATGACAAAAGCCCGCCGCTGCGCTTGTTCAGCGTTTGCTCCGTTATGGATTTCACCATGGACATGGCGCTGTCGGGCGCGTATTGATCGACCGCCCCGAGCACGTCTTCTGCCGATATGGGAAGATAGGCGGTGAGCGTCAGCATGAAAATCATTAACGGAAACAATGACAGCAGGAAAAAATACGCCAGCTCCGCCGATTTACTTTGTCCTTCATGCAGTGAAAACCTTGCAAACAGCTCTTTTATAAAACCCATGACATCCCACCTCAATGATCGTTTTTCGAAAAATGCTCCTTCGTTTCTTTTAACAGGTCAATGACCTGCGGCGTCGTCTGCTTCAGCTTGGTGATCTGCCCATTTAAAAAACTCAGATCTTCCGATACGCTATTGGCGATGATTTTCACTTGATCCAGTTTTGCAGAAGCCTGCTGTTTCAGGGCTTCAGGATGTTTTCGGTAAAATGCCGCACGGCGCCTGCACGCGTCCATGTTCCGGAAACATCCCTCTCTCGTCGGCTTATGTAATAAGGACAGTGCTCCGCCGGCGGCAGCGCCGATCAGAATCGCTTTTGTCATGATGCGTGTATGCTTCATCGGTCAATCCCCCTTATAAATGATGGTCTTTCTTTATTGTCTCCAGCAAATGACGGCACCCGGATTCGACCAAAGCGTACACCTCGCTGAAATTCCCGGTATAATACGGATCGGGCACGTCCGCAAGGTCCGACTCCGGTACATAATCAAGCAGCCTTGCAATACGCGGCGCCGCTTTTTTATAACCGGCCATGCTGCGCAGATGTCCGATATTTTCTGCATCCATCGCGATGACGTAATCAAAATCGGTCAGATCAGACTCACGGACCTGCCTCGCCGTGATGCCGCTTGAGCTGATCCCTTTCTTCTTTAGGATCTCCTTTGTCCCTTCATGCGGCGGATTTCCCGCATGCCAGGCGCCGATTCCCGCTGAATCAATGTTAATCTGCCCGTTCAGCCCGTTTTTCTTCACCATATCAGAAAATACCGCCTCTGCCATAGGCGACCGGCAAATATTTCCCAGACAGACAAACAGCACATGTATCATATCGATAACCTCCCTATTCTTTCCCCGCATTTTGAGGATCAAAAACCTTATCATCATCTTAGCAACTTTTCTGCGGCTGTGGAAATAAGCTTTTATTCTAAATGAATTCTGTTAGAATAAAGGGTACGAAAACGGTCATGAAAGGATGCATGAATTTGCCGAGCCAACAAACAGAAACGTTAAACAAAATGATTGAAGACATTTCGCAAAAGCTCAACATGCTCAATGTCGGTGTCATCAGAGCGGAAGATTTCAGTGATGAAAAAATAGAAGATCTTACATACCTTCATCAAATGGTCATGAAAAAAGCATCATTCAGCCCGAGTGAAATGCAGGCCATTGCTGAGGAGCTCGCCTCTCTCAGAAAATAAACCCATGTCCGACCTGCCGAAAAACGGCGGGTCTTTTTTTGATTTAAAAAAGTAAAAAATGAAAGTTCATCGGTTTGACACATATAAAAAGAAGGAGTATAGTAACTGTGAACTTGGTAGAACGATATACTAAATGAGCGGGCCGCCTTATCTTTTTTTATTTAGTAGAACGATATACTCACTGTGATATCAGCGTTATTCAAGTTTGTCTCTGCAACCGTTTTATCAAACAGTTTTCAAAGAAAGGCAGTGGTTCAATAAAGGGGAATGGTGCTGCGCTTTTATCAATTTAAAAAATAATTTAATTCTTTATTAACCGCATTAGGGGATGTCATCATGAAAAACATATACACCAAAATGGCAGCGGGTCTTTATATTAACTATTTCCTGCTGGGCATGATCAATATTATTATCGCATCCAATATGGAGGCATTATCAAAACAGCTTCATACATCCGCAGCCGGGGTCAGCTATTTGGTCTCCGCCATCGGGATCGGGAAGCTGATTTCGCTTCTGTTTGCCGGGAAGCTTTCGGATACATTCGGGAGACGGCCGTTTATCGTGTCGGGCGCCTTTCTGTATCTGATTTTCCTAATCGGAATTCCGCTTTCGACAAACTACACGGCCGCGTTTATCTTCGCCATTTTCGCCGGGATCGCCAATTCCTTTTTGGATTCCGGGACATATCCGGCGCTTATTGAAGGATTTCCGAAAAACGCAAGCTCTGCAACCGTGTTAATCAAAGCGTTTGTATCCATCGGCGCGACGGTGCTTCCGTTTTTTATCGCGTTTATTGCGGACAGGCATTTGTTTTACGGCTGGACGTTTTTCGTACCAGGCATTATTTTCTTTCTGAACGGCTTTTTCCTGTTGAAAGTTCCGTTTCCGAATCATAAGCAAAAAGAAGACGGCGGCCGGACGAAAGCCTCTCCGTCTGATGACGCGTTCACATCACAGCCGTCGATATGGCGCGAAGGCCTTGCGATCATTCTGTTAGGCTTTTCATCTACGGCGCTGTTTATGCTCGTTCAAGTATGGCTTCCTAAGTTCGGGCAAACCGTTTTGGGCATGCCTGAGGTGCAAGCCGTCAAATTGTTGAGCTATTACAGCATCGGTGCGCTTGTGTCCGTATTATTGCTGGCCGTGCTGTTAAACAGAGTGATTCAGCCGATTACGGTAATGGTGCTGTACCCTGTGATCGCGGCAATCGCGCTGCTTGCTCTGATTTTCATTCATCAGCCGGCCGTATCAGTCATCAGCTCCTTTGTCATCGGACTTTCAACTGCGGGCATTCTGCAATTGGCGATGACGGTTATGGCTGTTTTATTCCCTAAAAATAAAGGTACGATCACATCTTTTGTTAATATAGCATCAAGCTTATCTTTTATTGTCATTCCGCTTGTAACGGGAGCGATATCCAAAGCGGCCGGCCTGACGCCTGTTTTTCTGCTTGATATCGGAATTGCGGCCGTCAGCGCCCTTCTCGCATTGTTTATCGGAATCCGCTTTAAGCAAGTGATGAAAGCCTGACTATTTTTTAAGGGAGAGGATTTATCATGCAATCTATCACGATCAGAAACACGGTCATCGGCGAAGGGCTTCCGAAGATCATTGTGCCGCTGATGGCGGCCGGAGAGAAAGAACTGCTCGAAGAAATTGAAGCCGTCAACAGGCTTCGCCCGGATATCATTGAGTGGCGGGCGGATGTATATGAGCATGTTGACAGCCTGGACGCCGTAATAGGCATGCTTGAAAAGCTGCGGAAAGCCGCAGGCGCAACACCGCTGCTTTTCACATTCAGAACTCATAAAGAAGGCGGAAATAAAGTTATTGATGACCGCTTTTACATTGAATTGCTTAAAACCGCCATCGAAACAAAACACATTGACCTTGCAGACGTTGAGTTGTTTACGGGAGAAGCGGAAGTCAAATCAATTGTGAAAACCGCTGAAGACAACGGCGTATATGTCGTCATGTCCAATCATGATTTTCATCAGACACCGAAAAAAGAAGAAATCATTTCCCGGCTGCGGAACATGCAGGCGTACGGCGCGCACATTCCGAAAATCGCGGTAATGCCGCAAAGCACTGAAGATGTTTTCGTCTTATTGGATGCCACTCACACGATGAAAACACAATACGCAGACCGGCCGATCATCACAATGTCAATGGCGGGGACAGGCCTGATCAGCCGCCTGGCCGGCGAAGTCTTCGGCTCAGCGTGCACGTTCGGCGCGGGCAAAGAAGCATCAGCGCCCGGACAGATTCCCGTTGAAGAATTGCGCAGCGTACTCAGCATTTTAAATAAACATATGTAATCAGCGTTTTTCTGCCCTCAAAGCGGGATGAAAAACAAATGAATGGACTAACGGAGGAATACATCATGAAGAAAGAATTAGGACGGATTAACGGAAAAACTCAGCTTATCGGATTATTCGCGACACCGATCGGACACTCTTTATCTCCGGCGATGCACAACCTGGCGTTTAAAAAATTAGGATTGAACTACGCTTACCTCGCGTTTGAAGTCGGCAATGAACAGCTGGAAGATGTGGTAACGGGAATGCGCGCCTTAAACGTCAGAGGCTTCAATGTCTCGATGCCGAACAAGATGAACATTCTCCCTTACCTCGATGAACTCGCGGATTCAGCGAAATTCACCGGCGCGGTGAATACAGTCGTTAATGAAAACGGCAGGCTGATCGGACACTCCACTGACGGTATGGGATACGTCCGCAACTTAAAAGAACACGGCATCGATATCACAGGCAAAAAAATGACGCTGGTCGGTTCCGGCGGGGCCGCCACTCCGATAGCGATTCAATCCGCATTGGAAGGCCTCGGAGAAATCTCTATTTTCGCCCGCAATGACGCGTTTTTCGAAAAAGCGGAAGAAAACGTCCGCATCATCAATGAAGAAATGAAGGGATCTTCTTGCAAAGCGAAAGTCTTCCCCCTCGAAGATCAAGATGCGCTGCGTGCTGAAATCGCTTCAAGCGATATTTTCACAAACGGAACGGGTGTCGGCATGAAACCGCTTGAAGGCTTGAGCGTCATTGAAGATACATCCATGCTCCGTCCTGATTTGATAGTGACAGACGTCGTTTACAACCCCGTTACGTCGAAATTGCTTGAACAAGCTCAAGCGGCCGGCTGCCAAACCATTAACGGCCTCGGCATGATGCTTTGGCAGGGCGCCATGGCCTTTGAATATTGGACAGGCCGTGAAATGCCGGTTCAGTATATTAAAGAGCAAATGTTTGAATAACCTATTGTGACAGAAGCGCCGAAGGACAATCCGTCTTCCGGCGCTTTATCATTTTCTCCCCCTCTCTCTTTCTTCTCAGCCGCCAAAACGCTTATAATGGATGTAACGAATAAAAACCAAGTGAGGAATGCGACGTATGAAACAGCAAAAAAAACGCCGGGTGACATTGCAGCAGGTCGCTGAGCATGCCGGCGTCTCAACATCCACCGCTTCATTAATCGTCCGCAATAATCCGCGAATTTCCGAAGCGACCCGTGAGAAAGTGCTGCAATCCATGCGGGAACTGGGGTACGTATATGATCGGGTTGCCGCGAATTTACGATCACAGACGTCTACAACAGTAGGATTGATTATCACTGACATTTCCAATACGTTTTTCTCAGAGTTTCTGATCGGCGTTCAGAATACGCTTGAGGAAGTCGGATTAACGGTGCTGTTAGGCACGACATTTGATTCCGTCGCCAAGCAGGAGCAGCTGATCTCGACCATGCTGGAGCACAGGGTCGGCGGATTGATTTTGTGTCCGGTTTCAGGTACGGCTGAGGAAACCCTTTCCCGCCTTGAGCAGCTTGACATTCCGGTCGTGCTCGCCGTCAGGGAGATTGCCGATGCCGACTGTGATTTTGTCGGAGCCGATTATGAGGAAGGCACCTATAAGGCAGTGCGTCATTTCATTGAGAAAGGCCATCAGGAGATTGCGTTTCTGGGCGGCGTGAAGCACTCATCAACATGGACGAAGCGTATGAAAGGGTTTAAAAAAGCGCTCCGTGAAGCGGATCTGGAAGTAAAAAATGACTATGTCATTGACAGCGCGCCGACCCGCGAAGCAGGCTGTGAAGCCGTGACGGAGCTCCTCCGCCGGTCTGAGCGCCCGACCGCGATTTTCTGCTTCAGTGATTTGGTCGCGTTCGGCGTCATGCAAGGGATCAGAAAAGCCGGGCTCGTTCCAGGCGAAGATATTGACATTGTCGGCTTTGATAACGTGCCGGAAGCTGAAATTTCTTATCCCCCGCTTACAACCGTTTCTTCCTTTCCGCGGCAGTCGGGAAAAGAAGCGGCTCAATTGCTGCATCATAAAATCACCAATTCCCAGCACAAAAAACAACGCATTATTCTGGCGCCTGAGCTGGTCATCCGGGAATCTTCACAAAAAAAGCGGAACGCCTGATACGGCGCTCCGCTTTTATATTACGCAAGCAGTTTTAATGATTCGCGGTTGAATGCCGGAATGTCATCCGGTGTGCGGCTTGTGACCAGCTGGTTCTGGCAGACGACGACTTCTTCATCCACAACATTCGCGCCCGCGTTTTCCATGTCGATTCGGATTGAAGTAAACCCTGTCGCTTTGCGCCCGTTCAATGCTTTCGCGTTGATAAGAAGCTGAGGTCCGTGGCAAATGGCGAACACCGGTTTTTTATCATCCATAAACGCTTTGGCAAATTGGACGAAACGGTCATCCGCACGCAGCATGTCAGGCGAGAATCCGCCCGGGATCAGCAATGCGTCAAAGTCTTTCGGATTCACATCATCGATGGACGCGTCCACTTTCACTTCCGCTTCCCCTTGTTTGCCTTTGACTGTTTTTCCTTTTTCCTGTTCAATTACGGTTAATTCATGACCCGCATCTTTAAAAGCTTTCGCAGGTTCAGTATACTCGACATCCTCAAAATAATCCGTTAATACAACTGCAATTTTTTTACCCATAGTTACTACCTCCTGCTTGATGAAGTCTACATAAATCTATGTACCCCAGCCACACTAACATCAAACATAGGTAACGCGTTTGCCGCTCATCCGTTTTACATAGGTCATTATCCTCATTTTTCATCTTTTTACAAGAATCATCATGAAATCTATATGAACTTTCACAAAATATTCTTACAATGGTACTGCATGACAAAATTTGTTGAAAGGTGGAGAACAGGTGAGAATACAGAAAAGACGATGCAGCGTCAATATGACACTCCGTATTCTGCTGCCCCTAGTTATGATACTTAGTCTAATCCTCCCAACATCACCCATTAAAGCAGAAGAAAACAAATCCTCCAGTGTGAATCTCAGCATTTTAGCCACAACTGACGTTCACGCTAACATGATGGACTACGATTACTACAGCGACAAACCGACAACGGAATTCGGGCTGGCCAGAACGGCTCAGCTTATTGAGAAGCACAGGCGCGAAAACCCGAATACGCTGCTTGTCGATAACGGGGACCTGATTCAGGGGAATCCCCTCGGAGAATACGCCGTAAAATATGAGAAAAATGATATCATTTCAGGCGCAAAGACCCATCCGATCATTGAAGTGATGAACAGTCTGCATTATGACGCAGGAACACTCGGCAATCATGAATTTAATTACGGGCTTGAATTCCTGGACGGGACAATCAAAGGCGCTGATTATCCGATCGTCAACGCCAATGTGAAAACATTAAGCGGCGAAAACCGTTATACGCCTTATGTCATAAAAGACAAAACCGTCACGGATGAAAACGGCGGCAAGCATCAGATAAAAGTCGGCTACATCGGCTTTGTTCCTCCCCAAATCATGACGTGGGATAAGAAAAATCTCGAAGGCCGCGTTCAGGTCGAAGACATTGTGGAATCCGCAAAGAAAACCGTTCCGAAAATGAAAGCTGAAGGAGCCGATATCGTCATCGCCCTCGCCCACAGCGGCATCGAAAAAAAAGCACAGTCTTCCGGAGCGGAAAACGCCGTTTTTGACCTGGCAACGAAAGTCGGCGGAATTGACGCGATCGTATCCGGCCATCAGCACGGGCTTTTCCCTGATGCCGAATACAAAGGCGCTGATCAATTCGACGTCGATAAAGGCACGATTAACGGCATCCCCGTTGTTATGTCAAGCAGCTGGGGCAAATATGCGGGCGTCATCGACCTCCGGCTTGAAAAAACAGACAGCGCGTGGCATGTGGAAGATGCAAAAGGCAGCATCGAGCCGATTGCCGGCAATGTGACGTCGGAAAACGAAACCGTCGTCAATACCGTCAAAAAAGCGCACGAAGGCACTTTAAAATACATCAGAGAACCCGTCGGCCAGACAAAAGCCGATATCAACAGTTTCTTCGCCCAAGTCAAAGATGATCCGTCCATTCAAATCGTAACAGATGCGCAAAAATGGTACGCCGAAAATAAGATGAAGGATACGGCATACAAAGATCTGCCTATCCTCTCGGCGGGCGCCCCGTTTAAAGCCGGCGGGCGGAACGGCTCAAACTACTATACAAACATTTCCGCTGGCGACCTCGCCATCAAAAATATCGGCGATTTGTACCTGTATGACAACACGGTTCAGATCGTCAAGCTGAACGGAAGCGAAGTAAAGGACTGGCTCGAAATGTCCGCGGGGCAATTTAATCAGATCGATCAGGCTAAAGGCGGCAGCCAAGCGCTTTTAAATGACGCCTACCGCTCATACAATTTTGATGTCATTGACGGTGTCACCTATCAGGTCGATGTCACAAAACCGGCGAAATACAACGAAAACGGAACAGTCATTCATCCCGATGCAAGCCGGATCGTCAACCTTTCTTATCAAGGAAAGCCCGTCAGCGCCAAGCAGGAATTTCTGATCGTCACAAATAATTACCGCGCTTCAGGCGGCGGAGGATTCCCTCACTTAAGCAATGATAAAATCGTATACTCTTCTGCCGATGAGAACAGGCAGGTCTTAATGGATTACATCATCCAGCAGAAAACGATTAATCCGCAGGCTGATCATAACTGGTCCATCCTTCCGGTCAAAGGGACAAACCTGACATTTGAATCTTCCTTGGCCGCAAAGCCGTTTGCCGACCGCGCAGATGACGTCGCCTATATCGGTGAATCACAAAACGCGGGCTACGGACAGTACAAGCTCCAATTCAAAGATGATGAACCGGGCACAGATCCGCCGAAAGATGATGCATGGAAACTCACCGTTATGCATACAAACGACACGCACGCCCACCTTGATAACGCGGCGAGGCGGATGACGAAAATCAAAGAAATCAGAAGCGAAACCGACCGCAGCATTTTACTGGATGCGGGAGACGTTTTCTCGGGCGATCTCTATTTCACAAAGTGGCAGGGGCTGGCTGATTTAAAATTGATGAACAGCATGGGCTACGACGCCATGACCTTCGGAAATCATGAGTTTGATAAAGGCCCGGGTGCTCTCGCCAGCTTCCTGAGCGGTAACGGGAGCGCGGCTGACCCGTCCGGAAAATACAATTTTCAAGCGCCTGACTTCCCTCTCGTCAGCTCAAATGTCGATGTGTCCAAAGAGTCAAAACTCAGACCATTCATGAAAAAAGCAGACACATTTACGGCAGGGAAAAAGAAAAAAGCAGGCATCTATCCATACATTCTGCTTGATGTGAACGGAGAAAAAGTCGCCGTATTCGGCTTAACGACAGAAGATACGTCCGTCACATCAAGCCCGGGAAAAAGCATTGTCTTTCATGATGCCTTCCAATCCGCACAAAATACGGTAAAAGAAATACAGAACAAGGAACATGTCAATAAAATTATCGCCCTGACCCATATCGGGCATCAGCGTGATCTCGATCTTGCCAAAAAAGTAAAAGGCATCGACTTAATCGTCGGCGGACATACGCATACGCTTGTAGATAAAATGGAAATTGTTAAAAACGAAGAGCCGACCATCGTCGCCCAGGCAAAAGAATACGGCGAATATTTAGGCCGTGTCGATGTCGCATTTGACAAAAACGGCATCGTCCTGCCGGAACAATCCTCTCTTCAGGCGATTCCGGTGAACGAGCAGACGAAAGAAGACCCGGATCTGAAAAAAGAGCTTGATCCGTTTAAAAAAGAGCTCGTCTCAGTCAAAAATGAAAAAGTCGGCTCAACGAAGGTCGCACTTGACGGCCAGCGTGAGCATGTCCGCTCCAAAGAAACCAATCTCGGAAACTTCATCGCGGACGGCATGCTGCAAAAAGCGAAGGAAGCGGCCGGCGCCCAAATCGCGATCACAAACGGGGGCGGCATCCGCGCGGGCATTGATAAAGGAGACATCACACTCGGCGATGTGCTGAATGTAATGCCGTTCGGCAACACGCTTTACGTCGCGGATTTAACCGGCAAACAGATCAAACAAGCCTTGGAACAAGGGTTAAGCGGAATTGAGGCTCAAGGCGGCGCCTTCCCTCAAGT
Organism: Bacillus sp. ChL18; assembly: GCF_026241425.1. NCBI lineage: Bacteria > Bacillati > Bacillota > Bacilli > Caryophanales > Bacillaceae > Bacillus > Bacillus sp. ChL18. The sequence goes on along the minus strand of NZ_JAPHWE010000004.1, from coordinate 190,544 downwards.
TGCCGGTTTAACATACACGTTTACACTGAATAAAAAGCCGGGACACCGCGTTCTTCAAGCTGCGGCCGTACAGGATGACGGCAGCGTAAAGCCGATTTCTGATAAGAAGACATACAGAGTCGCCACCAGTAACTTTGTCGGTGAAGGCGGAGACGGATATTCCGTCTTTAACGAAGCGTCCCATAAAGAAGACCTTGGCTTTGTCGACTATGAGGTCTTCACCGAGCAGCTTGAAAAAGCGGGAAAAGCGGTTGAACCGAAAGTTGACGGCCGCGCGCAGGAAGTGTACCTGCCGACGAAACAAAAAAACGGCTCCTGGACACTTGAAGATGACAGCGCATTTGCCGTCTATGCCAAAAACGCCAACACGCCGATCGTGTATTACGATAAGAATGACGGCGCCAAAAAGCCGATTGATCTCAGCGTGACCAAAAAACAAATCGGCCTGTTAAAGGACAGAACATCGGATTCTTCCCTTACGATCCTGCATGACAAGTTCAGCATGAAAATGCCGATGGCAAACGCTGCTTCAGCTGATACACGATTCGGCGTGACGCCGAAAGGAAAAGTTAGCGGGGCGCTTTCAAATGTATACGACTTTACAATGAAGCAGAAAAACAAAGACATCAAAACATTCAAAGCGCCGGTAAAGCTCACCCTGCGCATTGAGAATATGAAAAAGGCGGAACAGCCCGGCATTTACCATGTAGACCGGAAAAAGAACGTCTATACAAAAACAGACAACGGTTCGGTTTCACACGATCTCGTCACGGGCTATACAAATCATTTCAGTGAATACACCATATTAAACGCAAACACGAAGAGCGCGCCGCCGACAAGCGGAGACCACGGCTCCGGAAAGCAGCCAAGCGGACAAAAACCGTCATCCGGCCCTGCACAGGACGGAGTATCGCCGGGCGGCCTGCTTCCTGATACGGCCACGACGATGTATTCCATCCTTCTTGCCGGGTTTCTCATCAGCGCGCTCGGAACGGCACTGTATCTGCATCAAAGAAGAAAAGCAAAAAAAGTGAACGAAGCATAAAAGACCGCTTTTTATCGGGCGGTTCATCCCAAGAGCTCTCCTGATCTGAAATCAGGGGAGCTTTTTCTCTCGGTCCCCTTCTGAGTCGACAGCCGTACGGCCGAATGATAAAATATGACCGTTATTCGCGAAAGACTGCATCCGCATCGTTTAACACTTCACGGCAGGGCCTCTCTTTCTCACGGCGCCGCCTGTTTGGAGGACTTTTTTTGAAGATAACAGGAAACAAACGAAACCGCATGTCTTACAAGAAAAAGCTGTTTTACGTGATAACAGCGCTCTGTTTTATCAGCTCGCTCATTTTCGTCACTCACAACGCTTCTTTTTATGAGCGGCCGATTGCCAAAGTGACGAAAACAACATTGGAACATCAGTCTGACGTACAGGACATGCATAAAAACAAAGATAAGATTTTCAGTCAGACGATCACTGCCAGACTTGAAAACGGCAGTCAGAAAGGACAGCTCATTCATTTGTCCAATCAGTATTCATCATCCGGAGCGAATGATCAGAAATATTCGATTGGCGATGAAGTATTCGTTTCTATTGATAAAGGGAAACCATCAAACAAGGATATATCGGGAAGCATTATAGATAAAAAACGGGATAAACAGCTTTTGCTGATCGCTTGGGTTTTCATCTTCACCTTGCTTATCGTCGGCAAAAAACAAGGCTTCTTTTCGATCGTCAGCCTGATGTTTAACGCCGTTTTACTGTCGTTTGCATTAGATTTGTACAGGAAGCATCCTAATATAGGGTTAATTTTCATCTGCGGTATCTGTATTCTCATCTTTACTGTTATATCATTGCTGCTTGTCAGCGGTTTTCACGCGAAAACATACGCCGCCATTGCCGCGACGCTCGCAGGCACTTTCGTTTCCCTGCTGATTACGTATCTGGTGATGCTGGCAACCGGAGAGAAAGGCCTCAGATATGAGGAAATGCAGTATTTAACCCGCCCTTATCACACGGTGTTTATGGCCGGGGTATTTATCGGATCACTGGGAGCGGTCATGGATGTAGCCATTACCATGACGTCATCTGTCTTCGGATTATATGAAGAAAACAAGGGTATCTCATTACAAGCTCTCAGACGTTCAGGGATGGAGATCGGAAAAGACATCATGGGGGCGATGACCAATATTCTGTTTTTTGCTTATATAAGCGGCTCTATTCCGATGATGCTTTTGTATTTGAAAAATGATTCCCCGATAGGATTCACTCTTTCTATGAACATTTCCTTGGAAATAGCCAGAGCATTGGCCGGAGGGATCGGAATCGTATTAGCCATACCCGCCAGTCTGTATGCTTCTATCTTTTTTATTAAACGAAAGAAGGCAAGCTCATGAATGTCATCGTAATTCTCGCGGCGATTTTATTTCTATTGATGGTCATCATCGGCGGAAAAAAAGGAGCGAGGTCTTTTATTGCGTTATTCTTAAATTTCGGCGTTCTCTTTCTCACCATCATTTTCATGACAGACCCGCATATCAATCCGATTGTTTTAACATTGCTCTCTTCAGCCGCGATTTGCAGCATTACACTTTTTTATATTAACGGGGGAAACGTCAAAACCGTAACCGCCTTTATTTCTGCAATGCTGACGATTGCATTGCTGCTGTTTTTTATTATGTCTGTAACAAAACATACTTCGATTCAGGGATTCGGTGAAGAAGAATTGGGTGATATCGGCATATTCACACTGTTTGTCGGGGTGGATTTTGTGAAGGTTACCGCAGCCATGATCATCATGGGCACGATAGGGGCGATTACCGATGTCGCGATTTCCATTACTTCACCCATGCGGGAAATTTACAGTCATAATCCGTCCATAAGCAGAAAAGATCTGTACGCATTCGGATTAAGCATCGGGAGAGATATTTTAGGAACGAATACGAATACGTTATTCTTTGCTTTTTTCGGCAGCTATTTGGCTTTAATTATCTGGTTTAAAGACTTATCATACTCAGCTGAAAAAATAGTGAACTCAAAAGTGTTCAGTGCGGAAGCCGTCACCATTCTTTGTGCCGGAATCGGGATCGGCATCATCATTCCCGTTACGTCCTGGATCACCGCCTGTTTTTTAGCAAAACCAAATAAACGTTAAAAGCTGCCGGGACACGCCCGGCAGCCTTTTTTTATCTTATACCCACTTTACAACGTCTTTTGAGGCAGATCTTGTTTTCGGGCGCGGGTCTCTGACACGGTAGCCGAATGCGGCCATAACAGAGATGTCGAAACTTCCGTTTTCCAGAAGCCCTTCTTCTTCAAGAATCCGGTGAATTTCTTTGTAGTTGAAGCCTTCTACAGGGCAGGAGTCGATTCCGATCTGCGCAGCGGCTGTCATCATATTGCCGAGGGCGATGTAAGTCTGTTTGGATGCCCAGTCAAACAGTGCGCGATCTGATTCAAGCAGATTGAAATCATTTTTCTGGAAGTCTTCCGTTTTGCTGATATAGCCTTCATACATATCTTCCGGCATTTTTTTGACTTCCCGCAGGTGGTTTTTGACATAGTCGGCGTCAAAACGGATATCCTTTGCCGTCCGGGCAAGCAGAAGTACGAAATGGCTTGCGGTCGGCAGCTGCTTTTGCGCGCCCCATGTGAACTCGCGGAGTTTTTCACGAAACTCCGGATTTTGAACGACGACAAATTTCCAAGGCTCCAAACCGAGTGAGCTTGGGGATAATCTTCCCGTTTCTAAAATGAATTCAAAATCGCTTTCTGAAATTTTTTTCTCAGGATCAAATTCCTTTGTGGCGTGTCTGAATTGATACGCTTCGATGATCTGCTGTTTTTTATCTGACATTGGTGATCTCTCCTTTTCAATCGTTATGTACTATTGTAGCCATTATTTTTGAAAGTACCAGTACGCACATTTTTGTTGGATAGTATTCATTTTGATACTGACAAAAAAACGGGCTGCCGCGGCAGTCCGTTTTTATTTTTCTCTTCTCGCAAAGTCGACGAAACGGAATTTATCGAGCCTGTGCCGGCTTTCCGTGTACTGAAAGAGGCTGGTATCCTCCAAAAAGACGCGGTTTTTCACGACCGCCATATGGCTGAATCCGCCGAGATCCAAATACTTCCGGTCCTCTTCCCCCGCCGGCTCCACGACAATTTCCTTTTGCGCGTAGCTGATGGACAAGCCGAGCTCTCCTTCGAGATACTCATAGATCGAATCTTCACAAATCGCCTTCGTCAATAGAGGCACGTGTTTTTTCACAAAGTAATCCTTGTCCAAAATAATATGTTCTCCGTCAATCCGTCTTGATCTGACGACTTCCCACACCTTTTCATCCGCTTCTGTACCAAGCTCTTTTGCGGCTTCTGAGGGAGGCAGGATCAGCCCGAGACGGTGAACCGTCGTTCTCGTCTCTTTTCCGAGCGTTTCCGAAAGCTCTTTGAAGCTGATCAGGCCTGAGACGGGAAAACGCATTTTTTCTCTGTCTAATATGACGGAGCCTTTGCCTTTGATTTTCTGGATGTAGCCGTTTTGCGCCAGCATATTGAGCGCTTTGCGGACGGTTTCTCGTGATGTGCCGTATTGATCGCACAAATCATTTTCAGACGGAAGAACGTCTTCAGCCTTCCGCTGGCCGCTTTCGATCTGCCGCACCATATCTTTATAGATTATGATGTATTTATTCACTTTCATTTGACCACCCAGATTAGTGTATCACGCTTTTGTCAGATGATAAACGATCGATTCATACGGACGGAGCGTCAATCGTTCCGGCCGCCCTTCCCTCGGTTCATCATTCGTCAGCAGCACCGTAAACCGCCAGCCGTCCGTGTCTTTAAGCGGAACCGTAAAGTCCGCTTCTTTCCCGTAGAAGTTGTTGATGCACAGCAGTTTTTCATCCTTGCCGTGTCTGACGTACGCCAGAACCGCCGGATCGTCTTCAGCAAGCAGCTCAAACGTTCCTTCAGTCACGATGTCATATTCCTTTCTGAGCTTGATGAGCTTCTGATAATGATAGAAAATTGAATCCGGGTCCCGCAAAGCCGCTTCCGCGTTAATGTCCCGATAATCATCCGCCGACGGAATCCAAGGCGTGCCCGTCGTGAAACCGCCGTGCGGCCCGCTGTTCCACTGAATGGGGGTTCTTGCATTGTCTCTTGATTTCTCTTTTAAAATGGCAATAATGTCTTTTTCGGGCACGCCCTCTTCCTTCATCTTTTTGTACATGTTCAATGATTCGACATCGCGGTATGAGCCGATGTCATCGAACTTCGGATTGCCCATGCCGATCTCCTCACCTTGATAAATGTAAGGCGTGCCCTGCATCATATGAATGGCCGCCGCCAGCATTTTGGCTGATTTCGTCCGGTAAACGCCGTCGTCTCCGTATCTGGATACGGCCCGCGGCTGGTCATGGTTGCACCAGAATAATGCGTTCCAGCCTCCGCCTTTTTGCATCTCCGTCTGCCAAAACGCTAAAATCCGTTTCAGCTTCAGAAAATCAAACGGAGCGAGCGCCCATTTTTCACCATTCGGATAATCCACTTTTAAATGATGAAAGTTAAAGGTCATATCGAGTTCTTTATTCTCAGGGTTTGTGTACCGGATGCAGTGGTCAGCCGTTGTCGAGGACATTTCCCCGACCGTCATACTGTCATATTTCGAAAACACTTCCCGGTTCATCTCATGGAGAAATTCGTGCACGCGCGGCCCGTCCGTATAATAAGGGCGGCCGTCACGCCCATCCTCGGCATCAGGAAACGATTGGTCTTTAGAAATGAGGTTGATCACATCCAGCCGGAAGCCGTCGATCCCTTTCCGGAACCAAAAATGCATCATGTCGTAGACCTTTTTTCTCATCTTTTCATTTTCCCAGTTCAAATCGGCCTGCGACACATCAAATAAATGCAGATAGTGCTGGCCTGACGCCGGGTCGAGCTCCCAAGCGGAACCGCCGAATTTTGATTCCCAGTTGTTCGGCGCCCGGCCGTCTTCCTTTCCGTCTTTCCAAATGTAAAAATCCCGATACGGACTGTCGGGTGACGAGACCGCTTCTTTGAACCACCGATGCTCGACTGATGTATGGTTTACGACAAGATCCATGACGACCTTGATTCCTCTTTTGTGCGCTTCATCGAGAAGGCGTTCAAAATCCTCCATCGTTCCGTATTCTTCATAAATGGTGCAGTAATCGCGAATGTCATAACCGTTGTCATTCTGCGGCGAATCGTAAATCGGCGTAAGCCAAATGACATCAATCAAAAGCTTCTGCAAATAATCAAGCTTCTCGATAATACCGTTCAGATCACCGATCCCGTTTCCCGTCGTATCATTAAAGCTCTTCGGATAAATTTGATATACCGCTGCCTTTTTCCACCATGGTGTGCTGTCTGTTTTCATTTTTCTTCACCGCCTGTAATGTTTTGAATTGAAAGGGAAAAGGGACAGCCTGATAGAAGGCGCCCCGCAGGTTTTCTATTTTTGCCGTTTCAGCCGCGCATACCCGTATGTTCCCGCAAACGGGAGAATCAGCACGATCAGCATTCCGATCGCAAACGGACCCCAGTACCGACTCATAATGGAGAAGATCCCCGGCACGCCGCCGACTCCGACCGAGCTTGCGAGAACGCCTTTGACGGAGATGAACATCCCCGCGATTCCCGAACTGATCATGGCGATCACAAACGGAAATTTGTAACGCAGATTCACGCCGAAAATCGCCGGTTCGGTAATGCCCAAATATGCGGAAATGCCGGCCGTCAGTGAAAGCCCCCGCTGTTTTTTATCTTTTGTGATCAGCATCATGGCCAAAGCCGCCGATCCTTGAGCGATATTTGACAATGCGAGCATCGGCCATAAAAATGTGCCGCCGAGCTTTGATCCGATTAATTGAAGATCGACCGCGAGAAACGTATGGTGCATCCCCGTGATCACAAGCGCCGAATACAGCCCTCCGTACAGCAGGCCTCCGATGGCGGAGAATTGGCCGAAAACGGCAATCAATCCCGCCGTCAGCGCGTTACCGATCGCAAAGGTAATCGGACCGATGATGACAAAGGATAGAAAACCGATGACCAAAAGCGTCACCGGCGCGACGACCAACAGCTGAATACCCTCCGGCGTCCGTTTCGTCAAAAAGAGCTCAAGCCTGGCAAGTAAATAAGACGCCAGCAGAATCGGGAGCACCTGACCTTGATACCCAACTTTCTGCACCTCAAGGCCGAACAGGTTCCACACCGGAATATCGCCGCTCTGCTCGGCAGCCCCGTAGCCCCATGCGTTTAACAGATCAGGATGCACCAGCATCAGCCCGAGCACGATGCCTAAAAGCGGGCTTCCTCCGAACCGCTTCACTGCCGACCAGCCGATTAAAGCCGGCAGAAAAGCGAAAGCCGTCCCCGCGATCAGATTAATCATATTGGCGAGATCCGCCCATTGCGGATACACTTGGACAATCGATTTGGCGCTGTAGAAAATGCCTTCCGCCGTTAAGATATTGTTCAGACCCATTAAAAGCCCGGCCGTGACGATCGCCGGCAAGATCGGAATAAAGATGTCCGCAAGCGTTTTCACAGCACGCTGTAAAGGATTCATGTTTTGCGCTGCCGCCTTCTTCACGTCATCCTTGGACGCTTCACCCATCCCCGTTTCCTTCACTAATTCCGCATATACTTTGTTGACCGTCCCCTGCCCGATCACGACTTGAAACTGCCCGTTTACCGCAAAAGATCCTTTGACAATGTCTATTGCATCAAGCATTTTTTGGTTTACTTTGGTTTCATCTATTAATGCAAACCGCAAACGCGTCACACAATGAGTCGCCGCCTCAATATTTTCGATTCCGCCGACAGCTTCAGCGATCTGCCGCGCAGCCCGGTTAAACTCACCCATGCCAACCCCTCCGTAACCGTTTTCATTTTGTCTCACAAACTTGTATATACATGTTTATGACTCTATTGTAATGATGTATATACATGTCGTCAATCTATTTTTATAGCGCTTTCATCACAAATATACTGCGAAAGACCCTGAAACAAAAAAAGCCCCGCCGGAACCGGGCCTTGACTTCTTGTTTTATCGGGAACATGTCCGGGCGGAATTCACAACAGGAGCACAAAAAGCATACAGTACTGTACAACTAAGTTAAAGAGGTGTGAAGAGATGCCATCCACTGTTATCAACCTGTACTATTTGAAGATTAACAGTATTTCTGGCAACGGATCTATTACGATTGGGGAAGCGGCATACAACAGTCCCACCACAAATAACAAATCACAAGGACTGAACTCTTCATTCGGCGATACGTCACCTATAGAATCGATGATGGAGAACTTGTTAAATGATCCTGATGTCAACGACCAGACAGCCATCGGAACCGCAGATACCGCAAATATTACGCCGGTGCCGCCCATTATAGATTAAAGGGGTTTTTATGAATGCCTTACCAAATTAACGTCGTCAATATAAAAGTAAACGGAGCAACGCAAAACGGAAACGTCGATATCGGTCAGACCGTACAAAACAGCCACACCGCCAACAGCAAATTTGTCGGCGCGAACTTTTCTTTAGGGGATTTTTCGCCGGCCGCCGGATGTTTGAATTCGGGCCATCTTGACCCTGACGTGAGCGATCAGGATCAGATCGCCAACCCGTCAATGCCGATCGCAAATCAAATATAGGGAGGTTCTGCCGAAGTGGATATCGAAAAAATGAGAAAGTGGCTTGAGATTACGAACGAGCACAAGCCCAGCGACTTTTGGACCAATGTCCTGAAACGGAAATCTCCCGAAGATTTTTTCTCCTTACAAAAAAACACCCTGACTTATGATATTTATCAGGATGAACAGCACACATTCGTCATTGTGGAAATGCCCGGCGTTTACGAAGAAGAATTGACATTGAGGCTGCTGTCAAGAACACGGCTGCATATAAGAGGAAACATCACACCCCTTTTTCCAAAGAACATGGGCGTCTGCCAAAACCGGTATTACGGGGAAATCGATGAGACGATTGAGCTTCCTGAACCGGCTGAGCCCCACCTGTTACAGGCGCAGTGCGTAAACGGCCTGCTCCACATTTCCTACCCGCGCCTTATGGAGCACATTCCTTTTCAGAAAAAAATCTAAAGAGCCGGCTTACGGGCGGCCCAGCCGTCTGTACACTTTCTCCTTATAATGAGAAGATGCGGGTTTTGAGAACATGGCTTTCTCCTCCGTCAGTTTGTCGAGTCTGACTTGTTTTTCCGTCCGTTTGTTCCGCAAGTGATCCCGCTCCTGTTCATTGCGGCACTTGGCGATCAAATAATCGAGCGTCATCAGCTCTTTCTTCAGCGCGCCCTCATCCTCGGCGATCCCGGCGTTTTTTAATATGCGGTAGCCCATTCTGAGCGATTCCGGAAGATGTGCGGCATCGTCTTTCGGCAGGGGCTTTCCCATTCCTTTGATGCCGGCGAACTCTCCATCCTTAATGGCGCGCTTGATTTTATCTTCAGCCACGATATGGGCAATATCCATCACTGTTCACCTCTTTTTTCAATAGAACCGGGTGTGATCATACGGAAACACAGGACCCAGTTTGTTCCATTTATATGTTTTAAAGCTGTCATTCAACAGATCAACCGTCGTTGCGACAGCGTTTTTCGCCCTTTTTCCGATGAGCCTTTTCCACCTTTTCTATTTGCTGGTTTCATGGTATATTGATTACGTTCGTTTTTTCTATCGTTCCGTGTAAACCGTGATCGGAAAAAAGGAGTGTAACAATGAAAACATTTATAAAAGAAAGAGGACTTGCCTTCTTCTTGATAGCGGTCGTGTTATTGTGGGTGAAAACATATGTCGCTTATATTTTAAACTTTAACCTCGGCATAGACAACACGATCCAGAAAATATTGCTTTTTGTGAATCCGCTGAGCTCCAGCTTGTTCTTTCTTGGACTTGGGCTTCTTTTCAAGAAAAAATTACAGCAGACAGCCATTATTGTGATTCATTTTTTATTGTCTTTTTTGCTTTTTGCAAACATCGTCTATTATAGATTCTTTAATGATTTCATTACCATCCCGGTCATGATGCAGGCAAAGACAAACGGCGGCCAGCTCGGAGACAGCGCGTTCTCGTTAATGAGATGGACAGACGCCTTCTACTTCCTGGATACCGTCATTTTGATTATCTTGGCCCTTAAGATGAAAAAACCGGCTGAAAAACCGGCGAAGAAATCATTCAGAATCGTTTTGGCTTCCGCCGTGCTTGTGTTCCTGATCAACCTCGCCGTCGCGGAATCCGACCGTCCTGAGCTTTTGACACGCTCATTTGACAGAAACTATCTGGTGAAATACTTGGGCACGTACAACTTTACGATTTACGATGCCGTGCAGAATGTGAAATCAAACAGCCAGCGCGCGCTTGCCGATTCAAGCGATGTAACGGATGTGGAAAACTATATGAAGGCCAACTATGACGTGCCGAACAACGTCTACTTCGGAAAAGCCGAAGGAAAAAACGTCATCTACGTCTCATTAGAGTCTCTGCAATCCTTTATCATTGATTATAAAATTAACGGCAAGGAAGTGACGCCGTTTTTAAACAAACTGGCGCACGATAATCAAACATTCTACTTTGATAACTTTTTCCACCAAACGGGACAAGGTAAAACATCTGATGCGGAATTTATGATGGAGAACTCTCTGTACCCGCTTTCGCAAGGTTCGGTTTTCGTCAATAAAGCGCAAAACACGCTGCAGTCCGTTCCTGCGATCCTAAAAGGCAAAAAGTACACGTCTGCCGCTTTCCACGGAAATACGCAGACTTTCTGGAACCGTAACGAAATGTACAAAGCGGAAGGCATCGATAAGTTTTTCGATTCCGCTTATTATGACATGAGCGAAGAAAACACGAAAAACTACGGCATGAAAGACAAACCGTATTTCAAAGAATCCATGCCGCTCTTAAAGAGCCTGCCGCAGCCGTTCTATACGAAGTTCATTACGCTGTCAAACCACTTCCCGTTCGGAATGGATAAAGAAGACACGGACTTCCCGGCGGGAGACTTTGGCGATTCAGTCGTTAATAATTACTTCCAGTCCGCGAACTATCTGGATGAATCAATCGAACAGTTCTTTCATGACCTGAAAAAAGACGGCCTGTACGATAAGTCGATTATCGTGATGTACGGAGACCACTACGGCATCTCCGAAAACCATAATAAAGCGATGGCGAAAGTGCTCGGCAAAGATGAGATCAATGAATACGACAATGCCCAGCTTCAGCGGGTGCCGCTCTTTATCCACGCTCCCGGCGTGAAAGGCGGCCGCAATCATAAATTTGCCGGTGAAGTCGATGTCGCGCCGACCGTTCTTCATCTGCTCGGCGTCGATACGAAAGATTATCTCATGTCAGGTTCAGATATCTTATCGAAAGAGCACAGAGAAGTCATTCCGTTCCGTAACGGAGACTTCATCTCGCCGAACTATACGAAAGTGTCCGGCAAGTATTACGATACGAAAACCGGAAGACTTTTAGATGATTCAGAAGTCGACAAAAAAGAAGACTCTCTCGTCAAGACTGAGCTTGAAATGTCTGATAAGATCATCAACGGCGATCTGCTTCGTTTCTATCAGCCGAAAGGCTTTAAGAAAGTGGACCCTTCACAATTCGATTATACGAAGCGTGAAGATTCCTCAGCAGATGATCAAAAAGAATAAACAAAAGCCAGATCATATCAATGATCTGGCTTTTTTATGTTCAGCTCCCGGCGGCGGCCATAGAGCGCTTTTGCAGGCTGTCGGAAAGAACTGAATAAGCGACGACTTTCTTTTTCTGCTGTTTGACGACATCTACATGGTCTTCGTAGCTGTATACAAACACCGTCACATCTTTTTTTCCTTTTCTCGTCTTAATGACAAGCGGATCGGCTCCGTTTTGCGGATGAAGATAACGCTCTTCATCCCCTGGGTATATATAATGCCGTTCGATAAACACGGCTTCGTTAAAATCATCAATCACCCGGCGTTTGTCTTCGCCTTCCAGACGTTTTCCGCCGAGGGAAACGGCAGCGGACGCGTCACTGAGCTTTGAATGGGTTTCAAACTTGCGGAGGATCCATTCCACCGCTCCGGTAGGAAGGCATGTCAGCACAATCTTAATCAGGCTTATGACAACAATTGAAACAACTGCAATCCATGTCACCTTACATCATCTCCATACTTGTTCTACATGAATCTTAACATAGAAGAAAACGTTGTTTTTTGTACATTATGTGAAACTTGATATATGTTCAAAAAAAATCCGGATCACCTAGGTGATCCGGATTTTTCAAGTCTGCTTCTGGTCGTCACGGCGGACGGCTTCTCTCAGCTCTTCCGCGACAAATTCGACGTTCGGCCCGATAATGACCTGCGCCGTTTTATTCCCCGTTTTGATAACCCCTTTTGCTCCCGCTTTTTTAAGCGCCGCCTCATTAATGAGAGACGTATCCTGCACGGTCAGCCTGAGGCGGGTCGCACAGTGATCAATCGTTTCGAGGTTTTGCCTGCCGCCGAGCCCCTTGAGCATGGCATGTTCTTCGACGGAACCGGCCGTATCTTCACTAAGCACTTCTTCCTCTTCCTCATCATCTTCCCGTCCCGGCGTTTTCAAGTTTAACGTTTTGATGAGCATATAGAAGACGACAAAATAGATCACCGCATAACAAAGCCCGACAACGAGCAGCAAAAGCGGTTTTTCGGCAATCCCGTAGCTGAGGAGATAATCGATCGCCCCCGCCGAGAATGAAAAACCTGACCTGATTCCGAGAACATTCACGATAAATAAAGAGAACCCGGTTAATATAGCATGAACCCCGTACAAAAGCGGTGATAAAAACATAAATGCAAATTCAATCGGCTCTGTAATTCCGGTAATAAATGCCGTCAGCGCGAGACCGATCATCATTCCGGCCGTCGCTTTGCGCTTACTTGGCTTAGCCGCGGCAATCATTGCCAGACATGCGGCCGGAAGCCCGAACATCATAATCGGGAAAAATCCCGTCATATAAGTTCCCGCCGTCGGATCCTTCGCAAAGAAGCGGGCCAGATCTCCCGTTTTTCCGTGAAAATCGCCAAATTGGAACCAAAAAATATTATTCAGCACATGATGAAGACCGAACGGAATCAAAAGCCGGTTAAAAATCCCGTAAATCCCCGCGCCGATTCCGCCAAGCCCGATCATCCATTCCCCGAAAGACGTAATCACCGACTGAATCGGCGGCCACACAAATCCGAAGATCCCCGCCAAAATAATGGTAATCAGCGCCGTTACAATCGGAACGAGCCTGCGCCCGCTGAAAAAACCGAGATATTCGGGCAGCTTCGTATCCTTAAAGCGATTATACGTGTATCCCGCAATTAACCCCGCGATAATCCCTCCGAAAACGGCCATATTATTTGTCGAATTGATTGATTTTACAGCCGCGTCCAGCATGATATAAGAAATTGCTCCCGACAGAGCGGCGGCCCCGTTGCTGTCTTTGGAAATCCCGATCGCGATTCCGATCGCGAAAATCAGCGGCAGATGATCAAATACCGCGGTCCCCGCCGCGTAAATGAACGGAATATTTAATAAGTCCTCTCTGCCGATGGCCAAAATAATACCAACGGCGGGCAGAACGGCAATCGGAAGCATAAATGATTTTCCGAGTTTTTGCAAAAATTGAAGCATTTTACCCATCCCCCTTCTTTTTTCTTAAATATACCACATAAGTTATCTAGTGATCTATACCAATTTTCCTTCATTTATTCACATAAGGCTTGTTGGTTTTCTATTTATAAACCAGTTGTGGTAAGCTTGAATCAGATGATTAAAAATAGAAAGCGGGAATGACAATGATTGTAACGAACGATCAAGAATTAGAAGGCCTTAAAAAAATCGGCAGAATCGTCGCGCTGGCGCGTGAAGAAATGAAGAAAAAAGCCGAGCCCGGCATGAGCACGAAAGATCTTGACCTGATCGGAAAGGCGGTGCTTGACGAGCACGGAGCCGCTTCCGCTCCGGAGAAGGAATACGATTTCCCGGGCGTGACATGTATCAGCGTAAATGACGAAGTCGCTCACGGCATTCCGAGCGCCTCTAAAATCTTAAAAGCCGGAGATCTTGTAAATATCGATATTTCGGCGGAGTTCGGCGGTTTTTATTCCGATACGGGAATTTCATTTGTACTCGGAGAAGGCGATGAACGTCTGCAAAAGCTTTGTAACTGCGCAGCATCCGCATTTCAGAAAGGATTGGATCAGGCAAAAGCCGGCAAACGCCAAAACCAGATCGGCAGAGCCGTCTACCATGAAGCCCGCTCCAACGGATTTACCGTCATTAAAACGCTGACGGGCCACGGAATCGGCAGAAACCTCCATGAAGCGCCGAACCACATCATGAATTACTACGATCCGTTTGATAACGCGCTTCTTAAAAACGGAACCGTGATCGCGCTTGAGCCGTTTATTTCCACGAAAGCGGAAACGATTGTTGAAACGGGAGACGGCTGGACGTATAAAACGCCGGATAAAAGCCTTGTCGCCCAAGTGGAACACACCATCGTGATCACAAAAGACAAACCGATTATTTTAACTGCATTGTAATGTTTCATCTCCCTTCCAAACAGGTATACAACAACTAACCCGAAGGAGGGAGACGCATGAAAAAAGATAAAGAAAAAATCAAAATCGAAAACGAAATACACGCCATGCACGGCGTAACGAAACAGCAGATTTTAGAGGATTTCGAGGAATTTAAGGCGTACCTTCATCAGAAAATTTCCGCCGGAAAAAAACTGGGTCTGGATGACAGCAAAATCATTAAAAGCGCCGCCATCCTCGGGGACTATCTCGCCAAACACGAGGAGCCCCGCAATGCGGAAGAAAAACTCTTACAAGAACTGTGGGACATTGCGGATGACAATGAAAAACAGCATTTGGCCCAGCTTCTCGTCAAACTTGCCGGACACTGATACAGTGCCCGGCTTTTTTATGCTCCGTTATAAGAGTTGTGCTACACTGGACATATGTCTGTGAAAGGAGCCATTTTTCAACATGTGGTTTATTATCTTCGGGTTTATTTTCTTTATTGAAAGCATCGTTCTCACCGTTTACGGAGTGAAGAAAAAGAAGGGGATGCTGATTTATTTCGGCGTCGTTTTCGGAATCATGACACTCGGAACGGTGCTGTTAAAATTAACCGGCCATTAAGCATGAAAAGACCGCCCTTTACATATATATGTAAGAAAGCTTTACATCTCTGAATCGAAAGTCTCAGTTTTTGCGTTATCCCTTTTCAGCGTCTTTTTATAGATGTTACAATGCCAAAAGTTTGGCAAAAACTGAAGAAACCTCCCCAGCGGGAGAACGGAGAAAGGAGTTTTCTGACATGCATTATGGCAGTAAAGGCTGGTATGTAGAAGAGTTAAAGAAAAAAGGAATTACCCACTATGAAGGAAGAAAGCTTCAAAGCTTCAAAAAGTACTTCCTTGCCAATCTGCTGGAAACAAAAAAACAAGCATAACGTAAATCAGCCGTGCTGTCAGTACAGCACGGCTTTTTTCTATACATTAGTGAGCCTGTCTCTTTTTTTAAGGAAGGACTCCCTCCAGCTTTCTGACAGCGCTTCTTCCCGCAGTATTTCTTCAATCGCTGACAGATTGCCGGAATCACGATATTTCACTTCATTCGCATACCAGACGGAAATGCTTTCTTTGCCTCTCGACAGACGCTTGAGGACGGGGCGCGGATCGACATATCCTTCTTCAAGCACCCTGAAATAAAAGCCGGTAAATCCCGTCTGCTGTACACGGAGCACCATATCTTTGATGCCATATTTGAGCGCGAGTTTGACGCAGGGCTGGCGCGGCTGGCTTACTTGAACGACGGCTTCCCCCAGCTGAAAGACGTCTCCGATCCACACGTCTTGTTCGGCCAGTCCTTTGACCGTTACATTCTCCCCGAACGCAGCGGCGGGAAGTTTTCTCGCGAGCGTTGTTTCCCAATATGAATAATGCTCGGCGGGATACACGCACACCGCTTTATCGGGGCCTCCGTGATTCTTCAGATCAGCCTGCCCGTCCCCGTCAAAATGGGTTTTATACAGCATGACGGGAGAATCAGCGGGCCGCTTTATGATGCCGGAATTGATTTGTCTGCCGGCAAATTCATGAATTGCGGGCTTTCCGAGATTGATAGATAAGACAGAATAGTCTTGCGTCACCTCGTTCACATCCTTTGCGAAATATCATATCTTTCCTTTATCATAGTAAGAAAAAGGTGGTTTTTCCATGCTTCAATATCATATGATTGCAGACGGCCGGGTTCAGGGCGTAGGTTTTCGCTACTTCGTCCAGATGGAAGCCGACAGACATAAGATAGCCGGCTGGGTAAAAAACCGTGATGACGGCCGGGTGGAAATCCTTGCCGAAGGTCCTGAAGAGTCGTTAAAACAATTTGCCGAAGCAGTCAGAAAAGGCAGCCCCTTCTCAAATGTTACAGGCGTAACCATCGAAGAATCACACCGTCTGAAAGGGTACCGCACCTTTACCATCAGTTACTGATAAGGTTTGTCCTGATAATAATAATTCGGCTTCACAATCGTATTGTCATATGATTTATGGAAAATGTGGGTGGAAGCCGGCGAGATCGGCGGAATCAGCCAGGTCCAGTCGCCCGTCAGCTTTCTGCCCGCGTCTTGTTCCTGTTCTTCAAAGCGTTTAAATTGATTCGCCGCCGTATGGTGATCGACAATGCTGACACCGTGTTTTTTGTATGAATAGAGCACTGCCTTATTCAGTTCCACCAACACCTGATCTTTCCATAGGTCGGTATTCAGGCTGGCGGAAATCCCCATGACCGCAGCGGCTTTTTTGAGCATATCATACCGTTTTTCGTCAGCAAGGTTCCTTGCGCCGATTTCGGTTCCCATATACCATCCGTTAAAAGGCGCCGCGTTGTACGACAGCCCGCCGATTTCAAGCCTCATATCGGCGATAATCGGAACCCCGTACCATCTGAGATTTAAATCGGCAAACTCTTCAATATCCGGATGGGTGATCGGCACTTCTTTCACGAGCGTCTGAGGCAGGTCATACCAGACCGGCTGCCCGTCCCCTTTCATCCGGAAAAGCAGCGGCAGAATATCAAAATCGGTCCGCTTCCCGCGCCAGCCGAGTTTTTCGCAGACAGCCGTCAGCTCATATGATGCCGGATCACCGACTCTTCCTTTTTCAGTCTCATATCCCGCATAGCGAATGAGCTGGTGATTCCAGATTTCCACTTGTTTCTCCCCATTCTTCTCAGGAGGGAAAATCGTAATCGTCGGTTTAATTTTTCCGCCGTTCGTGGCGATTTCAATATGTTCAAATAATGCGTCGCGCACCTCTTCTTTCGTGTTCACACCGCGCCGGTCAATGACGTTCAGCGATTGCCAGAACAGACGCCCGATACAGCGGTTGCTGTTGCGCCACGCCATTTTCGCCCCGTGTTCAAGCTCTTCCGCCGTATGGACGTAACTTCCCGTCCGATCTATCTCATCTTTTATCGCGTGAAGACGCGCGTTGATTTGCGATTCCATTCCGAGTTCCTGATAGCAGACATCAATAAAATCCTTCGCCTCATCCCAAAGTATTTCCGTATGTTTCAAAAAACTCTCTCCTTCAATTTACATCTGTTTCCCATTGTATCGTTTTTAGGAGTGAACACAATGGTTTTTTTGTATCATACTGGAAACTGCATAGAAAAAACACCTGTGATTTTCGCAGGTGTTTTACAAAACGGAATGCAATTTTTCAGCCAGTTTAAGCAAATCCTCACGGTAGTTTTTTCCCGTCATCGGAATTCCGTGACCCGTCAAAAGCGCTTCCGGCTCCAGTTCGGCCAGTTTCTGAACGGACGCGGCCGCCGTCTGCGTATCCGCTGTAAAATAGGCGGGCGGCCCGTGAAGCTCTTGTTTTTGAATGACAACGTCCGCAAGCGATTCCTGTTCAACAGTGATCACGGCATCACCGGCAAGCAGAACGCGGTCTTTATCCCGGAATAATGAAATATGGCCGGGGGTGTGACCGGGCGTATGCACCCATTTCCATTCTTCAAGAAACGGAACGGTACCGTCTGAAGGCAGTGCCTGAACGGACGGAATGCGGATCGTATGGCGCGGAAACAGCGGTGACAGCTTTGCGACAAGCCCTTTTTTCGCATCGGGCCTGGCAGGCGGATAATCCGCTTTCCCCGTGACGTACGGGAGCTCCTTTTCATGAATGTAAACCGGCACATCCCAAAGCTCAAGCAGCTCTTCAATCGCACCGACATGATCAAAATGACCGTGTGTCAAAATGACCGCCTTCAGCTGATACCCCTCTTTGAACCGGCGTTTCATTTCTTCTGTTATCATCTCCGCCGATTGCGGCATTCCCGCGTCAACCAGAATGATTTCCCGCGGAGCTGAGGGATTTTCGATAAAGTAAACATTCGCAATCTGCACGGTCAGTCCGTAAACGCCGTCCGCCGCTTTAAAACCGGCTCCGCTTCTCACTGAAAAAAGCGGCATAAACGGATCACTCATCATGGCACCTCCTCTGATGCCTTTAGTGTGCGACGAACCGGGTGTTTTATGTTAAAAAATCGTGATTGCGCCGATGATGAGCGCAAAGGCCGTCATGACGATAACGGCAAGAACCGCCCATTTCATCGCAAATTTCTGGTGCTCATCAATCGTGACCCCGGCAAGCCCGACTAATAAATGCGTCGACGGCACGAGCGGGCTTAACATATGAATCGGCTGGCCGATGATCGAAGCGCGGGCGATTTCCACCTTATCGACACCGTACGCCACGGCGGTCTCGGACAAAATGGGCAGCACGCCGTAAAAATAGGCGTCATTAGGCATCAGAAACGTAAAGATACCGCTCGTTAAGGCAACAATCGCCGGAATAAATCCCCCCATCTGTTCCGGAATAAGCGATACGAGGGAAATGGCCATCTCATCAACCATCTTCGTCCCCGTTAAAATGCCGGTAAACACGCCTGCGGCAAAAATCATCGAACCGATCGCAAGCACATTGCTCGAATGGGCTGAAATACGCTCCCTTTGATCGTTAAGCTTCGGATAGTTGACAATCAGCGCGATACAAAACGCAATGATGAACAGCACGGTTAAATTCACTTTTCCTGATACTAAAAATCCCACTAAAGAAAGCGTTAACAGTAAATTGAACCACCACAGTTTCGGCCGCTTCCATTCATCTTCCGCAGCCGCAGCCGTTTCATTTGTATGGGACGGCTGCTTTATTTCGATCACCCCGAGCCGTTTCCTTTCCATCCTTCCGAGTACATAAGCGACCACAATCATACACACCATTCCGCTGGCAATGACAGGCAGCATCGGCCCCGTCAGCTCTGCCGGGTCAACGCCGAGCGCACTCGCCGCACGCGGCGTCGCGCCGCCCCATGGTATCGTGTTCATGATACCCATGCCGACACCGGCGATTCCCGCTAAAATAATCGGACGGATTCCGAGCATAATATACAAAGGCAGCATTGCGCTTGTCGTAATCATATACGTCGTCGAGCCGTCTCCGTCCAGTGCGACAAGCATGGTCAAGACGGCTGTTCCGACTACAATTTTGAGCGGGTCGCCTTTAACCAGCTTTAAAATACGCGACACCATCGGATCAAATAAACCGGTATCGATCATAATGCCGAAATAAAGAATCGCAAACATAATCATGACTGCGATCGGCGCCACCTGTTCAATACCGGAGATCATCATCTCGCCGACCCGGTTAAAAGAAAACCCGGCAATCAGCGCAAACACGATCGGCGTTAATACGAGCGCCGTTAACACGGAAAGCCATTTTGTCATAATCAGCACCATAAAAACAAGCATCATAAGAAAGCCTAAGATTGCTAACACAGTGTGTCCCCCTTATTATGAATACGCTTACATTTTAAAGGCCCGATCCCCTTTATCCGCCTTTTTGCTATCTTATGAGAATTGGATATTGAAGTAAATATTTTGGATTTTAAAGATTTTTAATTTTTTATAACCTTTTCGTTCATTTTGTTCATTTATAAATAAAAAGCCTCCCCGCAAATATGCGGAAGGCTTATTTTTCGCTGCTCATCATCTCTTTATAAAACTCGGTCTGCTCTTCTAAAAAGCGTTTTGCGCCGCTGCTGTTTTTATAAAAGCTCTCCCAATCCCGTTTTTTCAACATTTGCTTCCACTCCGCGGATGAGGTAATCTGGCTTCAAAGCCTGATCCCAATAGGCGATCTCGCCTTCGGTCATGTCTTTCGGCCCCATGATGCCTCTCCAGTGCGCAAAGACAAACGGCACCCCCTGCTCTTTCCATGTCGGCACATCGCTGAAGCCGGAGAGCCTTTTGTCCGACGTAACGGCCGCCAATGTGATTTTCCCTTTCCGATAGGCGTCTCTCGCTTCTGAAATGGTCATTGAGGCGGCGTCTATCTCGTGGCTGATAAGAGCTTCAATGACTTCATTGCTGCTCCCGTATTGAAAAAAGCGGATATCAAACGGAGAAATTCCGGCCATTTCCGCCGCTCTCGCAAAGGAGAGCTGGTCATCATTTCCGAGGCCGGGCGCAAATCCGATTTTTATGCCGCCCGGATGTGCTTTAATATCGCCGAGCAGCCGCTTTCCGCTTTTTATCTTTGAATCCTTCGGAAGAGCGACGGTCTGCCACTCTTTTGCGATAATGGCCAAAGGCGTAAAATCAGCTGCCTTCAGCCGGCTTTGTCCCAAAATTTCATTGCTTAACAGCAGGCTTGAATTCATACTGATGACATCCGTTTTTCGTTCGTTTACATATTTCCAGCCGCTGTCTCCGCCTCCGCCGGGTTTATAGACGATCTTTACGGGCCGGCCTAATATTTGCTTCCGCTCTATTACCGATTGCAACGCTTTTGCCGTTACGTCCCAGCCCCCTTGAGGCGCTGCCGGGACGACAATTTCAACCGGCCCTTCAGCTGAACGGATGCCCGCCATCTGCCGTCCGTCAAAAGAAACCAGCGCCGCCAGCATGACAAGAAGCACTCCCAACCGCTTCATTTCTCCCATCCCTTATTCATGTGCTAAATAATATTTCCGTTCCGGCCTGCCGATAATGCCGTACTCTAATTCAGCGAGCGCTTCTTCCCGAGAAACGAGAAACTCGGCGTAGCGCCGCGCCGTTGTTCTGGAGGCGCCCATTTTTTCGCCCAGTTCTTCAGCCGTCATCCCTTTTTGGGCTGCCCTGAGCGCGTTTTTGATTTTTTGAAGTGTAATCGAATTAATCCCGGTCGGCAGATCATTGAGCTGTTTTTGTTCTTTCTGACCGCTTCCGAAAAACATGTCGATAACGGACTGGCTCAGCTCCGGCTGTGAGTGCAGCCATTCTCTTTTTTCACGGTACTGCAAAAGCACTTCTGTAAATTTATGTGCCGACACCGGCTTTATGACATAGTGGGAAACGCCTGATCTGAGCGCTTCCTGCAGCAGTCTTGTTTCGGCAGAAGCCGTAATAATGATGATATCAACGGAAGGAAAACGGCCGCGGATAAGGGGAAGCAGATCTGTCCCCAGCTCATCCGGCATATAAATATCCAAAAGCAGCAGATCAGGCTGCCGTTTCTCAAGCAGCGATATGGTGTCTTTGGCATTGATTGCTTTGCCGATGACATTGAATCCATCAAGATGTTCGATAAATTTTTCGTGAATTTGCGCTATTCGAAAGTCGTCCTCTGCAATCGCGATGTTAATCACACCGATTCCCCCTTTGGCCTTTCTTTCGGTATAAACACCGTAAATACGGCACCGCCGCTCTTTTGCTGCGAAATCTCTATCGATCCCTGCAATTCACTGACGGCTTCTTTCAGATTAGCTAAGCCGTATCCTCTCCTCGTCCCCTTTGAAGAGTAGCCCTTTTCAAATATCGTTTCTGTTTTTTCCTGAGGCACGCCGTCTCCTGAATCCGCCACTTCGATGACGATATCCCTGCCGATATCGGTCATAAAAAAGGCGACCTCTTTTTTCTCTTTTTCGGCGACGGCTTCGAAAGCGTTATCAATAAGATTTCCGATGATCGTAATGAGCTGGGATGAACCCACATGCTCCGGCAGCGATTCTAAAAAGCTGTTTTCATCTATTGAAAGCTTCACTTTCTTCTCAGACGCCTTTCCCATTTTTCCTAATAGTATGGCCTGAACCCGCTGTGAATGAATGTTTTGAAAGAGGATTTCGTGCTGTTCATTCTGGATGGCGTACTCTTCTTTTATCAGTTCAATGGCTTCATTATATTCTCCCAGCTCTAACAGACCGAGGATCGCGTAAAGCTTATTCGAGAATTCATGCGTTTGCGCCCGAAGATCCTCCGAGTATTTTTTCATTTCAGTCAGCTTGTTAATCAGTTTCTTGAGCTCCGTTTTTTCGCGGAAGCTGATCACCGCTCCGTATACTTGCCCGGTCTGCTTCATTTCTTTCACGTTTAAGATAAATACTTTATCTCCGGCACGCACCTCCACGTTCGGCGGTAATTCTCCCCCTGCCAAAACCGGCATGAGATTTGCGCCCGGCATGATTTCTTTTATATGCCTTCCGATCGTCGGTTCCGGAAGATTCAGCATATCAGCCGCAGATAAATTCATCATGGTTACCGCGCCTTCTTTGTTTACGGCGATAATCCCTTCTTTCATCGCAAGGAGCATCGCATTTCGCTCCCGGTACAGAGCTGCAATTTCATGCGGTTCAAGGCCGAGTGTATCTTTACGGATGCTTTTTGCGAGCGCCGCCGCTCCCCCGATGCCGATAAGAAACACCAAGCATGCAAAATAGCCTAAATGCCGCAGATGCGCTTTCATATCTTTTTCTATCTCATCTTGTAAAAACTCGACTGTCACCGTTCCGACGACTTCGTTATGATTTTTTTCCTCCAGAATAACCGGGGCGCTTCCCCGGACGGCCTTCATTCCGTCAGAAACCGGAGACCCGCCGAACATGACGGTTTTGTTTTGCAGATTTTGATTTTCTTTCGGAATGCTGCTGCGGGCCGAATGAAATGCAACATGCCCTTTTTGATCAGTAATATAGACAGCGTGCGCGCCTGCCTGTTCTTTCATTTGTTCAATGACGTCTAACTTTGTAAAAGCAGCTTGATCCGCAAGCCGGAACGCCTCTTTTACAGGTGGCATGTATGAAATGGTTTTTGCCGTTTGCACCGCCAGCTGTTCAGCCTGCTTCTGGCCTTCCTTTAATTGCTGAAAGGCAAATATAACTGTGAGCGTTCCGATGACAAGTATTAATAAAGCCGTGATTAATCCGGCGATTTTCATTTGCAGAGAGACATAAAACCGCTTCGCTTCCAACACAGCACCAGCCGTCCTTTCCTCCTAAAATCATACCACTTTTTAAATCTTTGTTTCTCATTTTTGAGAATTTTCGTGATCTTTTTCTCTTGTCATTTCTTTCAAAAAGTGCAGTCTGGTATAATTTCCCTCAAGGGAGATAAGAAGGATGAACTTTTAATAATCGCTGTGCAAAAAAAAGACTGACAGAAGCCAGTCTCGGGATGTTTAACAACGGACGTATATTCAGTTGACAGAATGATTCTCTATGATGGCTGAGATATATTTGAATGACCGGAAATATCAATCAATTTTCCTTTGACGGCCAGGCGCCCTTCGGTTCTTACCGCTTTGTCGCATGTGATTAATGTAATCTCTTTATCTTTTGTCTCCTGAATTGCGTTTGCTTCTATTTCTGAAATCATGGTTTTTGATGTTACAGAATAAATATAGTCTTTTCTAAAGTCGGTAATCACGATTTGCGCGCCTTTTTTTATGTGTAAAAGAGGGCCGAACAATAGGTTCTCCTGCTTCAGATGGTGGCCTGCCAACGGGTAGTTTCCCTCGCCCATTTTCTGATCCGGACGCATAGTTGCCGCGCCGATCAGCAGGTTTTCATTGGTTGTGCCTTTTAAAATCGGAAGGTCTAAATCGATGCTGCTGATGGTTATCCGTCCGATTATCGGTTTTGGTTTGCGATTAAAACTTGACTGAACTGTTTCCCTGAAACCGGGCGGATGAATGGATTCAAAATCATAGTCCGCTTTTTTCATGTTATTTTTCCGCGCTTGTTCTGCGGTCAATTCCGATTCAATTTGGCTTTTACTGAGGTACGCGATCAAACAGCCTTTCATGAGAGGAGAGGAAATGAGAAGCAGCCCGGACAAAATAAGAACGGCAATGATCATTTTTTTTACCATGAAGAAAATTCCTTTCTTGTACGTCATGCGGTGAGTATTTGGTGAGTAATGATTCTCTTTTTAAAAAAGCACCTGATCGATTCTTACATGATCAGGTGCGATAACGTCTATCTATTCCTTGCTTTCTTCTTTCTTGATACAACAGCCGCGGCTCCGCCGGCTAATAGCAGCAGAATACCGGCCGTGACCGGTATTATACCGTCCGTATCACCGGTTTTCGGCAGGTTTTTGCCTGTATCCGAGTGATTGGTTTTACCATTGGTATCAGGGTGATGCCCGCCTTGATTCGTTTGATGATTCGGTGTGTCTTTCCCAGGTGCGGGATTTTTTAATTTCTTATTAGAAACGACGACCTCAACGGCTTTTGACTGTCCTTTTTCAATGGTGAATTCAATTGGTTTTTCGTTCAGCTGATAGCCGTCAGGCGCTTTTGTTTCGATAAATCGATACTGCCCGGGCGCTAATCCTTTCACCGTAAACCGGCCCTTTTGATCCGTCTTCCATACCGCCGGCCGTTCTTTGCTGCCGCCGGTGTTTACCGGATGTCCGGCAGAATCCGTGATCTTGAATTCAGCACCTTCCAGCACCTTATTTTTATCGTCATGATCCACTTTTGTCAGTGTGACATCACCAGGCGTCAGTGTATTCTCCGCACTGATTTCGACTGGTTTTATGTCGGTATTTGTGATCTTGAATGATATTGGCGTTTGATCCAAACTGTAAAGTTCAGGCGCTTTTGTTTCGATAAATTGATATTCGCCTGCTTTCAGTCCCCGTACGATAATCTGTCCGTGCTCATCTGTCGTCAGACCCTCTGTCAGTACTTTGCCGTTTGCATCTGTCAGATTAAACTTCGCACCTTGCAGGACTTTCCGTTTGTCACCTTGATCCAATTTTGTGAGAACAACGCTGTTCTTGATGTTAACCGCAGTCAGGGCAGCCTGATTCGGTTTTCCGCTGTTCTCAGTCTTAACCGTAAACGGCACAGGGGTTGTTGACAGCAGATAACCATCCGGCGCTTTTGTTTCAACAAATTGATAGTTTCCGGGCGCCAAACCGCCGGCGTCAATTTTGCCGCCTTCTTTTGTCATCAGATCGTCTCTTACGGTTTTTCCATCACTGTCAATGATTTTAAATACTGCACCGTCTAAAACGTTTCCGTCTTGATCCTTCTTGATCAGCTGGACAGAGCCTTGATAGTTGACAAAGGTGCCGGCATCAGACGGCTTCGGCTTTCCTTCCGCTGTTTCTGAGATGGTAAACTCTTTTTTCTCCGTATTTAACACATAGCCGTCGGGTGCTTTCGTTTCAATGAAGGCGTAATGCCCCGGTGCAAGACCGGACGTTTCTACTTTTCCTTCTTTATCTGAAACCAGATCTTCTTTAACCGTGTTTCCATCACTGCCGACGATTTTGAAGACTGCGCCTTCAAGCTTCTTGCCTTCCGCATCTTCCTTCGTCAGCCGGACAGAGCCTTTATAGTTGACGGCCGTTCCTGCGTCAGTTGACGCCGGCTTTCCTTCCGCCGATTCTGAGATGGTAAACTCTATTTTCTCCGTATTTAACACATAGCCGTCAGGCGCTTTCGTTTCGATGAAGGCGTAATGACCGGGTGCAAGGCCGGATGTTTCTACTTTTCCGTTACTATCTGAAACCAGATCTTCTTTAACCGTGTTTCCATCACTGTCGACGATTTTGAAGACTGCACCTTCAAGGTTTCGGCCTTCCGCATCTTCCTTCGTCAGCCGGACAGAGCCTTTATAGTTGACGGCCGTTCCTGCGTCAATTGACTCCGGCTTTCCTTCCGCTGTTTCTGAGATGGTAAACTCCACTTTCTCCGTATTTAACACATAGCCGTCGGGCGCTTTCGTTTCAATGAAGGCGTAATGACCGGGTGCAAGGCCGGATGTTTCTATTTTTCCGTCCTTATCTGAAACCAGATCTTCCTGAACCGTTTTACCATCACTGTCGATGATTTTGAAAACTGCGCCTTCAAGATTCCCGCCGTCTGCATCTTTCTTCGTTAATGCGGCTTTTCCTTTATAATTCACCATTGATCCCAATTCAACATCAGGTACTTGATTCTTTTCGTTCTTTGCGATTGAGAAGTGAATGGCTTTTGTGTTTACGATAAACCCTGATGGGGCTTTCGTCTCCATCAGCCGATAGTATCCGGCGGGCAAACCGTTGATCTCAACTTTCCCATTTTTATCGCTTTCAATATTATTTTTTATCAGAGTATAGGTACCGTCGCTTGATTTTTTCTCAAGCTTAAATACAGCACCGGCCAAAGGCTTGTTGTTTTCGTCTTTTTTGATAAGCGTCACCTTATTTTTTTGATTTATGACTTTATAGAGTGCTCCTGCAGCCGAGGATTTGCCGTCAATCGCAACGGAGACCCCGTTTGCATAAGCATCGCTGATGGTGTAGCCGTCCGGAGCTTTTATTTCTTTCAGTACATAGGTTCCGTAACGGATATTCCCAAACGTAAGTTTACCGGCATCATCTGTTGTGCCCGTACGCAGCAGCTGCTTGCCGTCTTTAGACCATAATTGAAAATCTGCTCCTGAAAGAGATGTTCCGTCTGATCCTGTTTTAGATATCGTCAGGCTTCCCTTCTCTCCTGATCCTGAGCCGCCGCCGCTTGAAATGGCGACAAACACTGAGCTGTTGTTCTCTTGGGTCTGCTCCTCAACATTCGTCCCCGATATCGACACTTTGTTGCTGACCTGACCGCTGCTGCCGGAAATATTAATGAGAGAACGATATTGTATGACATACGCGCGGTCGATTTGTTTATAGCCGCCTATAAAGGTAAGGACAAATGATTGTTCACCGGTGGCATTGTCAGTTTTCATATCTACTTTATAGTCCTTATCTTTCTCAAGCTCCACATCACCCGGAATAAGATTTCCGCTGCTGTCTTTCATAACGCCGTTCTCATTATATTTTGCTTGATATACTTTAAAAGAATCTTCATCTATTATTTGATTCTCATCCGGTGTGTCTTTGACTTTTACGTCATCCAGTGTCGATTGGCTGGCATTGACATTGATGTTCCAATCGATATTGTTTCCGTTCTGTTTGCCGCCTTTAGAAATCAGGTTTCCTCCGTTTGCGATGGAAACTGAACCCGTCAGCGTTCGGTCTGCATGGTCATTATTAAAGTACTCTGCTTTGTTTGTGTATTGACTCTGTTTGATGACCTGGCCTTTTAATGACGTTTTAAATTCAATCAGGTATGGTACAGCGTCATCTGTTTTGAGACGTACGATTAACGTATTTTTGTTGCCGTCTGACGGCTCTTCTATTTCATATTTTGAAGAATCCAGCGCCTCTCCTTCAGTGATGGAGCCGTTTTTGCTGATGGTATACGTTTTAACAGCAACCGATCCATGCAAAAATTGCTGACCATCTGTGATCGTATCTTTTATATAAGGATTTTTTGAAGGTTCGCCATTATAATTGATGCCGACTTTCCATGTGATTTCTTTTGAAACGGCGTTGTATGAGCCGTTTTTGAATCCGTTATGGGACGTCTGATTGTTCGGTGTGAAACCGCTCGATTCCTTATTTGTGCGTTTGTTGCCGTTTTTATCGGTCCATGTGGACTCCGCCGTATTCTTAATCGTTTCGTTTGAAAAGTCAGCGTTGAATTTTGTCTTATACGTGATCTTAAACTGACTGTTTGTTTCTGCGTAGTCCCCGATCAATGCTATTGTAAAGCCTTGATTTCCGGGTTTTTTTGTTAATGTATAGTCTGTTCCTTCTTTCAGCGTTTTGTTATCAGTCGTGTCTTGCATGTGAAATGAATCGTCAATGAGCGCCAGGCCTCCGCTGGTAAATTGATCATCCAGCGTCCAGTCTTTCATTGTGTAACCGTTTTTGTTAACTGTGATTGTCCAATCAACCGTCTTCTTCTCATAGTCTGCGTTTGAATAATTTTTAATCAGATTCTGCTGAATGGCGGTTCCCGGAGTTTCCTTTGATTCCCCTGTATCTGTCACTGCTGTGTTGGTGTATTTGACAGGACTGTCAATAATGACCCCATCGTTGACTTGAGATTGATAAATGATCTTATATGCTCCTGTGACAGTTTGCTTGAATTTTATGTCAAAGCCGTTCCCGTTATCAGTCAGCGTATAATCCTCACCCTCTTTTAATGGGGCGCCCTCTTGTTCGCTGCCGTTCTGGCTGAATGTAATCGGAAGGACTTTCAATGAACCGGGAACAAGATGCAGATCGTCTGATCCGAACGTATCCTTGATGCCGGCTTTGGATTGATCAATCTTTTTCTCACCGTAGTTGTACATAACAGCCCAGCTGAACGTTTGGGTTTCTCCTTTATAACCTGTCGAAGATTTTTCTATCATTTTTCCGTAACCCGCTGTTACGGAAGCTTCCGCAGAAATCGGCTCCGCATTTTCTCCGCTGAATGCCGCCTTGTTTGTCAGCGTGATGTTCCCGCCTTTACCCGGCTTTGCCTCATCTTTAATTTCCGTATCATATATGAGCCGGTAGGCTGAATCAATTGTCCCGGCGAAGGTGACATTACCGTTTTCGTCAACGGTATAACCTGAAGTTATCTCATTTCCCTGACTCACCGAGCCGTCAATATTCACATCAAGTTCATACACTTTCACAGAGCGGAAAGTCAATTCGTCCGGAAGGCTTTCAGTCAATTTCGCATGTTTAACTTCTTCTTCCTTTTTATTAAGATCAACCGTCCACGTTACCTTTCCAGGATTAATACCTTTATCCAATGACCCTGATTTCTCAATGGTTTTATTGACATTCGGTTTAAAATAAACCGTTACGTCCGGCGTATCAGAGTTAACCGGAAACTTAATCTTTTGTGTGGTTGATCCTTTTATTTCTTTCTGATTGAATTGGGTGTTTACATACAATGACCCCTTGACGTTAGTATCTTCTTTTACCTCGCCGTTAAACGTCATGATGACATGGCCGCTCGTATTAATGGAAAAAGTTCCGTACGTACTATCGCCGTCGGTCAATGGCTGGTTCGTAATGTCATTATGCATGATAAATTCTTTAGGCAGATCAAATTCATATCGATCACCGTCGTTTATTGTTTTTCCCAGCTCATTCGGAATCGCCCATTGAATGGTGATATTTGCCGGAGAGTTCGTATTCGCAGGGTTGTTTTTGTCATATGGTTTTCCTTTTTCATCCGTCAATTTCACATCAGTTAAAATATTTTGCGTAATCTGACTTCCGCCTGATTGAAGGCTTTTAGCGGCAGATTTGCTTGAAATCACCATTTTTGATTGACTGCGTTTAGCAGAAGGTTTTGATTTCGTTGTCTGTTCTGCTTTATCCCCGCCGTCCGCAGGTGCTGACTTTTTCTCTGTCTTTTCCTGAGGTTCAGCAGGTGTTGAAGAGGTGTTTTTTTCTGTTTCGGAATCCGTTGTTCCGTCTTTCTTCACAGGTATTAACACCTGCTGGGTCTTGCCGGCATCCAGTTGAAAAAGAGCTTTTGCCATTTTCGTCTCATCTGCTATGTCGGGAGTAAACTTCGCCGACAGTGTAATGGAGCTTTTGGCATTCCCGGCATCCGCTCCAGCATCGTTCACTTTCACTTCCAGCGTGCTGCTTTTTGCTTCAGCTTTATATATACCGATCACCCGATCAGCTGATGTCAGCTCACCTTCGGCATCGTTATCTAATGTAAAACTTTCCGGAATCTTTACGGTGATATTCCGGTCACTTGCATCTTCCTTGTTTTTTAGTGACCATTCGTATGTCAGTGTCACTTTATCCCCCGGTGCTAAAGCGGGCTCACTCCCTTTTGACCCGTCAACAGTCTGCTGTCTGCCGTCTTTGACTGCAACTGAATCAAAGAACCCGCTCTCGCTTTGTTGTGATCCGGAAGCGGCTGCGATCGGAGTAAAGCTGACAACCTGGCTGAAGATGAAAAACAGCGTGAAGCATGAAATCAATGCCGGCCTCAGCCTTTTGCTTTTTTTCGGGCTGAACGAAAAGTTCCTCACTCCCAAGTCTTATTCCTCCCCTTTTATATAGACTTACGTTCGAACAAGCCGGTAAGCATGGGATTCTCCTTATCCGAACCAAACTACATTGTATGAAATCGGCCTATACAAATTCTGTACATGGGATCATTTCAGAAATAGCGCACAAAAAAAGACCGGCATCAGCCGGTCCGGTCATTCAATCGTCAATTGATTTTATCCTTCAATTGTTTATAGCGTTCGTATTCCTTTATCGCCTCTTCTACCTTTCCCAGTTTATTAAATAACTGCAGTTTGTATTGTATAATTTTATCGTCACCGGGCTCTATTTTCTCAACCTGCAAGCAAACATCCATCGCTTGATGATCGTTCTTCTCTTGGATGAGAAAATCAATCAGTTCGTACGCTTTGCTGAGCCACAGATGGGCCAGACGCGCTTTTTCCGGCTCCGCCCACAGATAGCCATTCTCCATGAGATAATGGTTCTCATATGACATGACAATGTTCATGTGCCGGGTTAGTGCAGCTGCGCTGAGCGGAGGAGCCTCTTTTAATGTTTTTTCCCATTCAACTGTATCAATCTTTACCCCGGAAAGCCGGAGAATGTATCCTATATCGGTATTTTCTATTGATTGGCTGAAGGGCAGCTGACCGATTAATTTCCGTATCTGATATATTGTCGAATAGAGCTGGGTGCTTGCTTTTGATATATCATAAGCAGGCCAAAACATTTCCATCAGCATGTCTTTACTGACTGTGCGCCCTTGATTAAGAAGTAAAAATGCATACAGTTCACGGGCTTTGGATGTTCTCCACTTGACTGTTATGTATGTTTTGACACCATTTACCGATTGATAAAAGTCCAGGTTCCCAAAACATTGTATAACATAATCCGTCCCGGTATTCTCTTCTGCCGTCCTGAGTTTTTTATTCATTCGGATTCGCTCAACAGTTGTCAGCAGCCGGGCATTGTCAACCGGTTTTAAAAGATAATCGACAGCATTTAATTCAAACGCTTTGATCGCGAATTCATTATAAGCGGTGATAAAAATAACTTGAATATTTTCATTGAGCTCCTGAATCGATTCAGCAAGCTCAATACCGTTTATCCCGGGCATTTCAATGTCAAGAAACACCGCATCAGCTGCTGAAAGCTCCGAGTGCTCCAGAACTTCCGCCGGATCTTGAAACGTTATAATAGATTGAAAGGCGTTTGTCCGCTCAAGCATACGATTAAAATGAAGCAATGCCAGTTCCTCATCATCCACAATTAACGCTTTCAAACCGCATCCCACCCGTCAATATAGATATATCTGAAAATAATTTCAATTATACCATGCCTAATGCCCTATATAGTTGGATTCTTTTTCTTTCTCTTGTTGTATTATAACGTTTGTGATTACAATATTTATACATTACATAGGATAATAGAATGCCCCTGAATGGGATAAAGGAGTAATGATGTGAAAGAAAAATTTATTTCGATTTCGATTATTTGCGGCTATGCCGCTTTCTTTATGATTTTTATGGTCCTGAATTATTTTTCAGGATCATCCCTCCCTCAAGCGGAACAGGGCGTGATCAATCTGGAAAAGTGGGATTTTCAAAAGGATGGAAATGTCCAGCTGAACGGGAAATGGATTCTTTATCCAAATCAGATGCTGTCACCGCAGGCTCTTCATTCAGCAAAAGGAAAAAATCCCGTACTCGTTGATGTCCCCGTCAATGTGAAGCTGTTCGGAAAAACGGCCGACGTGGATTACGGAACGTACAAACTGACAATCCGCTCAAATGAAGACAATCAGGTTTTGGGGATCAGCACATCTTTTATCTACAGTTCAAACCGCCTTTATCTTAATGGAAAAGTAATCGGACAGAGCGGCAATCCTTCAGAAAAAGCTGATTTTAAGGCGCAGAACAAACCGTACAGCAGCTTTTTCAGGCTTCGCAAGGGTGACAATGAACTTGTCCTGCATTTTTCGAATTTCGGAAAAGTTCCCGGCTGGGGGATCGCAAAACCGATAACGTTTGGGACTCAGGAACAAATTATACGCGAGAATCAAATTTCCTTTTTCAATGATTCCATTATGATTACGGCTTTTTTCATTACCGGTTTATATTTTCTCGGCTTTTTTCTGCAACGGACAAAGGATAAACATTTATTGTTCTTTTCCGTGATGTGTCTGCTTTTTTCTGCCATTATTCTTATGATCGGGAAAGAAAGAATTATCTTTCTCCTCTTTCCGTCTATTTCATTTTCATTGCTGAATTCCTTGCGTATCATCTCAACCGTGCTTGTCAGCATAGCGGTTTTTCTTTATCTCTTTTATGCATACAGAGAAATTGTCTCAAAAACGACGATCACCATTTTAACCGCTTTATCCGGGACCATCTTGATCACTGATTTTATGTCCGGAAGTTTCATTGACCATCTCTCATACATTTTACATTCTGTGCTTGCCGTTACGACTCTGTTTTATATTACATATATTTTTACGATTGCCGCCATAAGAAAAATAAAAGGAAGCACGTACCTTACACTCGCATCCGTCTCGATGAGCGCTTTTGTGATTCTTACGACCATTTCGGCTTACAGCGGCAAAACGGCTTTTTCTTTTAATTCGCTCTATTCATTGCCGACAGTCATCGCTTTATTGGCGGTGGTTCTTCTGATGGCGCAGCAATTCGCCGGAGCTTTCCGGGACAATGAAGTCCTCTCACGGAAATTAGTCAAAATGGACCAACTGAAAGATGAATTTATCGCCAAAACTTCACACGAATTCAAGACGCCGCTGAACAGCATTATTAATATATGCCAAACCCTTGTAGCCGGCAGAAAAAAGAAGACGATAGAGGAAGAGAAAGAAAATATGCAGCTGATCATCCGTATGGGCTACAGACTTTCTGATCTCGTAAATGATATTCTTGATTTGGAAAAAATGAAGCAGGGTATGCTGCAGATTCGTCCGGTTCCCGTCGATGTGCATGCCGTCATATCCAGTGAGATGAACTTCTACCGGCTTTTATCCAAACATAAAAAACTTGCCATTCTTAATCATGTGCCGGACGATCTCCCTTTGGTGCTTGCAGATGAAAACCGATTCCGGCAAATCTTAACCAATCTTATTGAAAACGCAATCAAGTACACATCCGAGGGGAACATTATTCTTTCTGCTGAAAGCCTGAATGACAAAATGATTCAAATCACGGTGGCCGATACCGGCAGCGGCATTCCTGAGGCTGATCTTGAAACCATTTTTGATTCTTTTCAGCAAGCGGGAGGGACGGAAGAAGATGGAACGGGTTTAGGTTTAAGTATTGTGAAACAGCTCGTCAATCTCCAAAACGGGGACATCTGGGCGGAGTCAGCGGCGGCGCAAGGATCAGCCTTTCATTTTACGTTACCCGCCGCTCAAATTGATTCTTTACCGGAAGCAAAGACCGAACTTCCTAAATCACAGCCCGGGCAGAGAATGTCGGATATTTCGCTGGTCACGCCTTATCACTCAGAAAAAATCGAGGCTCCGACGATTCTGATCGTCGACGATAACATCGAGAGTTTGAAAATTTTAACGGATATGCTGGAAGGTGTTCCTTATAACGTAATCGCAGTAAAAAGCGGAAAAGAGGCGCTTCAAGCTGTCTCTTCCTCGAAGCTTGACTTGGTCATATTAGACTTGATGATGCCCGACATGACGGGTTTTGAAGTCTGCACAAACATCCGCGAAAGATTCAGCATGGTCGATCTGCCGGTTCTTATCGTTACGGCAGCCATTATCAGCCATGACAAATACAAGGCGTTTCATGCCGGAGCAAACGACATCTTACAGAAGCCTTATCATTACTCTGAATTCACCGCGCGTATTAAAAATTTAATTTTGATGAAGCATACGGCTCACCAAGCCACAAATTTAGAAATGGCGTTTCTTCAGTCGCAGATTAAGCCTCATTTTCTTTACAATGTATTAAATACGATCATCGCGCTCAGCCATTTGGATATTGAAAAAGCACGGGAAACGACTGCTGCATTTACAAACTATTTAAGGATGAGTTTTGATTTTCAAAACACTTCGGACATCAGCTCATTCAGAAACGAACTTTCTATCATTACGTCATATCTTTCTATAGAAAAAACACGCTTCGGCAAACGGATTGATATCCTTTTTGATATTGAACAGGACATTGACTTCCCCCTTCCGCCTTTAATGATACAGCCATTGGTGGAAAACGCCGTTCATCACGGGATCAGTAAGAAAAGAGGCGGCGGACGGATAAAGCTGACAGCGAAAAAACAAGGCGAAAACACGTATTTTATCAAAGTGGAGGATAATGGAACCGGCATCATGCCGGACATACAGAAAGATATTTTGTCTTCTGATGTTAATCGCAGTGTCGGCCTGAAAAATATCAATCGGCGGCTGAAGCATTTTTGCGGAAGCGAATTGACGATCACCAGCACCCCGGATGAGGGCACCGCTGTTTCGATGATGATTCACACTCCCGGCACAACGGATGATTCGAACTCACTAAAAACGTCTTCATTAATATACTGATTAACTACCGAAGGCATGTAAATACTTCTGCCGGCTGTCGGGAAATTCCCGTCAGCCTTTATTTACCCAAAAAGTAAAAACAAAAAAGCTTGAAGAAAAAGTGATATCTTCTCCAAGCTTAGATGATCCGCACCAGTCTGGCCGTTTTCACTTAAGAAATCGTAACTCCCGCGCTTGCATATCCCGCCACTGTATTAATAAGCGAAAGGCCTGTCGCAGTGGCAGAGAATACCATTAACAGCCGGGTTTGAGGAGTTACCGCAATGTTCAGCCCTGTCGTGATTCCGTTGCTGATGCTGCCGATTGACAATATGCCGGTGAGGGGAGGAGCTAAAGTGACGGATGCTCCGGGGATCGGCGTGAACGTATTGTTCGGCACAGTGGAACTGTATAATTGTGCGGTTATCGTAACAGTCGAGCCGACAAGCGACAATGCTGCGGTTGTACTGAAATAGGCGGCAATTGATGTAATGGTTCCGCTTCTCGGAGCAGAAAAAGCAAAGTTCAGCAGAGTTCCTCCGGCCCCGGTAAGATCAATTGCACCTCCCCCTCCGACATTGACGCCCGTCACAGAATTGCCGAACCCGACAAGGCTCACCGTTCCGATTAATCCGCCGGCAATGGTCGTCACGGCAGTTGGAAGACCTGAAGCATAAGGAATGATCGCGCCTGCTCCGGTTACCCCGGTTACTCCGGTCGCTCCTGTTACTCCGGTTGCTCCTGTTATCCCAGTTGCGCCGGTTACTCCGGTCGCTCCTGTTACTCCCGTTACCCCGGTTGCTCCAGTTGCCCCGGTGGCGCCGGTAATCCCTGTTGCTCCTGTTACCCCCGTTACCCCGGTTGCTCCTGTTGATCCCGTTACTCCAGTGACTCCGGTGGCGCCGGTTACCCCGGTTGCTCCAGTTACTCCAGTATCCCCGGTTACACCGGTAGCACCTGTTACTCCGGTCGCTCCAGTATCTCCAGTTACTCCCGTTATACCAGTTGCGCCTGTTGCTCCGGTGGCGCCCGTTACTCCGGTGGCTCCTGTTACTCCAGCGGCTCCCGTTACACCAGTGGATCCAGTATCTCCTGTCGCTCCTGTTACACCGGTTGATCCCGTTATACCAGTTGCGCCTGTTACTCCGGTCGCTCCGGTCGCTCCCGTGGCTCCGGTTATTCCGGTCGCCCCAGTATCTCCTGTCGCTCCTGTTACTCCAGTGGAGCCTGTTACACCAGTTGCTCCCGTTACTCCGGCGGCGCCCGTTACTCCTGTCGCGCCCGTTACACCAGTGGCTCCCGTTATTCCGGTTGCGCCCGTTACTCCGGTCGCTCCTGTTACTCCAGCGGCTCCCGTTACACCAGTGGATCCAGTATCTCCTGTCGCTCCGGTGGAGCCCGTTACACCAGTCGCTCCTGTTACTCCAGTGGCTCCTGTTACACCGGTTGCTCCTGTTACACCGGTTGCTCCCGTTATTCCCGTCGCTCCAGTAGCTCCGGTTACTCCCGTTACCCCGGTTGCTCCTGTTACTCCGGCGGCGCCCGTTACACCAGTGGCTCCCGTTATTCCGGTTGCGCCCGTTACTCCGGTCGCTCCTGTTACTCCAGCGGCTCCCGTTACACCAGTGGATCCAGTATCTCCTGTCGCTCCAGTGGCGCCCGTTACACCAGTGGCTCCTGTTACTCCAGTGGCGCCCGTTACTCCGGTTGCTCCTGTTACTCCGGTTGCTCCCGTTACTCCGGTGGCTCCCGTTACACCAGTGGCTCCAATATCTCCGGTCGCTCCTGTTACTCCGGTGGCTCCTGTTATTCCGGTGGAGCCCGTTATTCCGGTGGAGCCCGTTATTCCCGTCGCTCCAGTATCTCCGGTTACTCCCGTTATACCAGTTGCGCCCGTTACTCCGGTCGCTCCTGTTACACCGGTTGCTCCCGTTACTCCGGCGGCTCCGGTTGTTCCGGTCACTCCGATATCTCCGGTTACCCCGGTTGCTCCCGTTATCCCAGTGGCTCCGGTTACCCCAGTAGCTCCCGTTATTCCGGTCGCTCCAGTATCCCCGGTTACTCCAGTTACTCCGGTTGCTCCCGTTACTCCAGTATCTCCGGTTACCCCAGTTGCCCCCGTTACTCCGGTTGAGCCTGTTACTCCCGTGGCTCCCGTTATCCCGGTTTCTCCAGTGGCTCCAGTATCTCCGGTTATTCCGGTTGTTCCCGTTACCCCAGTTGCACCTGTTACTCCGGTCGCTCCGGTTACTCCAGTTGCACCGGTGAGCCCGGTTGCTCCCGTTATCCCAGTTGCGCCGGTTACTCCGGTCGAGCCTGTTACTCCTGTGGCTCCCGTTACTCCGGTGGCGCCGGTTGCTCCGGTCGAGCCTGTTGCTCCCGTTGCTCCCGTTACTCCCGTGGCGCCGGTGGCTCCAGTCGCGCCGGGATCTCCAGTGACGCCGGTTACCCCAGTCGCTCCGGTATTCCCAGTCGAGCCCGTAGCTCCAGTGAATCCCGTTGCTCCAGTGAATCCCGTTGCTCCAGTCAGCCCTGTTGCTCCGGTCAGCCCCGTTGCTCCGGTGCACCCCGTTGCTCCGGTAAACCCCGTTGCTCCGGTGAATCCTCTTACATGAAAATGATTTGGATGACAGCATGGACACCATCTTTCATGGCAGCAAGAGTTTTCGCAACAGAATCCTTCACAGCAATGTGCCCGATTTTGATAACTGCGCCTTTGATTTCTTCTTTTATGTTGAAAATGACAGCAACAATCATTGCAATTCCGGCAGTCGTAATCCCAAGAGTCGTATCTGTTATACCAAGTATCTCCTTTTCTCATTACACCACCTCTATTTTCATAATATTTCCACGAAGAAAAAAGGTGTGGCAAAATCCCACTTCTATTGGGCAAATTTTTAAATGTTCTTTAAGGCTGCATCATGCAGCATTTACAGAAAAAAGACCTAACTGTGCATAAGTCAGGTCTTTCATCTTTAAAATATCAGTCTGCTGTTGTCATTAGGTTGTCGGGAAACGAATGCTGTTAAAATCGATATTGAGAGCAGTTGCTGCCGTTAAATTATTAGCAGTTGTGAAAATAATCCTCAGCTGGTACGTGTTTGTTCCTGCGGTCGGTGCTGTATCCACTGTTGTATCAGCAATCGAGAAACTATCCGTAGCTGCGGTAGTATTAGTTCGCGACAGAGTTCTTGTATGAATTTGTACTGTTCCCCTATATAATCTCACCTCAAAAACAAAGTTTGAATTGGCTGCAGATGTTAACGCGACACTGAGGGCATAATCAAGCTTTACATTCTGCAAAGCATTAACTGGGATTGCCAGCGTAGCAACGGGAACTTCTGTATTTAACGGCGGATAAACAGTGAGCGGCCCGTTGGTTCTTGTGAAGAGCAAGGTTGGTGTACTGCCTGTGGCGCCGGTTGGGCCTGTTGAGCCGGTTACTCCGGTTGATCCTGTTACTCCCGTTGCTCCGGTTACTCCCGTTGATCCTGTTACTCCCGTTACTCCCGTTGCTCCGGTTACTCCAGTTGCTCCGGTTACTCCCGTTACTCCAGTTGCTCCGGTTACTCCCGTTACTCCAGTTGCTCCGGTTACTCCCGTTACTCCCGTTACTCCAGTTGCTCCGGTTACTCCCGTTACTCCAGTTGCTCCAGTCAAGCCGGTTGGGCCTGTCGATCCGGTTGGGCCCGTTATTCCGGTTACTCCGGTCGATCCGGTTGAGCCTGTTGGCCCTGTTACTCCGGTTGCACCCGTTGCTCCGGTTACTCCAGTTACTCCGGTTGCACCCGTTACTCCTGTTACTCCAGTTACTCCTGTTACTCCAGTTACTCCGGTTGCACCCGTTACTCCTGTTACTCCAGTTACTCCGGTTGCACCCGTTACTCCTGTTACTCCAGTTACTCCCGTTGCTCCTGTTACTCCAGTTACTCCCGTTGCTCCTGTTACTCCCGTGACACCAGTTGGACCAGTTGCTCCGGTTGAACCTGTTACTCCTGTTGATCCAGTTACTCCGGTTGGACCGGTTGGACCGGTTACTCCCGTTGCTCCCGTTGCTCCCGTTGCTCCGATTGAGCCGGTTACTCCCGTTGCTCCGGTTGGACCGGTTGATCCTGTTTCTCCCGTTGCTCCGGTTGGGCCTGTTACTCCTGTTGCGCCGGTTTCTCCAGTTGCACCTGTTGCTCCGGTTGGGCCGGTTGCTCCGGTTGAGCCGGTTGGGCCGGTTGCTCCGGTTGAACCAGTTACACCAGTTGGGCCTGTTACTCCAGTCGCCCCTGTTGACCCGGTTGACCCGGTTGACCCGGTTGACCCGGTTGACCCGGTTGACCCCGTTGCCCCAGTTACTCCAGTTGCACCGTTTTCTCCTGTTGTGCCAGTTGCTCCAGTTGAGCCTGTGACCCCGGTCGGGCCAGTAACTCCTGTTACTCCGGTGGCTCCCGTTGATCCTGTTGAACCAGTTGGGCCTGTCGATCCCGTTGCACCGGTTTCTCCGGTTGAACCAGTTACACCAGTTGGGCCTGTTACTCCAGTCGACCCTGTTGCACCGGTTTCTCCCGTTGCTCCGGTTTCTCCGGTTCCACCTGTTGCTCCTGTTGGGCCGGTTTCTCCAGTTACACCTGTTGCACCGGTTTCTCCGGTTGAACCAGTTACACCAGTTGGGCCTGTTACTCCAGTCGACCCTGTTGCACCAGTCGAGCCGATTTCTCCCGTTGTTCCTGTTGCCCCAGTTACACCGGTCGCTCCGGTTTCTCCTGTCGTCCCGGTTACTCCGGTTGGACCCGTGATTCCAGTTGAGCCAGTCGCGCCGGTTGGGCCTGTTACTCCGGTTGAGCCCGTTACTCCCGTTGCCCCTGTTGGGCCGGTTGGGCCCGTGGTTCCGGTTATTCCTGTTGCTCCTGTTATCCCCGTTGCTCCAGTCACTCCGGTATCTCCGGTCGAGCCAGTTTCTCCGGTTGCGCCAGTTACACCAGTTGAGCCCGTGACCCCAGTCGGGCCAGTAACTCCTGTTGCCCCTGTTACTCCGGTCTCTCCGGTCTCTCCTGTTGCTCCTGTTGCACCGGTTTCTCCAGTTAATCCCGTCGCACCAGTTGAGCCGGTCGAGCCAGTTGCACCCGTTGGACCAGTTACACCAGTCGCCCCAATTGGGCCAGTCACACCAGTTGGGCCTGTTGCTCCAGTTGAGCCAGTTGAGCCAGTCGCTCCAGTTTCTCCTGTCGATCCCGTTGGACCAGTCTCCCCAGTTGACCCGGTTGACCCCGTTTCTCCTGTCGATCCTGTTGATCCGGTTACACCAGTTGAGCCCGTGACCCCAGTCGGGCCAGTCACTCCTGTTGATCCTGTTGATCCTGTTGCCCCAGTTACTCCTGTTGGGCCAGTTTCTCCCGTTGCACCAGTTACTCCCGTTTCCCCAGTTACACCGGTCGCTCCGGTTTCTCCGGTGAACCCCGTTGGTCCAGTCAGCCCCGTTGCTCCGGTTGAACCTGTTACCCCGATTGTCCCCGTTACACCAGTCGCTCCTGTCTCCCCGGTCGGACCTGTTATTCCGGTCGCTCCTGTTGGGCCGATCGGGCCAGTAGCCCCTGTGGCTCCCGTTATCCCCGTTGCTCCTGTTGATCCCGTTACACCCGTTACCCCAGTCGCTCCTGTTACTCCAGTCGCCCCTGTTACTCCGGTTGTTCCTGTTGACCCAGTTGGGCCGGTTTCTCCGGTTGAACCTGTTGCTCCTGTTACTCCAGTTGAGCCCGTTGCGCCAGTCGATCCGGTTACTCCTGTCGCTCCAGTTTCTCCTGTTGAACCAGTTACACCAGTTGCACCGGTTTCTCCGGTTGAGCCAGTAATCCCTGTTGCTCCTGTTGTTCCGGTTGAACCAGTTACACCAGTTGAGCCGGTTTCTCCGGTTGGACCCGTTACTCCCGTTGCACCAGTTTCTCCTGTTGAGCCAGTTGCTCCGGTTATCCCCGTTGCACCAGTCACTCCCGTTGCTCCGGTTATTCCTGTCGACCCGGTTTCTCCTGTTGGACCCGTTACTCCCGTTGCACCAGTTTCTCCTGTTGAGCCCGTGACCCCAGTTGGGCCGGTTGAGCCGGTTGCACCAGTTGGACCGGTTACACCAGTCGCACCAGTTGGGCCTGTTGAGCCTGTCGAGCCGGTTTCTCCCGTTGCACCGGTTACTCCGGTTGGACCGATTTCTCCAGTTACCCCTGTTGCCCCGGTTGACCCAGTTCCTCCTGTTGGGCCGATTGCACCCGTTTCTCCTGTTGATCCTGTTGGACCGATCGGGCCAGTAACCCCTGTGGCTCCAATTATCCCCGTTGACCCAGTCACTCCAGTTGCTCCGGTTTCTCCGGTTGAACCTGTTACACCAGTTGGGCCTGTTACTCCGGTCGCTCCAGTTAATCCAGTCGCTCCAGTTGCTCCGGTTTCTCCTGTCGATCCGGCTACTCCTGTTGGGCCGGTCGAGCCTGTTACTCCGGTTGAGCCAGTTGGGCCTGTTACACCTGTTGTTCCAGTCACTCCAGTTTCTCCTGTCGATCCCGTTGAACCAGTCTCCCCAGTTGACCCGGTTTCTCCTGGCGCTCCTGTTACTCCCGTTGGGCCAGTTGTGCCTGTTGAGCCGGTCGTTCCCGTTGCTCCTGTCGGCCCGGTTATTCCTGTCGCCCCGGTTTCTCCGGTTACTCCCGTCGCCCCGGTTACTCCAGTTGAACCCATTTCTCCGGTTGATCCTGTTACACCCGTTACCCCAGTCGATCCTGTCGATCCC
This sequence comes from Bacillus sp. ChL18, assembly GCF_026241425.1. Lineage (NCBI taxonomy): Bacteria > Bacillati > Bacillota > Bacilli > Caryophanales > Bacillaceae > Bacillus > Bacillus sp. ChL18. Next base: position 148,991 of record NZ_JAPHWE010000004.1, on the reverse strand, counting down.
ATTGCACCCGTTGAGCCGGTTGCTCCTGTCGGCCCGGTTATTCCTGTCGCCCCGGTTTCTCCCGTTGGGCCGATTTCTCCAGTTACCCCCGTTACTCCAGTTACTCCCGTTGGGCCAGTTGGACCAGTCACTCCGGCTGGGCCAGTTGCGCCGGTTGAGCCAGTTGGCCCGATTTCTCCAGTTGACCCGGTTGCCCCCGATGCACCTGTTACTCCGGTTGGACCTGCCGCTCCGGTTGAGCCTGTTTCTCCCGTCGCCCCGGTTACCCCTGTTACTCCTGTCGATCCCATGACCCCCGTCGGGCCAGTCACACCAGTTGATCCGGTTAACCCCGTTGCTCCGGTTGAACCTGTTACCCCGGTTGTCCCCGTTACACCAGTCGCTCCTGTCTCCCCGGTCGGACCTGTTATTCCGGTCGCTCCTGTTGGGCCAGTTGGACCAGTTACCCCAGTCGCTCCTGTTACTCCCGTTGGACCGGTCGAGCCGGTTGGGCCGGTTGCTCCAGTTGAACCGGTCGATCCCGTGACCCCCGTCGGGCCAGTCACACCAGTTGCTCCGGTTAACCCCGTTACTCCGGTTGAACCTGCTACCCCAGTTGCTCCGGTTATGCCCGTGGCGCCCGTTGCGCCGGTTGAGCCGGTCGCACCAATTGAGCCGGTCAATCCAGTTGGACCAGTCACTCCGGCTGGGCCAGTAACCCCTGTTGCCCCTGTGACTCCGGTTGCCCCTGTTACTCCCGTCGACCCGGTTACTCCAGTTGGACCAGTTACTCCAGTCGGGCCGGATGCACCCGTTGATCCTGTGACTCCTGTCGGGCCGGATGCACCCGTTGATCCTGTGACTCCAGTCGGGCCGGATGCACCCGTTGATCCTGTGACTCCTGTCGCTCCTGTTATACCAGTTGAGCCGGTTGTACCTGTGGCTCCGGTTGAACCAGTTCCTCCTGTTGACCCGGTTGCACCCGTTGGACCTGTGGCGCCAGTGGAACCGATTGCTCCTGTCGATCCCGTTACTCCGGTCGCTCCTGTTGCTCCGGTGGCTCCCGTTATTCCGGTTACCCCAGTCACTCCAGTTGAACCGGTTGAACCTGTTGCGCCAGTTGGGCCTGTAACCCCGGGTGCACCCGTTGACCCCGTCGCTCCTCTTGCCCCGGTTGAACCAGTTGATCCCGTTACACCAGTTACTCCGGTTACTCCTGTGGGACCCGTCACTCCTGTGGGACCTGTAATTCCTGTTACGCCAGGTTCACCCCCGGTTTGCGCCAATGAAACATCGTCTATTAAAACCGTGCCGGTAGAAACTTTACTTAATACAATGACGGCAGAGGCCGCGCCAGAAGGCACACTGCTTGTTTTATAGATTTCAGACCATGTGTGGAAGAGCACGTTCGGCAAATTTCCGGGTGTAATATTTTCTTGAATGGAACTGATTTGTTCACCTGCTGCGCTGACATAGATGATCTGGAGAGTTACTTGGGGACTTGGCTCATTTCCGAGCGTTGCGAGTGATACGAATAGAGTCACTGACTTGGCTGAAATTGGAACAATTTGACTGAGGTAAGCATATGGCTGAGCTCCAATAAATTGCGCAGAATATCTCCCTGAATGTGCAAACAAACTGTTAATCTGGGTATTTGCCGAACTCCACCCCGCTAATGTGCCGGTTTCAAAGCTTCCGTTTATAATCGGATTATTCATTCAATCTTTTTCCCTCTCCTTCCCGTTGTTGACCGTCTTACTTATTAAGACAGCATATTAATACGGGCTGTGTTTTGACAACCTAAATAAAAAAGGTGATTTCTATTCATCACCTTAGTCCGATCCTTGAATGGGGAATCCCGTCGCAATGAGGGAGCGGTTTGCCGCTGCGACTTGTGTTACGTAATTCGAAGAAAGGACGGATAAATAGAGCTGGTACGCGGCTGTTTCATCCGCCTTCATTTCGTCAATGTACGTAAAAGGAATTCCTATGATTTGTCCGCCTGAAGAAAAGAGGTTCCGCTCTTGTCTCTGTGTTTGTATCGATACGCCATTTCTTTGCAGCTCGAGAGCTAAGACCAATGAGAAATGAGACGCGAGCGGATCTAATTCCACATTTACTTGTATGACGGCATCCGTTTTCACCAATTGATCTGTCGGCGCGGCTATCACTGCGCTTAACACGTTTATCGGTGTTCCTTCTAACGGAATCATCATCTGGTCTGCTGTATTTTGAAAAGCTACAGCCGGAACCGCTCCCGGCGGCCCCTCAGGCCCCGGGGGACCGGGCGGACCCGCCTCCCCTTGCGGACCGCGGGAGCCGGCGGGGCCTCTTTTGCCTTCGGGACCTCGCAGCCCGGGTACGCACAAGGCAGATCGATTTTCATCTGAAGACGGAAACCGTTTTTCCGTCCCTGTTTCCGGTCTTTCAAGTTCACATGGTAATTGTTCATACCAGCGTTTCATATGTCTGCTCATATATTTGTAAGGTTTCTGTTTCAATATCATGTATTGATTACGGCCGCTGCTCATATTATCACCCCGGCCATATTCTATTCGCACTGAAGTCATCATGTGCAGGCCCTTCCCCTTCCTTGCAGAAATAAAAAAAAGGCAGACCTGAGTCTGCCTTTTTCTTCTACCATAACCCTAATACTTTCCACCATAATCCGCCGATCACAAGCCATGTCACAATATGGACGATTGACAGGATAAAGCCGATGGACCACCATTTGCTTTGCGATATATAACCCGCTCCGAAAAAGACCGGAGCCGCTCCTGAGCCGTAATGCGTCGTTGAACCGAAAAGGTTGCTGAAAAACGCCAGACTGAGCGCCGCCAACAGCGGCGGAGCGCCTGCCGCCACGATGACGGCGAGAAATGCCGCATACATGGCGCTGATATGCGCGGTTGCGCTCGCAAAGAAGTAATGCGTGTAATAATACACGACAATCAGAATCATAAATGCCACAATCCATGAAAAACCGGAAACAGAAGATTTCATCATATTGCTGAACCAAGACACCATACCGAGCTCATTCAGGAAATTCGCCAGCATCACAAGCGCCGCGAACCAAGTCAGCGTATCCCATGCACCTTGTTCCTTTTTGATGTCCTCCCATGTTAATACCTGTGACAAAAGCAAAACGGATAATCCGATCAGGGCCGTCGTCGTTGCGTCAATATTTAAGCTTCCTCCGAAAATCCACAGCGCAAGCACCAATAAAAAGACGATGACCATGGAGAGTTCGGATTTTTTAAACGGACCCATTTCTTTCAATTTTTCCGTTGCGATTTTAGCCGCATCCGGTGTTTCTTTAATTTCCGGCGGATACAGCTTATAAATGACGAGCGGCGTAATGATTAAGCTCGCCAATCCCGGTACAATGGCCGCGATTGCCCAGCTTGTCCATGTGATGTCCACCCCTGCGACATCGTGGGCCAGCTTGGCGATCAGCGGGTTCGCCGCCATTGCCGTCAAAAACATCGCAGACGTAATCAAGTTTCCTTGAAAACCGGTTTTTAATAAGAAAGCGCCGATTTTCCGCTCTGTTCCGTCTGCCGGCGTTGATCCGAAAGTTTCGGATAATGATCTGATAATAGGAAAAATAATGCCGCCCGCCCGTGCCGTGTTGCTCGGAATGGCAGGTGATAAAATTAAATCACTGAAAAGCAGTGAATAAGAAAGGCCGAGTGTTTTCTTCCCGAACCGTTGTACGAATACGTAAGAAATCCTGGCGCCGAGCCCGGTTTTGATGAACCCCCGGGAAATAAAAAAGGCGATGACAATCAGCCAGATTGTCTTGTTTCCAAATCCGCTTAACGTATTTTCAATAGATAGCGTTCCCGTTAACGCGGTGACTGCCAATGCAAAAATTGCAATTGCGCCCATTGGCAAGGGCTTGGAGATAAAGCCGATAATTGTTGCGACAAAAATAGCGAACAAATGCCATGCTTTAGGTTCAAGTCCGGACGGCGCGGGAATAAACCAAATGATTAATCCCACAGCAACAGTAATAAGCAAAGGAATGATTTTTACTGCCTGCTGTTTTTTTGCGTCTTTTTCTGAAGCCATTACAGGTCTCCTCCTATTTTGTTGTCTTCCATCCCCTATCCCATTTTACTACTTAACTAAGTTAATAAACGTTTTTGTTAATTAAAAAACACAAAGGAATATTTTCCTTTGTGCTTCTTGTTTATTATTTTAATATGCCCGACCCGGCTTTAGATATAACATCTGATTTTACATTTGATGATGAGCCGATGGAACCGTGCAATGACGGTGTCCAGCCGACGGACTGACTTAATCCGTTGGCGGCTGACGCGTTAATGGAGGCGCCGTTTAAAAGAGTGCCGTCTTCATGAAGCGCTTTTCCGCCGCTGAAGACGCTGATGACTTTATCAGCAGCCAGCCCCGGCACTTCAAAGACATTATTCTGGGCATATATTTTTGACGCGTGGCCCGCGCCCCACGCATAGCTGAACGGGTATGCGGCGCTTTTCGAGCCTGCGTAAAAATTATTATAAATATGAACCTGTCCGTACCGGACCCGCGGCGCGCGCTGGACGATGTTCTGGTAATAGTTATGGTGAAGGGTCACCTTCAGTTTTCCCTCATCCGACGTCTTGCTGTCGCTGTTTCCGATGACGGAGCCTTTGTCATGGTCATGATATTTATTATAGGACAATGTAATATAATTCGCCCCGTTGGCTATATCCGTCTGGCCGTCATGGTGCTGATATTTTCTCCCGTAATAGTAGGGAAAACCGCTGTCGGGATTCGATCCGTCATTAAAGGTGCAATGATCGATCCAGATGTGCGTCGCGCCGTTAATGGTGATATTGTCATATTCCGAGTTCCAGTTGCCGCTGCTGCCGTCCGTCGGGTCCCATTGCGGAAAATAGTCGTAAGCGTCTTGAAATTCAATGTTGCGGATGATGACATTGTCGACGCCGTTCTTTATATTAAAACTTCCGCCTGTCACTTTGGCATTTGAACCCGAGCCGATGATCGTCGTATTTGAAGGAATGTCAATCACGACCCGCGCCTTCTGGTTTTTTTGCGATCGCTGTCTGGCGTCTTCCTGGGTGCCTGACGGCGCTTTTTTCCCCCATTTGTCCGGGTCGTACGCCTTCAGATAGGCGTTCGGATCATATGCCGGATCTTTATAATCATTAAAGCCGAGCGTTTTATTGCGGTCGTCCGTATTCATATTGATTGTGCCTTGTATGTAAATAATCTTCGGCGTGCTGTTGGCGCTTCCCCCTAATGCGGAAACGAGCTGCTGTCTGTTTGATACGGTGTATACATTCGATGAAGAGGCTTTCGCGCCGCCGGTTGTCCCGCCGGAAGCGGCTCCCCAGCCGTCATTTGTTCCTAACGTCTGCCGTCCCAGATCAGCGGCATAGACGTCCGCAGGGATCATACATAAACAAACCGCCAGCATAAATAACATTTTTTTCATGAATTGTGCTCCTCCTGATTTTTTATTCCAATTTATTACAAATGAATTGTATCAAATCAGTTGAGAAACAGCACCGAAAATGTACAGAATGTGCCTTTCGGTTTTATTGCGGAAACCGCAAAAAATCCCAAGGGATCGAAAACCCCTTGGGATCTGTTCAGCTTACGCCCATGACTTTACTTTTTCGTTATCCGTGACAAACAGAAGAACTTTTCCTTCATCTAAGCGCTTTTCAAATTGTGACGCTTCCTCTTCTGAAAAGCCGATTTCGTGAATTTTGTTGCGGAGCTCGTCACCTTTTTTATTAAACATATTGCCGACCGCGTGTTTAATGCCCGTTTCTTTCGCTCCGATGGTATTGACATCAGTATTATCGGCCAGGCGGTCCGTTCTGTCGTCATCATGTGAAAGCACATACACGTCCTCTTTTGCAACACCCAGCTGCTGAAGCTCTTTTACGTCCTGCATCAGTTTTTGATCATTTGTATATTCTCTTACTACCGGTTTCATTGATAAGTCCTCCCTTTTGTTTTTGTATATTGGATGTTTACCCGCTCAACCAAGGATCAAACAAAAGAAAGAGAGTTCCGGGAAAAAACGGGCAGGTTGTCGGTGGATATTTTCTTGCGGGACATGTTACAGTAGAGAAAGCTACATTTATCAGAAAAATAAAAATCTTCATGAGCCGATTAAGCAGGGAGGTGGTTCCTATTCATTACTTTTCACCGGAACAGCGATTTAACGCTTGGGTTGTCAGTGATTTAGTGAAGCAGGTATTCCGCCGGCGTACCCGCTGCCCGGATGGAATAAAAGAGCTTACGGCCTTTGCTGAAGATACTTTTCATATTAATATCGATTTCGTTTTCTCTATCATTATCAATATCGGTGATATCGAATCCGTTCTGCCGAAAGAAATTGAAAATAGGCTGGGTTCTTATCTGATCGCGCTTCAGCCCGTCGTTACCGCTGACATGCTTCATTCTTCAAAAACGAATGCCTATGAATATTTGGAACATGAGAAAAACACCGATGTGTACCGGTTATTCTATTAAATATGCATATAAGGAAAGAAGGGCCCTGGGCCCTTCTTTTTTTATGGCCGCTGACGGTTTGATTTTGTAATCGGGAAATGGTTCGTGTTACATTTGGAACAACCACTTATCTTGAAGGAGGATTCAGTATGCCGAATAATCAGCAGCAAATTCAATTGGCAAGACGCCCCAAAGGCGTTCCCGCCCATGACGATTTCCGCTTTGAAACGATTGCCGTTCCCGAACCGAAAGACGGCGAAGTGCTTGTGAAAACGAGTTATGTGTCCGTTGATCCGTACATGCGCGGACGGATGCAAGATACAAAATCATATGTAGAGCCGTTCGCTTTAGATGAAGCCATAACAGGCGGAGTGATTGCCGAGGTTCTGACAGACGGCGATAAGCTGAAAAAAGGAGATGTTGTGATCGGAAATCTCGCGTGGCAGGAATATTCAGCCGTCAATGAGTCCGCCCTCCGCAAGTTGGATACGGATATCGCACCCGCCCAGGCGTATCTCGGCATTTTAGGGATGACCGGACTGACCGCTTACTTCGGGCTGCTCGATATCGGCCGTCCGAAAAAAGGCGAAACCGTCGTCGTTTCAGGCGCAGCGGGCGCCGTCGGCTCAACAGTCGGACAGATTGCCAAAATCAAAGGCGCGCGGGTTGTCGGCATCGCCGGATCTGACGAAAAAATCGCGTATTTGAAAGAGGAGCTTCAATTTGATGAAGCCATTAATTACAAAACGGCGGATGATATTCAAAAAGCGCTGGAACAGGCATGTCCTGACGGCGTCGATGTCTATTTTGACAATGTCGGCGGACCGATTTCAGATGCGGTGATAAACCTGCTGAATGAATTCGCCCGCATTCCGGTATGCGGAGCGATCTCATCGTACAATACCGAAAGTGAAGACGAAGACATGGGCCCCCGCGTCCAGCCGAAGCTGATCAAAACAAAAGCGCTGATGCAGGGATTCATCGTCAGTGATTATGCTGACCGCTTTTCCGAAGGTGCGAAACAATTGGCCGAATGGCTTAAGGACGGAAAGCTTCATTATGAAGAAACGATTACGGAAGGATTCAGCAATATTCCTGACGCGTTCCTCGGTCTGTTTAAAGGAGAAAACAAAGGCAAACAGATCATCAAAGTCAGTGATCTAAGTTAACATGATGATGAAAAAAAGGAGGGCTTTGTCCCCTCCTTTTCTGTTTATTTGGGATCAGCCGCGAAGAATCAAAGTAAGAAAGCCGTCTTCATCAGGCTCCGTATCTTCCAAAGTGAATCCTGCTGCTTGAAAGCAGGCTAAACTGATTTGATTGTCTTTTTCGATGCTTGCCGCCCATTCCCGCACGCTGGTAAACCCAGGATCAGTCAGCAGTTTTTTCAAGATCTGTTTTCCGTACCCTTGAAGCTGGTACAAAGGATTGACGATCAATCCGATATACGCCCGCTCCTCCACAAACTCTATAGAGACCATGCCTCCCGGAAGCTGCCCGTTATATGCCATAAGGACAGTATCGTCTTCATCTTTATTCAATCGTGCATACCACGCGTCTAATGGCAGCATCGCATCCATTCTCCGTCTGATGTTATCGTTCTTAAACCAGTGTTCAAGTATTTTCAGCTCACGTTCCTTCAATATTTGAAATCTGTCTATTGACACCATCTTCCCGCCCCCGCCTGAACCTTTTCTATTATTTTACAACAAAAAAAACGAAGGGCTTCCCGCCCTCCGTTTCTTATTTCTCAGATAATTTTCCGCCTGAATAAACGGCCTCTTTCAGCGCAATTCCGAGTGATTTGGCCATTTTTTTCAATTTGGATTCTTCCATCGGCGTGACAAGGCTGAGTACGGTTCCTTCTTTACCGGCCCGCCCCGTCCGGCCTGATCTGTGAATGTACCCGTCTTCATTCGGGATGTCCGCGTGAATGACGTACGGAAGATCATCGATATCGAGTCCGCGCGCCGCAATGTCAGTCGCCAGAAGCAGCGGAAATTCTCCCCGTTCAAACGCTGATAATATCTTTGCCCGCTCCATTTTTTTCGCTTCTCCGTGCAGGATGCCGAGGTCCACGTGATGATAGGCAAGTTTTTCCGCATAGACGCTTAAATTTCCGATATCTCTGACGAACACGAGCGCCTGCATGCCGTTCAACCGTGACAGCTTTTGCAATAGCTTTACTTTATCCCGCTGATCGCAGACGAGATATTGATGTGTGACGCGCGCTTTTTCCGCCGTATTCCGCTCCACTTTCAAAACGGCCGGTTCGTGCGCGATGGTATTCAGCACCTGTTCTGTTTCCGGCTGCAGCGTAGCGGAAAAGCTTAAAAGCTGTCGGTCTTTCAGCGTCGTTTTAATGATTTTTTTCATCGTTTCGCGGTGTTCCTTTGTCACGAGCTGATCCGCTTCATCAAGAACGATCGTCTTGACTTCATGCATTTTCAGCTTTTTCGCCTGAATCAATTCGAGCACCCTGCCCGGTGTGCCCGCAATGATATGCGGTTTATTTTTGAGCTTCTCCACCTGCTTTTTCACGTTTGCCCCGCCGATCAAAGACAAAGCGCGAAGATCGGAGCCTTTTTTCCAATCCTGAATCACTTGGAAAATCTGCATCACAAGCTCGCGGGACGGCGCTAAAATGATCACTTGCGGATGTTTCTGTTCCGGGTTGATCCGCTCCAGAACCGGAAGCGTGTACGCCAATGTTTTTCCCGTTCCCGTCGGGGATTCGGCGATGACGTCTTTCCCTTCCATAATCACCTGAGCGGCTTTTTCCTGAATGACGGTCGGCTCCTGAAAGCCTGAGGCCTCCCAGTTTTCGGCGATAAATGGTTGTGTATGCTGTAAAAATGGCCATGTTTGGGTCATGTCGTTCTCCTCAATTCTTAAAATCTACTCCATAGTATCTCAAATGCACGCGCCAAACGCAATTTTCTTTTTCCTTCCAAGCCTTTTAACAAACGGTCTCCTCCTTTATAATCATAAATGAGAAAGACACATGATAAAAAATGCGTGTCTGATAACGATAGAGGTGTAATGATGAGTATTTTATCCGTAAAAGATTTAAGCCACGGCTTTGGTGACCGTGCGCTTTTTAACAATGTATCGTTCCGTCTTTTAAAAGGGGAACACGTCGGCTTAATCGGAGCAAACGGCGAAGGTAAATCAACGTTTATGAATATTATTACCGGAAAACTTGAGCCTGATGAGGGTAAAGTTGAATGGTCGAAAAACGTGCGTGTCGGCTACCTCGATCAGCATACCGTGCTTGAAAAAGGAAAAACGATCCGCGACGTGCTGAAGGATGCGTTCCATTACTTATTTGCAATGGAAGAGGAAATGAATGAGATTTACAACAAAATGGGCGAAGCGGACCCTGATGAGCTTGAGCAGCTGCTTGAAGATGTCGGTGTCATTCAAGACGCCCTGACAAACAATGATTTCTACGTGATTGACAGCAAAGTTGAAGAAATCGCCCGCGGCCTCGGCCTGCAGGATGTCGGACTTGACCGCGACGTCACAGATTTAAGCGGCGGACAGCGGACGAAAGTGCTGCTCGCCAAACTGCTTTTGGAAAAACCGGAAATCCTTCTGTTGGACGAACCGACCAACTACCTTGATGAGCAGCATATTGAATGGCTGAAACGCTATTTGCAGGAATATGAAAATGCGTTCATCTTAATTTCTCACGACATTCCGTTTTTAAACAGCGTGATCAATTTGATTTATCATGTGGAAAATCAGGAGCTGACGCGTTATGTCGGCGACTACCATCAGTTTATGGAAGTATACGAAGTGAAAAAACAGCAGCTCGAAGCCGCCTATAAAAAACAGCAGCAGGAAGTGGCTGAGCTGAAAGATTTCGTCGCCCGCAACAAAGCGCGCGTCAGCACGAGAAATATGGCGATGTCCCGCCAGAAAAAGCTTGATAAGATGGATATGATCGAACTGGCGGCCGAAAAACCGAAACCGGAATTCCATTTCAAGCCTGCGAGAACGTCAGGCAAGCTCATTTTTGAAACAAAGGACTTAGTCATCGGCTACGATACTCCGCTGTCACGACCGCTCAATCTCAGAATGGAGCGCGGACAGAAAGTCGCCCTGTACGGCGCAAACGGCATCGGGAAGACGACGCTGTTAAAAAGCCTGCTCGGTGAAATCCAGCCGCTGGAAGGCACGGTGGAACGGGGCGAGCATCAATACACGGGCTATTTCGAGCAGGAAGTGAAAGAAACCAATAACAATACGTGCATCGAAGAAGTGTGGAGCGAATTTCCTTCCTTTACCCAGTACGAAATCCGCGCCGCCCTCGCCAAATGCGGCCTGACGACCAAACACATTGAAAGCCGCGTCTCCGTTCTCAGCGGAGGAGAAAAAGCGAAGGTCAGATTGTGCAAGCTGATCAATTCAGAAACAAACCTGCTCGTGCTTGACGAACCGACAAACCACCTGGATGTCGATGCGAAAGAAGAGCTGAAACGCGCGCTGAAAGAATACAAAGGCTCCATTCTGCTGATTTCCCACGAACCCGAGTTCTACATGGATATCGCGACGGAAACATGGAATTGTGAATCTTGGACGACGAAAGTGCTGTAAACACAAAAAGGAACTCCCGCCCATGCGGAAGTTCCTTTTTTTCTTAATGTCCGGCTTTTATTCCGGCGAGATGTTTGCGTCCCATGAGAAGGACAAGCATGCCGGCAAAAACGACGATCCCGCCTACTGTATATGGAGTGCTTGCGGTGAAGTGTTCTGACAGCATTCCCGCAATCCACGGAGCGAGCGCACCGCCGATAAAACGGACTGAGCTGTAGGCTGAAGACGCGATTGAACGTTCAACCGGCGCAGAACCCATCACAGCGGTTGTCATGATCGTATTCACCATACCGAGAACAGCACCGGCGACAACGATACACGTAATGATCAACGTCTGATGGTCAGTCCAGATCCCCATGACGATGAGAATGACCGCAAAGGCGATAAAGAGAACGACGAGCGAACGCACTGTTCCCAGCGCTTTGTGCAAGAGCGGCGCCGTAAAGACTGACGTAATTGCCAGCAATAACCCCCAGCCGAAGAAGACATATCCAAGGCCGTGTTCATCTAAATCCAGCACGAACGGAGAATAAGCAAGCAAAATAAAAAATCCAAAGTTGTATAAGAATGCAGATACTGCCATTGTCAAAAGGCCTTTATATTTGAGCGCCTTCATCGCATCAAACACACCGACGCGTTTCGCCGGTTTCGGCAGCTTCGGCAGCATGAGTAAAATCGCGCAAAGCGCTATGAACATGAGGACAGACACACCGAAGAACGGAGCGCGCCATGAAATGCTGCCAAGCTCTCCGCCGGCAAGCGGCCCGACGGAAATCCCCAAGCCGAGCGCGGCCTCATACAGAATAATGGCTTTGGCGCTGCCGCCGACAGATACCCCGACGATGACGGCAAGCGCGGTTGAAATAAAGAGAGCATTCCCAAGCCCCCAGCCGCCGCGATAGCCGACAAGCTGAGCGATTGAACTTGAGCTTCCGCCAAGGGCGGCAAACACGATGATAAAAATAAGTCCGAGAAGCAGCGTCCATTTTGCGCCGATCCGGCTTGAAATCGCGCCGGAGAAAAACATCATAAAACCGGTAACGAGCAAATAACTTGTAAATAACAGAGATACTTCACTAGGTGAAGCATGTAATTGTGCGGCGATCGCCGGAAGAATCGGATCGACAAGACCGATTCCCATAAAGGAAATAACACAGGCAAACGCAACCGCCCAAACGGCTTTCGGCTGGCTGAATAAGCCTGTTTTCTGTTGTGATGATGTATCCATTTGACCAGACCTCCTGTTTCATCCATTAAAAGAAACGCTATATCCATAGCGTTTACAGCAAAATCATTCGATTGATTGAATGGCGTGTTCAGCTTTTTCTTTCATTCCGTTAAGGCGCGTTTTAAAATGCTGAAATGTGCTGATCTTCTCATCAATCATCTCAAGCTGGTGGTTCAAAGTGTGCTGAATCTCTTCCAGCTTTTCTTTCCGTTCCTTCGGATCCAGTGACAACAAGTACCCCTCTTTGTTTAATTCCAGCTGACGGCTCATCTCCATAAACTGCTGAAGCTCCTGAAGGGAAAAACCGAGCACTTCTTTTGTGCTGGTTACTTTTTCGAGCTCCTCCATATCATCTTCAGAGTAAAGCCGGACGCCGCCTTCTGTCCGTTTAGGAGCAGGAATCAAACCAATCTCCTCGTAAAAACGAATGGTTCGTTTTGTCAATCCGCTTCGCTTGGCAACTTGATCAATCTTCATCCATTCCAAGGTGAATCCCCCTCTTGTCGTATCTGTTTCTATTATACACCATTTGAACCTTAACGTAAACGTAAACTTTTTATGCCTGATAAACTTGGTTTGGACAAAGCGTTTGTCTTTAAAGCGCCGGGAAACATCTGTGTTAGATAAAAAAAGCCGGTATGACCCGCCATCTTCTCGGGGGCCGTACCGGCTTTTCTTAATTCTCAAGTTCTTCAATCATCAGTGACAATTCGGTCCAGCGCTCCATCGCCGCTTCAAGCTCTTCAGCCGTTTTTGCCTGTTCGGCCATCAGTTCTTGAATCTTTCCGAAATCACTTCCCGCTTCAGCGATTTCCGCTTCCAGACGCTGATGCTTTTCTTCAAGGCCGGCGATTTTGTCTTCGATGCCGTCCCATTCGATCTGATCCTTATATGAAAGCTTTTTGCGCTTTTTCTTCGGCTCTTCTTCCGCCTTTTTCTCTTCGGCCGGCTGTTTTACCGCCGTCTTCTTCGCTTTTGCGTGTTCCATGTATTCACTGTACGAACCTTGGAAACGGGAAATGACACCTTGTCCTTCAAATACGATCAGGCGGTCAATGACGCGGTCAAGGAAATAGCGGTCATGGGATACGGTGATGACGACGCCTGGGAACTGTTCGATATAATCTTCGAGCACGCTTAATGTTTCCGTGTCCAGATCATTGGTCGGCTCATCTAAAAACAGCACATTCGGTTCCTGCATCAGTACATTCAGCAAGTACAGACGGCGCTTTTCCCCGCCCGACAGCTTTCTGATATACGTCTGCTGCATCGGACGCGGGAACAGAAAACGCTCAAGCATTTGTTCCGCGGTGATGACATCGCCTTCCGCCGTTTTGACGATTTCAGCCGTCTCTTTTATATATTCAATGACTTTCATATCACCGTTCATTTCGCTGTGGTCCTGGGTGTAGTAGCCGATCCGGACCGTCTGCCCGATGGTGATATTGCCGCTGTCAGGCTGAATTCTGCCGGCGAGGCTGTTTAAAAGTGTCGTTTTTCCGATTCCGTTCGGCCCGATGATGCCGATTCGTTCCCCCGGGATGACAAGCTCATTAAACTGGCTGATCAGCGCTTGGCCGTTATAGGTAATGGTGACGTTATCGGCTTCGATCACCTGTTTTCCGAGACGGTGTGAGCCGATCGCGAAATCGAGTGATCCGGAGACTGCCGGCCCTTTTTGCTCCTTGAGCGCCTCCGCTCTGTCCACTCTCGCTTTTTGTTTCGTCGAGCGCGCTTTCGCCCCTCTTCTGAGCCACGCCAATTCGCGGCGCAGGAGGTTTTGACGTTTTGTTTCTTTTTGCTCCGCCAGCGCTTCCCGTTCGGCCCGTTTTTCCAAGAATACTTCATAGTTTCCTTTATACGTATAAAGGCTGCCTCTCTCAAGCTCGTAAATTCTGTTCGTCACCCTGTTCAGAAAATATCTGTCGTGCGTGACAAGCATAACGGCGCCCGGGTATTGCGATAAGTAGCCTTCCAGCCATTCAATCGTTTCATTGTCCAAGTGGTTTGTCGGTTCATCCAAAATGAGCAGGTCAGCCGGCTGGATGACGTTTTTCGCAATCGCGACGCGCTTTCTCTGGCCGCCGGACAGCTCGCTGACATCCTTCATCAGATCGGTGACGCCAAGTTTGGTTAAAACCGTTTTGGCTAACGTATTCGCCTCCCACGCATCATTCGCGTCCATTCGGGCCTGCGCATCAAGCAGCTGTTTCTGGCGCTGGTCATTTTCCGGTTCTTCATTCAGCGCCTGAAGCGCTTTTTCGTATTCTCTCATCGTTCTCATGACGGCTGATCCGCCGGAATAAATATGCTCAAGTACGGTTTGTCCGGCCGGAAGCTCAGGGTCCTGATGCAAAAACTCAATATGCACGTTTCCTGAAGCCGTAATCTCGCCTTCCTCCGTTGATTCAAGGCCGGCAATGGTTTTCAGAAGCGTAGACTTCCCCGTTCCGTTCGGGCCGATTAAACCGATTCTTTCATTCTCTTCAATATGAAAGGAGATATGGTCGAATAATGTCTTATCTCCGTATGTTTTATAAAGGTTTTCCGCTTTTATGATGCTCATGGTCCCTATCAATCCTCACGTAAGTTCATGTGTTCATTTTAAATCAGGCGCTGGAATAAAACTAGTAAAAGGACAGACAAATTTCTTGGAAGAGATCATTTTGTCCGAAGAATGTTTCCGCCTCTCCTTTTATACACTGGAGGTGAAGAGGTGATGACATGATCAGCGTCAGTTTGTGCGTTATCGTGAAAAATGAAGAGGAAGTGCTTGCGGGCTGTCTTGATTCCGTCAAAGACATTGCGGATGAAATTGTGATTGCTGATACGGGCTCGACCGACCGGACGAAAGAAATCGCGGCCCGTTATACGGATAAGATTTATGATTTTGAATGGATCGATCACTTTGCGGCCGCCCGTAATTTTGTGTTTTCGAAAGCGGAAATGGATTATATTCTGTGGCTGGACGCCGACGATATACTGACGGAAAAGGACCGTGAAAAGCTGATTGAACTGAAGGCGTCGCTTTCAAAAGAGGTGGACGCGGTATCCATGTATTATCACGTCGGCTTTGATGCTCGGGGAGAGGTCAGCTTCAGATACCGCCGCAACCGACTCGTCAAGCGTGAAAAAGGGTTCCGCTGGATCGGAGCCGTGCATGAGTATCTTGAAGTATACGGAAACATCATAGAAACCGATATTGCCGTCACACACCGGAAATCCGAGAAAAAGCACTCGCCTCCCTCAGACCGCAACTTGAAGATTTATGAGAAAATGGCGGAAAACAGTGAAACGATGACACCGCGCGATTTGTTTTACTTCGCGAATGAATTAAAGGATCACGGCCAGTATCAGCGCGCCATCACGTATTATCACCATTTTCTTTCCACAAAACAGTGCTGGATCGAAGACGAGATCAGAACGTGCCAATATCTATCCGATTGCTACAGGGCAGTCGGCCATGAAGAGGCCGCCATGACGTCCCTCTTAAAATCATTTCTGATCGATTGTCCGCGGCCGGAGTTCTGCTGCAGGCTCGGCGACTATTTTGCGGAGAAACGGCAATACCGGCAGGGCGTGTTTTGGTATGAGCTCGCCCTATCCGCCAAAAGCAGTGATGCAGGCTTTACCCAGCTCGAATATTCCACCTGGTATCCCCATCTGCAGCTCTGCGTCTGCCACTGGCAGCTCGGCGACAGAGAAAAAGCGAAGATTCATAACGACAAAGCCGCCTCCTATCATCCGTCACATCCGAGTGTCCTGTATAATCAAAACGTGCTTGGCACATAACATCGAAAAAAAAAGAGCTGCCCCCGTATGAAGGGCAGCTCCTTATTGATTACGCTGTCGGAATTCCTCCGCTTACACTGTAAATTTGGGATGTCACATAGCTCGATTCTTCTGAGGCCAAAAAGACATAAATCCCTGCTAGCTCCGCCGGCTGTCCGGCGCGCTTTAATGGAACGGCCGGTGTTTCCTTGCCGAATTTCGGAATGTTTTCACCGGGCTGTCCTCCCGAAATCTGCAGCGGCGTCCAGATCGGCCCCGGCGCTACCGAGTTGACTCTGATTCCTTTATTCGCCAGCTGTTTTCCTAAGCCGACGGTAAAACCGATAATGGCATGTTTCGTCGCGGCATAATCCAACAGCATCGGGCTTGGATTATAACCTTCTACGGACGTTGTCGTGATAATAGACGCGCCTTCCGGCAGATACGGAAGCGCGGCTTTGACGAGCCAATACAGCGAGAATACGTTGACTTCAAATGTTTGATAGATTTGTTCTGTGGCAAGATCGCTGATATCATCCACTGCCTGCTGTTTGCCGGCGACAAGAGCGAGCGTGTCAAGACCGCCAAGCTCTTGATACGCTTTTTCCGCCAATTCTCCGCAAAACGCTTCATCGCTTAAATCTCCCGGCAGCAGAACGGCTTTTCTTCCCTCTTTTTCAATTAACGCTTTCACTTCTTCAGCATCCGGCTGTTCCTCAGGCAGATAGTTAATCGCCACATCCGCCCCTTCCCGGGCATAAGCAATCGCGGCGGCCCGGCCGATACCTGAATCGCCGCCGGTGACGAGGGCTTTTCTTCCCTTCAGCTTGCCGGCTCCTTTATAGCTTGTTTCACCGCAGTCCGGCACAGGCTTCATCTCTTTTTGCAAACCGGGCGGTTCTTGATATTGTTTTGGAAATTCATCATGATCATATTTCGTCAGCGGGTTGTGCAGATTTGCATCAGACATACAAGACTCTCCTTTATCATTGGTGATGTATTCGTATGTGTACCCCTGAGCATGATGGATCAAACGTGTAAGTGCAGTTTCCGATTGGTAAAGGGAAAACAAAAAAGGAGCCCGTAAGCTCCCTTTTTTTATGACTCTCCAAGTACGTTTTCAGCCATTTTCGCTAAATGCTGGGCGCTTCCCGAAATTTCCTGCATCGTGGCAGAAATTTGTTCAACCGCCGCCGCTTGGCCGTTTGTGTTCTGGTTGATGGATTCAATTGAGTCCTCCAGCCCTTTCAGCAGGCTGTGGATTTTTTTCGTAATCTGGTCAATTTGGCCGACATTGTCTTTTGAATGAGTGGCAAGCTTGCGGATCTCATCCGCCACCACGGAAAAGCCCTTGCCGGATTCTCCTGCTCTCGCGGCTTCAATGGCCGCATTCAAACCGAGCAGATTGCTTTGATCCGAGATGCCCTTGACAGTGACGGAAATGTCGGCGATTTCTCCCGCGCTTTCACTGACTTGTTTCGCCTGAGTGGAAATCCCGGTCATCTGTGCTGAGAAACCGCTGATGGATTCTGAGATATCCGCGATGGCCGAAGCGGTCTGTTCCACGACGGCGGACAGGCTTTCAGCGACATCGTGAAGCTTGGCTGATTTTTCAAGGCTCGTGCCGAGACCGACGCCGCCGATGACTTTTCCGTTTTCATCGTGAAGCGGAATCGCTCTGGCGATCAGCGGAAATCCGAACAGCTCTTTCGGCACCATGCTTGTCTTCTTCTGATTCATGCGGATCGCGTCTGTAATGATGTCCCCTTTTTGCAGCGGGTCTCCCGGCTTTACATTAAGAGAAAACGTTTTAGCCGGAATATTCACGATTAATTTTTCTGTATCATAAATTCCGATGGTGATGTCATCTTGGATCAGGCTGTTTAAAAAAGGCGCAACTTTGACAAAAGCGTCAAGCAGGCTGTGCGTGTGCTGCTCCGTCTGTATACTCATTTCTTTCACTCCTTCTTAATATGGGAATTGCCGTTTTTCATGCTGAACCGAAATCCATTTCAGCGTGGTGAATTCTTCAAGGCTCCATTCGCCGTTCAGCCTGCCGAGACCTGATTGCTTCTCGCCGCCGAACGCGACGTTCGGTTCATCATTAATGGTCGTATCGTTGACGTGAATCATGCCGGTTTCGATCCGCTTGGCAAACTCAACGCCGCGCTCAACGTTTGCCGTATGCACGGCTCCGCTTAAACCGAACGGTGTCGCGTTTGCGATGCTTACCGCTTCATCCTCCGTTTCAAACGGCATGATGCAGACGGCCGGTCCGAACAGCTCCTCCTTCGCGATGCTCATATCAGGTTTCACATCTTTTAAAATGACGGGCTCAGCGACCGTTCCGCTGAATCGGCCGGACAGCACCGGAACCGCTCCCTCTTCTATCGCTTTTTCGACAGACCGTCTCAGACCTTCCGCCTGTCTTTCATTGATTAAAGGGCCGATAACCGTATCAGGGTCCATCGGATCGCCGACTTTCAGCGATGACACTTTCGCTTCGTAAAGCTCTGTAAATTTGTCATATACAGATGTGTGAACGAGCACGCGGTTCGCCGACATACAGATCTGGCCTTGATGCGTAAACCGGCTGAATACGGCCGCATTGACGGCGTATTCAAGATCAGCATCCTCAAGCACGATCAGCGCGCTGTTTCCGCCAAGCTCCAACAGCGGTTTTTTAAAGTGTTTGACCGCAAGCTGTCCGATATAGCTGCCCACTCCGGTTGAGCCTGTAAATGAGATAATCCGCGGCACGGGATGCTCAACAAAGCTGTCGCCGATCTCCCCGATATCCGTCACGATAACATTCAGCAGCCCGTCCGGTACGCCGGCCGCTTCAAAAATTTTCGCGATAAGCGTTCCGCCGCAGATCGGTGTTTCTTCATGAGGCTTCAGCACGACGCCGTTCCCCGCGCCGAGTGCCGGCGCAACAGATTTCATCGAAAGGAAAAACGGGAAATTAAACGGGCTGATCACCCCCACGACTCCGGCGGGTATTCTGTACAGTCTGTTTTCTTTTCCGTCAATCGTGGACGGGAGAATTTTCCCTTCCATCCGCACCGGAAATGTTGCGGCTTCTTTTATCATATTTTTGACAAGTCCGATTTCAAACTCAGCCTTCAGCCGTGTTCCGCCAAGCTCCTCCATGATTAAGTAAATAATCGCTTCTTCGTGCTCTTCAATGAAAGAAACGGCGTTTTCCAAAATGGCCCGCTTTTTAAAAGGGTTTACTTTGTCCCATTCTTGTTTCGCAAGAGCCGCGGCGCGATATGCCGCATCCACGTCATCAGACGTCGCTTTTTGGAATGAGGTGATGACTTTTTGAGTATAAGGATTTCTGTTTTCCAATACGTTCCGGCTGCTTCCATCCCTCCATCGGCCGCCGATAAACTGCTTATTTAGTTCTTCATATTGAAACATGTAAACATCTCCCTTTCACCGAAACTTGAAATTAGTTGATGAGTCATCTTTTGTATCGGTCTTAAGGTGAGAAAATTGAACTATTTCACAATAAAATTCCCGTTCCTTCCGTGCATCGACGCTTTTTAGCTTTGTCCTTTTAAAGTGGAAAATTCTTTAATTGACTGCGAGAAATTTCGACAATATAATACAAACGTCAGTGTATATAATGATAAGAATATTATGAATTTTCAGGAGGACCCATATGTCTTTACTATTTCGGAAAAAGCCGCTGGCCGACTTAAAGGCCCAGAGCAAACAGACCAGCCTGTCCCGCTCGTTAAGCGCTTTTGACTTGGTTTTGCTCGGAATCGGCTGTGTTGTCGGCACGGGGATTTTTGTGATTACCGGGACTGTGGCCGCGACAGGCGCAGGACCGGCTTTGATTCTGTCGTTTGTGCTCGCGGGCCTTGCCTGCGCGCTCGCCGCGTTTTGTTATGCGGAATTTTCTTCATCCATTCCGATTTCAGGCAGCGTATATACGTATTCATATGTCACTCTCGGGGAGTGTCTCGCGTTTTTAATCGGATGGGACTTAATGCTTGAATATGTCATCGCGCTCGCCGCCGTCGCAACCGGCTGGTCATCCTATTTCCAGTCGCTTCTTGCGGGCTTCGGGCTGCATCTTCCGGAGGCGCTGACCGCCGCACCCGGCAGCAAAACGGGTGCCGTGTTCAACCTGCCGGCCGTTATCATTATTTTGGTCATCACCGCGATTGTTTCAAGGGGCGTGAAAGAAAGCACCCGCTTTAACAATGTCATTGTATTGATGAAAATTGCGATCATTCTGCTGTTTATCATCGTCGGTTTCGGCTACGTGAAACCGGAAAACTGGTCGCCGTTTATGCCGTTCGGAATGAAAGGCGTCATCACGAGCGCCGCGACCGTTTTCTTCGCGTATCTCGGATTTGATGCCGTGTCAAACGCGTCGGAAGAAGTGAAAAACCCGCAGAAATCAATGCCGTTCGGAATCATCGGCGCGCTTGCCATCTGCACCATCCTTTACATTACGGTATCGCTCGTCCTGACGGGAATGCTTTCGTACACTAAGCTGAATGTCGGGGATCCGGTATCTTTCGCGCTCCAATTTGTCGGCCAGAACAAGATAGCAGGCATTATTTCCGTCGGCGCGATTATCGGGATTACAACGGTGATGCTCGCTCTGCTTTACGCTCAGGTGCGCCTTACATTTGCGATGAGCAGAGACGGCCTTTTGCCACGCATGTTTTCCAAGGTTCACCCGCGTTTTAAAACACCGTTTCAAAACACATGGGTGACGGGGATCGTTGCCGCCGGGATCGCGGGTTTTATTGATCTGGGAACCTTGGCGCATCTCGTCAATATGGGAACCTTGGCGGCCTTTACGGTCATTGCGATCGCCGTCATCGTTTTAAGAAAGAAACATCCGGAGATCAAATCTTCCTTCCGTGTTCCTTTCGTGCCTGTTGTGCCGATCATCAGCGCATGCTTATGCCTGTATCTCGCAAGCAGCCTGCCGGGCGTGACATGGCTCGCCTTTGTCATCTGGATCGCCGCCGGGATCGTCGTTTATATGATGTATTCGAGAAAACACAGTTTGTTAAATAAATAAAAAGGGAGGCTCTTTTTTCTGTTTGAGAAAGAAGAGCCTTTTTTGCACTTGATAATTCATTCACCTTATGAATAATATGGTGTATGCTTCGTTTACATAAAAAGGAGGAGAATCACTTTGGCCATTGCCGCCCCGCTTAAAGAAAAACCTGTCCATCGTCCCGAGACAACCATGTATTCTATTTTGTTCATTATCGGGATCTGTCATCTGCTGAACGATTCACTGCAAGCGGTGATTCCGGCGATGTTTCCGATTTTGGAACGTTCCATGAATCTTACATTTACGCAGCTCGGAATGATCGCCTTTACGCTGAATATGGTGTCTTCCGTGATGCAGCCCGTCATCGGCTGGTATACGGATAAACGCCCGATGCCGTATGCTTTGCCGCTCGGACTCACCGCAAGCATGCTCGGCATTTTAGGTCTCGCGTTCGCCCCGTCTTTTCTGACGATTTTATGCTGTGTCTTTTTTATCGGCCTTGGCTCCGCCGTCTTTCATCCTGAAGGATCGCGTGTCGCCTACATGGCCGCCGGCGAAAAGCGCGGCTTGGCGCAATCGATTTACCAAGTCGGAGGAAATACCGGCCAGGCGATGGCGCCCTTGATTACCGCGCTGATTCTCGTTCCGCTCGGTCAATTCGGCTCTGTCTGGTTTACGCTTGTCGCCGCAATCGCTGTTCTGTTTCTCATTTATATCGCCAAATGGTATAAAGGCCGCCTGATTCATTTGCGCGCCGTAAGTAAAAAATCACCGGCCTCCGCTGTGCAGACCGTCATTACAAAACCGATTATTCTCGCCCTTATCATGATTATCTTCTTAATTTTCGCGCGCTCCTGGTATGTGAGCGCGATCGGCAACTTTTATACGTTCTATGCGATGAATGCCTATCATGTCAGCATTCAGCAGGCACAGAGCTACATCTTCGTCTTTTTATTTTTCGGAGCTGTCGGAACGTTTCTCGGCGGGCCGCTTGCAGACCGTTTTGGAAAGCGGAACGTCATCATCGTTTCGATGATAGCATCGGCTCCATTGACGATTTTCCTTCCGTTTGCGGGACCTGTCATCGCCTATGGCGTACTGGCGCTGATCGGTGTTGTTCTGATGTCCAGCTTCTCCGTGACGGTTGTCTACGCGCAGGAGCTTGTTCCAGGCAAAATCGGAACGATGTCAGGGCTTACGGTCGGGCTCGCCTTCGGAATGGGCGCGATCGGAGCCGTTGCGCTCGGAGCTCTTATTGATTCAGCGGGATTGACGCCGACCATGACAGCCGTCGCCTTTCTGCCCGTTTTAGGTCTGCTCGCCTTTGTCCTGCCGAGCGACAAAACATTAAAAGAATGGCATTCATAAAAACAATCCCTGCCGAAAAGGCAGGGATTTTATGTTTCAACCGTATAAAAATGAGTGTCAGGAACCGCATATTTCGGAATAAACCCGTCTCTGAAATCAGGAAATGCTTTTTGAATTTCATCAATCCATTTTTTTACGTTTTTGATGTACGGCACGTAAATCATATTGACTGTCGCCTCGTCATCAATGTGATAGTACCAGCACAGATTGAATTCGTTCTCCGTGACGAGCGTAAAGCCTGAAAAATGATAAAAAATCAGCGGGGTGTCATTGACATATACAGCCCCGTCGCGCAGGCTGACGTCATATTGCTCAATATTCCACAGCGCCGCATTTGCGCCGATCGACTCCGTGACATGAACGTCTTCAAACTGCGTGGGCCACTTTTCAACATACCTTTGGTCACCGTATGTCTTTTTTTCTTCATTCATCTCCACCGTACAATAGGAGATGCAATCCTGTCTCCACTGCCAGACCGCCCGATACGCTTCCCCGGTATTCCGCGCGCCGACAAACCCGGTGTTGTACTGCCCCGTCAGCTTGTAATAAGACGCAAACCGTTCTGAATTGCGGTGATCCGTCAGAAAAAGGGAAGCATCCGGCTTTTCCGCAAACAGCTCGCCCGCATCTGAGAAGAAAAAGAGATCGGTGTCCAAGTGGGCAAAATATTCGGCTTCATCATACTCTGTCATCACATGGAACAAAAAAGCCGGCTTCAGCGTCCAGCAATATTCATGAAACGTCCGGCCGCCCTTTGCTTCAAGCAGCTCCGGGTCCTCCATTTCATGGAGCTGAACCGCCGTGACATGTTCCCACGGCACCTGCTGAAGCAGTTCGTACGCTTTCTGGTCGACACATAGCACATACAGATGAAAATCCCGGCAATGCTCATGGAGAGAATGAATCATCGGCATCAGTTTAAAGATATGCGTTCTGGAAACAATGGTTGAAAAATGATATTTACTCACCATATCACATCCAATTTATTTAAGATCCACATGCAGTAAATCAGCAGCCAGCGCTTTGAACGCCCTTGCAAAGTGCGTGACGCCCAGCTTTTTTTCCGCTTTTGCCAAAAGCTTTCCGACCTCCGGCAGATTGAAGCTGTTCGCCGTGATACGCGGGCTTTTCGTCTTCCAGTCCGGGTCGAGGTTGCGGTCTTTAACCGCGTGCAGCAGCTCGAGAAAAATGTGCAGCAGGCTTTCATATTTCTCATAATCAAGCAGCACTTCGATGTCTGCCATCATGCTGTTGGTTAACTCCGCGTCAAACGGGCCGTTAAACGCGAGGTGCACGTCAAGCGAATGAATGTCATTGTACTTGTCGCACATGTACGCGATATTCGCCCTGATGTCATCAACGGAAGCGCAGTTGCTCGGATGCTCCTGATGGACGCTCATGATATCGCGCCGCAGCTGAAATCTCATTCCCGACTGATGAAGCCTGATGCCGAGATCATAATCTTCAAAGCCGTATCTGACAATGCCTTCATCAAACAGGCCGAGATCTGCCACGTGCTGTCTCTTGACTGACGAATTGTTCGTAATGAAAAAACGCCACGGCAGACGGTAGCCTTTCAAATCATCTCCGTATTTTTCCAAAATGCTTTTCAGCACACGGATAAAGTCGGTATCTAAATCAAAGCATTGGTCAAGAAAACTTCCGTCTCTGATGTCACTTTCATCGAGGAGCGGCTCTTTATCGCCCGGCAGCTCTTCATACAGTTCGGCGAGTTTTTCCTTATGCTCTTTTTCAAAACGGTCATAATAAAAGCTGTAAATCCGCTTCCAGAACATACCGCATACGACAAGATCGTCCCGGTTCTCATGAGCCTTGATATGCTTCGCCACCAAATCTTTTTCAGCAAGCATATCGCTGTCATGGAAGATCAAAATATCGCCTCTGGCATTGCGGACCGCCTGATTCCGGCCGTAAGCGATCCCTCTGTTTTCTTTAATTCTCACAAAAATCAGCGGAAAATTCGCGCTAAATGATTCAAGCATGGATAAGGTTCCGTCTTCCGAACCGTTGTCAGCCACAATCACTTCGAACGGCTCTGTGCATTCCTGTTCATTCAGGGACAGCAGGCTGTTATAAAGCCTCTCCTTGGAATTATATGCGGGAACAATGACGCTTGCCTTCACTTTTCGTTCACTTCCTGTATATGATCATTTATTTGTTATCATCCTCAGATGCAAAGCCGCTGAACTCCGGGCAGACGGCGCTGACCGTCCCGATCACCCGCTTCAGAATGTCCTGATAAAGCTGATGGACAAACGGCAGATCGGTCCGGTCCGTCTCATGAATCTGCCGAATGTCGCCGGCTGTAACGATCCGGTATCCGCTGAAATGGTAGAAAATCAGCGGACTTCCGTCTTCAAGCACAAGACGTCCGTCCTTCCATGAAAATGTGTGGCGGCCGTAATTCCAATGGCCGATATTCACGCCGGGCGTGGTGATGTCACACACATTCGGGAACAGGCCGGACATGTAATCCAAGTAGCCTTGATCTCCGAATTTTCCTTCGCCCGGCGCATTTTTGCATTCTTCCAGGCAGCGTTCTTTCCACCATCTGAGACAATCTGTGCCGGCACTGTCGGTTTTGAAGCTGAGAAAACCGGAATTATACCGGCCTAAAAGACGCTGCAGCATGTCGATTTCCTGTTTTTCAAATGAGGGAATGACGATATCGCCCCGTGACAGAAGCACCGAACAATCCGGCTGATTGTCAAAAATCGCGCGGGGATCAGCGAAGAAAAACAAATCGGCATCAATGTACGTGACACACTCTAATTCCGGATGTCCGTCCAGCACGAATTCGAGAAATACCGGCTTCACCGTCCAGCAGTATTCGCTCTGATCCCTCGTCCGCTTCAGTTCAAGGAGCTCCTCATTTTCCAGTGCGGACACCTGAATCAAGGTGACATTATCCGGCCGCATTGCCTGAAGCACGTCATAGGTGTCGTGATCCATACACAAAGTAAAAATGGGGGCTTCCGCCTGAACCGCTTTCAATGAGCCGAACAAAGCGATAGCCTGATACAGCCTTCCTTTTGATAAAACTGTGCAATATGCGCTTGTCACGTCTTTCTCTCACCTCTGTTTCTGTTACTTTTGAAAAAAGGCTTTATACCATTCGATCGTTTTTTCCAATCCTTCATCAATGGTATGCGCGGGCGTCCAATTCAGAAGCTTCCTCGCCTTTTCCGCCGATAAATATTGGTGCTTGATTTCATGGCTTCCCTGGTTGAGCACTTTCGGCTTGAGGTCACTGTCCATGGCCTTAAGAATTTTTTCTACAAGCTCCAGCACCGTCAGCTGAATCTCATTGCTGAAGTTGAACGCTTCTCCCGCAAGATTGAGCTCCTCCATCTTTTCCGCCAGCAAAAGGTATGCCTCGACCGCATCCTCGATGTAAAAATAATCACGGATAAATGTGCCGTCGCTGCGGATTTCCGGCGCTTCACCGTTCAGCACGAGCTGAATCGTCTGCGGAATAATCCGATTGAAGTTCAAATCTCCGCCGCCGTACAAGTTGCCGCAGCGCGTAATACAGACCGGAAGTCCGTACGTATTAAAATATGTGTGGCTTAACAAATCGGCACAGCTTTTTGATACGTCATACGGATGTTTGCCCTGAAGAGGCATGTTTTCATCGTACGGCAGTGTCGGCTGGTCGCCGTACGCTTTATCACTGGACGCGACGATCACCCGCTTGATGAGCGGATGCCTGCGGCACGCTTCAAGGATGTTCCATGTGCCGAGAATATTGGCTTCAAATGTGGAAATCGGATTGCGGTTTGCGACGCCGACGATCGCCTGAGCGGCTAAATGAAAGACCGTGTCAATTTCATATTCGCCCAGCGCCCGCTCAATCACATCCAGATCTTCAAGCGCGCCCTGCACGATATTCATTTGCTTCACTTGTTCTCCCTGATACAGGTTCGACTTGGGCACAGTGTCACGGACAAGTCCCGTCACATTGGCCCCCTGATCGATCAGTTCCTTCACCAAGCAGCTTCCTAAAAGACCTGTACATCCCGTCACAAACACATTTTTATTTTTCCAGAAACTCAAACTTGATCACCATACCTTCCATACATGTTGTCCCCGGTCCCACATGTTGTTGATTTCCAGCAGATTTTTATACGTATCGATCGCCGTCCAAAAACCGTAATGCCGGTATACCGCCAATTCGCCGTCTTTCGCCAGCTCCTTCAGCGGTTCTTCTTCAAACATGACGTCCCTGTCTTTCGGCAGATAATCAAATACCTTCGGGCTGAGCACGAAAAATCCGCCGTTGATGATGCCGTCACTTGAGGTTTTTTCAGAAAAGCTTTTCGCCATACCGTCTTCAACCGTCAGCGTTCCGAATTGCGAGGTCTTTTCTATACCGGTGACGGTCGCCGCAGCCCCTTTTGATTGATGATAGCTGATCAGATGAAACAGGTTGATGTTGGCCAGTCCGTCCCCGTACGTCATAAGAAAGGTTTCATCACCGATGATGTCCTTCGCCTGTAAAAGCCGCCCCGCTGTCTGCGTGTGTTCCCCCGTGTCTAAAAAAGTGATTTTCCACGGCTCGGATTTTCCCAATATCCGCACTTCTCCGGTAGAGCTGTCCAGCGTCATGCTGTGATTCTTCCAGTCATAATCTAAGAAATATTCCTTAATCATCTCTCCTTTGAAACCAAGAAGCAGGATAAATTCGTCCACGCCATAGTATTGATAGAGTTTCATAATATGCCATAGAATCGGTTTGCCGCCTATCATGGCGAGCGGTTTGGGACGTTCATTGGTGATTTCGCTCATTCTCGTTCCTTTTCCGCCGCAGAGAATGACTGCTTTCATCTCTACCCCTCTTCTCTGTGAATATTGGATTCGAAACCGCCCGTATAAGAGAAACCAACCCGATAATTTGTCCGATTCTCTATCACCGGTTTCAAAATCTACTGTAAGATATGAGAGATTGGCGCCCTTTGTGACCAAAAGCTCTCTCTTTTTTCAGATTGGTGAAGATACACACAAAAAAAGAGCCTCACGGAAATTCCGTAAGGCTCTTTCTATTATTTATTATCCTGATTCAGCTTTTCTTTGCCGTAATGATATTTAGACGGATCAACCGGCGTAAAGTCGCTCAATTTGTGGAATCTGAGCAAGTCTTTGTACATCACGCTGTCAGACAGCTTCAGCTGCTCTGTGACTCTGGCTTTCAGGTTTTTCGTTTCCTGATTGCCTTTCAGTTCTTTTCCTGTCTTCGTATCGTATACGACATTGGAGATGGAAGTATATTTCGGCGTGACGTAATCTCCGTTACGGAACGTCACCGTATCATCATGGTCTTTCGAGAAGAGATCGGTGCCGAAATTAATATATTTCTTAGAATCGATGCCTTCCAAGTGAAGGATCGTCGGCACAACGTCCATTTCACCGCCGTACGTATGGTTCACCCCGCCTTTTTTGCCGGGAATGCGAAGCATAAGCGGCACACGCTGATTCTGCGCGTTTTGATAAGGCGTAATTTCTTTGCCGAGAATTTCTTTCATCGCGCGGTTATGGTTTTCAGAGATCCCGTAATGGTCTCCGTAAAGCATAATCACCGAGTTGTCATATAAACCGGATGACTTCAGATCTTTAAAGAACTGTTCAAGCGCCTCGTCGAGATAACGCGCCGTCTGGAAATAGTCATCCACAGTCGCGTCGCCCGTTTTCGCTTTTTCGATCGTTGCGTCTTTTTCATCAAGCGTAAACGGATAATGGTTCGTCAGCGTGAGCAAATGCGCGTAGAACGGCTGTTTCAGCGATTGAAGCTTCGGAATGGATTCTTTGAAGAATGGTTTATCCTTCAGACCCATATTGACAAGGTTGTCATCAGACATATCGTATGTGCTGGCGTCAAAGAATTTATCGTAGCCGATATGTTTGTAAATCTGGTCACGGTTCCAGAATGATTTGTAGTCACCGTGTAAAACGGCGCTTGTATAGCCCTCACTTTGGTCAAGGATGGCAGGAAGCGATTGATACGTGTTTTCCCCTTTTGTCACGAAGGCTGACCCTTCAGGCAGTCCGAACAGGCTGTTATCCATCATCAGCTCGGCGTCAGATGTTTTACCTTGGCCCGTTTGATGGAAAAAGTTATCAAAGTACGTCATGTCCTCTCCGCCGCGTGCGAGTTTATTCAGGAACGGCGTGACTTCTTTTCCGTCAAGTTTGTAGTTGATCAAAAACGATTGGAAACTTTCCAAGTGAATCTTAATAATGTTTTTGCCTTTGGCCTTGCCGAAATACTCGGCGTTCGGCTTCGCATAATGCGACGATGTGTAGTTTTCAACGCTCGTCAGGTCATCGCTGCTGGCATATGCCCGCTGTGATTCAGTCTGCGCCGTCTGTACGCCGTCATAAATCGTGTAATTATAAAGGCCTAAGTATTTTACAATGTAATTGCGGTCAAACGTTCTTGTCAGCAGCTCCGGGCGGTCCTCTTCGGCAATCGCCAGGTTCACGAAGAACAAAACAATACCCGTCACGATGATTAATGACGTATACCGTTTTTTCAGCTTGAATTCCTTCAGCTCACGTCTCCACACCAGAAGCGCGATTAAAATAATAATATCAACAAAGTATAAAATATCATGGCCGGACATAATGCTGAAGATGCCGTCTCCCATATTTCCGACATTACCTGATTGCTTTAAGTTAGGGAATGTCAAGAAATCATCGAAGAATCGATAGAATAGGATATTTGCATACAAAATAAACGTCATGATGAAATCAATAATCACCATGATAATCGCTGATTTGCGGCCTTTCGCAAACAATGCCAGTCCTAAAAAGAAAATGGCGCTTGAGAACGGATTGATCACAAGCAGAAACTGCTGCGTCGGACCCTTCACCCCAAGGTTGAATTCAGCATGATAGGCTAAATACGTTTTGGCCCAAAACAAAATAATAGCCAGTACAAAAAAACTAAGTCTGTAAGAAAATAATTTCTTCATGGCAACCTCTACTTTCCTAAACACTTTAAATCTGTATTCTTACTTTTTGCTTCAATTCCTGCTTTCCGAGCAAAACGAAAGCATCACACAGCCCCATAAACACACCATTTAAAAAAACGATATATTTATCATTCGTGTCATGCCCATTGAACATCTTATCCCGCCAGCCATTAGACGCAGGATATCCGTTCTTCGTTTCACATTTTTTTCTGGCATTAAAAGGTACCGTATTCAGACCCGGTCTGAAAATAGGAGATACCAAATATAAGAATAACACAAACTTCTAAAAACGAAAAATGAATATCAAAGACAGCCGCCCAACAGGCGGGCTGAAGTTATTGTATGCAAAGGGGCTGAAAAACTTGAAGGTTTTTTTGGCTGATGTAAAAAAAGGACTGGAGTCATCCAGTCCTTTACCTGTCAAATTATCGCTTAGACCCTAAAGATATACAAAAATGCTTTCTTCACGTATACCTTTTGTTTTTTATAATCCAACCATGCAGCAGAGCTGGCATTTGTGACTGCTTAAACTGTTCTCCAACACTGGTCCTTAACGTGTCTTGCAAATTTCTGTTTCTAATTAGCGAAAAAAATTGTGAACTGGTTTCATCAAACCCGCCAATAAAGGAATTAGCTCCGTTTTTTTTCTGCTCAGTAACGAATTTCTTTCGTACTTTTTAAATAGAGCCTCGACATACAGTTTTAGTTTTTCACTTATCATTTCCCGCTCTCCTTTTAGTCCCAGCTGCGTTTTAATGATCCATTCTTCAGCGGTCTAATTTCTTGCCATTTTAATGTAATGCCGGTATCCAATTAGAGAAACTATAAATCCCAGTATTGTATAGCTCAGTACAACAAGGGTTACCCATATTAGACTTTCTCCTCCCGATATCGTCGAGACCGATTGAATTAACCCTTGATGCGCCCAGTACTGAGGAAAGAGCATTCCAATAGTTTGAAGATAGCTTGGCAATTGATCATAAGGGGTCCATAAACCACATACAACAGCGGTACCTAATGCAATCACATTTGTCATGACCAAGCCGGTATTTTCAGTCTTTGCAAAGACTGAAATGGCAACTCCCCAGGATGTAACCAGTAAAGATATCAACACAACAACCCACAGATACGCCGGAAAATTATTAATTTCAATATCATACAGAAATATTCCTAAAACAGAAAGAAGAAGAATTTGCATAAAAGTTATGACTAAAAAAGGAATGCTTTTTCCTAAGAAGAAGTTATAAGGCTTTAAAGGGGTACTTGCCAGTCTTGATACAATTCCTTTTTCCCGATCCTTTACAAAACTTATAACGATGGAGATAATAATGAATGTAGAAAAGAATACGCTCATACCGGTTACGGATTGAGAAGCTACTAAAGTTTTGTTTGTACTGTCTGTCGTAAATAGCTCAATCAGCAATATGATGGACACAATGGGTAATATAATCGTCCAAAAAAACAGAGACTTATCCTTTAACTGTTTTAGCGTTTCAATTTGAGCGAGCGGTAACATGATAAATTCCCCCTTTATTCTTCATCACGCAAATCAGTGCCGGTAAGTTTAAAGAATACATCTTCTAATTTTGGCTTATATAAAAACAACTGATGAGGCACAATATTGTTTTCCTTACTGATCCTAATTAAGTGCTCCATGGTTTCTAAAGGTTCTTTGGTTTTTATTATCAGCCCTGAATTAACGACTGAAAACTCAAAACCATGGCTCTTTATTAATTCATGAGACAATGAGGAGTTAAACATAATAGATGATTCTTCATGTCGTTTAAGCAGTTCATTTATTTCTCCTTCATCGATAATCTGCCCTCTGTCGATAAAAGCTACATAGTCACATAGAGTTTCAATCTCTTCCATGTAATGACTCACATAAATAATGGTTTTACCGGTTTTTTTGAGACGATTTACGATGTTAAAAATGTATCGGCGTGATTGCGGATCCACGCCTACCGTCGGCTCATCTAGAATAATTAAGTCTGGATCGTGCATTAATGCACACCCGATATTTAAACGGCGCTTCATCCCTCCGGAAAAGTTCTCCACAACGTCGTTTGTCCTTTCTGACAACCCGATATCTTCTAACAGTTTTTTTGTTGTTTGCTTTAGTTTTAAGCCATTCATCCCGTGTAACTTTCCGAAAAATTCCATGTTGGTTTTTGCGGTTAATTTTTCTTCAAGGCTGATATCCTGTGGAACATAACCCAGCCTGCCATTTTCATTGCCGACAAATTCAACCTTACCGTCATATTCCCGGATGATGCGTGAGATGATCTTAATTAAGGTAGATTTGCCGGATCCGTTCGGTCCAACAAGTCCATAGCAGACTCCTTTCGGAATTGTTAAAGCCACATTGTCCAAAGCCAGAGTCGTGCCATAGCGCTTACTTATATGTTCAACTTGCAGCATTTACACCATTCCCCCACTGTTATTTATTTTAAATATGGATTCAATTGTATTAATGTACTCCTTGTAGGCTGCTTTCCCTTCTTTCGTAATCTGAACAATAGTCTTCGGCTTTTTGGATACGAACTTCTTGGTTAGTTCTATATAAGCTGCATCTTCTAACTTTTTCAGATGCGAACCTAAATTCCCATCT
Organism: Bacillus sp. ChL18; assembly: GCF_026241425.1. Lineage (NCBI taxonomy): Bacteria > Bacillati > Bacillota > Bacilli > Caryophanales > Bacillaceae > Bacillus > Bacillus sp. ChL18. The sequence goes on along the minus strand of NZ_JAPHWE010000004.1, from coordinate 116,910 downwards.
GTGATGTCTAATGACTTTTTCAAGAAAGTAAAATCACATTGATCATAAGTCATCAGTAAACTCATAATTCCCAACCGTACTTTGGCATGTATTAAATCATTGATATTGTTAACATTACTCATTTCCTTGCCCTTTTCTTTTCAAAATCATTCCTGTAAGTAATAGGCTGCCTCCGCCAATAAATGCAAAAACAATATTCATTGCCTCAGGAAATAAACAGAATGTAAGCATACCGAGTATGCTCAGCCAAAACCCCATAACAAAAATCTCTTTTGTTAACACGATGCCTAAGAATATGTACATAATAGACACCATCAAAACAATTAAAAATGATAGAAATTCTCCTGTTCGAGGCAATAATCCCATTAAAATCAGGAAAACAAAAATGAATACCATTAATATGAATCCAATCCATGCATATTTTAATTGATTCTTTAAAAAAGTGGGCATAGGATCAAATTGTTTCTGCTTAAGATATGTCTTCAAAGTCAGTATCCACCCTACTATTGCCAGTATAAACCAGACACAAGCGAGGACTACAGAAGGTACCTTACATAAAGAAACGGAGTACGCAATAATCCATATACAGCCCCAAATAATGAAATATGGACTGGTTTGCCTTGAGTACTCAGTCTTGTAATTCGTCAAGACCTTGATATGAGATAAGTTTTCGGCTATCTCTGATTCACGAAAATTCTGATTTGACATAAGACAGGCTCCTCTTTTCGCAAAGTACTTTGTGAAACAGAGTATATTCTAATTCCATATATTTGTAAAGAGGTTTTATCCAAAATAGGCGCAACTATTTAGTCCTGGAAACAGCAGATGGGACTTCTTGCGCCGGTATGCCTCCAATACAGCCGAGACGTCCTTTATATAAACATGCTAATAAAAAACAACAAAGCAAGCTTATCTCCAACCAAAATGAAATGATCAATTAATAGCATGCAATGGCTGTCTGAATTTCTGGCTTAACGGAGGAACTTGCGGTAAAGCTTTTAAAGACACACTTCTGATAACAATTTCTGCAGATTTTAGAAATGACCAAAATAGAAGGTCCCGGAGTCAAGCAGGGAAGACATCTTGACCAGGCGGCTGGACAAACCGAATGTATATCGATTGGAAAGCAATTCATTTTATTGAAGGAAAAAGAAAGGAAAAAGGACTGGAGTCATCCAGTCCTTTTCATCAAATCGGTCAAATCCCCGCCCAAACATCTTTTGCGTAAATGCCTTTTGTCTGGAGGTCCAAAAGCCATTCTTGCGCTTGCCGTTCGTCTGTTTCGTGGACCGACTGATACGCTTTTTGCAGCGTTGCCTCTACATCGGGCGCCATTTTGCTGCCGTCGCCGCAAACGTAGAGGTGCCCTCCCCGGCCGAGGATGGAAATTAAAGCGCCGGCGTCTTTCGCCATTAAGTGCTGCACATACGTTTTCGGTACGCCTTCTTTGCGGGAGAAAGCCGTATGAAGCGTCACGATTCCGTCTTTTTCATAAGCTTCAAGCTCGTCACGGTAAATAAAATCATGATCGTTTCTGCATCCGAAATACAGATGAGCCTCCCCCAGCTCTTTTCCTTCTTTTTTTAACGCCGCCCGGGCTTGCAGAAATCCGCGGAACGGGGCGACTCCTGTGCCGGGACCGACCATAATAATCGGTTTTTCCGGATCTTCCGGCAGCCGGAATCGTGTTTCCGGAGTGCGGACAAACATCACGATACCATCCTCAGGGCCGCGGTCCGCTAAATAATTCGAAGCGACTCCGCGATACTCACCCAAACCGCTCCGGGCGGGGCCGCGAACGACGCCGACGGTAATTGAGGCCTGCCCGGGATGTTTCCGAGGCGAACTTGAAATCGAATAATACCGCGGCTTCAGTGGACGCAAAAGCTCCAGAAATCGCTCAAACGGAAGTTCACACGCTTCATATTTTTCAAGGAGATCGAGCATCGAGACGCGCGATGTTAAGATTTGCTCCTGATAGACGCCCTCCTCCAGAAAATCTTCCAATTCCCGTTTGTGCGGCGGGCAGACCGTATAAGCGGCCATTTCCCGGATTTGAGCCCTTGATGCCGCTTCCTGCAATTCGACACAGCTGCTCAGAAGATCATGCAGCCTGACCGGCCGATCGAGCGGGAGATGAGCCGCGCTCTGTCCGCTGGCCGTCAGCAGCACTTGATCATTCCCGTTCAGATTGAACCGGCGGAGAACACGGCAGACCTGCTCTTTGCTGTTTACCGGCAGCACGCCGAGATGATCCCCTTCATGATAGGCAGCCTCTTTCGGAAGAGTGATTTCGATATGCCTTGTGCTCCGGCCGCTTTCCGGCGCCTGAAGTTCCCTGTTTTCCGCAACGGATGCGTAAACCGCTTCATACGTCTTTGCCAAAGGGGACCCGCCAAGCCCGCTGACAAATTGAAGGCCCAGCGCACTTCGCTCTTTTTCGGCATTTTCATTCAGCTTGAGGCCGAATGCCTTCATAGCGTCCGTCCACATGCTTTTTTTCCATTCATCAAGCTTTCCTTCAAAATCGCCGCTGACGTCCCCTTCGCCTCGGGAGGAAAAGCGTTCCGCCCCTTTTTCGGCAAGCTTCTCATCAATAAGCCTCGGTACAGCCTGATATGTCGCCGCCCAGTTATGATCACCGCAGCCGAAGACGGCATATCTGACGCCTTCCAGCTCCCCGGGTTTGACTTCTTCAAGCCATTGAACGAATTGTCCCGCGTTGCTCGGAGGCTTTCCGTTATAAGAGGACGTAATGATCAAGAGAGCTCCTTCTTTCGGCAGTTTTCCGATCCGGTCATTTAGAGGCGCCGTTTCAGTCCGGACGCCGTGCATCCCGGCAGTATCGGCAAGCTCCCGCGCCACGCCTTCTGCGGTTCCCGTATCTGAGCCGTACAGAATCAGAAGCGGTCGGTTATCAAGCCCGATAATGGATGCGCCTTTTGTTTCCCGTTTTTCTTTTTCGACGTCTTCCGCCGCTTTTTCAGCCGCCGGGAGAGCAGCCGCAACGGCTTCTTTGTTTCTCGGCCGCACCCGGATATGAAAGTCGCCGGGCTTGATCGTTAGTGTCTGTTTAATATCGAGCTCATAATCGGTGTGATCGATAAAGGTAAAATGCTGCAGAATCATCCCCAGAACAAGGGTTGCTTCATGCAGGGCGAACTGCATACCGATACACGCCCTCTGACCGTTTCCAAACGGCTTATACGCATGGTGAGGCACTTGATCAGGATGTTCAAACCGCTCCGGATAAAATTCCTCCGCATTGTCTCCCCACGCGTCTTTATCACGGTGAAGCTGGGGAATTAAGACGGAAATTCTGTCTTTCGGCGTGATCGGATATTTCCCGCCGATCACCGTATCCTCTTTCGCATAAAGGCTGAACGCAGGCGCAGTCGGCCATAAGCGCAATGACTCCTGCAAAATCATTCGGATATAAGTAAGATCCAGCACTTGTTTATATGAAGGAACGGGATCAGTCAAAACCCGATCGGCTTCTTCATAGGCTTTTTCCAAAACACGGGGATGTTTCAGCAGAAAGTAGATGGCAAAGGAAAGCAGGCCGCTGGTCGTTTCGTGGCCGGCAATTAAAAACGTGATGATTTGAAACCGGATATTTTCATCATCAAGTTTTTCGCCCGTTTCCGGGTCTTCCACATTCAGCATTCTGGCCAGCAGATCCTTTTCATCCCGGCCGCCTGACCGGCGCTCTGCGATAATACTGTCAACTAACGAAAACATCGCCTGAATGTCATGATGAAATTGGCGCTTCGTCCTGATCATAAGCTTATCCTGAACATCAAGGCGCTGCATTTGGTGCATCGCTTCATCAAGGGCGCGCACCATGCTGTTGATAAACGGATGAGGCGTTTCCCTGTAATAACTGTTAAACCGATAGTTAAAGCCGCAAAGCCCGATCGTATCGAGCGTCAGGCGGGTCATATCAGCAGGCACATCAACGGCCTCATCCGGGTTCAGCCTAGCCCATTTTTGAATCAGCTGCACCGCGATATCAGTCATCATCGAATGGTAATCTTTCATCGCGCGCTGGCTGAAGGTCGGCATCAGAATATTATGCGCCTTTCGCCAGTTAGGCTCATGCGTCCAGCTTGTAAACAGCCCGTCACCGGAAAATGCCCGGACTTTCTCCAAAGCCCCTTCAATGCTTTTATCGAACCGCTCTTCATCACAAACCTCTTTCACCAGTTCATGGCCGGACACAACGATAATGGCGCCCGCCGGCGTATGCAGCTGAAAAATAGGCCCCTGCTCGTTTGCCAGTTTGATAAGCGACATTGTAGGCTTGTCTTTATCAAGCAAAGGAAGATTGCCGAGCGGGCCGAATGTCTTCGGCTGCGGAATCGGACCTGTTTCCTTCATGAATAACACCCTTTCTAACACGTTGATGCGTTCCTTCCAACTACATTGCCCTTTTCACCGGCCGATTATCCGCCGTCACGGATCAATCATCGGATTGACGATCGATAACGGTTTTTTCTATACTGGAGAGGCTTGTTAAATACAGAAATAAGGTGAGTTCACATATGGATTTTGAAATCAAGTTTTTATCGTTTTACGTCATTCAAGTGGAAGGAAAAGACGAACAGGCAAACAAGCAGTTCAAACATTTCCAGACGCTTGATACGGAAGAATTTGAAGAAAGCGAGCTGAAGGATTTTCTTGACGGGGAATTGAAGAAAATCGTCAAACGGAAAGCCGAACGGCATCCGCAATCCGAGCAGGTCCCCACAAAAATCGGCCATTTTATCACGGAGCCGGGCCATGAGCTTGATTCAAATCCGAATTACAACCTTTTCAACCGCGCCAGACTTGCGGATACGAAGGAAGCATTTATCGAGGCAAGCGAGCAGTTCGTCCGCACTTACCTTGACACGAGCGCCGTGCGCGGCGGTGTCTTTATCGTGGCATCGGCCGTTCCGCGCAAGTATTTTGAAGACAAATTCGTCTTTATGATGAAATGCGATTTCGAGCCGAAAGTCGCCCGCATCTCAGACGCCTCGTCTCTCATTAAAAAGGTCGAAATGGCCATCACGACAAAAAACATGAAAAGCATTCAATATCCGTATATGCCGGAAGAAGGCATGACGGAAGAGCATGAGCTGAAAATCCACCAGGCCTCGCACGCCCGTTATTTCGAAGATTTTCTCAAATTTGTCGAATACGGCGAATCGATGCCGGAAATCATGAAAAGCCAAGTCATGAACATGGTGCAGGAACACGTGTATGAAACGTTTGAAGAAAACAGCGAAGAGCTTCAGCAGTTTGAGCACGACATTGAAATTTGGGAAGCGAGTGAAAAGCGGGAAATTCAGGAGCGCCTCGACACCCATCAAGTCATCGAGGCATCCGCGCAGATCATTGAACACACGCCGGAAGCCGAGCTGAAAATGAAAGTCGGAGAAACAGAGATTAAAGGATTACTGGCTGATTTCGGCGAATCCATCCATCTCGCAAAAGTGAACGGGCGCTATGTCGCGCTCATTGAGGCGGAGACGATCTCGTTTGAAAAAGGCAGTTCGCCGGTGGAGTTTCACAAGCCTGAGGGGCTGCATGAGGTGATTGAGCGGATACGGAATAAATCTGAACAAGACTGACAAAAGTCCAGACGCCATGTTCTGGACTTTCTCTATTTAATAAGGCTCTTTGAGCAATCGATAGCATTCACTGATGATGTCTTGCACGCCGGGCGTTCCCTTTATCTCGCGGCGGACGATTTCAGATGAGAGATTCTGCACCTGTAATGCCCGCTCCGCCCGTCTTTCGAAGTATGCTTGACATGCAGTTTCATGGTTTTCGTGCTTTTGCAGTTCTTCACTAAGCACAATCGCGTCTTCAATCGCCATCGCCGCTCCCTGGGCCAATGTCGGCGCTCCTGCATGGACGGCATCCCCGCCCAGAACGACGCGGCCTCTGTGCCACGGTTCTTTAACCGCCATCTGCTCAATCTTATGAAACAAAACGGGATATTCCTTTGACATATTCTCTGTCACAAACTTCACTCCCGGAATTCCGCGCAGCAAGTCTTTCACCCGTTCAAAACGCGTGTCCTCGTCATCCCTGAAGTCAGCGTCATACGGCCGGATGATAAATACGTATCCTGTTTTTTCAGAGAGCGGCACGACCCCGACCTGCGTCTGCCCTTTTTTATACATCAGTGTCGAATCATAAAAAACCGGCTCGGGAAAAGAGATGTAAAATCTGTGCGCTCCCATGCCGAGATACTCCGTTTTCACTTCTCTTTGCAGCATTTGATCGCGGACAGCGGAGCGGATGCCGTCAAAGCCGGCGAGGATGTCAGCCGTCATCGCGGTTCCGTCTGCACAATGCACCGTTATGTCATCTGCTGTTTCTTCGTAAGACACGACTTTTTTACCGAGAAGAATCGTGACCCCCGCCGCTTCAGCATGCTTTTTGAGGATATCGTTTAACGTTTGCCGCAATATATTATTCCGCCCCGGCAGTGAATCATCTAAAAACGCCTCACTCACTTTAAACTGCAGCGTTCCGTTTTCATCATGCTGCTTCAGCCATTCCGTTTGAAAGCCGTGTTGGCAGCATTCATCATACACACCGATTTCCCGCAGTACCCGCAGCGCATTTTGAGGCTGGAGAATGCCCGCTCCGCTTTTTCGCATGCCGGACGCCGCCTCGCAAAGGGTCACTTCAAAACCCGCTCTGCCGAGAGAAATCGCTGCGGACAGACCGCCGATCCCTCCGCCCGCTATGATGATCTTTTTCACTTCATGGTTCATCCCGATACCGCCTTCTCTATTTATTTATCATTCATTAACTATTAGCCACCTTACTATATAGGCTGAAAAACTGTCAATCTTTATAGGTTGCCTTTTGAATCCGGCAAGCTTATACTTTGAATCACTAAAATGGTACGGAGGCTTACAAAAATGGAGTTGAGACATTTGCCGGATTACTCGCAGATTGCCGGACGCGCTGGGATTTACGCCGATATGGATGCTGAATCATTGAAAACATTTTTGACGTTATTTGATATGTCTAAAAAAATGAATCAGGTCATGGAGCATTATTTCTCAAGTCACGGATTGTCCGAAGGGAAATTCAAAATTTTAATGTTTCTGTTTGACGCACCCGGCCACAGCCTGAGTCCGACGGAGCTGGCGAAAAAATCCAATGTCACCAAAGCGACCATCACCGGATTGATCGACGGACTCGCACGGGACGGCTTTGTAAACCGCAGCCGGCATACCGGCGACAGACGAAAAATCAGCATCGAACTCACAAGGGAAGGAAAAGAAAAGCTGATGCTGTTTCTTCCCGGCCACTTCTCCAATATTTCAGGAGTCATGGAAAGCTTCACCGCTGAACAAAAAGCGGAATTGACAAAAATGCTTGAAGTATTATTTGATAAGCTTCTGCTGTTTTCCGGCGGCAGAACATAAAAAGGCGCCCCTCTCAGCAGGGCGCCTTTTTCGCGCGGTTAATCATCACTGTTTAAAATTCCGAAAAACCGTAGCAGGTTGATAAACAAGTTAATAAAGTCGATATAAAGCGTCAATGCCATCAAAGGAATCAAATCAGCCGTGATGTCCCGGTGCTTGATCTGGTTCAGATCGTATAAGATATACATTGAAAACACAATCGTTCCGATGACGGAATACGCCATCATGGCGGCGGAATTCAGCGGGCTGAAAATATTAAAGATCCCCACTGCGAGAAGCGCGATAACAGCGACAAGCAAGAAGGACCATAAAAACGACAAGTCCTTTTTCGTCTTAGCGCCGATCGTGCCGAGCACCGCAAAAATCACAAACGATGAACCGAATGCCTCCAATACGACATAGGCCCCCGCTGCGGACGCATAATGGCTGATAATCGGAAACAGCGTCATTCCGGAAATGAAAGCGAATGAAAACACAAACACATATCCGACGGCTTTTTTTCGGCGCAGCCAAAATGCGGCGATGATCATGACGACCTCTAAGACCGACAGCGGCAGCATCAATGCCGGCGGAATGAACTGGCCCGTATACAGGCCGATTGTCGCAACTAACAGTGTAAACACAAATACCGTTATAATGCGCTGCATAATAGATTGTTTGCTCTCATAAGCAGCAGTTTGCATGTCAAAAGTCCTCCCAAAAAATGATCGTGATAGGTCTATTATAAATAAAATGGGAGAAATTTGTATGATTTTAAGAAGATTTTAAGGATGTCAGGCCTGACGTTTTGCTGCGCACTCCTGCATATCCATGAAATCATGCAGTTTTTTCGTCAAACCGCCGTGCCCGAATCGGATTTTCCCCTTCTGCCCCGGCGTTTTCGCGAAATCGAGGAATGCCAGCACATAAAGACGCCTGACGGGAATCGGAATGACGCCCGCATCATAAAACCAGCCGTCAATTGTATTGAGCACGCCTTTGTTAATGCCGTATTGCTTCGTGCACCAATGCAGAAAGCGCACTTCGGGCAGGTGCAGATACCGGCTCTCCCGGAAAGGAACAGTTGAATGCTTCATATGTACCGCCTCCTGTCATTGGCTGTTTTTTAAGATTGTTTTACTTCTTTGCTCTTCAGGGAAAATCGATATTTCTCCACCTTATCAATTTGTGTCACTTGGGAATTATGAACCGTAATCTGAACAGTCCCGAAATCGAGCGTTTCCAGCGCACTGATAATCTTTTCGATCACATGCGGATCTACGTTTCCTTTGGACGTCATCATGCTCCCCCTTTATGTCTGGCCGTTCGTCTTTTGACAATGAGTGTTTTAATTCATACTATTCTGATAAGAAATATATAATTATACTATTATGTTTTCATTCAGAAATCAATAACATTTACACAATTTTTGGATATGTTTTCTTTGCGAAAACTTTCACTTCCTTCGCTTTGACATAAACCGTGCCGCCGACCCCCGCCCCCAAGGCGTCATATTGCTCTTTTTAAGAACGCAATCTTCCGTTCCGACATATTTAAATTGTTTTCCGCTGACAAAAAAAGCGCCCCGCCTCTGGCCGGAGCACCTTTTTTTCTATGCTTTTGCTTCCTCGATCACACATGTGACGCCCATGCTGGCGAGCGCCTGCTCCAGGGATCCGTAAGTTTGATACTCTGAAAAATCTAGCCCCAATTGGATAGAAGTCTGTGCCACATCAGGCCGAATGCCGGAAAACACGGTTCTGATGCCGAGGAGAAATAACGTTTTCGACAGCATATACAATTGCTGCGCCACCATCGTATCGACAATGGGTACACCGGACAGATCAATCACAAGATTTGTGATCCGTTTGGCGACACAGTTTTCCGGCACCGACTCCAAAATCACGCGCGCCCGCCTCGTATCAATCGATCCGATGAGCGGCAGAGTGCCGATCGTATCCGCGATCAAAATAACCGGACAGCTCAATTCGGAAATAAGCTCCTGCTGAGATGACAGCCTCGCGATCATTAATTTCTGAAACTGTTCAGTAAAATCCGTCATCAGCTGATCAAACGAGCCGTTGACAAGGTGATTCCAGCGGCGGGCATCCTCGTTTGTTACGATGTCCTGATGCTCATCCATAAAACGGGTGACCGCCTCCCAAAAGACGGTTCTTGAATTGCCGATCGCCTCAACGACCTCATGAACCTCCGCGTCTTGCTCCACTCTGCTTTTCGCTACCTGTGCGGCCCATTTTTCTTTGTTATGCTGAAAAACGGCCGGATCTTCCAAAAAAGCGCTTGCGATGACCGTGTTTGTAAAGGTATGCTGCTCGATCAGCAGCCGTTTCATTTCCTCACTTAATTGATCCGCAGAATAAAAACGCCCTCTCAGCTTCCGTCTCAGCTTGAGCCATTTTTCCGTCAGCTCTGCCGAATGTGTAATAATATAATCATGAAGTAATTGGTCTTTGTTCACTGCCGTCTCCTCTTTCAAGAATATGTACTTTTGTCTAAATTATAAATCGGAATCGCCGATCGCACTAGAGAAATTAAAAAAACCCGCACATTAAAGCTTTTGATTGCTTTTTTCGGCAGGAGGATACACTATAAAAGAAATGAAACAGGAGGTCAGTATGATGATCAAAAAAATCGCGACAGTCGCCGTATACACTGATGATCAGCAAAAAGCGAAAACATTCTGGACGGAAAAAGCGGGGTTTGAAACCGTCGCCGAGCATCCGATGGGACCGGGCGCCTTCTGGCTTGAGGTAGCGCCCAAAGGAGCCGCCACTCATTTGGTTATTTATCCGAAAGCGATGATGAAAGGGGCCGAGCATATGAAGGCTTCTATCGTATTTGAGTGTGAAGATGTCTTCGCCGCATATGAACAGATGAAAAAGAACGGCATCGCCTTTTTAGATGAACCGAAACAAATGGAATGGGGCAGCTTTGTGCAATTTAAAGATGAGGATGGTCATGTCTTTCTCCTGAAATCGTAATCCGTCAGGCACCCCAATTGACTTTGAGAATCATTTTCATTTAAAATGTTGGATAAAGCGTGAAACGGATTGGAGAGTTGCCAGATGTTTGTGCAAATCAGAAAAATGACCGTAAAAGAAGGACATGCCGACAAAGTAATCGAACGCTTCAGTTCAGAAGGCGTGATTGAAAAGCAGGAAGGTTTGATAGACGTAACGGTCCTGGAAAAAAAAGTCCGCCGCGGTGATGAAGAAGTCGTCGTGTTAATCCGCTGGGAGTCAGAAGACCATTGGAAACAATGGGAAAAAAGCGAAGACCACATCGCGGCCCACAAAGCAAACCAAGGCAAGCCGAAACCTGATTATATGCTTGGAACGGATGTCGGTATGTATCATGTCAGAGCCGTTAAAACAGGCGTACACAAAAAATAATAAAGAGCATTTGCCCCAGGGCAATGCTCTTTTTATTTTTTCTCCTCATACGGCAGGACAAACAGCGATTTATCGGGCTTCCATTCCGCATACAGCACGTCCTCCGTTTTTTTGATGTTCAGCTTTTTCAGCTCCTGATTCAGCTGCTTTTCTTCCAGCCCGGCTTCTTTCAGATTTTCATACAGCACTTCGCCGTCAATAATCAGCGTGACCGGCAAAGAGACCTGCTTCGGCTTTATTTGCATGTCGCCGTTTTTCGTCGTGTCATATTGAAATTTCGGCAGGACACTGACCATCCCGTTTGTTTCTAAAATCGCGTACTCCGCTTCCTGTATGGAAAAGCAATTCGCCTGTCTGAGAAGGCTTTGCAATTGATTAATGTCCAGCTTATTCTTTTTCAGCACATCATATTTCAGTTTTCCTTTATGTATGATAATACTCGGCTCGCCTTCCAACAGCTTTCTGGAGCTTTTTACTTTCTGCGTAATCAGTTCGATGAGATAAATTAAAATCCCCCATAACAGAGAGGCAAAAATGATTTCAAAAATCCTGACGCCTTTATCATACACCGCATTTCCGACCAGTTCGCCGAGGATGAGCGCGGAAATAAAATCAAACGGCGTAATTTGCGAGAATTGAGTTTTTCCAAGCAATTTTAAAATCACAAATAAAATACCCAAACCGCATACTAACTCCCAAGCCACTGTAAGTAAATGTCCCATATTCGCACCTTCTTCTTAAAAGTCATTACCATTATGGACATTCGCCTGTTTTCTATACAGCGGCCGGCAACACACAAAAAAACGCAGCCGAGGCCGCGTTTTTTCACTTCTGCTTACTGTTTTTGATTCGATCTGACGACCCGTAAGCACACCTCAGCGGCATAACCGGCGGCCGCTCCGGAACCCGCAAACATCGCGGCAAGCCCCAAGCCCATTCCTTCCCAGCCGCCGACACCGAAAATGCTGTAAACAACCGTACCGAAAGCAGTCAGGCCCAGCACCGCCAAAAGGCACTCAGGCCACATCTTTTTCGGCCATTTCTTGCGGAGCACAGCCGATACGGCAAAGTTAAGACAAAATGCGGCCAGACAGATCAGATAAAAAAACCCCATGTCTTTTACCTCCGTCATAAGAAGCTTTTTATTTACTCACCTTTTTTTCAAACAAATGATAACCCGGCGCGAGTCCTTTTGATTCGTACCCCATTCCGCTGTAAAACGACTGAAGCGCCTTGTTTTCGGACACGCAATCGAGCCGGATTTTCGTTTTTCCCGGGCAAGACACACCCGTCTCCGCCCAAGTCATGATTGTCCGGCCGAGCCCCGCCCCTGCAAACCGCCTGTTAATCGCCAGCCGGTGGAGATATACGGACTCCTCATGTCCTTCATCGCCCCATAGACGTCTGTCCCACCCGCTTGCTTCGGGAAGCAGCATGACGACGCCGGCCAGCTCTTCATTCTGCCTGAATAAAAAAACATACCCTTGGGCGATCGCCTCCCGCATATTGTGGGTATCTTCCCCTTCTAGAAGGCCGCTCCACTGGTTCGCCCCTTTATCGCGAAGCCATTCTGCCGCTTGCACGAGCAGATCCATGACCTCTTCTTCATCATCCTTCCGGGCGGAGGTGACACGGAATGCCCCCGCCTTCTCCTCCGTAATCGTAAATGGTGTCATAAAATCCTCCTGTAATCAGAATATTCGACACCTTTATTATAGACCAAACGCAGAAAGGAAAAAAACAGCCGTCGGGTTTGAGGGCCGTTTAAAAAATTTTCTTCTTATCACGTTCTTCTTTTAAAATCTCAACCGCTTCCCTGAAACGCATAGAGTGGACGATTTCACGCTCACGCAGAAAACGGAGTGAATCATTCAGGTCAGGATCATCGGAAATATCAATAATCCATTGATACGTCGCTCTCGCCTTTTCTTCAGCCGCAATATCCTCATATAAATCAGCGATCGGATCTCCCTTCGCCTGTATGTAAGACGCTGTGAACGGAACTCCGGCCGCATTGTGATAAAACAGCGCGCTGTCATGGTTGACGTAATGATCACTGAGCCCTGCATCACGCAGCTGCTCCGGGGTCGCATCTTTTGTCAGCTTATAAATCATCGTCGCAATCATTTCTAAATGCGCAAACTCCTCCGTGCCGATATCCGTCAGCAGGCCGATCACCTTGTCAGGAATCGTGTAGCGCTGGTTTAAGTACCGGAGCGCTGCGGCCAATTCGCCGTCCGCCCCGCCGTATTGTTCAATGAGAAACTTAGCCAGCATCGGGTTGCATGTACTGACTTTAACCGGATACTGCAGCTTTTTTTCATATACCCACATTTACAGATCCCTCCTTATACTTGCCATGGCCAAGGACCGCGGCCCCAGTCCCATTGAGCGCCGACCTGACTCACGCCGAATTGCAGAAGCGGTCCGTACTCAGGCTCAAACCGCTTTCTCAGCTGTCTTGAGTACCGGGAATATTCATGAAACTGCTGAAGCGCGAGACGGTCATGGGGATGCGTATCCAGATAAAGCGTCAGCTCAACCAAGACAAAGTCCGCCGCCTGAATTTGCTCCAGCAGCCGATAGTATTCATCATCAATCTTTTTCGCCATATTCGATTCCCCCCCGATAAGGATTATCATAGAAATCGTAAAGATCCTTCCAAAGGGTCCCTTTTCTCAATGCCTCCATCGGAGAAAACTGCTCCAAGTGATACGGCTGAAACCGCATATAAAGATGCGGCGGCGTTCTGTAGTATTTTCTCCCGATCGGCGGGCAGGGATCAAACCGGCTGTGGAAGGGTTTATAGGATTTGACCGGTGTAAACGGCTGATTTTCTTTCATTACGATCCTCCTTTCCTAAACACATGACCTTAATAGGTATGAACCCGTAACGGCATTTATGCCCTGTAAGAAAATAAAAAAGCCCGTTAAAAACGGACTCAATGTAACTCATCTGGAATTTGAAGTAAAAAAATCATAATGAAAAATCTGATTGAAAGCGCTGATAATGTTTCAATGTATATTCCGTAATTTGTTGATCATATTCAGGATATTCATATCTCAATAAAACAGCCACTGACTTTGAATATGCTCTGAAGAGACCTTGGCAGTCAAACAATGCCTTCCACACGCTTTCATAAGTATTGCCGACATAAGTATTCAGCAGGATTTCCCAATCTTTCGCATTCATGTAATGTTGAACATACTTATAATTCTTCCCTACACTTAATGAAAACTGATTCTCTATCCCGATATTCCACGCAATCATACGCAAAACATTAGGCCTTAAAATGTCATTCATATGATCCAGCGCAAACAGTATTTCTTTACGCATTAATCCTTTAATCACATAGGTTGAAACCATCCAAAATTCATTGCAGCAATCATCAAACTCTCTGGAGGTCGGTTTCTTTATATGATATTGTTCATCACTCGCAATAATCTTACGGTTGATTCGGTCATCCTTGTCTAATACTATTTCCGCCAAACCATCACTCTGTGTAAAATAATCCTCTGTTTGACTCAGAGGGATCAAAGTTAAGTCGATTTTATGATGATCTTTAAATAGCATTAGATAGGAGAACCAGTCTCCGAGTTCCGGAGGGAAAAGTTCCATATCTTCAGGTTTTTGCATCATCATTCTTTCGCCAAACTGATCCAGCCAGCTGTCGTCAGATGTGAAGGAGTCCATATCGGTCACAAAATAAGAAATATCATAGTCTTGAAATTTGTCTCTCGGTACATTTTTATTGGTTCTTGATCCCTCTAAAGTGACAAGACGGATTCTCTCGTCCTTCATCGCAATATCAAGAATCAATTTCATCATTTCGTCTTCACTTCTCACATGTAAAACCTCCCGATAAAGAGATTTTTTACAGATCATCAGTTTATAAACAACAGAAAGAAAAGGTTGTGAGCTTGCATGATTTACAGAAAAGTCCTATGTATTTGATGATTTTGCTCCAATCGTAACACAGCTGCAATAACATGAGAAGAGCACTCTTGCTGTTCCAAGAGTGCTTTTTCCCGAATGATCAGATATATTGGCTGTCCCGATGATGATGATGGAACGGGTAGCCGCCGTAGCCTCCGCCATAGCCGCCAAAACCGTACCCCGGATATCCCCCGAAGCCGCCGTAGCCGCCAAAACCGCCGTAACCGCCGTAACCGCCAAAACCGTATCCCGGGTAGCCGTAGCCTCCGCCGAAACCGTGTCCCGGATATCCTCCGTAGCCTCCGTAGCCGCCAAAACCGTACCCCGGGTAGCCTCCGAAGCCTCCATAGCCGCCGCCAAAGCCTCCGCCGTAAATCGGTCTTCTTTCATTCATGATTTATCGCTCCTTCACATAGGTTACAGTCCAGTTTATGACATCCGGAAGGAAACGTATGGGCATCCGCCCAGTTTTGGCGAAATAATCAATAATTGCTTACGGAGAAATTCGATACAGGCCGACCGCATAAGCAAAATAAAAAGGCCGGAACTTATGCCGCCCCGGCCTTTTTGTCTTTATTCGCCTAAATCTACATTGTGATAAACCTGCTGTACGTCTTCGAGGTCTTCCAGCACATCGATCAGCTTTTCAAATTGAGCTTTCGCATCTTCCGGAAGCTCGACTTCATTTTGCGCAAGCATCGTCAGCTCCGCAACCGTGAACTCTTCAACGCCGGCATTTTTGAATGCCTCCTGTACCGCATGGAATTGATCAGGCTCGGCATATACGATAACACTGTCATCCTCTTCTAATATATCGCGCACGTCCACATCAGCTTCCATCAGCAATTCCAGCGCTTCATCCGCCGTCTTGCCTTCAACGCCGATAACGGCAGTCGCATCGAACATGTAAGCGACAGACCCGCTCACACCCATATTTCCGCCGTTTTTCCCGAATGCGGCGCGCACTTCAGGCGCCGTGCGGTTTACATTATTGGTTAACGCATCAACGATGATCATTGAACCGTGCGGCCCGAAACCTTCGTAACGCAGCTCGTCAAAGTTCTCCTCCGCGCCGCCTTTCGCCTTTTCAATCGCACGCTCAATAATATTTTTCGGCACACTGTACGTCTTTGCGCGCTCAAGCACCACTTTTAACGCCTGGTTCGATTCCGGATCTGGCTCGCCTTGTTTTGCCGCCACATAAATCTCACGGCCGAACTTCGCGTAAATCCGGCTCGTATTTGCGTCCTTTGATGCTTTCTTTTCTTTAATATTGTTCCACTTACGGCCCATTTTGTTCCACTCTCTTTCACGAATTGAATCTGTATGATAAATACTCTGCCTTCTATTATACCTCAGCGGTTGGGTTGTTTCGAGTGTAAGACATTAGAAAAAACAGGCACGCTTAAAATCACCGGAGCGCAGTAAGCCGAATGTGAGGGTTATTGTACAAAACATAAAAAGCCTCCCTTCATACAGGAAGGAAGTCGCAAGCCAAAAGATTCATTTTATTCTTATTACCTATTTCCTACACTGTATATCCTGACTCACGTGGTAAAATTTTGATATCGAACAAAAGAAAGGATATGGTCATGAAAGTTTTCGAAGCAACCACCCTGCTGGCCGCCGCCAAACAGCGTGCGAGTGAATACAAAGAACTGCGCGGCCAGATGGTCAATCTAAAAAAAGCGTTTCAAGGTATGGCTGACCTCGGTGACAGCGACTTTTCAGGCCGGGGCGCCGACAACATCAAAGCCTTTTTCCAGGACCACGCCGGCGTCACAGACAGCTGGCTTGATCTGATCGACATGAAAATCGCATTTCTCACAAGTCTTCCCGGCAAGGTCGAAGATGCCGGACTTTCCAATTCGCATGTGGAGGAATCATTTCTGGAGCACGAGCTCACCCACGCCCTCAGTAAATCAAAGGCGATTATGGAAGAGCAGAAAAAAGACATGCGCTCCATCCTCGGTGAGATCGAAGACATCATCTCGCTCGAATTGTTTTCAACCGAAAACACGGATCAGAAGCTCTCTTCAGCAGACAAAAAAAGAAGCGAAACCATACATAAGCTCGGCAAGCTCGATCACGATCTAATGAATGAATACGCAGAAACCGAAGCGAACGAACAGTTCATCCAAGCTGACTTCCAGCAGCTTCAAAATGCCACGGGCAAAGGAAAAAGCGCCATGCCGCTTCACTACAACGCCAAAGCGTACCGTGAAAGCGACATCCATAAGAAAAAAGGCGATATCGCAAGACATTCGGATGCTTATTTGACGATTAAAAAGGAAGAAGCGAAAGAGCGGGAAATCAAGGATCTGAAGAAAAAGCTGGCTGATGGTGTCACCGATCCGGATGAGTATTTGGAAATCGCGAAGAAGATCGGCTATGAAAACCTTGAACCCGCTCAGGTGGAATATGTGATGCAGCTCGAACAGGCAAAACAGCTCGAAGAAGTCGGAGAAACAGCTTGGGATATCGTTAAAGGAGTAGGCGTCGGCCTTTATGATGTCGGGAAAGACACCATAACAGGCGTCAAAGATCTGGCTGTCGGCGCATGGAATTTTTACCATCTCTCTGATGAACAAAAAGTCACTAAAACCATATCGGCTGTATTGAACACGCCCTCCTACGCAAAAATCATATGGACAAACCTGGCGGATTCATGGAATGATAAAATGGTTAACGGGGATGCGTATTCAAGATCCCATTACATCACCTACGCCATCGGGAGCATTGTCGGACTCAAAGGTTCCGGCTCAGCTGTGAAAGTCTCAAGCAAGCTCGCTAAAACAGGTGCCGCCAAAGTGGATAACGTCTTGGAAGCCGGTGAAAAAGCGGCTGCAAAACATGTAAAAACAGGGATTGAAAAAGGAAAAGACTATATCAATTCCGTTTCGAAAAATAAGTACCAACCCGCACTTGCCGGAATAGCACAGGATATTGAAAATACTCACAATGTGAAGAATACTCCTTTGTTGAAAAGTATTATTGAAGATCAGAAAGAGAGTGTTCTCAGTAAATCTGTGACCTCTGACAATAACGGCATACATAGTGTTAAACAAGGAGACAGCAGTCCTCTCGCACCGGGCGGGGGTTTAGCTGCTCACGAAGCAAAAGGCGGACACCTTATAGAAAGACATGTTGGTAAGACTGACCAAGAACTCCTGAAAAGGCTTGAAAAAAGCAAAATGAGTAACAAGAAAATATCCGGATCATCAACTTTTAAGGATAGAGCAACTGCAGAAAAGATTGCTAATATTACCTTATCAGATAATAAAGATAAAATAGAAAAATGGTTAAATAATGATGTAAAAAAACCTTTGGTACTCTCCTATAAAGGATCAGAAGTGTTAGGCAGAGGAATTACCAAAGGCACAACCGAAATTTCTGACTTAACTAATGCTAAAATTATATTGAAAAAGAATAATGATGGTAGTTTTATATTAACAGGCTACCCCACGAGGTGAGAACAATGATCGAAACAAATATTTCTGAACCTGTATTTCAATTTTTAGGAGGGACTTTCCATCAAGATATAGACACTCCTGAGACAGCACTTGAAGAATACTTAGCAGAGATACCTAAAAAAGAACAAGAAAACGATGTAGTAGCACTCAAAACGTTTATAAATAGCAATTACTCAGATGAAGAAAAAAATGATTTTATAGAAGAGTCTGCAGATGGTGTAGATATCAATAGTTACGGACTATCCCCAATACTATGGCTCAGACAAGTCATTCAAAAAATCGAAAAGAATATTGAGGCTTTATAGATTCAGGGAAACCTTATTCCTATGTTTGCACAGTCTCTGATAAGTTTCTTAATCTTTCCCTCTATAAATCCCCGAATGAAAGGATATGGTCATGAAAGTTTTCGAAGCAACCACCCTCCTCGCCGCTGCTAAACAGCGCGCGGGTGAATATAAAAAACTGCGCGGTCAGATGGTCAACCTGAAAAAAGCGTTTCAAGGCATGGCTGATCTTGGTGACAATGATTTCTCCGGCCGGGGCGCAGACAACATCAAAGCTTTTTTCAAGGACCACGCCGGCGTCACAGACAGCTGGCTTGATCTGATCGACATGAAAATCGCATTTCTCACAAGCCTTCCCGGCAAGGTCGAAGACGCCGGACTTTCCGGTTCACATGTGGAGGAATCATTTCTGGAGCATGAGCTCACCCACGCCCTCAGTAAATCAAAGGCAATTATGGAAGGGCAAAAAAAGGACATGGGGTCCATCCTCAGAGAGATCGAAGACATCATCTCGCTTGATCTGTTTTCAACCGAAAGCACAGATCAGAAGCTTTCTTCAGCTGACAAAAAAAGAAGCGAAACGATACATAAACTCGGCAAACTTGATCACGATCTAACGAAAGAATACGCAGAAACCGAAGCGAACGAACAGTTCATCCAGACCGATTTTCAGCAGCTCCAAAACGCTACGGGAAAAGGGAAAAACGCTACTCCGCTTCACTACAACGCCAAAGCGTACCGTGAAAGTGATATTCATAAGAAAAAAGGCGATATCGCAAGACATTCGGATGCTTATTTGACGATTAAAAAGGAAGAAGCGAAAGAGCGGGAGATTGAAAAACTGA
Organism: Bacillus sp. ChL18; assembly: GCF_026241425.1. Taxonomy (NCBI): domain Bacteria; kingdom Bacillati; phylum Bacillota; class Bacilli; order Caryophanales; family Bacillaceae; genus Bacillus; species Bacillus sp. ChL18. Next base: position 97,543 of record NZ_JAPHWE010000004.1, on the reverse strand, counting down.
AAGAAAGACTGAAAAACTACGATTATGCGAATGCCGATGAATTCTACTCAATGGCCAAAACAATCGGCTATAAAAACCTGACAAAAGAACAGCAGCGCTACTTCACTCAAATTGAAAACACGCGTGAACTTACAGACGGTTTCAAAGGCGTTGCCGTCGGCCTTTATGATTCCGGAAAAGACGCGGTCACAGGCCTGTGGGATATGGTCACAGATCCGGGCGGAACGGTTGAAGCCATTACAGGAGCGGTGGCTCACCCGATCAAAACGTATGAAGCCATTTCAGCGGCAATCGAAGAATCGTACCAAAAAGACATGGTGAATGGCGACACCTACTCCAGAGCAAGATGGGTGTCATATGCAGTGGGCACCGTTGTGACATCAGTCGTCGGCACAAAAGGCGTCGGCGCCGTCTCAAAAACAGGCACAGCCGCCAAAGTGACAACCAAAGTCAAAACAGCAGCACGCAAATCCGCCACAGCACAAAAAGTGATAACGGTCTCAAAACAAACCGTTGACCACATCAAGCAAAAGGTCAACACAGGCATGGAAGTTTCAAAAAAACGCGTCAAAACCAAGTTGAATCAAATCGGAAATCTCACCCTGGCTGATATTCTCCCGTATCATCCGCGTCACGACTTAGTGCCGGCGGGCGTGCCTTACAATGCTGTCAACGGGGTCACACTTAAAGAAGGACTTCAGAAATTCGCCAAGGTCATCCTGCCGAAACCGTACGGAACCTCCGCAAGCGGCAGGCGGACACCGGCACCGCATGTACCGCCGGTAACGGTCAAATACGGCGAGCATTTTGCGAAATGGACCAGAAAGAAAGTATTGAAGCCGAATGTCATCTACAAAACAAAGGAAGGCTACACGTACACCACTGACAACTATGGTAGAATTACAAGTGTCAAAGCAGACTTGCAGCTGGGAGAAGCAAAACGCAACCAATATGCACAGTCAAAAGCAGGTAAACCAGACCGTCTGACAGATGACGACGGAGGCCACCTAATCGCCACCCAATTCAAAGGCTCAGGCCAATTCGACAACATCGTGCCGATGAATTCTCAGATTAATAGGAGCGGCGGCAGATGGTATGAAATGGAGCAAGAATGGGCAAAAGCTCTTAAAGAAGAACCTCCTAAAAGAGTTAATGTTAACATAGAATCTCTATATAAAGGTGACTCTTTAAGACCTACAAAATTCATAATCGAATATACGATTGGCAATAAAACAAAATTCGTGACAATAAAAAACCAAGCTGGAGGTTAAACCTATGGAAACTGAGAAAATGGGACAGTTATATCAACAAATAGCAGAACAGCTTAATGAAATGATTCCATCTGAATGGACAAAAATCATTCTTTATGCGGAAATATTAGATGATTCATCAGAAGTTTTCTTTTTCTTCAATACACCACAAAGTGAAGAGAATATCTATTCTCATGATATACCGAAACAATTCGATGTTAGTAAAAAAATATACGTGAGTTTATTAATTGAACTTCAAGAGTTATTCGAGGAGTTAAGAGAAGAATTTAAAGTAAACAACCAAGATATTTGGACCAATTTAACGCTCAAACTAGAGAATACTGGAAAATTCTCAATAGACTACGATTATACCGATGTCATCGCCTCAAACTTAAACGGTACTCAACGGCAAGTAGTATGGGAATATAAAAATTTAGGGATTTTGCCTGAAGATGAGAACGATAAAGAATTTGTAATAAGCTACTTCGGTCTATAAATCAATAATGGCTCAGCACTTTACTGCTGGGCTGTTTTTTATAACTAAGATCTCTCGACAATAGGAGTTTAAAAGGTTGGAAACTAAAAAAATGCAAGATTTGCACCAGATTATTTGTGATAAATTAAATGACATCATACCTTGTGAATGGACAAAAATATATCTTTATGCAGAAGTATTAGCTGACTCTACCATGGTTCTCTTTCACTTCAAGACACCAGAAAAATGTCAACTGATTTATTCGCAAGATATACCAGTCCGATACAGTGTAAGTAAAGATATCTTCAAAACTTTATTAAGAGAAATCCGTGAACTTTTTGAGGAATTACGAGCTGAGCACAAAAATAATAATGATCAGGTTTGGACGAACCTTACATTGACATTGGAGAGCAATGGTCCATTCCAACTTGATTATAATGATGACGATATTTTGGCATCTGAGCTTGATGGGTATCAAAGAATTGCATTATGGGAGTACAAAACTCTTGGAATTTTGCCTGAAGACGAGGAAGATCAAGAATTTTTAATTAGCTACCTAAATCTATAAATTTGAACTGGAGGTTAGCATGGAAACAGAAAAAATGGGTGAATTATATCAACAGATAGTAGAAGGCATTAACGAAATCATTCCTTCTGAATGGGAAAAGGTCATTCTTTATGCAGAAATACTCGACGATTCTTCTGAAGTTTTCTTTTATTTCAATCCTCCGCAAAGTGAGGATTATATCTATTCTCATAATATTCCTGAACACTATCATGTCAGTGAGGAGATTTATGAGGAGCTACTATTTGACTTGCATGACTTATTCGAGGAATTACGAGATGAATTTAAAGAAAACAATCAAGATATATGGACTAATCTAACACTTAATCTTGGGATAAGCGGAGAATTTTCGATAGATTATAATTATGAAGACGTTATTCAATCTCCATATACCATCTCTCAAAGACAAACAATCTGGACTTATAAAAATGTAGGAATTTATCCTAAGAGTAAACCTTTAAAATCCTTTTTAGAACAGTATCTAAATTCTCAAAATTAAAATTCCCCCTCCTTTATTGGGGGTTTTGTTGATACAAATGATCCTTACAAATTACCAATTATAATGCTGGAGGCTGATTCTTGTTGGAAAATGAATTAAATGCATTATATAGAAGCATGGCTGAAACCGTTAACGAAATGATACCAGAACCATGGGAGAAATTTTTGTTCTATGCTCAGATTTCAGAGACAGGCGGAGGCACTTACTTTTTTTACAATTCTCCAAATGAACCTAATCATTTTAAGTACAGTCTTGAAATTCCGTTCGAATTTGATATTGACGAAAATGAATTCGATCAGTATGAGATGGAATTATTTAAACTAAGTGGAAAAATGAGAGATGTTTTCAAAGATCATGATCAAGAATTATTTTATTCTTTCACTCTTAGCCTAGAAAGATCAGGAAAATTAACTGTCAACTTTGATTATACAGATTGGTTTAAGACAGATTATAGTTTCAGTGATCAGCTTATCATCTGGAAATTCAAATATTTAAGGGAAGAACCTAAGGATCCATCATTACAAAAATTAATAAAAAAATATTTAGATGAATATCCTGAAAATCCAATTTAATAAAGTTGGGATAATGATGTTAGAAAAAGCTTATCTAAAAATAACTGATGTCCTAGGAAAAATAATTCCTTCTGAATGGAGCAAAGTTGTTCTGTATGCAGAAATACTAGACGGTTCCAGAGAAGTGTATTTTTTCTTTCAAACACCCGAAAACGATGAATATATATACTCTCTTGACATTCCAGAACAATTTCAGGTCAGTAAAAAAATTTATACCGGACTACTACTAGACCTCCAAGAGTTGTTTATGCAGTTACACACTGAATTTAAAGAAAATAACCCCGAAGCATGGACAAATTTGACACTGAATCTTGAAAGCGATGGAACGTTCTCAATTGATTATGATTATTAAGATGTTATTGAATCTGATTTGGACGAATACGAAAGACAAATGATTTGGGAGTTCAATAACTTGGGGATTTTCCCTGAAGACGAAGAGGACAAAGAATTTGTTAAGGATTATCTAAATATTAAATAATGCTATCAACAAAGGTAGAGGATCATCAATGGTAGCTGTAAAAATGGGTGAACTATATCAAAAAATCGCTGAGCAACTAAACGTAATTATACCGTCTGATTGGGAAAGGGTATCTCCTCACTCACAGGTAGTTATCAGAAATAGCTTAAAAAGTAACTAGGAATAAAAAAGAGCCTAATTAAAACCTTAGGCTCTAGTTCTTCAACACTTATAGACCATTTGTATATGGTAATGCTTTAATAAAGTCCTCCATATAGTCCCAATCAGGTTTACCATTACTCTTGACAGGTAATTTAATTGTACTTTCTTCCATTCTCTCTTTATGCCACTTCCTGCCATAATTAAATCTATACTTTTCTTTCCTAATAACTGTAATAATGAACATTGCAGTAAATTTGTTTAATTCAAATTTTGGAATTAGAACATTAATATCATCAGATGCCCAAAATGGTTTAGGTTGATAAAAAGCCTCACCGACACCGTTTCCATTATAAGGAACCGTTATTACATTTTCAGGATATAAAGGAGGTAAATCACAATATTCTCTTAACCCATTATTTGAATCAATAGCAGTTATGAAAGGGGTATCTCCTGGTTTTAAATCCATTTTAGTTACCCTTTTCCCTTTCTTGATCTCAAATAAATCAGTATAAATAAATTCTTTCCAATTTGCGGGATTTAAGTTTATAGTCCTTTCTTTAATAACAGGTAATTTAATCTTATCAAAGTCAGGTATTGATGTATTGTAAACCCAGTCTGGAATTTTATTGGGAATCACTGTATTTCCTAACCTTTCTGGCGTTACTTTTCTCCCGAAGTTGTATCTATATTTTTCTTTTTTGATTAATAAAATATAATAAAAGGCTAATCTTTGATTTAATTCCTCTTTGGGTACTAGAACTAATACACTATCTGCAACATTACATTCATATGGATGATAGAAACCCTCGCATCTATTTGCCCCAGTTCTAGGAACAGTTATGATGTTTTTAAATCTTTTTTCTATATCATAATAACCTAACACACCATTATTCTTACTTCCTGCAGCGATAAGAGGGATCTCCCCTTCTTTTAGGTCTCTTTTTGTATCAGAAATATTACCATAGACTATATGAAAAATGTCCTTAATCATCACCATTAATTGTCACTCTCATTCATAGTAGAAAATAACATAAACTTTTTCAATTCACTTACAAAATCATCCTTAGAAATATTTGAGTAATCTGTTTCCAGATATGCTTCTGCACACCATTCATCTTGTGCAGTAACTTTTTGCATTACACTTATCCCTGCTTCCTCTTTCTTTGAAAAATAGTTTTCTAACCATTTATCTCTAATTTTTTCCCATGTAGAATACAAATCTGTTCTTCCTAAATGTTTTGTTTTTATAAAACCATCATCTTTCCAATAACCAAACCAAGTTTTATGATAACTATTATTACTGTGTGGTTGGTGTGCAGTGAATACCATGATACAAGGAATAACACCTACAGGATAAAATAATTCATCAGGCACTGACATAACAGCCTCAAGGGTGTGGTCTTTTAAAATTACTTCTTTCATAGGATGTGATGCAATAGCACAACTCATTGGAACAATTGCTATTCCTGTACCACCTGGTGTTAAGCAATTTAACATATGATAAACAAAATCAAGTTCATGTAAGCCTTCTCCCTTTTGAGAATAAGGGGGATTGATCATACCAACATCAGCTTTAAGGCTTTTAACTTCTTTAGTAATTGCCTCATCAAAACAGCTACCTTGATATAAGTTAGCTTTGCCATCTCCTCTAAGTATCATATTAGAGGCAGCTAGGGCAAACATATTAGGTTGCTGTTCTACACCAATAAGACAATTAGCCCTAATGTGTTCTCTTTCTTCCTCAGATTTAGACTTTCTCATCATTTCTGACATGGCTGAGATTAAAAAGCCACCTGTTCCACAGCAGGTATCTAGTACCTTATTTGCTGATGTTACTCCTGCAATTCTAGAAAATAAATCTGTAATATGTCTTGGAGTTAAAACAATTCCTAGTGCCTTTTTATCTCCACCAGTGTATTTAAGGAATTCTCCATAGAATTGACCTATCACATCAAAGTTTTCATAAATAGTTATAAAGGGTCTTACCTTTTCATCAATATCTGATACTAATCTAAACAGTGGAGTTTCATTGGTTTTCTTATCAAGTTTCGCCAATTCAGGATGTACTGAAATGAATGAATAAGGTTGTAGCATATTTTTTTTCTTTGCTTTAGGTATTTTAGCTGATTCAATCTCCCTTTTAATTGCTTCATACATTTGTGTAGGCAGTATAGAAAAAGGGTAACTCTGATAATTTAGTGAAAAAGCAGAGTCAGATAATGCAATTAATATTCCACTAACTAGTAATGGCTTTTCTGTTTCTGTCAACTTTGCATAATCCCTCATGTAGTTATGCAATTCTCTAGAGAAACTTAATAAGTCCTCAAACCTTTTCTTTTCAACATCAGGATTGTAACTTGCAATCTTAAAAAATTCATCAAAGGATAATATCATATCAATTTCAACATTGTATTGATTTACTAAAACCTTAGGTGCATCAGCTTCCTTTGCCCACAGAAAAACAGAGGTCTTTAATTCTTTTTCACTCTGACCACTTACAGCAATGGAAATCACATTATATGAAGTAGATAAGTGCTTTGCATACTTCAGTACACCATCTACTGCAAACTCTGAAAATTTATTTTGCTCTTTACTTTCATGCTTTTTAACATCAGCTTTACACTCAAAAACTATAATTAAATCTTTGTTTAAAGAGGAATGAACAATAAACTCTGGTTTTCCAACACCCTTACCATTTTTACTGGCTTTTGCTAAGCAATTTTTTATAGTTGGATTATAGCTTATTTGTTCTTCAACTTTTAGAAATTCATTATCAAAATATCCCAAATGTTTCAATTTATCCCTTACTAAATTTTCAGTAATTCTCTCATTCTTACTTAACATGCTTTATCCTCCAAACCCAATAACCTTAAAATTTCTTTTATGTAATTATACTATATAATAAAAATAAATTTATAGTATTTGAAAAACAGACAAAATAATATTAGCTACTTTCCTTTCTAACCTTTCACCAATGCAGATAATGGGGCAGTTCATTCATCATTTTATATTCTCTTCAAAATACCTTTAGTGATAAAAAAGAGTCCTAGCATCAACTACAACTCCATCACTCTCTTATACAGTTATTTATTTTCTTGTTCTTGTAGAGCTTTATAATAGCTCTCCTCCTCAATTTCCTTGAGTGTCCTTTTTAAATACTCAGTCTCTTAGTCTGAGTAATTGTCTTTTGGAGCTTGAACTTGAAGCTCTTTTTCATGCCTGGCAAATGTCTTAGCCATCCTAGTCCTAAACTCAATATTGTAATCTTGTAATCATAATAAGAATCAGAAGTTTCTATAAAGTCCTTATCATTTAACAGCTTGTCACCTTACTCATTTATGCCTCTCCCCCTCATCCAGCTTAACAGCTTTATCCTTTATAGCTCCTGTCAGTAGTAACTTGTAGTCTGTAGACATTCCTATATTATGTTTCACTTTAAAAACACCTATATTCTTGAGCTTCTCTATAGCCCTGGCTAATGGCTGTTATACTTAACCTTGACTTATCATAAAATCTGTCAAGGAAGTATCTACATAGCCTCCTGCCTCAGAGTCGCCTATGCCCATCATGAGCATTAAAATTTTACAGCTCTTTTCATCCGATTTGTTCCGAAAGTGTAAAGTAATCCCTGTCTTTCTGAGCTAAAATCTAACCTCACAAAGTATTCTCTCCTTTTCACTATGACAATTACTACAGTAAATAATGATACAGTGTTATCACAGGATACTGCAAAGAGTGCATAAAAAATTTGAAGTATGGGGTATTTTGAACTCAAGAGCAATACCTGCCTCCTTAGGAATTTCTCTTTCACTTAATACTCTATACATATAATGCATAGAGTTAACCCAAGATCTAACCTCTCTCTCATTTATTCTGCCAATTTTATCATTGTAGTTTTACAGATTTTTGTTCCAATTTATCGTCTAACACATCACTTAGCAACTCTTCTTTTGTAGCTTTATAAACTATCATGGTTTCACCTTTTCATTTCATAAATACGCATTTGAGTTTAATATGATAAAATAGCTCAAAATACCTTTGGATAAATATCTATTAACTGTTTATTCGATAAACTTTTTGTTAATTTCACCACATTAAAACAAACTAGTTTCTTTACCGGTTAAAAGGAAGACAGAAGTACGAGAATCTTTTACAGATTCTCGCATCCACATACCTTCTATTTTTTTATAAGCAACACACAACACTCCACATGATTCGTATGCGGGAACATATCCACCGGCTGCACTTCTAGCGTCTGATACCCGCCATCCTCAAGCACCCTCAGGTCTCTTGCAAGCGTTCCTGGATTGCAGGACACGTACACCACCCGCTTCGGTTTCATGTCGATGATTGTCCGCAGGAGGGCTTCGTCGCAGCCTTTTCTTGGCGGATCGACGACGAGGGTGTCGGCCGTGATGCCTTCTTTATACCATTTCGGAATGACTGTTTCCGCTTCTCCGACTGCGAATTCCGCGTTTGTGATGCCGTTCAGCTCAGCGTTGCGTTTCGCATCCTCGATGGCTTCCGGCACGATTTCGACGCCGTATACTTTCTTCGCCTGCTTCGCCAGAAATAGAGAAATGGTTCCGATGCCGCAGTAGGCGTCGATGACGGTTTCTTCCCCTTGCAGCTCCGCGTACTCAAGCGCTTTGTCGTAGAGCACTTTTGTCTGTTCCGGGTTAACCTGATAGAACGATCTGGCGGAGATGGCGAATTTGACGTCTCCGATGAGGTCGTAGATGTATTCTTCGCCCCAGATGACGTTTGTTTCGTTCCCAAAGATGACGTTTGTTTTGTTTGGATTGATGTTTTGCACGATGGATTTGACGTGCGGGAATTGCGCTGTGATGTTTTCGATGATTTTCGCTTTGTGCGGAAAATCGCTTGTTCTTGTGATGAAGACGATCATCATTTCGCCCGTGACGACGCCGTATCTGACCATAATGTGGCGGAGCCAGCCTTTGTGGCGTTCTTCGTTATAGGCTTTGACGCCGTAATTTGCACAGATGTCTTTGACGGCTTGGACGGCTTCGTCGTTTTTGGATTGCTGGATCAGGCAGGCGCTCATGTCGATGATGTCATGGCTTCTTTGCTGATAGAAGCCGGCGACGAGTCCGCCTTCTCTTTCTCCTACCGGCACCTGCGCTTTGTTTCTGTAGTTCCACGGGTCTTCCATGCCGAGCGTCGGGTGCACGGTGACTTTTGAGAGGTCCAGCTTGCCGATCCGTTCTAAGACGTCTTTGACTTGTTTCTGTTTAAACAAAAGCTGGCCTTCATAGGTCATGTGCTGAAGCTGGCAGCCGCCGCATTGTTTGTAGATTGGGCACGGGGCATCCGTTCTGTGCGGGCTTTCTTCCTTCAGCTCGATTAAGCGGCCGAAAGCGAAGCCTTTTTTGACGCGTGTCACTTTGATTTGCGCTTTTTCCTCAGGCAGGGCGTTCGGCACGAAGATCGGGAAGCCCTGAACCTTTGCGACGCCCGCTCCTTCGTGCGTCAAATCCTCAAATGTCACATCATAGTATTCATTTTTTTCTATCGGGGGTTTCATTTTCATCTATAATCACCTCTAGTTTTACCAATTGCCTTGTTTCAGCGTGCTGGCAAACCTTCAAATTCAATGTCAGCCTTCAAAGGTTTCCGATCACGCTGAAAAGATGACAAAATCCTAAAACGAATACTGTTTTAGGATTTTGTCCGCGTATTAATCATCCAGCTGTTCCGCTTTCTCTTTCGGCATGATGACGTGAATATGCCGGTACAGATTCACGAATTCGCCCGGCAGCATGCCGCCGTATTCGCCGTCCAGGTTCAGCTGCATCTTTTCTGATACATTGACTTTCACGCGGTTCGCTTTTGTGTAAATAATGTGCTGATCGTTAATATGATCGCCTCTGAGCGCCATGCTCGCGACTCTGATAAACTCCGCGAGATTGGCTTTTTTCAAAATAATCAAATCAAACATGCCGTCATTCAGGCTGGAATCAGGGGCCAGCTTCTCGAATCCGCCGACCGAGTTGGTCAGCGTCACTAAAAACAGCATAATTTCGCCTTGAAACAGCTTGCCGTCATATTCAATCTCGACTTCTGTCGGTCGAAGTGAAGGCAGCATTTCCATTCCCTTTAAATAATAAGCAAGCTGGCCAAGCATCGTTTTCAGTTTACTCGGCACATCATACGTCAGCTCCGTCAGACGGCCTCCTCCGGCGATGTTGATAAAGTACTGACCATTCACCTGGCCGATGTCGATCGGGCGGGCCACGCCGTTAATGACGGTATCAGCGGCATTCAGTATATTCTCTCTCGGAATGCCCAGCGCTCTGGCGAAGTCATTTGTCGTGCCGACCGGAATGATGCCGAGTGTCGGGCGTTTGTCTAACGGCGCAAGACCGTTGACGACTTCATTAATCGTTCCGTCTCCGCCGGCAGCGATAATCAGGTCAAACTCCCGCAAAGCGGCTTCTGTTGCGGCGTGGGTGGCATCCCCCGCGCATGTGGTGGCATGGGTGGAGGTTTCATAACCGGCTTGTTCAAATTTTTGCAGGACCTGGGCAAGATTTTTCTTAAAAAGCTCCCGTCCTGAAGTCGGATTGTATATTATGCGTGCACGTTTCATTATCTCATCATCCTACTTAAGAGTATCCGATCCATTATTAACACTAACAACCTTTAATTATACTATGACTTGAGAAAATCGCAACAATATGTACAGGAATTCCCAGAAGAAAAAAGGCCCCGGCTCCGTTTAAGGAGCCAAGGCCCGCTGTCTTACTCTTCTTCCGTTCCAGGTTTTTTCTTACGGAATTTCGCTAATACTTCATATACGATCGGCACAATCAGAAGGGTAAGCAGAGTCGAACTGATTAAACCGCCGATAACGGTGACACCGAGTCCTTTAGAAATGACCTGACTGCCGCCTTCGAAGCCCAATGCCAATGGAAGCAGGGCACCGATTGTCGCGATCGCCGTCATCAGAATCGGACGCAATCTCGTAGAACCCGCCTCCAGGAGCGCTTCTCTCGTCGATAAGCCTTCCGCTTCTTTATGGATGACGCGGTCAATTAAGACAATGGCGTTTGTGACGACGATTCCGATCAGCATCAGCATACCGATCATGGCATTCAGACTGATCGTCTCTCCGGATACATACAGGCCGGCTAATGCGCCGATGACTGTAAACGGAAGCGAGAACAGAATCGCAAACGGCGCTAATGCTCCGCCGAACGTGATCACAAGAACGAGGTATACGATGGCGATTGCGGCAAGCATCGCTAAGCCGAGTTTCGTAAAGGAATCAGCAATATCCGCTGATACACCGCCGGTATCAATGGATACATTGTCCGGCTTATCCAGTTTGTCAACTTTCTTTTGAACGGCTGATGACACCTTCGTGACGTTGTCAGAAGTGACGGTTGCCGTTACGTCAGCGTACACTTTGCCGTCGCGTTTGGAAATGGTATCGGATGTCGTGCCATTTTTCACTTTCGCCACATCGCCGATTTTTACTTCTTGGCCTGCAGGCGATGTGATGGTTTTATCCTCTAATTCTTTTACACTCTTATACTGGTCTTTTTCTGTTTTGATGTTGACGTCAAGCTCTTTGCCGTCTTTTTTCACCGTTGTCAAAGGAGACTGTGACGTTTGGGACATCAGGGCTTGGGAGATTTGCGAAGCCGTCAGGCCCTGCTTGCTGAGTTTCTCCTGGTCAGCGGTGAACGTGTACTCATCATATGTGCTGGAAAGGCCTGAGTTGATGTCTTTCAGATCCTTCTGCTTTTTCATGATGCCTTCGATGTCTTTGACCGTGCCTTTAATATCAGACTCTGAATCTCCGTACACATAGTACGTTAATTCATTGTTGTTGCCTGACGAGCTGAAATTTTGTGATTTCCATTCGCCGCGGCTGGATGTTTTTTTGATTTCTTTTAAGACATTGTCTTTTTCTTTGTCAAAATCAGGCGTGTCATCCTCGTATTTCACGTAGAACAATGCGCCGTTTGAGCTTCCGCCGAGCGGACTTTGCGAACCTAAAGAATACTGAACGGTATCGACATGTTTGCGTTTAAGCAGCATGTCTTCCGCTTTTTGCGCAGCTTTTTCAGCTTCGCTTTTCGTTTCGCCCGGTTCAGGCGTATATGTGAGCTGCATCGTTTTGTCCGCTTGCGCAGGCAGGTAGCTCGCGCCGATCAGAGGTACGAGGAACAAACTGCCGACAAGCATCAGAACCGCGATGATAGATGTAATCCATTTATGTCTTAATGACCAATTCAGCACTTTTTTATAGAAATTGGCCAATCTGCCCGGCTTATGCTCTTTCGCTTTAACAGGCGCGCCTGTGAGCGATTTTTTGAATAAGCTGTGCGCAAGCATCGGCACCAGTGTGATCGAAATCAACAGCGATGCGGCAAGCGCGAAGACGATTGTTAATGCAAACGGCATAAACAGTTCGCCGATCTGTCCGCCGACCATGGCAAGCGGCAGGAATACGGCAATGGTTACGATCGTTGATGACATGATCGGTTTAAACATTTCTTTCGTCGCTTCACGCACCAATTGCTTCCCGCGTAAAGGTTCATCTTTCAGCCTCATGCGGCGGTAAATGTTTTCGATCACGACAATCGAGTCGTCGACTACCCGTCCGATGGCGACCGTCATCGCACCGAGCGTCATTATGTTCAATGTGACATCAAGCTGATTCAGCACAAGAAGCGCAATCAGCAGTGACAGCGGGATGGAAATGATAGAAATCATCGTTGACTTAATATCTCTTAAGAATAAGAGAATGATCACGACCGCAAAAATCGCGCCGAAAATCGCTTTGCTTAACATCGTATCCACCGACTCTGTAATCGGCTCTGCCATATCAAGAGTCGAGCTGTACTTGAACCCTTTGTGGTCTTTTTTGTATTGATTCAGTTCATCTTTAATCGCATCGGCCACTTCTACCGTGTTGGCGTCATTGGCTTTTACGATATTAATTCCGATGCTGTCCTTTCCGTTCGTGCGGGAAATGGATTCAGCTTTTTTCACATCTTTAATGTCAGCAATGTCAGAAAGCTTGACTGTCGGCACCCCTGCTGCCGCGCTTTGCTGTGCCTGCTGCATAGCCTGAGCGTCCGCCGCAGATGCCGCACCGGCTCCGCCCGCTTGACCTTGAGCGGCAGAAGAAGATGTGACCGGAATTCTCATATCTTTCAGATCTTTAATTGACGTAATATTTCCGTTAACGACAACTGATTTTTCTTTGTTGCCGAACGTGTACAATCCAAGCGGCGTATTGACGTCAGAGCCTTGGATCACTTTCTTGACGGTATCTTCATCAAGTCCGTACTCTTTCATTTTTTTGTCTTTGAAAGAGAATTCCACCTGCTCCTCCTGCTGTCCGGAAACTTGCAAAGACGCAACGCCCTGAATGCCTTCAAGCTTAGGAACGAGAGTGTTTTCCACATTTTTGGTCAGGTCTTCAAGCGAGCTTTTGCCGCTTGTCACACTGAGCGTCAAAATCGGGAAAGAGTTGAGGCTGTAACGGGAAATGTCAGGTTTTTTCGCGTCGTCAGGAAGGCTGACACTGTCCAGCGCTTCAGCGACTTCGGTTTTCGCCTTGTCCATATCCTTGCTGTAATCATATTCAATCATAACCGATGAGACGTTTTCAGAGGATGTGGACGTTACGACGCTCACTCCTTCTAAATTCTGGACCGCCTGCTCGATCGGTTTTGTCACGTCATCCGCAACTTGACTCGGAGCAGCTCCGGGATAAGTCGTATTTACTGAAAGGTAAGGCATGTTGACGTCCGGTATGGATTCCTGCTTCATATTCATACCGGCATACAGCCCTGCTACAGTAACGATAATCGTCATCAGCCAAACTGCGAATTTGTTCTTCAGTACAAAGTTAATAATGTGGTTCATCATGTCCTCCGTTAATTTTTATTGACTGACTGGTCATTCTATATAATACTAAACGGTATAACTCAACATCGTCAACTAATAAGGCAGTAAATTTTTCTAAATTTTTCAGGATTAAGGGGAAGCACGTCATGAACGAAAAAAAAGAGAAAATCATAAAAACAGGCATCCATTTATTTGCCAAAAAAGGGTTTTCTTCAACAACCATTCAGGAAATCGCCGGTGAATGCGGAATTTCAAAAGGAGCCTTCTATCTCCATTTCAAATCAAAAGAAGACCTTTTGCTGTCAGCATGTGAGTATTACATCGGCATGTCTATGGAAGAAATAAAGAAAATCAAAACAGAACATCAGCATAAACCGCCTAAGGACGTATTCCGAAAACAAATCGCTTATCAATTCCAGGAATTCATGGAGCACAAGGACTTTATCATTCTCTTGCTGAGCGAAAAGGTCATTCCTGAAAATCAAAAGGTCAAACAGTATTTTCACGAGGCCAATATTCAATTTAACATGCTGTATCGGGATGCGTTGCTCTCCGTTTACGGAGATGCCGTCACACCGTTTTTAGCGGATGCGTCCGTTATGGCGCAAGGAATTGTGAGCTCCTATATTCATTTCTTGATTTTTAATGAACATACGGCATTCCGGACGGAAAACGTGGCGGCCTTTCTGATTGCCAGAATCGATGACCTGATTACGGGACTGATAAAAGACAACCCCGATCCGCTGCTGCCTGAGGATATCTTCACACAGCCCGCGGCGGACAGAGAAAGACTGCTTGCGGATATTCAAAAGATAAAAGCACAGCAGGGGCTCCCTGAGGACGTCCTCGTATCGCTTGAAGTCATTGAAGAGGAATGCGCAAAGGAAGAGCCGCGAAAACCGATTATTAAAGGAATGCTGTCCAACTTGGCAGGCAGCGGAAATGAGCAGATTGAAACGCTGCGGGCTTCCATTGAAACCTATTTCAGCTTATAAAAAAGAGACCGGCGCTTACCGGTCTCCGTGTCAGCAGCGCCCTTAGAGGCGGCTGCTTTTTTTATCGTTTTTTGATTTCTTCAAGTAAGATCTTGTTGACCATCGGCGGGTTGGCCTGTCCTTTTGAGGCTTTCATAATCTGCCCGACAAGGAAGCCGATCGCACGGTCTTTTCCGTTTTTAAAGTCTTCAATTGACTGCGGGTTGCTGTCAAGCGCATCTGTTACCAGCTTCAGAAGCACGCTTTCGTCAGAAATCTGCACGAGGCCTTTTTCTTTGACGATTTTTTCTGCGTCGCCGCCTTTTTCAATTAATTCTTTAAAGACTTTCTTCGCGATTTTGGACGAGATGGTTCCTTTTTCAATCAGCTTAATCATGTCGGCAAGGCCTTCAGGAGTCAGCGCGACATCCTCAAGCTCTTTTTGTTCGGCGTTCAGGTAAGCTGAGACTTCACCCATCAGCCAGTTTGATGCCTGCTTGGCTTCTGCGCCTTTATTGACCGTTTCTTCGAAGAAATCAGCCATTTCTTTCGTCAGCGTCAGAACCATTGCGTCATAAGCCGGCAGGCCGAGCTCTTCGATATAACGCTTGCGGCGCTCGTCCGGAAGCTCAGGAATGGTTGCTCTTACGCGTTCTTTCCATTCGTCATCAATGTAGAGCTCGACAAGGTCAGGCTCAGGGAAATAACGATAGTCGTCAGAACCTTCTTTGACACGCATCAAAATGGTTTTTTTCGTCGCTTCATCGTAGCGGCGCGTCTCCTGCTGAATGACTCCGCCTGACAGAAGCACCTGCTCTTGGCGTTTTTCTTCATGCTCAAGTCCTTTTTGCACGAACGCGAAGGAGTTCAGGTTTTTCAGCTCCGTTTTTGTGCCGAATTTCTCCTGGCCGATCGGACGGAGGGAAATGTTGGCGTCACAGCGCAGTGAACCTTCTTCCATTTTACAGTCGGAAACGCCTGTGTATTGGATAATTGATTTCAGCTTTTCGAGATATGCGTAAGCTTCCTCCGGTGTGCGGATATCCGGCTCAGATACAATCTCGACAAGCGGCGTGCCCTGGCGGTTGAAGTCAACGAGGGAATAGCCGTCGCCCGTATGCGTCAGTTTTCCCGCATCTTCTTCAAGGTGAAGACGGGTAATGCCGATTTTTTTCGTTTTTCCGCCGACTTCGATTTCGATCCATCCGTTTTCGCCGATCGGCTTGTCAAACTGAGAAATTTGATATGCCTTCGGGTTGTCCGGGTAGAAATAGTTTTTCCGGTCAAACTTCGTATCCGTTGCGATTTCGCAGTTCAAAGCCATTGCGGCTTTCATCGCGAATTCGACCGCTTCTTTGTTCAAAACGGGCAGCACGCCGGGATAGCCGAGGTCGATGACGCTCGTTTGGGTATTCGCTTCCGCGCCGAATGGCGTCGGTGAGCTTGAGAAAATTTTAGATTTTGTTTTTAATTCCACATGGACTTCAAGTCCGATTACCGTTTCAAAGTTCACTTCATTTCACCCCTTACAGTTCAGGTTTCGCTTTATGATGATCTGTTGCCTGCTCAAAAGCATGAGCGACGCGGTATACAGTGCCTTCATCGAAGTGTTTTCCGATGATTTGCAGTCCGAGCGGCAGTCCGTCCGCAAATCCGCACGGCACGCTGATTCCCGGCACACCCGCGAGGTTGACAGGAATCGTTAAAATATCGTTGGCGTACATTGTGAGCGGATCGCTGGTTTTTTCGCCGATTTTGAATGCCGGTGTCGGCGTTGTCGGTCCGACGATGACATCGTATTTCTCAAATACGTCTTCAAAATCTTTTTTAATAAGCGTGCGCACTTTTTGCGCTTTTTTGTAATACGCGTCATAGTAGCCGGAGCTGAGCGCGAAGGTGCCGAGCATGATGCGGCGCTTCACTTCATTGCCGAAGCCTTCTGAGCGTGTCTGTTTATAAAGGTCGATCAGGTTGTCCGCATTGTCTGAGCGGTAGCCGTAGCGGATGCCGTCAAAGCGCGCAAGGTTTGCAGACGCTTCGGAAGAAGACAGCAGATAATACGTCGCAAGCGCGTATTTGCTGTGCGGCAGAGATACTTCTTCCCATGTCGCTCCGAGGTCTTCAAGCACTTTTAAAGCGGCTAAAACCGATTCTTTCGCTTCTTTGCCGACGCCTTCTCCGAGATATTCTTTCGGTACGGCGATTTTTAAGCCTTTAATATCGCCAGTTAATGAAGAAAGAAAGTCCGGCACTTCGACATTGGCGCTCGTAGAGTCCATTTTGTCCGGGCCTGAAATCGCCTGAAGCAGGAATGCGTTATCTTCTACGTTTCTTGTGATCGGTCCGATCTGGTCCAGTGAAGACGCAAAAGCGACCAAACCGTAACGCGACACGCGTCCGTATGTAGGCTTTAATCCGACGACGCCGCAGAAAGAAGCCGGCTGGCGGATGGAGCCGCCCGTATCAGATCCGAGTGAAAACGGCACTTCGCCCGCGGCAACCGCAGCTGCGGAACCGCCGCTTGATCCGCCGGGAACCGTATCGAGATTCCAAGGGTTTTTCGTCGCTTTGTACGCGGAGTTTTCAGTAGAAGAACCCATCGCGAACTCGTCCATATTCAGCTTTCCGATCGTGACGGCTTCAGCAGCTTGAAGGCGCTCCACGACCGTCGCATCGTAAATCGGATCGAAGTTTTCGAGGATTTTGCTTGAGCATGTTGTGCGAAGCCCTTTGGTCACGATGTTGTCTTTGACGCCGATCGGCATTCCGAAGAGAAGACCGTGTTCAGACCGTCCGTCAACCGCTTCGTCAAGTTCTTTCGCGTAAGCGCGGGCTCTTTCTTCATCAAGCTGTAAAAACGCCTGCACCTTATCATCCACGGATGCGATCCGTTTGTAAGATTCATCAACAAGATCAGAAATCTTGATTTCTTTTTTATGTATCATTTGTTTCAGTTCTGTGATTTTGTGATCAAATAATGACATACTGTCTCCCTCCTTTAATCCAGAATAGATGGCACACGGACATAGCCGTCTTTATGATCGGGAGCATTTTTCATGACATCCTCGACCGGAAGGCCTTTACCCGCTTCATCTTCTCTCATTACGTTTTTCATTTTCAGCACGTGTGTTGTCGGTTCCACGTTATCCGTGTCCACTTCATTAAGCTCCTCGGCAAACGAGATGATGCTGTCAAGCTGTTCTGTGAACATTTCAGCTTCTTCATCCGTAATGGCGAGTCTCGCCAAATGAGCGACATGCTTTACTTCTTCTATAGAAATTCGTGACATAAGATCCACCTCCGCATAATTCTCCGTTTCGTCATATAATACTGATCATATCAAAAATGAGCCCTCTAAAGCAACAAAACGCCGCCTTCTGAGGCATGATGAAACCCTCTCTATTTTATCCTAAATCGGGGAGAAAGAGAAACGAATTATATGTCAGAAAATTTTTACTTTTATAATTTATTGGTAGCGTTTTCATCTCTAAGCTGTTCTATGTTGGCGGGGATTTTTTCCTTGAGCGGGCCAGGTTTCGAGAGTTGATTGATCGGGGATACTTTGTTAGGTTTAGTAACCATAGCCAGCACTAAATCATGCGATCCGCATGGAATGATGACTAAAGGCTGGATCGCCGGCGCATATTCCGGCACTACTAATCTACAGAGGTGATGCAACATTTACATGAAAGAAGAGAGGGTCCAAAAACGTGAGTATTGAACTAATTATATCTCTTGGCATTTACTTTGCTGCCATGCTGTTAATCGGCTGGTACGCATTCAGAAAGACAACGAATATTAATGATTACATGCTGGGCGGAAGAGGACTAGGCCCGTTCGTAACGGCGCTGTCCGCAGGTGCGGCCGATATGAGCGCATGGATGCTGATGGGAGTTCCCGGCGCAATGTTCGCAACGGGGTTATCGACCTTATGGCTGGCGCTCGGTTTGACGATCGGCGCGTATTCAAATTATCTGCTGCTTGCTCCGAGGCTGCGCGCTTACACGGAAGTTGCGGATGATGCGATTACGATTCCCGATTTTTTCGATAAACGGTTCCGCCACTCGTCATCATTGCTGAAAATTGTTTCCGCCGTGATTATTATGATCTTTTTCACACTGTACACATCGTCCGGGATGGTATCCGGAGGCAGGTTATTTGAATCGGCATTCGGCGCCGACTACAAATTCGGTTTGTTTTTAACGGCCGGTGTTGTTGTGCTTTACACGCTGTTTGGCGGTTTCCTCGCTGTCAGTCTGACTGACTTTGTGCAGGGAGCGATCATGTTTGCGGCATTAGTGCTTGTGCCGATCGTTGCTTTTACCCAGCTCGGGAGCGTTTCAACGACGATTGATTCGATCAACGCCGTTAACCCGAAACTATTGGATATCTTTAAAGGCGCGAGCGTCATTAGCATTATTTCTTACTTGGCATGGGGACTCGGCTATTACGGCCAGCCTCATATCATCGTACGGTTTATGGCGATTAAAGAAGTAAAAGATTTAAAACCCGCCCGCAGAATCGGGATGAGCTGGATGGCCATTTCAGTTGTCGGCTCATTGCTTACCGGGATTATCGGGGTTGCGTATACCCATCACTTCGGGGTCTCCGTAAAAGACCCGGAAACGATTTTCATTATTTTTTCTAAAATCCTGTTCCACCCGCTGATTACAGGCTTCTTGCTGTCCGCGATTTTAGCGGCGATCATGAGTTCCATTTCTTCACAGCTTCTCGTAACGGCAAGCGCCATTACGGAAGATTTATACCGCGCCTTTTTCAGACGGGAAGCGAGCGATAAAGAATTGGTCATGACCGGACGCCTGTCGGTATTGATCGTGGCCGTTATCGCCATCCTGCTTTCCATGAATCCGAACAGCACCATTCTTGATCTGGTCGGATATGCGTGGGCAGGCTTCGGTTCGGCTATCGGCCCGGCGCTCTTGCTCAGTCTGTACTGGAAACGGATGAATGAATGGGGAGCGCTTGCGGCGATGATTACCGGGGCCGCGGCCGTTTTAATCTGGATCACCACAGGGCTTGCCGCTTCAACCGGCGTATACGAAATCATTCCGGGGTTCTTCCTCAGTCTGATTGCCGGTATTGCCGTCAGCCTGCTGACCAAAAAACCGGCCGATGCTTCTTATCAGCTGTTCAGCCGGATGGAAGCTCTTTTGAAAAACAAGAAATAGACAAAAAGCCGTCAGATTTTATCCCTGACGGCTTTTTTCTTCCGCACTTGTCCTGCTATAAATACTGTGAGAAAATCATATCAATTTATTATAAGAAAAATTGCGGAGGTGCTGTGCAAATTGAGCTGGCCTATCGAACCAGACATTTTATTAAAGCTGGGCATTGCCACGCTGATCGGCATGATCATCGGTCTTGAACGCGAGCTGAAAAACAAACCGCTCGGACTGAAAACCTGTATCGTCATCGCCGTCAGCTCCTGTATGCTGACGATCGTCAGCATTAACGCGGCATATCATTTCCCAAAATATTACCGTATCATGATGGATCCGCTCCGCCTCCCCGCCCAAATCATTTCCGGCGTCGGTTTTATCGGCGCGGGCGTGATCCTGCGTAAAAGCAATGACGTCATATCCGGCCTGACGACATCGGCCATCATCTGGGGCGCAGCCGGGCTCGGTCTGGCTACAGGCGCGGGCTTTTATAAAGAGGCGTTCGCAAGCCTCTTGTTTATCCTGATCAGTGTCGAATTTCTTCCGTGGCTGATCAGAAAAATCGGTCCCAACCGCTTGAAGGAAAAGGATATCCGCGTGAGAATGTCTCTTTCCGATAAAGACAAAATGACCGAGATTCTAAAAGAAATGAAAAGCAAACGGCTCCGCATTCACTCCGTCCGGATTGATGATCTGCGCGAAAAAGAATTTCCGATTATGGAAGTGAAAGTCAGTGTTCACAAAAACCGCTACACCACTGACGTCTATTATGATATTAAAGAAATTCAGGGTGTCGTCGGAGTGAAGTGTGATACGTTATAAAAAAACGCCGGGCTGGATTCAGCCGGCGTTTTCTATTTATACGAATGCAGAAAAGTTATACTCCGTAATCGGGGTTTCGTTTTCGATATCGCGCCTGAGGGCTTTCAGCATCTCACGTTCCTCGTCCCCGAGTGAATTGAGGTCAAACGCCTGATGCAATAATCCGTAGATCAGCATATGGCGCAGCCGGAGAAAATCCGGGATGTGTTCAAGCCAGGCGGGGTCAAGGTCATTTTCTTCCCTGTAGCCTTTCATAAAGTGTGTCATGAACTCACCCGTAAACGCGGCCTTGTCTTCATACGGGATGACCGGATACCACAACATGTTGTACAGCAGAATACTGATATCATTCACAAACCAATTGTAGCCGATATCATCAAAATCAAATGCAGTGATTTTTCCGTTGTCCCAATTGAAATTGCCATGGTGCAGATCGGCGTGCACAAGGCCGTAGTTTTCGGGATTCTTCGGCAAACGGCGCAGTTTTTCCATTAGAGCATCCGCCCGCTCAAATACGAGATGCTGATCTGCGGGCACATATTTTCTCAGCTTCAGCTGCTCCTCTTCATCCCATTCCTGCCTTTTATATGCCGGATCGCTCAGACGGTAGCTTTTCGTCAGCCGGTGCATGTTCCCCGTGTACTTTCCAAGCTCATAAAACAGAGTTCCGTTCCAGTCTGATTCCTCCACTTTGCGTCCGGGCGCTTTTTCATAGACTCTTACTAAAAACGCTCCGCCTTTTCCATCCGGCACTTCTTCGACATCTCTGCCATTTAATGAAGGAATCGGCTTTGCTGCTGAAAGCCCTCCCTTTGCCAGATGATGAAGCCATTCCATTTCTCCGAGAATATATTCCGGTGTTCTTCTGATCGTATGCGTAATTTTTAAGATATACGGTTCGTTATCTTTCACAATTTCGTATACGTAGTTCTCTGCGTCCGCAATAAATTGAAACTTGGTAAAGCCGTATATTTCACCGGCCTCAGCCAGTACCTTATCTTCCTCAAAAATCGCTTTAATATCTTTATGCATGCTGATTCACCCTTTTCATAACGTTTGTAGGCGGTGTGTGTACTCAGCAAATGTCATTCATCAACATTCCTGCCCTTCTTTTTTCACAGCAGATTAGTAACATCCGCTTAGAAACGAAATGTGTTTTCCTGTTAATTCCTAATTATACAAATATCTTAACATACCTCATCCCTCTCTCCAACGATATTCACAATAAAAAAACCCTTGCTCATACAGAAATGAACAAGGGCATCTTGGTTAATCGTAAATATGGACGGTCGGTTCTTTGTCACCCGCATTGCGGACGATCAGCGCTTCCTGGCCGTCAGACGAGGTAATGTTAATCTCGACATCAACTGAGCCTTTTGAATAATAATCCATCAGCTCACCTGTTAAGTATTGGGTAAAGGCGATGACTTCGCTTTTCCCGTAAAATTGCATCGGGATTTCAATCTTCATTTTTCTCATTTCATCGTTTTCGTACATTGCCGTTCCGACGACTCCGGTGTAATTCGGGAAGTAGCTGTCGATGGCGTTTTTGAAGCGTTTAAACACTTCGGAATCATCAGGGTATTTCTTTGCCGTGTCTGTATCCGCCGGATAGAAGACGTACTTTTCTTTGACATCATCCCAGTTTGAAATGGTGGATGAGCCGGCCTTGACTTCTGTTTTCGCAATGTAATTCCCCGGTACGATTGATGTTTTCGGCGCTTGTTTATAAAGGGCGACGGTGATCGGCACATTTTTCAGGTTATCCATTTTCCGAAGGCGGTTAACGACTTCCTGGGCGATTTCTTCACCGTGGCTGCGGATCGTTTTATCGCTGAGCTCAACTTCCTGCTGCGGATCACCTGTGTTTTCGCGGTAATAGTATACAGAGTTGAGAGCGAGACCGATCATGACACCGCCAAGCTGGATGGAATTTTTATCTTTTCTAACTAAGTAATCCTGTTCAAGCATGGACGCTAAGTAAATCGGGCTGTTTTCATTTTTCTCTTTTGCCGATCCCGAGCTTGGCAGCACAGGGTTTAAGCCGAGATTCTGAAAATTGGCATCTGCCTTTTTCGCCTTTTTCAGATCACTGCCCTCTTTTTTGCGGTCAAGCCAGCTAAGTACCGTGTCCTCATCTAAATACTGGCCTTCCTGATACAAATAGTCATCCGTCGGGAACGTGTCTTGAGCGAGCCGCATCAGACCCGTCTCGAATTCATCGATGTCCAGCCTCGTGTTCAGCCGGTCCGCGGTCAGGCCGCGCGCTTTTCCGGCCTTAAACGGAAGCACCATTTTATAGTAGGAATCAGAGATATTATATTTCGGTATGATCGCTTTTTCAGAAGACTTTGCCGTTTTCTGCGTGATCTCTTCCTCTTTGTTCCCCCCGAAACTCGGCGAACAGGCCGACAGCATGAGTACTGCCGCCGTTGCCGTCGCCGCCAATGCCAACATCTTTTTCAATAGAAAACACTCCTCTTATTTCTTTAGCTCTCCCAATAGCTGTGCTTCATTCCATACTTCAATGTTTAATTCCTGCGCTTTTGTCAGCTTGCTTCCGGCCGCTTCTCCGGCAATCAGCAAGTCTGTTTTTTTGCTGACAGATCCCGTCAGCTTTCCGCCGAGCGCTTCAATCTGCGCCTTGGCTTCATTTCTGGACAGCTCTTCAAGCTTTCCGGTTAACACGATGGTTTTGCCGGCAAAATAAGAGTCGCTGTCCGCCGCTTTTACTTTTTTCGGGCCTTTGTAGAGTGTGTTCACACCGAGTTCCTCAAGTTCATTCAATAGCTCAAGCATTTCTTCTTTGCGGAAATAGGTGACAACGGCATCGGCCATTTTTTCGCCGATTTCATCTACCGCAAGCAGCTCTTCTTCCGTGGCTTGTTTCAGATTTTCCAGGCTTTCAAAATGCATGGCGAGTGTTTTGGCCGCTTTTGAGCCGATAAAACGGATGCCGAGACCGAACAGCAGGCGTTCCAGCGAATTCTCTTTTGACTTTTGGATGGAGCTGATCAGATTGTCAGTTGATTTTTCCCCCATCCGCTCAAGCCGGATAACCTGTTCTTTCGTCAGCTTATACAAATCAGCGACATTACGGACGAGATGTTCACGGAAAAGCTGTGTGATGACACGTTCTCCGAGCCCGTCAATATTCATCGCGTTGCGTGAGACAAAGTGAATCAGGCCTTCTCTGATCTGCGCCGGACATTCCGGATTGATGCAGCGCAGCGCGACTTCCCCTTCAATGCGGACAAGTTCGCTTTCGCACTCAGGGCAGCTGGTCGGCATATTGAATTCTTTTTCTTCTCCGGTCCGCTGTTCAATTAAGACATTGACGACCTCAGGGATGATGTCGCCCGCTTTTTTGACGACCACTTTATCGAGAATGCGGATATCCTTCTCTTTAATTAAATCTTCGTTATGAAGGGATGCTCTTGAGACCGTCGTTCCCGCGACTTTTACCGGTTCCAGAACGGCGGTCGGCGTAATGACGCCCGTTCTTCCGACATTCAGTTCGATATCGAGAAGTTTTGTCACGACCTCTTCCGCCGGGAATTTATAAGCAATCGCCCAGCGCGGGCTTTTTGCCGTATACCCGAGCTCTTCCTGCTGGTCGAGCGAATCGACTTTGATGACGATTCCGTCAATTTCATACGGGAGATCGGCCCGCTTCGCCTGCAGCTCTTCGATCATTTCAATGACTTCATCTATCGTGGCGCATTTTTTCCGTTCCTGGTTTGTTTTAAAACCGAGCTCATCCAGAAAATCCAGGCCCTGACTCTGTGTTTCCACACCCATCTCGTCAAGCTCCGCTATACTGTAGACGAAGATGTCAAGATTTCGTTTCGCTGCAATTTTCGGATCAAGCTGTCTGAGTGAGCCCGCAGCCGCGTTCCGGGGATTGGCGAACGGCTCCTCTTCATGTTTCAGCCTTTCTTCATTGAGCGCTTCAAATGACTGTTTCGGCATGTACGCCTCTCCGCGCACTTCTATGGAAAGGTTCCGTTTCATTTTCAGCGGAATGTTGCGGATCGTTTTTAAGTTTTCCGTGATATCTTCGCCCGTCGTTCCGTCTCCTCTTGTCGCGCCTCTGACGAAATAGCCGTCTTCATAACGGAGAGAAACAGCAAGACCGTCTATTTTCAGCTCCACATTATAAGCGACGCCGTCACCGACAGCCTGACGGACGCGGCGGTCAAAATCGCGGAGATCATCATCGTTAAATGCGTTGCCGAGACTGAGCATCGGTGTGCCGTGCTGCACCTTTTGAAACGATTCAAGCACCGCTCCCCCGACCCGCTGTGTGGGCGAATCAGGCGTTCTGAGCTCCGGGTGCTCTTCCTCTATGGCAATCAGCTCCTGCATCAGTCTGTCGTACTCGGAATCCGGCACGCTCGGTTCATCTAAGGTGTAATATTCATAACTGTACTGATCGATGGTGCGGCGCAATTCTTCTGCCCGGTGTTTCGCTGTTTCTTTGTCCATCATGTTCTTCCTTTCCTCTTCAGGTTACTGCTTTTCAATCGGCGCAAAAGCGGCAAGCAGACGCTTCACGCCGACAGGGCTTGGGAATGCGATATCAAGCTCGGTGCTTTCGCCTTCTCCTTTTACGCTGACAACCGTTCCGGTGCCCCATTTTTTATGGCCCGCTTTATCGCCGACCGCCCAGCTGAGCGAGTCGCCGCCTGTTTTGTTCGCATAGGAAACGGGACGGGATACGGGGCCGCGTTTCGGCTGCACTTTTCTTCCCGGCTGCATGCGAGGTGTTTTCTTCTCATTTAGGTTCTCCAATAAATCGCCAGGTATTTCCCTGATAAAGCGGGATTCCGGATTCATATTGGTGCGGCCGAATAAGGTGCGCATTTTGGCATTCGTTAAATACAGTTCTTCTTCCGCCCTCGTAATGCCTACATATGCGAGCCTGCGTTCTTCTTCCATCTCGGCTTCTTCCATCAGGGAGCGGCTGTGCGGGAACACGCCTTCTTCCATGCCCATTAAGAACACGACAGGAAATTCAAGCCCCTTAGCGGCGTGCAGTGTCATTAAAGTGACGGCATCCTTTCCGCCTGATTCCTCTTCCTTCTGGTCGAGCTGGTCAATATCCGCAATCAGCGCCAAATCAGTCAGAAACGCGACGAGAGACTTGTCTTCGCTTTTTTGTTCGAAGTTTTTCGTCACGGAAAGAAACTCGTCGATATTTTCAAGGCGGCTTTGGGCTTCGATTGATTTTTCAGCCTTCAGCATTTCTCTGTATTCCGTTTTTTCGAGAATTTCTTCCGTGAGTTCCGTAATGGACAGGTAATCCTGCATATTCGTCAGATTTTCAATCATCGTGCCAAAGCCGTCAAGCGCGTTTGCCGCTTTCGCGCTGACGCCGATGAAATCAACCTGTTTGATCGCCTGGAACATTGACATTCCGTTCATCGCCGCATATGAAGCGATTTTTTCTAGCGAAGTTGCGCCGACGCCCCGCTTCGGCACATTGACGATCCGCGTAAAACTGATGTCGTCGTCCGGGTTTGACACAAGTCGCAGGTATGCGAGAATGTCTTTAATTTCTTTCCTGTCGTAGAACTTGGTTCCGCCGACGATATTGTAGTTCAGACCGGATTTTAAAAGGGTTTCCTCAATGACGCGCGACTGGGCGTTTGTCCGGTATAAAATCGCGATATCGGAAAGCTTCCGCCGGCCCGAGCTGTGCAGCTCATAAATTTTGCCCGCGACGAATTGGCCTTCGCCGAATTCATTGTCGCCGCTGTAATAAGAAAGCTTGATGCCTTCGTCATTTTCCGTCCACAGGTTTTTCGGCTTGCGGTTTGAGTTGTTTTTGATCACTTCGTTAGCCGCTTGCAGAATCCGCTTTGTTGAGCGGTAATTTTGCTCGAGCAGAATCACGTTTGCGCTCGGGTAATCTTTTTCAAAGGAAAGGATATTCGCGATATCCGCCCCGCGCCATCTGTAAATGGACTGGTCGGAGTCACCGACGACGCAGATATTTTCAAGACGGGCCGCAAGCTGCTTCACAAGCAGGTATTGCGCCCTGTTCGTATCCTGATACTCGTCTACGTGAATGTACTGGAATTTGCGCTGATAAAACTCAAGCACTTCCGGCACACGCTCGAAAAGCTTAATTGTCGTCATGATTAAATCATCAAAATCGAGCGATTGGTTTTTCAGCAGTTTTTTTTGATAATCGGTATACACGTCACTCGTGACCTGATCGTAGTAGCCGCCGGCCGTTTTTGCGAATTCCTCAGGTTCGATCAGCTCGTTTTTTGCGCTGCTGATGGAGCCTAAAATACTTCTCGGATCAAACTTTTTCGGGTCGATATTCCGCTCTTTCAGAATCCCTTTAATAACGGAAAGCTGATCAGCCGTATCAAGAATGGAGAAATTTCGGTTGATGCCGATTCTGTCAATATCCCTGCGCAGAATCCGCACGCACATGCTGTGGAAAGTGGATATCCAGATTTCATCCGCGCCGGGTCCGAGAATGCTCTCCACCCGCTCCTTCATTTCTCTGGCGGCTTTATTTGTAAATGTAATCGCCAGAATGTTCCATGGCGCCACGTGTTTTTCCGCCATTAAGTATGCGATTCTGTGCGTCAGCACACGTGTTTTTCCGCTTCCCGCGCCCGCCATCAGAAGCAGCGGACCGTCCGTCGTCTTGACCGCTTCCTGCTGAACGGGATTTAATCCGCTTAATAATTGATTGCTAATGTAATTCATATCCGTTCACCGCCTATCAAACATATGTTCTATCATAAATCAATTTCGTCCGCTTGGCTACTTTGTCTTTACAGCCGCCACCGTTTTAAGCGCCTGATCAAAATCTTCATATACGGCATTTCCGACAACGATGACATCGGCATGACGGCCGAACCGTTCCGCCGTTTCCGCGTCTTTAATGCCGCCTCCGTAAAACAGGACGGACTTGTCCAGCACAGCCTTCGTTTTCTCCACCGTTTCTATGTCCGCCAGCATCCCGCTGTATTCCAGATAAAAAATCGGGAGATGAAGCAAATGTTCCGCGACCCGCGCATAGGCGAGAATATCTTCTGTTTCTATATGTGTATCCGCCTCCGTCAAAGCGGCCGCCTTACAATCAGGGTTGACGATGCAGTAGCCCTCCGTCACAATTTCCTCCATTGACATGAGCTCTCCGTATTCTTTCATCGCCTGATGATGCATGCCGACAATCCAGTCCGCCTTTTTGCTGTTGAGCACACTCGGAATGAAATAAAGATCAAACCCGGGCACAATGGAATCAATCGTCGACACCTCAAGTACGCACGGCACTAAAAAACGCCGCACCTTTGACATCAGTCTCAGCACATTGTCCTCTGTGATATTGTCGCTTCCTCCGATCACAATGGCGTCAGTCCCAGATTCACAAAGCCGTTCCAGCTGTTCATCCGGTAAATCTTTATTCGGATCGAGTTTAAAAACATGCTTCCACTCGTTAACATCGTACATGCGTTTTCGTTCCTCCATTCGTTTCTTGCCATTTAAACATTATAACAAATTCGTTTGGCCCGGAAAAACGGAAAAAGACGTCATTCACCTGATTCACAAAAAAAGATTGCGCTCCGCCGGACGGGAAACGGCTATGTTTGAAAACAGACAATATGTGGAATGTCAAAGAGAAAAAAGACAAGGAGTCTGATCTCAATGGAACAAGCCATTATCGTACTGATTTGTATATTGATTTTTATTATTTTAGTTCCCGCCGTATTGTTTCTCTGGATATACATAAGAGACGAAAAGCAGGAAGAACATTCAGTGCTGCGCAATTATCCCGCAGCGGGAAAACTGCGCTATATATTTGAAAAAATCGGACCTGAGCTGCGGCAGTATTTATTCAGCAATGATAACGAAGAACAGCCGTTTTCCCGGAGAGAATATGAACAGACGGTCATGTCGGGAAAGTATAAAAGCAGAATGATGGGCTTCGGCTCAGAACGGGATTTCAATCAGCCGGGCTATTATATCCGTAACGCCCTCTTCCCGAAACAAAGGGAGGAGCTGCGCGCAGATCAGACGCCGAAGATCGACACGATGATATACAAGATTGACAAAGACAACCTGCTGAAACGCAGCGAACACCGCGAAAAAGCAAAGGCGGACCCTTATTACCTGCATCCGGACGATGTGCAAATGATCGGCCGCGATACATGCAAGAAGCCGTTTTATGTGAAAGGGTTAATCGGACAATCAGCGATGAGCTACGGCTCACTTGGCGACCGGGCAATCACCGCCCTGTCAAAAGGGCTGCACCAGGCCGGCGGCACATGGATGAATACAGGCGAAGGCGGCCTGTCTGAGTATCATCTGAAAGGCGGCGCGGATATTATCTGCCAAATCGGCCCCGGGCTGTTCGGCGTCCGCACCGAAGAAGGAGAATTTTCATGGGAAGAATTTAAGAAAAAAAGCCGCCTCGAGCAGATTAAAGCCTTTGAATTAAAGCTTGCGCAAGGGGCGAAAGCAAGAGGCGGGCATATTGACGGTTCAAAGGTGACCGAAGAAATTGCCGCCATCAGAAATGTGCAGCCCGGACAATCCATTGACAGCCCAAACCGCTTCAACGAGTTCTCAAATGTTCCGGACATGCTTGATTTCATTGAGAAATTAAGGACTGTCGGCGAAAAACCGGTCGGCATTAAAATTGTCCCGGGCAGCCGCAAAGACCTTGAAGACCTTATTTCCTGTATGAGTTCATCAGGCAAACTTCCCGACTTTATTACGATTGACGGCAGTGAAGGGGGAACGGGAGCTTCTTTCCATGAGCTGGCGGATTCCGTCGGCCTGCCGATTCTGACCGGCCTCCCCCTTGTTGACGGCCTTTTGAAGACATACGGGATAAGAGATAAGCTGAAAATTTTCGCATCCGGAAAGCTGCTCACTCCGGATAAGATTGCCGTTGCCCTCGCGTTAGGCGCGGATTTTGTCAATATTGCCCGGGGAATGATGTTTTCAGTCGGCTGTATCCGCGCTCAAGTATGCCACACCAATCATTGTCCTGTCGGAGTGGCGACAACCGATCCAAAACTTCAGCGCGCGCTCAGTATTGAGGATAAACAGCACCGCGTCTGCAACTACGTGCTCTCGTTACGTGAAGGGCTGTTTCACCTCGCCGCGGCGGCGGGCATCAGCTCGCCGATTCATTTCTCAGCTGAACACATCGTATACCGGGAGGAAGACGGAAGTCTGAGGGAACTTCCCGGCCTTTTGAATCAGCACGCATAAAAAAACCGCCTGCCGTCATCGGCAGAGCGGTTTTTTACGTAGCTGAGGAGGATTCTCCTTTGTTTACGCGGTCAAGCGCCATTTCATAGGCGTCGTTTCCGTAATTTAAGCAGCGCTTCACCCGGGAAATCGTCGCTGTGGAAGCACCCGTTTCGCTTTCAATTTTGTGATACGTATTTCCTTCGCGGAGCATTCTTGCCACTTCCAAACGCTGCGCCAGCGATTGGATTTCATTAATCGTACAAAGATCGTCAAAGAAACGATAGCATTCCTCCAGATCTTTCAGCGATAAAATAGATAAAAATAACTGGTCCAGTTCTTTTCCGCGTAATTTATCGATTTGCATCGTCAAACACCTTCTCCTTTACTAATGGAAGCTGCATCGAGATCAGGCACGATATTAATCCATGTCTTTCCTGGCACAAACGGAAGAATCTCACCGCCTTTTACGGGCAGAATACGGCCGTCTTTATATTCCCAGTCTGACTCCATAACATCGCCGTGCTGAAGCAGGAGGCCCTTCCCCCCTGACTGAATATCGATGGCCCGCCTTCCATCTTTGTCTGTCATGCGATGGCCGGCTTCAACAATAAAAATGTTGTGCATGGCTAAAGGCTTTCCGGTCTCCCGGTCTGTCGCTTTCACACCATCAGAGCTTCTTGTATAAGTATCAGCTTTTTTATCATAATCGTATTCGACAAGATTTGTAACGTTTTGTGTTCCATAATCTATCCGAATATTGTAGGTTTCGTTTCCGGGTTTTGCATCTGATGTCTGAAATGGGAGCGGTTCTGTTTTTCCGTTCAGCTTGTATCCTTTTTGTTCCGCCGCCTTCCTGATATTGTCATACGACGTGTAGGAATTGTGGGGCGGCTTGCTGAAATCGGCTCTCCAAAACAGGCTGCCGTCAAAATCCAAACCGTTTATATAATCGTAAGTTCCGGACTCCAGCTGCTTTTTAGCGCCGGGACTCCAGCCATGATGGACAAATATGCTGTTAAACCCGCTGCTGAGCGTGACAAAATATTCCCTCGCGCTCCGCACAGGCCCGACCGTTTCCGGCATCTCACTTTGAAAAATCGCGAGAAACCGCGTAATCCGGCCCTCCGCGAGCGCTTCGATGACAACATCCGCCTTTGACAGCCCGGATTGGGGCCTCGCCTTCGGATGATTGTTCACTGCGACTGCAATCGGACGGCGTTCTGCAAGCTTCTGCTCAGTTTTCAGCCCCGTTAAAGGAGCTTCCGCTTCTTTCGGCTGCACCTGATCGGCATTGTTCTGCCGGCAGGCGGCAAGCAGCAAAAACGCAAAACAAAGCATACAAACGGTTTTCCATCTTTTCATATGTCGGCTCCCTGCTTTTATATTTTAACGCATTATCGATGGAAAGAGTACAGTTTTTTTCATCACGTCGAATATTCCTCTCGGCGTAATGCGGATATAAGGCAGGTGTGTGCTCTGCAAAAAGAGCAGCGTATAGATCGGATCGCAGAATCGGTAGCCCCGCTCCTCCAGCAACGCCCTCAGTTTTTGCTCTTTCTCAAGCACTTCTTCATACTTTTCCGCGGATGCAGAACCGTTTAAGGCGAGGGGAATCTCATGCAGAATCTTCCCGTTTTCGGCAAGCACGATTCCGCCGCCGATTTCTTTCATCCGAGAGAAAGCGAGCAGGATATCTTCCTTATTTTTTCCGGCAGCGATAATATCTCCGGTTGTCGTGTAGGAACTGACAAAGCCCTGCACCCGATCGGCAAAACCTTTCAGCATTGTATTGACCCGCCATTTTCCATGCTTATCGAGAAGCGTGAGATAGCATTCATCATGATCAAAAGAAAGCTGGTCAACAGAATTATCAATCGCAATCATATACGGCTCCATAATGACCGCGTTGCGCATGGTCACACCCATCGGCATTGAAAACTGTAAATCATCCATCGTCATATCATATGAAAGCTCAAGAGGGACAAGACCGCCCTTTTTCCAATCCGTTTCTGTAAACGCATTCATATTTCGGCCGTCTTCCCTCAGCAGGATGCCTTTGGAGATTACCGTGACCGGGTCCGGATTCATCGGGTCATCGAGAATGTTCAATGAAGCAAGCCGGCCCGGACCGATCACACCGAGAAAGTCGTCCATCTGATAATACTTCGCGATATTAAAGGACGCCATATTGTAGGCATCGATCGCCGGAACTCCTTCCTCCAAAGCGATTTTGATTAATTCATTCGTCATGCCGCCTTTATAAAAATGCGGCGTCGCTCCATCCGTCGTGTAGAAGAAATGATCATAATGCCGGAAGCCTTTTTGATGGAGATCCTGCAAAATCGTTCTCAAATCAGGGCGGATGGATGAATGTCTGAGCGAAACATAGTAGCCCAATTCAAGCCGTCTCATCACCTCGCCGCCATTCATCGCCTCGTGGTCGGAATCAGCTCCGAACAGTTTCATCTTCGTCAGTGTTTTTTCAGAGGCTCCGGGAAAATGCCCTTCTATCCGCTTGCGCAGTTTCTTTGTCGCCTGCATGCAATGAAGCATCAAGTCATCGCCGTCCATGAGGCGCGGCCATCCGGTCAATTCTCCGCCTTGAATGACATCCGGGTGCTCCATCCATTGCTTGCGGACATCAAAAGAAAGAAGCTGATCCTCATTCAGCACTTCAGTCTGCAGATCATATCTGGACCACCAGAAGTATTGCACCGGCTGTTTTTTCAGTTCCTCTAATATAGTAAGCGCTTTCTTTTTACCGCTGTGCAAAAGAAAAAACAAGTTATCATTAACAAACGTCGTTGTTCCGAATTGAGACACATATTCGGCGAGCGTTTGGGGATTATATATTTGAAAAGGATGTGTATGCGGTTCAATGTAACCTGGCACAATGTATTTTCCTTCACAATTTATGGTATGAATGTGCTCTGCTGCATCAGGAAGCTCATGACCAACATATACAATTCGGTCTCCATAAATCCAGACATTCTTTTTCAGCCATTGTTTTAAAAAAGGATTTAATACGAGAGCATCCCGTAAAAGTAGCGTTGGAAGCAGCTTTGAGTCTACAACATCCGCCTGTGATCTGATGTCTTTATTTTTCCAGTTAAAGGTACGTTCGGACATTCACATACTCTCCTTCGCTTATATTAGACCCATCGTATCACATCCGCACAATTATCGCACGGCTAAAACGTTACAAATTATTGAAGATGAATGAAAAACTTTTTCTAAGGGAGCTGAAATGATGAAACCGAATATCAGTTTATTAAATGCCGTTATGCGCATCACTTGCGGCCTCACCATTTTGTCTGCTGCGTCAGCGAAATACACGAGAAAACCTTGGTGCAAGATGCATCTCTTCTGTATGATGATGGGCGCGATGAAAGCGGCGTCCGGCATCCTCCGCTTCTGTCCGGTGACATATATGTTCCAAACTGGAATGAATCAGGATGACAGCCATCAGCAAGAAAAATAACAAGCCGTTTCGGCTTGTTATTTATTTTCTCCTGTCCCGCGAGTCTGAGAAGAATCCGTCTATACGCCGGAAGACTTCATCGATGACTGCGTGTCACACGGCAAACCGACAGTCTTAGTCGTCTTTTCAGAAGAAAACCCGCATCTTATATGACACGGGGTTTTCCTCTTTATCGTTGAGAAGCTTTCAGCGCACGGGCGCCGATGTCGCTCCTGTAAAACAGTCCGGGTTTTGTCAGCCCTGAAACGGCGCTGTACACTTTATCTCTCGCCGCTTCAAATGTCTCAGCAAATGCCGTGACATTGGCGACCCGGCCGCCGTTTGTAACAAATTGTCCGCCGTCTTTTTTCGTTCCGGCATGAAAAACAGCGATCCCGTCTTCAGCGGACGTCAAACTGCCGATCGGCGTGCCTTTTGCATAGCCTTCCGGATAGCCTTCAGAAGCCAGCACAACGCTGACGGCGGCCGTATCCTTCCACCTTAGGTCAACATCCTTCTCATGCAGCAGATCCAAAAGCACCTGGATGAGGTCAGATTCCATTCTCGGCACGACAACCTGTGTTTCCGGATCTCCGAAGCGCGCGTTGAATTCAATGACTTTTGATCCGTTTTCCGTCAGAATCAGCCCCGCGTACAGCACGCCCGTGAAGGAACGTCCCTCTTTGACCATTGCTTTTGCCGCCGGCTTCACAATCGTTTCGACTGCGCTTCTGACGATATCATCGGAAATGTGCGGCACCGGTGAGTAGGCGCCCATTCCGCCCGTATTCGGCCCTTTGTCTCCATCGAAGGCGCGTTTATGATCTTGAGCGATTACCATCGGATAGACGGTCTCCCCTTTTACAAACGCCATTAAGGAAAATTCTTCGCCGGCGAGGAACTCTTCAATGACAACGGATGCGCTCGCCTCGCCGAATTTCTCATCCTCAAGAAAATCGTGCAGGCATTCAATCGCCTCTTCTTCCGTCATCGCGACCGTGACACCTTTTCCGGCGGCAAGTCCGTCCGCTTTAATGACAATCGGCGCGCCATTTTGCTGCACATATGCTTTCGCCTCTTCAAATGAAGTAAACGTCTCATACTCCGCCGTCGGAATGCCGTATTTTTTCATTAAATCCTTGGCAAACTGTTTGCTCCCTTCAATGATTGCCGCTTTTTCAGACGGTCCGAAAACAAGCAGTCCGGCTTTTTCAAACTCATCGGCTATCCCTTCAATCAGAGGAACTTCGGGGCCGATAATCGTCAGCCCGACATGATGTTCTTTCGCAAACGCAATGAGTGCGGCATGATCGCTTTCTTCAATGTTGACCAGCGTCGCGCAGTCTGCCATACCGTCATTTCCGGGCGCGGCGTACACCGTGTCAACAAGCGGGCTTTGCGCCGCTTTCCAAGCCAATGTATGCTCTCTGCCGCCTTTTCCGATAATCAATACATTCACGCTTCGTTCCCCCTCTTAATGTTTGAAATGTCTGATGCCGGTGAATACCATGGCGATCCCGTATTCATCCGCTTTTTTAATCGAATCTTCATCGCGGACTGATCCGCCTGGCTGGATAATCGCCGTGACACCGGCTTTTGCGGCTTCTTCGACTGTATCCGGCATCGGGAAAAACGCGTCTGATCCGAGCGCGCTGCCTTTTGCTTTTTCTCCGGCCTGCTCAATGGCGATTTTAGCTGAACCGACGCGATTCATCTGCCCCGCGCCCACACCGACCGTCATATGGTCTTTTGCAAGAACGATCGCGTTAGATTTCACATGTTTGACGACTTTCCAGGCCAGCTTCAGATCTTCCCATTCCTGCTCGCTCGGCTCTCTTTTTGTCGGGATGCTGATGTCGGCGTCATCAAATCCATGGACGTCTAAATCTTGAATCAAAAGACCGCCCTGTACGGATGTCAGCTGTTTTTCTTTCTTCCCTGAAGCGGACACGTCAAGCGTGAGCAGACGAAGGTTTTTCTTCGCCGTCAGTACGTTCAGCGCTTCTTCACTGAAAGAAGGGGCGATAATGATTTCTAAAAAGATGCCGTGAAGGGCTTCAGCCGTTGCCTGATCAACTTCACGGTTCAGCGCGATGATGCCGCCGAAAATGGAGGTTTTATCAGCTTCATACGCTTTATTGAATGCTTCCTCAATTGAAGCTCCCGTACCGACTCCGCACGGGTTCATATGTTTAACGGCAACAGCTGCGGGTTCTGTAAATTCCCGGACGATTTGAACGGCCGCATCCGCGTCCTTAATGTTGTTGTAAGAAAGCTCTTTGCCGTGAAGCTGTTTTGCCGCCGCGATGGAACCGGAGACGGGAAGTGCACTTTGGTAGAAAACCGCCTCTTGGTGAGGGTTTTCACCATAGCGGAGCGATTGTTTTTTCTCAAATGTAACGGTGAATTGCTCAGGATCTTTCTCATCGGCCTCGCGTGTTAAGTAATCAGCGATTAATGCGTCGTATGCCGCGGTATGGCGGAATACTTTGGCCGCAAGCTCGCGTTTTCTTTTAAGCGAAACGCCGCCGTGTTCTTTAATCTCATTGAGCACGGAGCTGTAATCGGCCGGATCTGTGATGACCGTCACATCCTGATGGTTTTTCGAGGCGGCGCGCAGCATGCCGGGACCGCCGATATCAATGTTTTCTATCGCTTCATCGTATGTTACGTCTTCTTTTGAAATCGTTTCTTTAAACGGATAAAGGTTGACAACCACAAGGTCAATCGGTGCAATGCCGTGCTCATTGATCTGCGCCATATGCTCTTCATTGTCTCTTACGGCAAGCAGGCCGCCGTGAATATTAGGATGGAGGGTTTTTAACCGTCCGTCCATAATTTCAGGAAATCCGGTCACTTCTGAAATGCCGATGACATCCACACCGTTTTCCTGAAGAAGTTTTTTTGTTCCTCCGGTCGAAATGACTTCGACGCCGAGCTCTGTCAGTTCCTTTACGAAAGGTACGAGATTTGTTTTATCAGAAACACTGATTAGTGCGCGTTTGATTGTCATGCCTTTTCACCTCTGTTATTTAGTCCCAGCAGCTGTTTCACAACGCTCGGATACCATTTGTGCTCAAGCTCGTGTATTGTATGCTCTATGTCTTCAAGCGTATCGTTTTCCTGTATTTCGAATGCTTTTTGCGCGATAATCGGTCCGGTGTCCATGCCTTCGTCGACGTAATGAACGGTAATGCCCGCCACTTTCACACCGGCCCGATACGCCTGTCCGACAGCGTCAATCCCGGGGAATGCCGGAAGAAGCGAGGGATGTATATTAATAATGCGTCCCCCGTATGCTTCAAGCAGCGTATCTCCAATCAGTCTCATATAGCCGGCGAGAACGATTAATTCCGCCCCGTGCAGGCGCAGCTGTTCAATAACGGCCCGTTCAAAGGCCGCTTTGTTTTCAAAAGATGACGGTTGAAAGGCGAATGACGGAATGTGTAAAGCCTCCGCCCTTTCCACCGCCTTTGCCTGAGGCTTATCCGTCACGAGAAGCGAGAGCTCCGCATCCCACTTCTCTTCTCTCATGCGTTTGGCAATGGCCTCGAAGTTCGATCCGTTTCCTGAAGCAAATACCGCAAACTTTTTCATGAAAGAGCCGCACCGCCGAAAGAAATGCCTTCGCCCCGCTTGACCCGGCCGATCAGATAAGCCTTCTCGCCCTGAGCTTCAAGCGTGTCGATGACGTCGGTCAGGTTTTCTTCTTTAACGGCAAGGACAAAACCGATGCCCATATTAAAAACATTGAACATTTCTTCTTCTTTCAGCTTGCCGTGTTCCTGCAGAAACGGAAAAATCGGCGGGATCGGCCATGATCCGTGATCAATTTCCGCACTCAATCCGTCCGGCAGCATCCGCGGGATGTTCTCGATGAATCCTCCGCCTGTCACATGCGCCATGCCGTCCACCTTACCGCTTTTCACCGCCTTGAGCACCGGCTTCACATATATTCTCGTCGGTTCCAGCAATTCTTCTCCGAGAGGACGCGCAAACGGTTCATAGACAGTATCCAAATCAAGTCCGCCGTCATCAAGAAGCACTTTTCTCACAAGGGAAAATCCGTTGCTGTGAAGGCCGCTTGAAGTAAGTCCGATTAAGAGATGCCCCTCTTCGATATGTTCACCGGTGACGATTTCGTCTTTTTCCGCGACGCCGACTGAAAAGCCCGCAATATCGTACTCATCAGCCGTATACAGCCCCGGCATTTCCGCCGTCTCACCGCCGATAAGCGCTGATCCTGACTGCTCGCATCCGTCCGCCACGCCCTGAACGATCTGCTCAATTTTTACCGGATCAGCCTTGCCGACCGCCAAATAATCAAGGAAAAACAGCGGCTCCGCTCCTTGGGCAAGCACATCATTTACACACATCGCGACCGCATCGACGCCGATCGTGTCATGCTTATCCATTGAAAATGCGAGTTTCAGCTTGGTTCCGACCCCGTCTGTTCCGGAAATTAAAACAGGCTTTTGATACGGAAGCTCTGACAGATCAAACATTCCGCCAAAACCGCCCAGGCTTCCCATAACGCCGAGCCTTTGCGTGCGCTCCACGTGTTTTTTCATTCGTTTGACGGCTTCGTATCCGGCTTCGATGTCAACTCCGGCATTTTTATAAGCATCAGACATCCCTATCACTCCTTGTCAATTCGTTTCTCCTTAAAAGGCAGAAAGAGAAAGGCAGCCTGAATTCCCGCTGCCTTTATGTCATTTTCAGATTTTATTTTGTCAGCACCGCTTCTTTTACGTGAGGAAGCACTGTATCCTGATAAATTTCCGTCGGATATTTGCCCGTAAAACAAGCGAGGCATTGTCCGCAGTTGGTGTCTTCAAATTTTCGGCCGACTCCTTTTAACAATCCGTCTACACTTAAGAAAGAAAGCGTGTCGGCACCGATGATCTGACGGATTTCTTCCACGGAATGAGAAGAAGCGATCAGCTCCTCATGGGTTGATGTGTCAATGCCGTAAAAGCACGGATGAGCGATCGGCGGTGAACTGATCTTGACGTGCACCTCTGTCGCTCCCGCTTCTCTGAGCATTGTGACAATCCGGCGGCTTGTCGTCCCGCGCACGATGGAATCATCAACCATGACGACCCGTTTTCCTTCAACAACACCGCGGACGGCGGACAGCTTCATTCTGACGCCTTGCTCACGGAGAGCCTGTGACGGCTGGATAAACGTTCTGCCGACATAACGATTTTTAATGAGACCGAGTTCGTACGGGATGCCCGTTGCCTCGGCATAGCCGATGGCTGCAGAAATACTGGAATCAGGCACGCCTGTGACGACATCCGCTTCAACCGCGGACTCCTGGGCAAGCATTTTTCCGAGATTTTTCCGGGCGCTGTGCACGTTAATGCCGTCGATATTGCTGTCAGGTCTTGAGAAATAAATGTACTCCATGCTGCAGATGGAACGGTTGATATTCATGGAGAAACGCTCTGATTTCATGCCTTCATCATTGATGATCAGCATTTCGCCCGGCTCTACCTCGCGAAGGTATGTCGCACCGACGACATCGAATGCGCACGTTTCTGAAGCGACGACGTAAGCATCACCCATCATGCCGATTGACAGCGGTCTGAGTCCGTTCGGGTCAAGCGCTACGATCATTTCTGTTTCAGTCATAATCAGGAACGCGTAGGCGCCTTTCAGCATGGACAGCGAATTTTTGATTTGATCCTTCAGCGAAAAGTGTCCGCTGCGTTTAATCAGGTGAGCCAGTACTTCCGTATCGGAGGAAGTCTGAAAGATGCTCCCTTGGTTTTCAAGCTGCTGCTTCAACTGTGTGGCGTTGACCAAGTTGCCGTTATGGGCGAGCGCGAGGCTGCCGTTGTTTTGCGAACGGAACAGGAGCGGCTGAACATTTTCATATCCGCCTCCGCCTGCCGTCGCATAACGAACGTGCCCGATCGCGCCTTTTCCCTTCACTTTGCTCAGTTCGCCGTTTTGAAAAACCTCGGTAATAAGCCCCTGTCCTTTATGCGCCGTCAGTTTTTCACCGTCAGTTGCGACAATTCCCGCGCCTTCCTGTCCTCTGTGCTGGAGGCTGTGCAGGCCGTAATATGTGATCTGCGGAGCTTCTTCATGTCCCCAGATGCCAAACACACCGCATTCTTCATTCAGGCCTTTGATTTCAGCAAGCATGGAATAGCTCCTTTCCACGCGCGCTCAAGTTCTTTCGTTTGCGCGTGAACCAATTGTTGTCCGTCCTGGTTTTGAATCGCCAGAAGACCGTCAGCCGTTACCTCGCCGATATGAACCGCATCGGCCACAGCCGCTTCAAACGCCGCTTGGTGTTCTTTTTTCACCGAAACGACGAAGCGGGATTGAGATTCAGAGAATAATAATGCCGCTTCCCCTGCAACAGTTACGTTGGCGCCAAGGTTTTCCGTCGTCATGACGCTTTCTGCAACCGCTACGCCTAAGCCGCCTTCTGATACGTCATGCGCGGATTGAACGAAGCCTTTTTTAATCGCGTCAAGTAATGCTTTTTGACGTGACAGCTCTATATCAAGATCGATTTGCGGCGCTTTGCCGTAAATGCGGCCTTCTGTCATTTTTTGCAGTTCGCTTCC
Source organism: Bacillus sp. ChL18 (assembly GCF_026241425.1). NCBI lineage: Bacteria > Bacillati > Bacillota > Bacilli > Caryophanales > Bacillaceae > Bacillus > Bacillus sp. ChL18. The sequence goes on along the minus strand of NZ_JAPHWE010000004.1, from coordinate 57,418 downwards.
GGCAAACTCAGGTTTTGTTTCGCCGATCACGTATACAAGATCCCCCGCTTGTTTGAAATGCTGTGTCGTAATATGAGCGGTATCTTCAATTAAGCCGACCATGCCGATAACAGGCGTCGGGTAGATCGCCGTTCCGTTCGATTCATTATAAAGTGATACGTTTCCGCCGATGACGGGTGTGCTGAGAACATTGCACGCCTCGCTGATGCCGTCGGCCGCTTTTTCGATCTGCCAGAAAATTTCAGGTTTTTCCGGGTTTCCGAAATTCAGATTATCCGTGACCGCAAGCGGTTCGGCGCCGGAGCATACGATGTTGCGCGCCGCTTCGGCAACTGCGATTTTCCCGCCTTCTTCAGGATCAAGATAGAGATAACGGGCGTTACAATCCGTCGTCATCGCCAGCGCTTTTTTCGTGCCGCGGATTCTGAGCACTCCCGCGTCAGAGCCCGGAGCGACCACCGTATTTGTGCGCACCATGTAGTCATATTGATCGTACACCCACTCTTTGCTGGCGATTGTCGGCTGCTGCAGCAGGGCAAAAAGCGTCTCGGTCGCATCTTTCACTTCAGGCGCGGGAACTTCCGTTTCCTGAAACTCGCGGTAGTACGCGGGTTCTGCTGACGGCTTGTGGTATACAGGCGCTTCTTCCGCCAGCGCGTCGACCGGAAGCTCGCAAACAACCTCTCCGTTATGGCGGAGGCGGAGCATTTTATCATCCGTAACATGACCTACGGAAACCGCTTCAAGATCATATTTATCAAAAATATCGACAATCTCCTGTTCACGTCCGCGTTCAATGACGAGAAGCATGCGTTCCTGAGACTCAGAAAGCATCATTTCGTAAGCGGTCATACCTGTTTCCCGCTGCGGAATGAGATCAAGGTTCATTTCAATGCCTGAGCCGGCTTTGCTTGCCATTTCAGCACTCGAACTTGTCAGACCGGCCGCCCCCATATCCTGAATGCCCACTAAGGCGTCGCATTGGATGACTTCAAGGCATGCTTCCAAGAGAAGCTTTTCCATGAAAGGATCGCCGACCTGCACCGCGGAACGTTTTTCTTCAGATGAATCTGACATTTCTTCCGATGCGAAAGTAGCGCCGTGTATGCCGTCGCGGCCCGTTTTAGCGCCGACGTACATGACCGTGTTGCCGACACCTTTCGCCTGGCCTTTTTTAATATCTTTATGATCAATTAAGCCGACGCACATTGCATTGACAAGCGGATTGCCCTCATAGCTTGCGTCAAACTGCACTTCTCCGCCGACCGTCGGAATTCCGATACAGTTTCCGTATCCCGCGATTCCCGCCACTACTTCTTCAAACAAGTACTTCACACGAGGTGAAGTGAGCTCACCAAATCGAAGAGAGTTTAATACAGCTATCGGACGGGCGCCCATTGAGAAAACATCACGGATGATGCCGCCCACTCCCGTCGCAGCACCTTGGTATGGCTCAAGCGCTGACGGATGGTTATGAGATTCAATTTTGAACACGACCGCCTGATTGTCACCGATGTCAACGATTCCCGCGCCTTCTCCGGGACCCTGCAGCACGCGTTCGCCGCTAGTCGGGAATTTGCGTAAAACCGGTTTTGAGTTTTTATAGCTGCAGTGCTCTGACCACATGACGGAAAAAATCCCGATTTCCGTGTAGTTCGGCAATCTTCCGATAATAGATTCAATGAGTGCGAACTCGTCATCACTGACACCCATTTGCTGATAGAGTTTCTCTTCTTTTATTTGTTCTTTACTTGGTTCAAGCAGTAGCGACATGAGTTTCCCTCCAATTTTTCACGATAGACCGGAACAATGTAAGACCGTCTGCGCTGCCGAGCAGTTCATCGACTGCGCGCTCAGGGTGAGGCATCATGCCTAATACGTTGCCTTTCTCATTCACGACGCCGGCAATGCCGCTGACGCTTCCGTTAATATCGCCGCCGTATGTGAAGGCGATTTGATTGTTTTCTTTTAATCTTTCAAGCGTTGCGTCATCACAGTAGAAATTGCCTTCGCCGTGGGCAACCGGAATCGTAATCGATTGTCCTTTTTCATATGAAGATGTGAATAACGTGCCGCCGTTCTGCACGATTAAGTCAACCGGGCGGCAGATGAACTTTAAATCTTTGTTGCGTCTCATCGCGCCTGGCAGAAGTCCGAGCTCCTGCAGAATCTGGAATCCGTTGCAGACGCCGAGAACCGGTTTTCCTTCGGCAGCCGCTTTTTTCACGGCCGGCATGATGTTTGCGAATCTGGCGATGGCGCCGCATCTCAAGTAGTCGCCGTATGAAAACCCGCCGGGGATGAGCACGCCGTCAAATCCGTCAAGGCTTGTTTCCTCGTGCCAGACATACTCGACTTCTTCGCCAAGTTCATCCTTTACGGCGTGGAACATATCAATATCACAGTTGGAGCCGGGTAACACAATCACCGCAAATTTCACTGTGCGACAACCTCCTCAACTTCATATCGGTAGTCTTCAATGACTGTATTGGCAAGGAGCTTTTCACACATTTCTTTCACGAGCGCGTCAAGATCGCGGTCAGATTTTTCAATCGTCAGCTCCATGTATTTTCCGATGCGCACATCCTGCACTTCATTGTAGGTCATGCTGTGCAATGCATGCTGCACCGCGCTTCCTTGAGGATCGAGCACACTTTCTTTTAAGCTGACATAAACTTTCACTTTATACATTATGAAATGCCTCCCAGTCTTTTGAAAATCTCTTCATATGCGTCGGTTAAGCTTCCCAGGTTCCGTCTGAACAAATCTTTATCGAGCTTTTCGTTTGTGTTTTTGTCCCACAGACGGCACGTGTCAGGAGAAATTTCGTCCGCTAAAAGCACCCGTCCCTCTGCGTCTAAGCCGAATTCCAGCTTAAAATCTATTAATCTGACGCCGCAGTCTTCAAAAATATGCTGCAGTTCTTGATTCACCTGGTTTGTAATCGATTTGATCGTTTCGACCTGCTCAGGAGCCGCCGCTTTCAAGAGCCAGATATGATCTTCTGTGATGAGCGGATCACCCAGCGCGTCATCTTTATAGTAAAATTCGATAATCGGCTGCGGAAGCTCAGTTCCTTCCGGGATGCCGAGACGTTTCGACATGCTTCCGGCGGCAATGTTTCTGACCACGACTTCAAGCGGAATGATGCTCACTTTTTTGATAAGCTGCTCTGATTCTGAAACACGCTCCACAAAGTGGTTGTCAATTCCTTTGGCGTGCAGATGTTTGAAAATCAGGCTTGAAATTTCATTGTTCAGACGGCCCTTTCCGCTGATCTCCGCTTTTTTCTCACCGTTAAAGGCTGTTGCGGAATCCTTGTAGACCACGCGGAGAATCTGTTCGTCTTCTGTTTGATAAATTCGTTTCGCTTTTCCTTCATAAAGAAGATTATTGTTCACAATATTCACGGAAGGCCTCCTAACCCGAATGTTGGGAATATTCAATCTATGGCGGCTGAAGAAGCCGCCTCCGGCTGGCTTCTTCTATAAACCTAAACGCTCAAAGATCAAGTCGACGTTTTTCAGATGATAATTGTAGTCAAAGCAATCGGCAATCTGTTCCGGTGTGAGACGGGACGTGATTTTTTCCTCCGCTTCGACAAGCTGGCGGAACGGCACTTGTTTTTCCCACGCTTCCATCGCTTTCGGCTGAACCGTGTCATATGCTTCTTCACGAGGCAGACCCGTGTCGATTAAAGCGAGCAGCACGCGCTGAGAGTAGATTAAACCGAGTGTGCGGTCCATGTTGCGTTTCATATTTTCCGGGAATACCGTTAAGTTTTTGACGATATTGCTGAATCGGTTCAGCATGTAATTCAGCGCGATTGTCGCGTCAGGAAGAATGATGCGCTCAGCTGATGAATGAGAAATATCACGCTCATGCCATAACGGTACATTTTCGTATGCCGTCAGCATGTACCCGCGGATTACGCGCGCCATGCCCGTCATATTTTCCGACCCGATCGGATTCCGTTTATGAGGCATAGCCGATGAGCCTTTTTGTCCTTTAGCAAAAAACTCTTCCACTTCACGTGTTTCACTCTTTTGCAGACCGCGGATTTCCACTGCGAATTTTTCAATGCTCGTCGCGATCAAAGCCAGTGCCGCCATGTAATCCGCATGTCGGTCGCGCTGTAATGTCTGAGTGGAAATCGGCGCCGCTTTCAGACCGAGTTTTTCACAGACATACTGCTCTACGAACGGATCAATATTCGCATATGTGCCGACCGCGCCGGAAAGCTTCCCGACCTCGATCCCTTCTTTTGCCTGCTTGAAACGTTCAAGGTTGCGTTTCATTTCTTCGTGCCAAAGCGCGAGCTTCAGGCCGAATGTCGTCGGTTCCGCGTGTACGCCGTGCGTGCGGCCCATCATGACCGTGTATTTATGTTCTTTCGCTTTTTCTTTTATAATGTCAACAAATCTCTCAATGTCCTTGAGCAAGATCTCATTCGCCTGTTTTAATAGATAGGAAAGAGCGGTATCCACGACATCTGTTGACGTCAGGCCGTAGTGAACCCATTTTCTTTCTTCACCTAATGATTCTGAAACCGCACGGGTGAATGCAACGACGTCATGGCGCGTATCCTGCTCGATTTCCAAAATGCGGTTGATGTCAAAAGACGCGTTTTCGCGCATGACCTTGACGTCTTCTTTCGGAATGACGCCAAGCTCAGCCCAGGCTTCACAGGCTAAAATCTCGACTTCCAGCCATGCCTGGTATCTGTTTTCGTCCGTCCAGATCGCGGACATTTCAGGTCTTGAATAACGTTCGATCATTATGCTCGTCCTCCGTCTCTTTTCATCCATATGTTCGTGATGTCCTTAATCCATGTTTCATCAGGCTTCCGCAAAAATGTCATATGTCCCATTTTGCGGCCTTTTTTTATCTCATGTTTCCCATACAGGTACAGTTTGGCTTCCTTTAAAAGCTCCGTATGCTCCTCCGCAAGCTTCACTTCATCACCGAGCAGATTCACCATCATTCCCGGTTTGAGAAGATCGGTTCTGCCGAGAGGAAGTCCGCAGACCGCTCTGATGTGCTGTTCGAATTGGCTCGTTTCACAAAGGTCGAGCGTATAATGCCCTGAATTGTGGGGACGCGGCGCCAGTTCATTAATCAAAAGATCTCCGTCTTCCGTGACGAACATTTCCACCGCAAGGGGCCCGACAAGTTCCAATTTCTCCGCGAGCTGAACGGCAAGCGCCTCTGCCCGCTTTTGAACCGTTTCCTCCGCTCTCGCGGGTACGATGCTTTGGAACAGAATATTATTTTTGTGGATATTTTCAGCAGCCGGAAAGGTTGAAATCTCACCGTGCACCGATCTCGTCACGATAACGGAAAGCTCCATCCGGAACGATACCCAGCTTTCAAGTATGCACGTGCCGTTTTCTAACAGCGCAGCCGCTTCATCTGTCTGTCCTTCTTCCTTAATGACAAATTGGCCTTTGCCGTCATATCCGCCGCGGCATGTTTTCAGCACCGCCGGGAGCCCCAGTGCCTGAACGGCTTCCTCAAGCTCCCGTCCGCTGTTTACGATCCGATAAGGAGCGACTTGACAGCCTGCTGACTGGATCGCCTTTTTTTCCGTTTCCCTGTTTTGGGTGATGAGCAGCAGCTCGCTTCCCTGGGGAAGATATGCATGTTCTTTGAGCCAGTTGAGCGCCTCGTAATCGATATTTTCAAATTCGTAGGTAATGATGTCACTGACTCCGGCCAATTTTTGAATCGCTTCACGGTCATTGTACTGGGCGGTAATCTCAATATCGGCGATCTGTCCGCATGGCGAGTCTTTCACGGGATCGACGACAGCGACTTTATAGCCCATCTGTTTTGCGGCGACAGCCATCATTTTTCCGAGCTGTCCGCCTCCGATAATGCCGATGACGGCGCCGGGAAAAATCGTTTTTTTATCAGACAAGCTGATCACTGCTTTCCAGCACCGTTTGTTTTGTCGCATTTCTTCTCGCCTCTAGTTTATCCGCAATGTCATCGTCAAATGCCGACAAAATTTGCGCGGCTAACAGACCCGCGTTCACTGCGCCCGCTTTCCCGATCGCCGTCGTCGCGACCGGCACGCCGCCGGGCATCTGTACGATAGACAGAAGAGAATCAAGCCCGTTAAGCGATTTCGTCTGAACCGGTACGCCGATCACCGGCAGCGTCGTTTTGGCCGCCGTCATTCCCGGCAGATGCGCCGCTCCTCCGGCTCCGGCAATAATGACTTTTAAACCCCTGTCTCTTGCGCTTTCTGCATATTCAAACATCAAATCAGGCGTCCGGTGCGCGGATACCACCTGTTTTTCATAAGGAATGTGAAGTTCGTCAAGTATGTCGCATGCATGTTTCATTGTCTCCCAATCGGAGGTGCTTCCCATGATGATTCCTGCTAGCGGCTGCATTCTGTTCCCACCTTCTCATGCTTTGTTTTTCAGAAAAAAAAGCCCGGCTCGTATTGCAACTATGAGGAAGCAATACAAACCGGGCATGGCGCGCGTATCGTCAGTCGTTCGCTTCTGCGATATCCATGTCAGCTGTTTATCACTTTCCTGCATAGTCCGGCCGTTTACGGCAGCCGGGTAGAAACTTATGGGCCATATTCCCAAGATTATATGAGGTCGTGTTTTGATTTCATGTTTATCTTAACAACGGACTTGGATAATGTCAACGACATTATCGAACGATATAAAAATTCTTTCTTTTAATGTTCGTGTTTAGATCAATTTCCCTTCAAATACGATTTTTTTCCCGCAAGGAACGACTTGAATTGATCCATTTTCTTTCTTTTCTGTAAAGATCGGCTCTTCCATCCGCCGGACGGGCATATAGCCCTCTTCCTTCATTAAAGTGAGAATGGTGTCAATCGTTTCATCTTCCGTTACTTCAAACCGTTTCTTTTTTGGCTTTGTCATTCCTTAATTCTCCTCTTCTTCACTGCTTTCACCCAGAATCCGCCATGGATCGTTTTCGGCTCAAAGGCGATCATAAACGCTTTTTCATCAAGCGTTTTAATCGTATCATAAAGCTGAAGCTCATATTTGCGCGGTGTCAGTATCTGCATGGCGGTCCGGTCTCCTTCAAGTCCGCCCGCAACCCAGCTTGTAACCCCGTATCCTTTTTCCCGGAGCTGTTTCGGCAGGTCCAGATCAAGCTCCTTCGTAATGACGTTGACTGTAATATAGCCGAGCGCCAGTTTTTCTTCAATTTTCATTCCCACTATGACGCCGAGGCCGTAGCCGAGTGCATAGGCAATGACGTTTTGAATTTGATTCAGATTGCCGAGCACGAGACTCAGGCCGGTCACATACACAAGGATTTCAATCGTACTGATGCCCGCGGCGAAATAGCGCTGTCCCTTTAATGTCAGAATCATCCTGATCGTAAAGAAAGAGACATATATAATGTTAATGATGAGAATAATGAGAACCATACCTATACTGTTGGATAAAATCGTCTGCATCATTGATTCCCCCTCCTCTGATAATTTGAAAAGCCAATCTTTCAATTAAGGATAGTTTACCCTCTTTTGATCATTTTCAAAAGAAAAAAAAGCCCGCCCCGTAAGGCAGACTTTCAAGCTCTTATCAGTGAAGCTCGGCTTTTTTCAATCGTTTGACGGCTTCATATTCCTTCTCAAGCTCACTCAGCGTGTATCCGGACAGTTCCTGAACATGGTTTTGGTAAAACCCTGAGCGGATCAGCTTTGTCCTCAGATGCTGTTTTTTCCGTTTAATGGCTTCTCGCAACAACGGGGCCATCTTCATCATCCCTTTCCGAATCATAAAGAGTAGTGCCGCTTTCGAATTGCTGTTGCTCTCATCATATCTCGGCCGGGTCTTCAAAACAACACGCTTTATTAGAAATATTTGTAAACATTGTGAAAGACAAATTTCGACTTATAAAGGGATCAGCGAAGCAGTAAAGTACTCTGAAATGAGCGGCCATGTCACAGCCGTAAAAATGAGCATGATGATGACCGCCGCGGAAATACAGTACATCACGTCAGCCGCAGGCTTTTCAGCCGATTTGTAAAGAATCTGCACAAACTGCACCATCGCCGAGGCGGCCAGAAACAAGGTCAGCGCCGTAAACACCACGGTGACGACCGGCAGATTCAATATCGCGAAAATCATCCACACGATAGAGCAGGCGACAGCCGGAACCAAAAGCGATCCGACCCCCGCGGCCGCATCCCGCATCGTGATTTTCTGTTTCATCATATAACGTGATACAAGCCAGACCGCGCCGGCCGCAGCGGCAAAAAAGACGAGCGTATACACGAGAACGACGGTAAAGCCGTCAAAAAACGTATGATGCCGCTCTCCGTATCCGAGAGGCCTTTGCTGGCTTGCCCTCAGCTGAAACCAATTTCCGATTGAGAAAAAGATACTGAATACAAGCATTGAAATAAGAGCATATTTAAAGCGGGAAAAGCCGTCTTCCCCAACGACCTTCACCGGTGATGTCAAAATGCGCAGCGCGAAACGGCAATAACGTTTGACCGCGGCCCATGCAGAAGCGAGTTTTTCCGTAAAAGCCGGAGCCGGGCGCCGTTCCTTATCTTTTTTCTTTTGCTTTTGATAACGTCCCGCATTTCTGGACATTCTCGACAGCGGTTCTTCATCAGTTCCCTGATGCTGTTTTTCTTCTTCCAACGTTTCTTTTCTTTCTTCCGTCATGTCAGCAACTCCTATCAAAAAAATACGGCGGAATTTGTTAAACAAGAAAATAAAACACTTATATAAGGTACCGAAGCGTCCTTAAACAGTCAAGCGGTTTTCTTCACCCGGACACCCACATGACGTTTTATAGTATGTATTGGTTTTACGGAATAGGACAAAAACAAAAAACCGGCTGAACTCAGCCGGTTTTTCCGTTATTTTAAGAAGATAAAATACAGGATAAAGATGACGAACAGCCCGTACATAATCGGATGAACGCTTTTTCCTTTTCCTTTGCAGATCATTGTAATCGGGTAGAATATAAAACCGATCGCAATCCCCGTCGCAATGCTGTACGTCAGCGGCATCATAATCATCGTTAAGAATGCCGGCACAGCCACCTCGAATTTATCCCAGGCGATCTTACCGAGCGGCGCCACCATCAGCGCGCCGACAATAATTAAAGCCGGAGCCGTCACATTCGTGGTGACAACTGACAGAAGCGGCGAGAAAAACATCGCCAGCAAAAAGAGAATGCCCGTCACAACAGCCGCGAAGCCGGAGCGCGCCCCCGCCGCAACGCCTGAGCTGGATTCAACATAAGAAGTCGTTGTAGACGTACCGAGTACGGCTCCGATAACGATTGATGTCGAATCCGCCAGAAGCGCTCTTCCCGCACGCGGAAGTTTATTTTCCTTCATCAGTCCGGCCTGTGTCGCTACAGCTACCAGCGTTCCGGCCGTATCGAAAAACCCGACGAACAGGAACGTTAAAATGACAATCAGCATTTGTACGGAGAAGATATCCGGAAGGTGCATCCACGCCTGTCCGAAAGTCGGCGCAAGACTCGGCACGCTGCCGACAATGTGCGTCGGAACCGGAATCAGTCCGCAGACCATGCCGGCAACCGCCGTCAGAAGCATTCCGATAAATACGCCGCCGTTTACGCGAAGCACCATCAGAATGACCGTCACAATAACACCGAAAACCGTCAGCAGCACAGGTCCGCTGTGAATATTGCCGATAGACACCAAAGTCGATGAGTTCGCTTCAATAATGCCCGAACCCTGCAAACCGACAAATGTGATAAACAAACCGATACCCGCGCCGACCGCCAATTTCAGCTCAGGCGGAATCGCATTAATGATTTTTTCCCGCAATCCCGTCAGCGAAAGCGCCACGAAGATAATTCCGGAAATCAAGACGCCGGAAAGCGCAGCCTGCCATGAAATCCCCATGCCGAGTACGACAGAGAAAGCAAAAAACGCATTTAATCCCATACCCGGCGCAATCGCGATCGGATACTTTGCAATGAGCCCCATTAAAATACAGCCGGCCGCAGATGCCAAGGCTGTAGCGGTGAACACCGCGCCCTGATCAATTTTTAATGCTTCGGGAAATCCTTTCACACCGTTTAAAGACAATGTCAGCGGATTGACGAACAGAATGTACGCCATTGACAAAAAGGTCGTTAAACCGCCGATGATTTCATTACGATAGCTTGTCCCCAGCTCATCAAACTGAAAAAATTGCTTCAAGCCAATTGCCTCCTTCATTCTCTCCCATTTATTCTGCCCGATATCCGCCAAATAAAAAACGCCCCAAATACATTTGGGACGCTTGACTACATACGTTCAGTCTGAATAAATAAGAATGGATTATTTATATCAAACGATTGAGATTGATCCGTAGTCAAGCCATTTACGGTAGCTTGGTAGAAACTTGCGGGCCATATCCCCGCCATTATACGATATCTGCATATTTGATTTCTGAGTCTATTGTATCAATTCAATTTTGAAAACTCAATAAAAAAAACGAACAATCCCGTTAAAAAAATTTGGTTTATTCGTTAATTGACCAAAAATGGAAGACGGCAAAAGCCGCCTTCCCGACATCATTTTCCGTCAGCAGGCCGAACCGGCACCGCGAATGTGATCCCCTTGTCATCCGCCAGCAAGTTCATAACCGTTTGATTGACGTACAAAGCGTATGAATCGAATGAGAAATCGCGCAACGAATAGTCTTTATCGGATGAATCATCTAATTCAAAAACGGATTCCATTTCACCCGTTTTAAGATTCGTGACTTTCGCCTTATTTCCTTTCAGATAATAGCCTTTTTCATACTCATTAAGCGATGGCCAGGTTTTCATTTTTTTCGTATTGCCGAGACCGATAGACTCACCGATATTCATCAGCTGATCTTCATCCGCCTTGCTGTAATTGATTCCGGTGAATTGATAATCAACGATTACCCGTCTGCCTTGCTGTTTGATCTTTTTGATGGTAATGCCGACATGATGATGTTTCGTTTTATAGCTGGCGGGCAGTTTTGTTTTCAGAGGCACGATTTCTCCAGGCTCTGATTCTGATTTTACATCGCCCGTTATGAAAAGTGTTTTCGCTTTCGGGTCTATCGGTTTGCTGAATTGAGTTTGGCCGCGTACTCTTTTCCCGCCGCCGTGAAGGTTCTTCCTGTCGCCAAGTTCAATATTCGACATCGTCATTTCATAATGGTTTCCAGCATCATCCGATGCCTCGTCAATCGAGATGGCATCATTTTTAGCGGCATCTTGAAAGTCGACTGAATACAGGAGAGCCGATCCCATCGTTCCGTTTTCCGCCCGGATATCGAAAAAGCGGTATAACCCGTTTACATTCACAGCTTTCGTTCCTTCAAGAGAAACGGACTTTTGTTTTTTAATCGGGAGTGTAAAGCGCCAGTTTCCGGGAATATCCTTAATTTTTGTAATGACAAGCGGAAGCTTATCACCGTCTTTCAGCTTTGGGCCGTCCGCAAAAAAGCGAAGCTGCCCCCCGTACTGCCCGTCTTTCATTTTTTTCATATCACTGCTGTCATAATCCTCTGCTAACATATTCCGTGGATCTTTATAATCAACTTGAAAAGAGATGCTCTCCTCATCTGATCTCAAATTGTCAACGGTAAAATTGTAAACGAGCTGTCCGCTGTCGTAATACACACTTTTCACTGTAACCGTAATCCCGCGCGATTCCGCTTTCTCGTTCAGTTTTGTCACCAAATTGCTTTTAAACAGCGCAGAACCTGCCTTATCCTGAAATACCCTGTAAATCTGCCCGGCAACAGGGATGTTTCCCATAGCCGTATTAACGGAGGGCATGAATAAGCCTGAGGACAAATACAGAATAAACAAAGCAGCAGCAACCGCGAGTCCGTTTATCACTTTTCGTCCCCATCTCCGTCTGACGGCGCCTTCTTTTCCGGCACGGACAGCGGCGCTATGTATCACGTTTTTCAATTCAGCTTTCGGCACGTCAATGTCCTGATACAATTGCTTCATTTGATGCTTTTCCATATATGTTTATCCTCCTTTTCCAGCTCCTGCTTCAATGCTTTTCTCGCCCTGTGGAGATGCGTTTTTACAGTGCCTTCCGCCATACCGGTCTGTTCAGCGATCATAGCAATCGAGAAATCTTGAAAATAATAAAGCTGAATGGTCAGCTGTATATGTTCGTCAAGCGTTTCCAGGGCATTCCGAAGATCTATGTATTCTTCAATGTTCTTATTCTCCGCGCCCGTATCATGTTGCGGCTCAAACGGAATCATGTCTCCGTGCTTTTTCCTCATCGCAAAAATCGTATGAAGCAAAATCCGGATCAGCCACGTTTTAAAATATTTCGGCTCCTTCAGCTGCGCGATATGAAGAAAAGCCTTGTAAGCCGTTTCCTGCACTGCATCCAACGTATCTTCTTTGTGATGCAAATAGAGATAAGCTGTTTTATATAAAGTATCCTGGTGTGCTGTGATCAGTTTTTCAAAGGCTGAGGCATCACCTTTTTTCGCCTTTTTGATCAATCGTTCTTCCTTCACCTTATCCACCTCCTATGCTGTTAGATATGAATCAGGGCAAAACGGTTTCAAAAAGATGAAAAAAAAACGCCTCTTTTTTAAAAGAGACGTTTTTTTATCTTGATTTATTCCCATTCAATGCTTTCTAAACATTATAAGAATTAATTTATTGAATATCAAGCCTTTTGGGGTTTGTAGTTCCTTGATTTAGAAGTTACCATTAAAAATATTGCTCCCCCGTGTTCTGAATATTATGGGAGGGTCTAAATCTAATAGGCTTAAAAATGTTATTAACGTGCAACATAATAAAGTTGCTAATAGAAAGATGGTTTCAAACCAGTACGTAAAAAGAAATATATAAACTTTAATAATTAGACATATAGTATTATAATGATTAAGAACGTGTGGTTAGATTTTTTAACTTGTGTTTCGCAAGTTTTGACAAAAATGGTAGGGAGATTTGTTCCTTATTACTCGTATAATTGTATTGTATCGTATAGTTTCGATTCCTATAGAACGTAATGAGTAACCACACGTTCTATTTTTTTTTGGAGGCAATAACTATGAACACTTTTGAAGATATAACATCAATAGACAATCTCTCAAATATTTTGAGAACACCGAAAAAAAAGTTAACTTACATATTATATATTAAGAAGATTCAAAATTCATATACAACTTTCCAAATTCCCAAAAAAAGTGGTGGACAGAGAATTATTAACGCTCCATCTAAAGATTTAAAGGATATTCAAAGAAATATTGTGAATATGTTATTAAATCAACAAAAAAAATTCTATTATGAAAATAAGATTAGGCTGAACATTGCTCATGCTTTTACCAAAGAAAAAAGTATTATAACAAACGCTAAAATACATAAAAACAAACGTTTTGTTCTTAATATAGATTTAGAAAATTTCTTTGAAAGTTTTCATTTTGGAAGAGTACAAGGGTACTTTGAAAAAAACAAAAATTATTTGTTTCCCAAAAATATAGCAACAGTATTAGCTCAATTAACTTGTTATAACGGTTCTTTACCGCAAGGTGCTCCTTCCTCCCCTATAATAACTAATCTAATTTGCAATATTTTAGATATGAAAATATTAAAAATTGCTAAAAAATATAAATTAGATTACACAAGATATGCTGATGATTTAACTTTTTCAACAAACAATAAAGGTTTCGATGAAAAATCAGAAGAATTTATAAGTCAATTAGAAATGATTATTAAACAATCTGGCTTTAAAATTAATCGAAAAAAAACTCGACTTCAATATAAGCAATCTAGACAAGTTGTGACTGGGCTAGTCGTAAATAAAAAAGTGAATGTGCCCAGAAATTTCTATAAAAACACTCGAGCAATGGCAAACTCTTTATATAAAAATGGATCATTCACTATAAATGGGGTAGAGGGTAGTTTAAAACAGCTTGAAGGTCGTTTTTCATTTATAAATCATATAAACAAAGAGAATAATAAAGAAAAGAAAAAAATTGATAAAAATTCGAAATTAGGTTTCAGAAATTTAAATGGACAGGAAAAAGAATATCAAAAATTTCTGTTTTATAAATATTTCTTCAATAATGAAAAACCTTGTATTTTAACAGAGGGTCCTACAGATATTATTTACTTAAAGAGTGCCCTTAAAAATCTTTATACAGATTATCCAAAACTAATTAAAAAAGTAAATGATGATTTTATATTCAAAATTTCTTTTTTAAAGAGAGGAGAAGATCCAAAAGCATCAAAAGCACACAAAAAAATAAAAGGGCAGAAGACATCAAAATTGCAATACTTCTTTGGTTTAGAGAAAGATGGTGCGGATACCATGAAACAAATCTATAAATTCTATTCTAATAAAGAAGGAACTTGTCCAAACTATAGTGAAATTTTCAAAAACATGAATGTGAATTCTAAAAATCCCTGTATATTTATACTAGATAATGAACTTAATAATAAAGAGAAACCATTAAAAACTCTAACAAACTATATGAATTTAAAAAATGAAAAAATTGATGAGTTATGCGATAAAAATTATTTAAAGATTACTTCGAACCTTTATATCGTTACTAATCCATTGGATAACGACCTAAAAGAATGTGAAATAGAAGATTTATTCGAATTAGATACCTTAAAAACAGAACTTAACGGGAAAACATTTGAACGATGTGAAAAAAAGTATAATCCCTCTGAAAACTATGGAAAAAGAGCTTTTTCCAAATATGTATGGAAGAACTATGAGGATATAAATTTCGAAAACTTTAGACCTCTATTAGATAACATCAATCAAATTGTAACAAATTATAATGATTAATGATTTTTTTGTTTGCAATATTTGTTTGCACACGCTTAAAAAAGAGCCTCAAACCCTTTTAAATAAGAGTTTGAGGCTTTCTTTTGACTATTCCCACTCAATCGTTGCAGGCGGCTTGCTCGTAATGTCATACACGACGCGGTTGATGTGTTTCACTTCGTTGACGATCCGTGTCGAAATCACTTCAAGCACATCCCAAGGGATACGCGCCCAGTCAGATGTCATGCCGTCAATTGATGTTACGGCACGGATACCGATTGTGTAATCATACGTTCTCGCATCTCCCATGACGCCTACGCTGCGGATATCAGGAAGAACCGTGAAGTACTGCCAGATGTCGCGCTCTAGGCCGTGGTTCGCCACTTCTTCACGAAGAATCGCGTCTGATTCACGAACGATCTCAAGTTTTTCTTCCGTTACTTCACCGAGTACGCGGATGCCAAGTCCAGGGCCCGGGAACGGCTGACGCCATACGATATCATCCGGAAGGCCGAGCTCTGTGCCGAGCGCGCGCACTTCGTCTTTGAAAAGGGTGTTCAGCGGCTCGATCAGTTCAAACTGCATATCTTCAGGAAGTCCGCCGACATTGTGATGCGATTTGATCGTTTGCGCCGTTGCAGTACCGCTCTCGATAATATCCGTGTAAAGCGTTCCTTGCGCAAGGTAATCGATGCCTTTAAGCTTGTCCGCTTCATCATCAAACACGTAAATGAATTCGTTGCCGATGATTTTGCGTTTTTGCTCAGGATCAGAAACACCTTTCAGCTTGTTTAAGAATCTGTCTTTCGCATCAACTTTAATGACATTCATATTAAAGCCTTCGCTGAACGTTTTCATGACGCCTTCCGCTTCGCCTTTACGAAGCAGGCCGTGATCGACGAAAATACAAGTCAGCTGGTCGCCGATCGCTTTATGAATTAAAGCAGCCACAACAGAGGAATCAACACCGCCGCTTAGCGCGCAAAGAACCTGTTTGTCTCCGACTGTTTCACGGATTTTTTGCATTTCGATTTCGATAAAGTTTTCCATTGACCATTTGCCTTCACAATCGCAAACGCCGAATACAAAGTTTTTCAGAAGATCATTGCCGTATTCAGAGTGGCGCACTTCCGGGTGGAACTGAACGCCGTACCAATTCTTGTCCGCTTTGCTCATCGCTGAATTCGGGCAGTGATGGCTTGTTGCGTCAACAGTGAAGCCTTCAGGAACTTCTACAACCAAATCGCCGTGGCTCATCCACACAACCTGTTCTTCCGGAAGATCTTTGAACAAGTCAGGAGTTCCTTGAATCTGAATGTTCGCTTTTCCGTATTCGCGCTGGCTTGCCGCCTCGACTTTCCCTCCGAGGTAATGAGTCATCAGCTGCATGCCGTAGCAGATGCCCAATACAGGAATATCGAGTTCAAAGATTTTTTCATCACAGCGGAAAGATCCTTCATCATATACACTGTTCGGTCCGCCTGAAAGGATAATTCCTTTTGGATTCATTTCTTTGATTTCCTCAGCTGTCAACGTATGGGGGTGCAGCTCGCTATATACGCCAAATTCACGGATCCGGCGGGTAATCAGCTGGTTATACTGACTGCCGAAATCAAGAACAAGAATCATTTCATTCACTAACTTCGTCATGGTTGTCACCTAATCTCCTCTAAGTTTTTGACACAGAAAAAACGGAGGACAAACGTTCAGCCCTCTGTCGCGCAAGACTTGTACGGAAGCCCGGCTTTTTAACGCTCCCGGGCTCCCATTTAACATTCATTTATTCTAACAACAGGACGATATGCGGTCAAGACTATCTTGTTTTAATTATATTTTCCCACAACTGTCCCGATTCATTCCAAAGCTTTGCGGCATTATCCCTGCGGTATAAGGCCCGCTCATAGCGCAGCGTCAGCTCGGACATGTCGTTTGTATGGTTCGCCTCGTCAATCCTCGCAGCAAAATCGCGCAGTGTTTCTCCGTCTCCCCTGCTGAATCCTTTTCGTTTCAGCTGGCGGAGCAGCGCGGCATATGCGTCGAAAAAGACGTCTTCATCCGTACGCCGCTTCAATCTGGCTGCTGTAACGTGCGGAATCCAGCGCGCCCGGAACAGCCAGGCGAGTGCCGCCGCGGCTGAAATCACGATGACAATGGCTGCATACGGCCACAGGTGTGCCGCGGTTTTGTTGCGGATCACAGGCTGCGGTGCCGCGCTGTGATCCCGCTTTTTCGGTGTTTCTTCTTTTTCCGGTTTTGTTTCCTGACGCTGCTTGTCAGACGGTGAATCCGAATTCCCCGCTGAGCCTCCGCTGTCTTTTGCCGCGGTATGATTTTGCTCTGACGTAAACTCCGTCGGATTGGTGAAGCCTTTTGTCGGCTCAAACGTCACCCAGCCCTGATCGGGAAAATACACTTCTACCCACGAATGGGCGTTGTTGTTTGTGACTTCATAAATGTGGCCGTTATGGTCGCCTGCCCCTTTATATTCGCCGGATGTATAGCCCTTCACCCAACGGGCGGGAATTCCCGCGGAGCGGAGCAGCACCGCCATTGCCGATGAAAAGTTATCACAATATCCTCTTTTCGTTTCAAACAGAAATTGATCGACATAATCCTGATTGCGCTCCGGAACCGCGACATCCTGTGTATTATACGAAAATGCGGAAGATCCGAGATAATCCTCGATCGCCTTCGCTTTATCGAACATATTATGATGATCCCGTGTCAGTCTGTCCGCAAGCTGTCTCACTCTTTTCGGAAGGTTGTCGGGGACCTGTAAATACCGGTCATTGAATTGATTCTGCTCACGGTATCGTTTCACTTTCACTTTTCTGAGATCATTCAGCTTAAAGACGGGCGCCTGAAAGGTCACCGTGTACCGTCCCATATTGCGGATGTTGCCCACTTGTTCACTGACCGGCGTAATTTGCTCGGTGTTTCCGTTCATTTCAAGCTGAATCGAGTGCTTCGGTTTAATATTGGAGACGCCGATCGGATACATGACGTGATTATAGAGATAATTCTCATCAATGGACACCTGTGCCGTATACCGTCTCGTCTGCACACTCCGGTCAAACCATATATCTTCCACGTTGCCGCCGTTCAGTTTATAGGACATGCCCTGATCGGTCTCCACCCAGCCTTTCCCCGTGTATGTATCCTTCGTTTCCACCCGGAAGTACGCCCGTTCTTTTCCCTTCCATGTAAAAACCGGCGTATCATCCTGCTGAAAAGGGCCGCCCAATGTTTCATCATGATTGCCGTAGCCGATTTTGCTTTCGGCGGCGGGCACTTCTTTGTGGTTTGTTATTTTTTTAAGAAACGGCACGGGGTCCGGCCAGTTCGGGTCTGATTTCGGAGCCGCCAGACCGAACACGACGGAAGCGCAGATAAACAGCATCAGCGGCAGAAACCATTTGAGTATCAATCTTTTTTTAAACGCTATATGTTCCGTAAGCCGGATGCGCTCCATATACAAAAGCCCCATCATCAAAAAGCCGATAAAGACGATCCGGATGACGGCGTACGCGGCATCATAAGGAGTAAACGTATCAAGCACGGTGATATACGCCACCGTCATGATAAAAAAGAATAATATTTTCCGCTGATAGATCACCCAGTAATGCAGCAAATACACGAGCAGCCATAAAAGCACAAAAAACAGCAACGTGCGAAATGACGGGTTCATGTCATTCCATCTGCCGGACCCGATGTGGCGGGCATTTTGCATCACGTCCCGCAAAAAAGAAACGAGCCATTCCGGCTGAAAAACCGAACCTTTATAAAACAGGATGTGAATACTGATCAACGTAAACAGAATGCAGGACGGCACGGTGACGTACCACCTCATCCGGAAGAATGACAGCAGAAATGCCAAACCGATAAAAACGATGAAAAAACCGGTATGTTTTGTATCCGTAAAATTGTGCAGCGGCCTGAGCCATTCCCATAACAATAAAAAAGCGAGAAAATAAAACAGCAGCAGACTCAGCCTGCTTCCCTGGTTCTCGTCGTGCGGCATGGCGCGCCACCTCTCTTTCTAAACAACATGGGACACCCGTTTGTCCCTGATCATTTGCACCTTAATATTTTTTTGAGCGAAGATGAGAGCGAGTTTCCGTTCTTTCTCCGAAAGCGCGGCATTCGTTTCTTTCGCCAAAAACACCGTCATGTCAGCACGGCCGGGCTCAGCCTGTTTGAGAAGGTCTTCTGTAAGACTGCCCGTCACGACGGCAATGGAAGCTTTGCGGACGCGCGGATCCGCCAGCTCTTTTCCTAAACGCCTGCCTGCATCGGCTTCTTCCGATTCTGAAGCTGATGCCAGGTAACGCAGCATCTTTCTGAAATGCCGGTCTCCCTCCCGGACGGGAAATACGGTCCGGTCGCTCCCCAATGAAATAAATCCTGCGGGAGAGCCCTTCACAAGCGCCGTGTAAAGCAGGGATGCCGAAGCTGATACCGCGGCTTCAAACGATGGGGACGGTCTGCAGTCCAAAAGGAGAATCATATTCACACTCTGCAGCGGGTCAAATTCCTTCGTCATCAGCTCATTTCGCCGCGCCGATGTTTTCCAGTCAAGTGCGGAAAACCGGTCGCCCGGCTGATAATTTCTGACGCTCGCAGCCATTGCGGAGCGGTGTACCTGAAACGGAGCGCCGGCAGCCGTACCCTCTTCTCCGGATGCGGCCTGCGGCTTATAGTGAACAGACCCGTACGCCGGGAAAACCAGAACCGTATCCGTAACGGAAAACGACGCCGTCTTGTCCAAAAGCCCGAGAACATCTCCCGTGCGCACTCTTATCGTATGTAAATGATGCTCTCCGCGCGGCACCTGCGGCAGCTCATATTGTAACGTCAGCTTCCTTTGAAACCATGGAAACACGAGCTGTTTCGCACTGCGCCTCTCGCCAAGCGTTTCCGGCATCACATCTTCAATGACCATATATGTCAGCGGAAACGGCAGGCGCCTCGTCAGCCTGATGGTGACAGACAGCCTGTCGCCTGAGGTTAACTGGGCGGAGGACACGTCACGCGCCACCTGAAACGCCCGCAGCGGGTACACAGCGACCAGCCCGGCGTAAACGGTAAACGGCAAAAACGCGTAAAATAAAAACCAGCTCACAAATCCGCCCTGAAACATGGCATAAGAAAAGACAGCCGCCGTCAGTACGGCCAACATAAGCAGCTTCCAGCCATATAGAAGCCAATGCATCTTCTTTCTCATTAGCGGACCGACATCCTTTGGACGGGGACTTTTTCCGTTTGCATGATGTCTTCTATAACCGCTTCCGGTGTCACATCGTTAAATTTCGCCTCGGCGGTCAAGATCATTCTGTGCGGCAGCGTATACGGAGCCAAATACTGGACGTCATCAGGAATGACGTAATCGCGGTCATGAAGCAGCGCGTACGCCTGCGCGGCTTTCATTAATGAGATTGAACCGCGCGGACTTACGCCCAGATGTACGGACGGATGCCGGCGGGTATGCTGAGTAATGCCGACGATATACGCTTTTATTCCATCATCCACCCGCACCTGCTCCAGTTTTTGCTGAAGGCTGATAAACTGTTCTTTAGAAATGACGGGCTCGATTGTGTCAAGCGGATTGCGCCCTTCCTGCAAAGACAGAACCCGAAGCTCTTCCTCGGCAGTCGGATAGCCCATGCGCAGCTTAAATAAAAACCGGTCAAGCTGGGCTTCGGGAAGCGGATACGTTCCTTCATATTCAACCGGGTTTTGTGTGGCCATGACGAAAAACGGCTCAGCCAGCCGCATTGTCTTTCCGTCAATCGTGACATTCCCTTCCTCCATTGCCTCAAGCAGAGAAGACTGTGTTTTCGGAGAGGTTCTGTTAATTTCATCAGCCAGCACGATATTCCCCATGATCGGTCCCGGGCGGTATTCAAATTCCATCGTTTTCGTATTATAAATAGAGACACCCGTCACATCTGACGGCAGAAGATCCGGCGTGAACTGAATCCTCTTAAAGTCAGCTCCGATCAGTTTGGCCAAAGCGCGGACCATCATCGTTTTTCCGACTCCCGGCACGTCTTCCAGCAGCACATGCCCTTTTGCGAGAATGGCGGCCAGACTGAGTATGGCGATATCCCGTTTTCCTATGATGATGTTTTCAATATGCTCAACGGCTTTCTCCAGCAGCGGATGCAGCTCTTCTTTATAAGCCATTCTTCTCCTCCTAGTCATCTCTCAAATTTCAATTATCGTAACCTAACTTTACCACAAAATATAAACAGTATAAAAAAACGTTTCCAGCGAATTGTTTCCAGCCCTAAAAGGAAAAAGCTCCCTTTAGAAAGGAAGCTTTATTTCAGCTGGAGAGGCTCCATATGAACGTGTGAATGGTCAATGGCATGTTCATCTTTCCTTCCGGCACCTTCTGCTGTACGGACGAGAAAAAATGTCATATTTTCTTACATCATTTTCAACTGTCTGTGGCATTTATGATAGAATAATACTTGTCGGAATATTCAGCATAAACAAACCAAAAGGAGGCAAAGAATGAATCAGCCTAACTCTTTATCAAAGGGATTAAAAACCCGGCATATGACGATGATTTCAATTGCCGGCGTGATCGGCGCCGGATTATTTGTCGGAAGCGGATCCGTCATTCATTCCACCGGACCCGGAGCGATTGTCTCCTACGCATTAGCAGGACTATTAGTGATTTTTATTATGAGAATGCTGGGGGAAATGTCCTCCGTCAACCCGACAAGCGGTTCGTTTTCACAGTACGCGCATGACGCCATCGGTCCTTGGGCCGGTTTTACGATCGGGTGGCTGTATTGGTTTTTCTGGGTCATCGTCATTGCCATTGAAGCCATTGCAGGCGCCGGAATCATACAGTACTGGTTCCCGGGCATTCCGTTATGGCTGACGAGTCTGCTTCTGACCGTGCTGTTAACACTGACGAATATTTATTCAGTTAAATCGTTCGGCGAATTTGAATACTGGCTTTCCTTAGTGAAGGTAGCGACGATCGTTGTCTTCTTAATCGCGGGATTTGCGTTCATTTTCGGAATCGTTCCCGGCAGCAAGCCGGTCGGGCTGGAAAATCTGGCGGGCAGCGGCGGATTTTTCCCTAAAGGTCCAAGTTCCGTTCTGCTCGGCATCGTCGTTGTCATTTTTTCTTTCATGGGATCTGAAATCGTCGCAATCGCAGCGGGAGAAACGTCAAATCCGGTCGAATCCGTCACAAAGGCGACCCGCTCAGTCGTTTGGCGGATCATTATTTTTTACGTCGGCTCCATTGCGGTTGTGGTCACACTGCTGCCGTGGAATTCAGCCAATATTTTGGAAAGCCCCTTCGTTGCCGTTTTGAGCCATATCGGGGTTCCCGCAGCCGCTCAAATCATGAATTTCATCGTCCTGACAGCCGTTCTGTCCTGCCTGAACTCCGGGCTTTATACGACGTCACGGATGCTGTATTCACTGGCAGAGCGAAATGAAGCGCCGCGGCGTTTTATGAAACTGAGTAAAAGAGGCGTACCGGTTCAAGCCATTATCGCCGGCACCTTTTTCTCCTATATTGCCGTTGTTATGAACTACTTTTCTCCCGACTCCGTATTTTTGTTCCTGGTCAATTCATCAGGGGCGATCGCACTGCTCGTCTATCTCGTCATCGCCGTCTCACATCTGAGAATGAGAAAGAAAATCGAACGGACAAACCCTGAATCTCTTAAAATCAAAATGTGGTTCTATCCGTACTTAACCTACCTGACGATCATCGCCATTTGCGCCATCTTGTTATCTATGCTGTTTATCAGTTCAATGCGGTCTGAATTTCTGCTGACAGGATTTATTACTCTGCTGGTACTTGCCTCATATGTATTCCGCAAAAAACAAAAACCGAAAGAGAGCGCTTCCGAAAGCCGGGTTGCGCAATAACCGCAAACACCCCCCTCAAAAAAGGGCGGGTGTTTTTTTAACCAACCTGTTCAAGGCAGCATTAACTGTAGTACAGGATTTCAATAAATGATAAGGACAGGATGAAAAATGGCACTAGAAAAATTTGCAGATGAACTGCCGATCATCGAAACACTCCAGCCGCAGAAGAAATCAGACGGCAGCACGTATTATGAAGTCACCATGAAGGAATGCTTTCACAAGCTGCACCGCGATCTCCCGCCGACCCGGCTGTGGGGGTATAACGGTTTATTTCCCGGTCCGACGATCGACGTGAACCAAGATGAGAACGTCTATATTAAATGGATGAATGACCTTCCGGATAAGCATTTTCTGCCTGTGGATCATACCATTCACCATTCAGAAAGCGGCCATCAGGAACCCGATGTCAAAACCGTCGTCCATTTACACGGAGGAGCAACCCCGCCGGACAGCGACGGCTACCCGGAAGCATGGTTCACAAAGGATTTTAAGGAAACGGGTCCTTATTTTGAGAAAGAGGTATACCATTATCCAAACAAACAGCGCGGGGCTCTGTTATGGTATCACGATCACGCCATGGCGATTACGAGGCTCAATGTGTACGCCGGGCTTGCCGGGATGTATATCATTCGCGAGCGAAAAGAAAAGCAGCTGAAGCTTCCCTCCGGAGAGTACGACGTACCGCTTATGATTTTGGACCGCACGTTAAATGACGACGGTTCCTTGTCTTATCCGAGCGGACCTGCTAACCCTTCCGAAACGCTGCCCGACCCTTCCATCGTCCCGTTTTTTTGCGGAAATACCATTCTCGTTAATGGTAAAGCGTGGCCGTATATGGAAGTTGAACCGCGGACATATCGTTTCCGCATCCTTAATGCCTCCAATACGAGAACATTTTCTCTCTCGCTCAATAACGGCGGCAAGTTTATCCAAATCGGTTCTGACGGCGGACTGCTTCCCCGCTCTGTCAAAACACAATCTATCAGCTTAGCCCCGGCAGAGCGGTATGATGTGCTCATCGATTTCTCCGCCTTTGACGGAGAACATATCATTTTAACGAACGGCACCGGCTGCGGGGGCGACGCCGATCCGGATACAGACGCCAATGTGATGCAATTCCGCGTCACAAAACCGCTGAAGGGAGAAGACACAAGCCGGAAGCCTAAATATCTTTCAACAATGCCTAATGTGACATCAAAGAGAATACACAATATCAGGACGCTTAAACTCACAAATACGCAAGACAAATACGGCCGGCCCGTTTTGACGCTGAATAACAAGCGATGGCATGATCCTGTGACAGAAGCGCCGAAGCTCGGCACAACGGAAATCTGGTCGATTATCAATCCGATGGGGGGAACCCATCCGATACACCTGCACCTTGTTTCCTTCCAAATCCTTGACCGGCGTCCTTTTGACTTAGAGCGTTATAACAAATTCGGCGACATTGTGTATACAGGGCCAGCCGTCCCGCCTCCTCCAAGTGAAAAAGGCTGGAAAGATACCGTGCAGGCGCACTCGGGAGAGGTCATCAGAATCGCGGCGACCTTCGCTCCTTACAGCGGACGCTACGTATGGCACTGTCATATTTTAGAGCACGAAGATTACGACATGATGAGACCGATGGACGTCACGGATAAGCAGTAAACAAATATCACCCCTTTTAGAGAAGGGGCTTTTTTATTTATCCAAAAAGAAAAAATAAGAAGACACTTATTTGCATATACTGTAATAGCAGGAAGACGATGCACCCTCATTGGAAATCTGGATAGAAAAAGGAATTAGGAGATTAGGGAAAAGTATGAGACAATGAAGGAGTGCACGAAAATTCATAAGGGAAGAAGTGACTTTATGTCTTACTACAACAAACGTAATCAGGAACCGCTGCCTAAAGAAGATGTCAGTACGTGGGAATGCACAAAAGAGGACTGTATCGGCTGGAGCAGAAAGAATTTTGCCGGCAGTGATACCCCGACTTGCCCCCTTTGCGGCAGTAAAATGATCGACGGCGTCCGTTCGTTGGTAAATCTCCAAAACAATAACCAAACGGCATCAAGTTAGACCTCCCTTTTACGAGTCTCAACATAGAGAAGGCCTCCATGTCTCATGAGAGGCCTTTGCGTTATCATGTCCTTTTATGATGCAAAGGAGCAATGAACATGAAAAACGATCGGCAGCAGAAAGATCTGAAGGAAATGGCAAAACGGCGGAAAATGAACCTTGCCGCACAGTCATTCATCGAAACGCTTCATTTTGCCGTTCCGATTCTCCGTTTTTTCAAATGGCTCGCCTCAGCCGCAGCCAGCTTTGTTCATTAAAAAACACCCAGCGGGCGCTGAGTGTTTTTTTCATGATTGGATGACGGAAAAACTGTTGATAATGCCGTTGTCATTTTCCCAGACTTTTTCGCATTTTTTCGTATCCAAATGATAAGCATAAATGGTCCGGACCTTCGCATTCCGCCCCGTTTCATCCTTCAGACGCTTAGCGTCTTTTGCTTCCGCCATGAAATAAATGATGCTGCCGTCTTTAGAAAACTGAGGCTGGGCATCAATCAGCGGAGTGAAGTCCTTCCCGTTTGAGATAATCGTTTCATCTTTTTTCGTTTTGACATTCATCAGACGGATGGACGCTTTTTGTTCCGTCCCTTTTTGGGTATAAGATGTAAAGACAAGATTCTTTCCGTCCGGTGACACCGCCACGTCGCTGATAAACTGTTCAAGGTTTGTCAGATCCTGAAGGTGTTCTCCCGCTCCTGCTGCAAACCGGATATTCGTCGGTTCAGGGTCAATCCCCTTCTCATTTGCCTCATCCGTTTTTTGATAATCCTCTTTCACGGAATAATGCAGAAGCGCAAAATCGTTTTGGCTGCGGTTATAAAAGAAGCTGCTCACACTGTCGTCTTTCTCATCGGCGGCGGGATACAGATTTTCATAACGTTTCGTTTTCAAATCAAAAGATGCGAGACGGAAAATATCTTCATCCGCTTTTCCGAGACGGAAATAAATGTGCGTCAGATCCTTTGATAAAAACAGACTGTCAGCGCTTGCCGTTCCTTTATAAAGCACCGTCTTCTTTTTCGTCTTCAGATCAAGCTTATACAGACGCATCTCATTTTGGTCATTATTCCCGACAAAATAGAGCACCTGATGGGCGTCATCCAGCGCAAACGCCGGATATGCCGAAAGCTTTTCTTCGTACAGCACGCGGCCGTCCTCGTAATATTTCGTCATCAGATCTTTGTCTGTAATGGAAACAAGCAGCTTGTCATGGCCGCCGGAAACAACGGCTTTTCCTCCGCCGTCGCTTTTTCCTTTAATCAGTAAAACGGCCGCGATGACCGCCGCCGCCAAAACGGCGGCCAGCAACATCCAGATCCATCGTTTCTTCTTCATTATC
This sequence comes from Bacillus sp. ChL18, assembly GCF_026241425.1. Classification (NCBI taxonomy): domain Bacteria; kingdom Bacillati; phylum Bacillota; class Bacilli; order Caryophanales; family Bacillaceae; genus Bacillus; species Bacillus sp. ChL18. The sequence continues at coordinate 31,338 of NZ_JAPHWE010000004.1, read as the reverse complement.
AATCTCTCCGTCAATCAGAAAAAGCAAGAATCAGTGTCCTTGCTTTTTAAGATGGTCTATTTTAATAGCTGTAGTGTCCGGATACTCTTCCTTTGCTTAATGGATATCCGAGCGCTTTGAACGCTTTCGGGCTGACATCCAATACGGCATTCGGCATACGGCCTACATCATTTTTGTATACGGTGATAACCTTTTTCGGTTTTGCTTTTGCATAAGCTCTGATTTTCGTTCCGTTTCTCGGAACGTCAAATCCTAATTTTGTCGCGCAATCCCAGTGTCCCAGTTTTTTACCGGAAGATCCTTTTTTACCGACTCCATTATACCATGTAATATTTCCGTTCACTTTTTTAGCACTTGCATCAGAAGAGTAACTGATCGCTCCCAGCGTGCTTCCTGCTAAAATCAATAAGGCTAAGAATAACTTCTTCAAGCTTTCGTCCTCCTGATTCTTTATTCTAGGCAAAATTATACACCAAGAAGACGATTATAATATTTCAATCACTTTACATGTTCGTTACAACGTGATGAGACATGCACATAACGACGGCACAATTTCCTGTTCTATATAATTCCATGGTAAATTATACTACAAAATTTAATTCATTAGCGTTATAATATTCATAGAGTATTTCTGCATTCAATATGGACTTTTTATAAGGCCTATTGATAGTTGCATAATATGATATATTTTGAGAAATCAGGCTTTAGGAAGCAGGCACTTTATTCCTTTTAACCGTGGTTCATATTGATCATGTACCTATACTCGTTTCAATCAGACTAGGAGTGATAATCAATGAAAGCGGCAAGATGGCACAATCAAAAAGACATTCGAATCGAAAACATTGATGAACCTAAAGCAGAACCGGGTAAAGTCAAAATTAAAGTCAAATGGTGCGGGATTTGCGGAAGCGACCTTCATGAATATTTGGGAGGCCCGATCTTTATTCCGGTCGGCAAACCTCATCCGTTAACAAACGAAATGGCGCCCGTCACGATGGGTCACGAATTCTCAGGAGAAGTCGTGGAAGTGGGCGAAGGCGTCAAAAATTACAGCGTCGGCGACCGTGTCGTCGTGGAACCGATTTTTGCCACACACGGACATCAGGGAGCCTATAACCTTGATGAACAAATGGGATTCTTAGGCTTAGCCGGAGGCGGCGGCGGATTTTCTGAATATGTATCCGTTGACGAAGAATTGCTGTTTAAGCTTCCTGAAGAGCTTTCTTACGAACAGGGCGCGCTTGTTGAGCCGTCAGCGGTAGCGCTTTACGCCGTCCGCCAAAGCAAATTAAAAGCGGGCGACAAGGCGGCGGTTTTTGGCTGCGGACCGATCGGGCTGCTTGTGATTGAAGCCCTGAAAGCGGCCGGCGCCACAGATATTTACGCGGTTGAACTTTCACCGGAACGTCAGGAAAAAGCGAAAGAACTCGGCGCTATCATCATTGATCCGTCAAAAACGGACGATGTCGTTGAAGAAATCGCTAAACGCACAAACGGCGGCGTTGATGTTTCTTATGAAGTAACAGGCGTTCCTGTCGTTCTCCGCCAGGCGATCCAGTCAACAAACATTGCCGGTGAAACGGTTATCGTCAGCATCTGGGAAAAAGGAGCGGAAATTCATCCGAACGATATCGTCATCAAAGAACGGACCGTAAAAGGCATTATCGGATACCGTGACATCTTCCCTTCCGTTCTTGCACTGATGAAAGAGGGCTACTTCTCAGCAGATAAGCTCGTCACGAAAAAAATCGTGCTCGACGATCTGATTGAAGAAGGCTTCGGCGCTTTAATCAAAGAGAAAAACCAAGTGAAAATCTTAGTCAAACCGAACTAAACCGTTCAGCTGAATATCAGACACATCCGAAAAAGAGCCGTTCCGGCTCTTTTTTTCATCTCATCGTCTTTCCTTCCTTTTCCTTTTAAAAATGATCCCCTCTGCGCAAACTATTTTTCACCCTGTCCCGTCTATCCTTAGGCAGCAGCCTATGATACGTATTTTTAAAAAAGGAGCCCTTTGAAGCAATGAAGAACGAAACAGCCAAAGCGTCGCTTGTGACGTGCATAACTGAGCGCAAGGAAGACTTTTACCGGCTTGCGTACAGTTACGTAAAGAACAAGGATGACGCGTTAGATATTGTTCAGGAATCAATTCAAAAAGCGCTGACATCGGTCGAATCCGTCAAAAACCCCGATGTGATCAAAAGCTGGTTTTATAAAATTTTAGTGCGCACAGCCATTGATTTTCTCCGCAAACAGAAAAAACTGAAAGTGATGGACGATGAAACGATCGAGTTTTTAAGCCGCGGAAAGGAAGATCACTACAAGGACACAGACCTTCACGAAGCGCTCGATGACCTGCCGCATCAATATAAAACCATTATCATTCTGCGTTTCTTTGAAGACCTGAAATTAGAAGAAATCGCGGACATCACGGGGGAAAACATCAACACCGTCAAAACACGCCTTTACAGGGGGCTGAAGCTCATGCGCATTCAGCTGACGAAGGAGGATCTTTCTTAATGGAAAAGAGATTAGAACAATTAAGAGAAGAGTATAAAAGTGTGCCCATTCCTAAGGAACTGGACAGCATTGTCGAAAAAGCCCTTCAGCAAAAACCGAAGAAAAAACGAATCGTGATGTGGCCGACATCCGCGGCAGTCGCTGCGGCCGTCTTATTTACCGCCGTTGTCAATATCAATCCGGATGCCGCACAAGCCATGTCTAAAATCCCCGTCATCGGCAAAGTCGTCCAAGCCATCACATTCACGGAGATGAAGGAAGAAAAGAACCAATCAAGCATTGATGTGAAAACGCCCGCTCTGTCCGGCCTTTCCGATCATAAACTCGAAGACAGCATCAACCGGCATTATATGAAAGAAAGCAAAGAGCTGTATCAGGAATTTATGAAGGCGACCTCAAAAAGCAAAAAAGGCCACCTCAGTATTTACAGCGATTATGAAACCGTTACTGACACAGCGGATTTGCTCTCAATCCGCCGTGATATCGAAAAAACGCAAGCTTCATCTTATACACAAAGCCGTTACATCACGATTGATAAAAAGAATGAGGCCGTGCTTACATTAAAGAGTTTATTTAAAGATGACCGTTATATTAAAGTCATCAGCCAAAATATTAAAGAACAAATGAAAAAACAGATGAAAGAAGATCCGAATAAAATATACTGGGTCGAAGATGATGATATGACGGAGCCTTTTAAAGCCATCCGCGCCGACCAGAATTTTTATATTACAGATAAGCACAAACTTGTCATCTCATTTGACGAATATGAAGCAGCACCCGGATATATGGGCGTTACAGAGTTTACAATACCGACCTCCGTCATCTCCAAGCTGCTTGTCGGAGACCGCTACATCAGATAAAGAAAGAAAAAAATCCATGATATCCGCAGATCATGGATTTTTTCTTTCGTCCCGCAACAGCCAAGATGCACAAGGGACCCTTTTCATATAACAGACGCCGGACGGGGGCTGAAAAGTTTAAGAAAATCACAGCATTTCATTCATTTTTTCTGAAACAAAATCCCCTTCCGAATGCGTCTAATTAACGGAACAAATGGAAGACTGTACAGAAATCTGCCATAGCCATCCGCAAAACAGCGAGAATTTCCGCGCACATTATTGGAGGAATACCATGTCAGACAAGTCACTGCATCACCGCTATATTCCCGGACTGGATGGACTTCGCGCCTTTGCCGTCCTCGCAGTTATCGCATATCATCTGAATTTTAACTGGGCCGACGGCGGTTTCATCGGTGTTGATATCTTTTTTGTTTTATCGGGGTATTTAATTACATCTATTATATTGCCTGCCCAAGGCAATGCCATCACCCTTGATTTGCGTGATTTTTGGGTGCGCCGGATCAGGCGGCTTCTGCCGGCGGCTTATCTCATGATTATCACGACGGTCATTTGGGTCGTATTGTTTAACAGCGAGCTCCTGCATACCGTACGCGGAGATGCGGTCTCCTCACTTTTTTACATAAGCAATTGGTGGTTTATCTTTCATCAACTTTCTTATTTCGACAGCTTCGGCTCCCCTTCGCCATTAAAAAACCTTTGGTCGCTGGCGATTGAAGAACAGTTTTATATCATATGGCCCTTCCTGCTGCTTGCGGGGATGTACATATGTAAAACACGGGCCCGGCTTGCGGCCGCGGTCATGTTCCTCGCGTTATGTTCGGCAGTCGTAATGAGTATGATGTATGTGCCCGGCGGAGATCCGAGCCGCGTTTATTACGGGACGGATACCCGCTCATTTGAATTGCTGATCGGCTGCGCTTTAGCTTTAGTGTGGCCGATGAAACGATTATCTTCCAAACGGCTGCCGAGCAGCATGAAACACCTGCTTCACGGGACGGAGCTTGCCGCTTTTGCCGCGCTGCTGCTTTGCGTCTTTTACACAGATGAATATGAACCCTTCCTGTACAAGGGCGGCATGCTTTTGATCAGCATCACCGCAGCGGTTCTTGTCGCATGTTTATGCCATCCGAGCAGCTTTTTGGGACATGTTCTTTCATGGAAGCCGCTTCGCTGGATCGGAACGAGATCATACGGAATCTACCTTTGGCATTACCCGGTTTTCGTGCTGAGCACACCCGTGCAGGAAATCGGAAATCCGGTTTATTGGCACTGCGCCGTCAGAATCGGCGCCACTTTTATTCTTGCCGAGCTGTCTTACCATTTCATTGAACAGCCGATCCGCACTGCGGGCTTCCGGCCATTTTTACGCCGCGTGTTTCTGAACCGCTTTCTGGAATGGAAGACGTCCTCTGTCATCAGCAGAATGTCGCTCGGCCTTATTCTTGCCGCCATTCTCGTATTTGCGGGCGGGCTGTCAGGAATAGCCGAAGAGAAAAAACAGCCGCAATGGACGTACGCGCAAAATGATCAGCAAGAAACCGCCGCCTCTTCGCACAAAACGGCCGATCACGATCAGCCTGCAAAAGAAGAAGACAGCAAGAAAAAACACGGCGGCGAAAAAACGGACACCGCGTCAGACACAAACAAGAAAAAACCAGCAGACAAATCAAAAACAAAGAAAAATGAAGAGAAAAAGGAACGGTCATCTCAAAAAACGGCTGATTCAAAACAAACACAGCCTCAGCAAGACGTACTGGCCATCGGTGACTCGGTGATGCTGGACATTGCGTCATACCTGCGGCAGTCCCTCCCTCATGTCACCATCGACGGAAAGGTAGGAAGACAAGTCTCTCAAGCACTCCAGCTCACTTCGGAATATGCGTCATTTAATCAGCCGAACAAAGCGGTCATCATCGAGTTAGGGACGAACGGCTATTTCACAAACAGCCAAATTGAATCACTGATCAGCTCCTTTTCAAAAGCCGATATCTATCTTGTCAACACGCGTGTGCCGCGGCAGTGGGAAAGCAAAGTAAACGATTCATTGCGCCGGCAGGCCGAATCACGGAAAAATGTGACGCTTGTCGATTGGCACGCAAAAGCATTGCAGCACCCTGAATACTTCACACCGGACGGCGTCCATCTCATACCTGAGGGATCAAAAGCGCTGACATCCCTCATCGTCCAAACAATGAAATCATGACAAAAAAAAGAGGCCCAAAAAAGGCCTCTTTTTCGTATATCGTCAGGCAAGCTTCTGTCCGCAATTCGGACAAAAATTCGCGCCTTCCGTTTTCGTTCCGCAGTTCGGACAGAATTTCGGCTTAGCCGCTCCTTCCGAGCCGTTTGCCGGTGCCGTCCCCTGATTCTGCTGACTTTGATCTTGCTGCGGCTGGTTCTGCTGATTTTGGTTCATTTGGTTCATCATTTGATTTGCCACATTCATTCCCATCATCATGCCCGCCATGTCTGAGGCGGCGCCGCTTCCGTTCATTTTGCCGGATGACATTCCGTCCGTCATGGAAATCTGCTGATAGCGGTTCACATCGCCCACCATGCCGTAAGAAGCGTTTTTCGTAATCATATCCTGAACTTCCTGCGGATAGTTAAAGCTCATAATATTGAAGCCCGTAATCGACATGCCGTCTCCGATCAGCTGCATATCAAGATCTTCTTGAATCCCTTTTCCGATTTCAAAGGAATTCGACTGCAGATTGAACATGTCTTTTCCTTCTCTGGTGATCCATTTCATCAAAAGCTGATCGAGAATAGACGTAATCCGGATTTTAATGTCCTCCACTAAATAGCTGTCTTTGACACCCGCAATCTTATCAATCAATCCGATGTAGTCAATGACCTTGAAGTTAAATGTGCCGTTTGCGCGGATCGGCATACCGCCCGGCATACCTGCCGCCGGAATGTTGATAGCGTTTTTTGTGCCCCACTTCACGGTGAACTCCTTCGTATTCACAAACAGCACTTCAGCCCGCATGCCGCTGTTAAAGCCAAACTTAAACCCTTTTAGTGTAGATAGAAACGGAATGATTTCTGATTCGATATCATAATCGCCGTCATCACGGAAAATCCCTTCAATTTTCCCGTTGTATAAAAAGATGGCATCCTGCCCCGGCCGGATGATCAGACGGCTGCCTTTTTTAATTTCACGGTTGTTCCATTTATAGAAAACCATGTCGTCTCTGAATTCTTCCCATTCCACCACATTTGCTAACTGATTTCTGAAAAAACCCATGTATGCTCAAATCCTTTACATATAATTTAAAAACTTCCCTTGCTTCCGCTGTAACTCGTGCCGCCCCTCGTGACTCCGCCGTCATTGTCATTATCTTTATCAGGCTTTTTTTCTCTTGTAACGTCGGTTCGGATATATGTGTCGTGCTGGCTCAGCACTTCAGACGTATCATGATCCATATACGTGCTGCCGGTGACGGTGACCTTGCCGCCGGAATTGTACACCATCACAGTGACGGCGATTCCGGCCGCGGCTGCGGCAATAATGAGCTGAAACCACCATGTGAGCAGCAGATTGTCAGACTTGTCGTCAGGGCTTTTCCCCATATCTTTATAAGCCAACTTGATGTAGGTCTGAAACGCCTTTTCATAATGGCCTGCGGAAATATCTGACGAGATCGTATTTCTGATCGTATTCAGCCGGCTGTTATTCAAATACGTCTCCGCCTTTTTATATCCGGAGATAAATACTTCCCGATTTTTCATATCAATGGTCAAAATCGCCGTGCTTCCGCTAAAATGACTGTCATAAAAATCACCGGCGTACTGCTCGATGTCCTTACCGCCCGTTCCGTTTGCGGTAAGAATGATAAAATCGGTATGGCGCTTTGCCCCGAGCTTCCCGGCCAATTCCTCAAGTTTCTTCGTTTCATCCTTCGTTAATAAATGAGCATTGTCATAAACATATTGCTTCTGTTCCGCGGCGGACGCCGATGTATGTAAACCAAAAGACAGCATCAGAAAAAGGACGAAGCAGAAGAGACACGCTTTTTTTATCGATACTTTCATCAAAAACCGCCTCCTATCATAAGTGAGACGAGTCTTAATGCTAAAAACGCACCGGCGGTTATGCCGCCGAACCACGCGGCCACTTTTCCGGCACTGATCGGCGGTTTGCCGACAACCTTGCCCGTCTGCCCGTTCATCGCAAAAATGTGTTCAGCCCGCTCATAGTCGTAGCTGACCATCCAGACCGGAAGCAGTACGTAAAAGCTGCTGATTTTATCGGTCTGAATCTGCTCATCCGTAATGTCAGCCGTCGTATATCCGGAGAAGGTGGATCTGATATAAGAATCAATATAATGGCTGATTTTATCCTTCGCCCGCGGAAAGAGATCGTCATCGGTATAATTGTACTTTTCCGCTATATATCCCGCTAAATAGGCCGTATTAAACTCCTTCAGCTCACTGTATGAGTAAGGCTCCAATTTGTCCATTAATTCATCACTCATTTTTTCTGAAGCGTCGACCGGAATTTTGAGATAATCAAGATTGATATCGCGGTACGCGTTGTAATACTCGGTCTCCGTCACCCGGTATTCTCCATCATCATAGTGGTGCACTCTCGTACAAACGGCATTGACCTGAACCTTGCTGTTTAAATCAAACATCCAAAATGGCACGTACATGCCCGTTATGCTCTTCACCCGATCAGCAGACATAAATCCTTTCGGTGTCAGACGGCCGTTTCGGCACCACTTTTTAAAAGCGCTCATGGCTTCTTCTTTACTGATCGTAAAAGGAATCACCATCGAAGGCGCGAGATTTCCCGATAATCGGTCGGCGAGAACGGCGGCTCCTCCGCAAAACCCGCACGTCGTGGCCGTCGTTTCCGCCTCAGTCATTAATACCGCGCCGCAATTCTCACACCGGTACTCGTTCGCCTCATTTTCGGAAAATCTCGTCGTTATATACTCTTTTGGCAGGCTCTCAATCTGATCCTGCCGCCCGCAGCTGTGACATGTCAGCATGCCGGATGAACTGTCAAAGACCATATCATCGCCGCAGTTCGGGCATTTATAAGAAATGATCATTCTGTTTCTCTCACTTTCTCTTTATATCGGACAAAACTGCAGCCCGCTGTCTATTGATCTTTACTGAAAAGCATTTTCTGCTTGAGCGCCGCCAATTCATCATCGACACTGCTTTGATTGCTGTCATATTTAGCCGTCAGATCGTCAATATCGTCTTTCGGAGACGCGTTCAGCTCAGCCATCGCATTGGCATGATCAAGCGCTTGGTTGACCTTGTCTTCCATTCTGCCGAAAGCTGTCATCGATTGGCCCGCATTTGACACAGAGGACCCCAATTTGTTCATTCTCTCCTGCGTCTTTGCCACAGACCACTTCGCTTTGATGGCATTTCGGCGCGACTCAAGCTCTCCGATATCAGCGACAAGCTTGTCATGCATTTTGCGCATTTGAGACGCGTTGGAAGAAGCGAGCTGATAAGCCGTCTGCAGCTCAGTCAGTCTTGATTCAACAGCCGCTTTCCTTTCCAAAAATGTCCGCGCATCGGCTTCATTGCCGGCCTGCAACGCTTTCATCGCATAACTTTCCATCTTTTCGGCATCAGCCTGGCATTCTGTTAACGCTCTTTTCGCCCGCTGTTCCTCAGCCATGACAGAAGCCGTCTCCGCTTTCACTTTTCCTAAATCATTGTTCAGATTCCGCAAATATTGATCAACCATTTTTTCAGGGTTTTCAGCTTTATCCAGCAGCGCATTGATATTGCTTGACATGATGTCTTTAAATCTTCCTAAAATACTCATTTTTCATTTTCCTCCCAAAATTAAATAGTAACAAGTTCATAGTTATATATACTGTTTTTTTCAAAAAAAGTTTCATTTTCTCATGAATTTATGTATTTTATATGAAAATAGTCTCATTCAGCCCATTTGTGCCGGCGGAAATTCTTTATGACCAGATACAGTGAGAACAAAAAATAAATAAAAAGCCCGATCATCAACCCGCTCACTAACGGGTAATGCTTCGCCGCATACACAAAGAAATCCAGCTGCGAAATCTGTTCCGGACTTGTAATCGTATCCGTCCCATTCAAAAGTTTTGAGAATTTAGCCGTATAATTCCAATCAAACGAATCAGAAACAAGCTCACTCCCCTGATACCAATTGACAGCGGCGAGACAAAGAAAACAAAAAACAGAAAACGCGCATTGCACAATAAGAAAAACATGTTTCATGAAAAACATTCCTCCGCGGTTCAATATCACAGGCCGTCACACTATACATGACGGCAGCAGCAGAAACTTGGTTTTACTCAGAACTGATAAAAAAGTTATTGTATGTACTTCACAGCGGTTCAATTTACTGGATGCCTTTCTAAAGTATACCGTATATCGAAAAGGGTTTCAGACCTAAATAAAGAGGATGCTTCCCGAAGTCCGATGACTTTCAAGAAGCATCCTCGATATTTTACAGTGATACTTCAACCTCTTTTAAACTCGGCAAAGCATCGATCGCACCGATTTTGGTGCACACGAGCGCCCCCACCTTATTGGCAAATGAGACAATATCACGCAGCTTCGCAAAATCTTCGGCTGCTGTCTGAATCTCATCGGTGCGTGCCAGCTGATACAGCGCCGCGCCGACAAACGCATCTCCCGCTCCCGTTGAGTCTATTGATGTCACCGGAATGCTCGGAATGATGTCAATATCCTTCCCATTTGAAAGAAGGGTCCCGCTTTTCCCGAGTGTCACCGCCACAATACCGGCCCCGAGCTCATGAAGAACCGCAACACCTTCTTTATGATCCTTCGCACCGCTGATGATCTCAAGCTCTTCGTCACTGACTTTCACAAAATCACTTACGGCAACGGCTTTTTTTGCGGTATTTATAAACTCTGAAACTCTTCCTTTCCATAAATCCTCACGGTAGTTAGGATCGAAGGAAATAAACTGTCCATTGTCTTTCGCAATCGACATCAGCCGTAAATAGGCTGAGCAAAACGGATCAGATAACAATGCCGTCGCTGATCCGAAATGAAGGATTTTGGCATCGTTTACCTTTTCCTGATCAATATCATCCAGCGTAAACAAAGCGTCCGCTCCTCTGTTAAACACAAAGTCACGCTCCCCGTTTTGTTTTAATGAAACAAACGCAAGCGTTGTAGGCGCTTTCTCATCCATGACGAGCATAGAGGTATCGACGTGTACGGCGTCCAATGTCTGCTTCAGAAAATACCCGAACGGATCTTTGCCTGTTTTTCCGCTGAAAGCCGCGTCTCCGCCCAGCTTAGCAATCGCTGCCGACACATTCGCCGGTGCGCCGCCGGCACTTTTTAAGAAATTGCGCCCTTCCGTCAAATCAACATCCACATCGGTACAAAAGAAATCAATTAACAATTCTCCAATACAAATAACAGATTGGCTTCCCACATTATCACACTCATTTATCAATTCTCGATTATAGTTTCAGTATAGTGCTTTCTGTCATAAATACAACCGTTTACATAGAATATTTTAAATTTTACGTATACTTATCTGGCAGCCCTTTGTTCCAGATCAGACATCATCTGCTGATATTTTTTTTCAGTTAAAGGATAAAAAGAAATAAGAATAATAGACAGCAGAATGAACAATCCCGGGATGAGCGCATTCATATTTTTAATCGCATTCAATGACGAGGCCGTCTGATCGGTATTCGCGGCATATCCGGCGATTCCGAGATAAACGGCCGAAAATGACCCGGCTAACGCAACTCCGAGCTTATTGATGAAACTCATGCTCGAAATCACCACGCCATCAGCCCGGACTCCGGTTTTCCATTCCGCATAATCGACACAATCGGCAACCATTCCCCAAGCAAGCGTATTTAAAGGCGTCGTAAAAAATCCCGAAACGAAAAGCCAAAAGAAAATAAGCGGAAGCGAAGAATACGATGTAAACTGAAGGCCCGCATAAGAAATCAGCGATAGCGCCGCCGTGATGATCATAACCTGCTTTCGGCCCCGCTTCTCAGAAAAGAAAGGAATAAACAGATTGCTGATCAGCGCTGCGCCGAAAAACAACACGGTTCCTAAAAACACAAATTCCTTATGGCTGACGTTATACGTAAAATAGTACACCATCGTGCTGAGCTTAATGTTAAACCCAATCGCAAACGCCAAAAATGCAGAAACCAAAATGAGCAAAGGCTTGTTTCGGAATAAAACAGACAACGTTTTTTCCATTCCTTGTTTTTTTCTTTTTTCAGGCTGAATCCGCTCCCGCACAGTAAAGAAACTGAACAGATTCAATGCGATGCTCACCGCCGCATAGATAAGCGCCGTCATCTGGAATCCAAACGCCTGATCTTTCCCGCCGATTAGATCTGCAAGCGGTGTCGCACAGGAAATCGATAACAGAATTCCGATATAAACCAAAATCATCCGAGTCGTCGTCAGAACCGTCCGTTCCTCCACGGAATTCGTCATCCGACCCGTTAAGCTGTTGACCGGAATCGTCTGCATGCTGAAGGACATCCCAAGCAGAATATAAGTGATGTACGCATAAACCATGTTCCCCGTCTCGCCGAAATGGGGGGTCGTGAAGCATAAGAACGTAAATAGCGCAAAAGGAAACGCCACCCACAAAAGATACGGCCTTGCCTTTCCCCATCTTGTATTCGTCTTGTCTAAAATCACGCCCATAATCGGGTCAAAAATAGCGTCCAGCACCCTTACGATAAGAAACAAAGCTGCAATGACCGCAGGCTTAATGCCCCCGACGTCTGTATAGTAGAATAATAAGTATGCGTTTACAAACTGAAAGATAATATTGTACGACATATCGCCGAATCCGTAGCCGATCCGTTCCATCCAGGACAGGCCGCGATATTTCGTCTTTACTGCCGCTGCTTTTTCTGTTTCAATCATCATTTCCCACCCCAAGAATCCGTTTTCATTTTTGATAAGCAAGAGGGAGAATGCAAAGATCCTCCCCGTTCACTCAGCGATTTGGATACACCATCACTTTTAAGCATTCATTTTTGTATTGAAAGGCCCGTTCCATCGCCTCTTGCGTCTGCTCCAGCGGATATTGGTCCGTTATAAGGTGCTTCGTGTCCACTATGCCGGAAGCGAGAAATTCAATTCCCTTCGGATACGTATTCGCATAACGGAAGATTCCGTATATATCAATCTCGTTATCTGCAATAAACGGCACATTGAGCGGAATCTCGTTCTGAGAAGGCAAACCGACAATCGCCAGTTTTCCGCCCCGGCGCACGGAAGCCAGTGCGGATTGCAATGCCGCCGGATTCCCCGCTGTTTCCCAAGCAGTATCAACACCTCTGCCATTCGTGATCGTTTTGATTTCTTCACCGGCATCCTGTTCCCGGACATTGATGACATGAGTCGCGCCCATTTTTTTCGCGGCATCTAACCGCAGCGGCTCCAAGTCGGTCACAATGATTGTCCCTGCCCCGTATGCTTTCGCTGCCGCAACGGCCATCAGCCCCACAGGCCCCATTCCCATAATCGCAATTGTTGATCCGGGCTGAAGCTTTGTTCTCGCGGCCGCATGAATGCCGACAGAAAACGGTTCGATCAAAGCCGCATCTTCATAGGATAGTGAATCCGGAATCGAGAAAACAAAGTCCTGGCGCATTTTGATATATTGGACAAACGCGCCGTCAACCGGCGGTGTCGCCAAAAACTGTACATCCGGGCAAAGATTATAACGCCCCTCCTTACACGCCTCACAGCGTCCGCATGTGACACCGGGTTCGACGGCGACACGGTCTCCCACCTTGAATTGATCGACAGACGATCCGACAGCGGCAATTTCTCCCGCGCATTCATGACCGAGGATAAATGGTTTTTCCACTACATAATTGCCTATTCTGCCATTTGTATAGTAATGCAGATCAGATCCGCAAATTCCGACAGCCATCACCTTAATCAACACTTCATCATGATTGATCTCAGGCACGGGCAATGTTTCGATTTTGATTTCTCTCGTGTTGTGCATAACCGCCGCTTTCATATTTTGAGGCACTGTGTGAGTCATTTGGCAAAATCCTTTCTCTGCTTTGAAATGTAAGTGCATACATTTTTGTTTTCTCTATTACTGCCCCTATTTTATCTGCTTTTCAAGACGTACAACAGCCTTTCCTGCTGTATAAAAGGACAGCGGCACTGTACTTTTTATTTTTTCATATACAAAAAACACTGAATTGATAAAATAGTACTAATAGGAGGTGCAGGTTTTATGGCTGAACTTGAAAACCGGACACAATTTGCAGAACTGCTGGCACCTGCCGTCAAATCGCTGAAACATCATCCTGATTTCAAAATTAAAAGGACAAAGAACGTAAAATCCGGACAGTCTTATATAGATCAAATCGCACTCCGAATAGGCGTTTCCTCTAACACGATCAAAAGCTGGATCGGACAGATGGGCGCAAACTACATTCCCGGACGAATTGATGACGGAAAGCTGTTCGGCATGATCTGGATCATTATAGAAAAGACTGATATGGATCCTGAATGGCTGACCGGCCTTCTGGAAACCACCACCATTCCCGTCATCAAACCCGCATTGCCCGTTTGGACGGCGTCTTGTCTAAAAAAAGCAAAAATACTCCGGAAAGACGGATCATTCGGAGCGCCGAGTGATGAAGATGTTGAAAAAGCAGTAAAGCGGCTGTTTCATGACAGACCAAGCCACGAAACGAATGCGCTTACAAGAAAGTCCGTCACGCATAACTTACCGTCACGCCGGACGGGGAACTTTATCGGACGCGGCTTTGATATGGAAGCAATCCGGCAATGGATGCTGTCTCCGTCACCGGTCTGTTTAATCACAGGCTGGGCCGGCATGGGAAAAACAACGATCGCTCTTGAAGCAGCCTACCTTTGTGCCGGCGGTTCACCAGATTGGCCGGCATTCAACAGCATCATCTGGATCAGCGCTGACTGGAAAGGATTGAGCTTCAGCGATTTTTTAAACACGATCGCCTATCAGCTCGGACGCACCGAACAAATCGACAAATCAATCAACGAAAAACGGTTCGTCGTCCGCAATGCATTAGCCGCTCATTCAAATGAAACACCGGTATTGCTGATCGCTGACAGCATTGATACAGCGGAACGTGACATTCACGAATTTATCATCGGCCTTCCGCAAGGCGTAAAAGTCCTCCTTACGGCACGGGAAAACGTAAAACAGACATACCGGGACGGCCTCGGGGAACTGGCGGCCATCCAGCTGAGCGGCCTTGAACAAACGGATGCCCTTGAATTTTTCCATCAAGAAGTGCACCGCTGTCTGCAAACATGCAACCTTCCGCATAAACGGGAAAAGCTGGAGCAGCTGTTGCAGCTATCACCTGACCTTAAGAATGCATTCGTCTCGGCAGCCGCCGGCAACCCGAAGGCCATGGCACTGAGCATTGCATACATGTCAGACGACGACATCCCCGCTCCGCAGCTCATTCAAGAGCTTAAACAAGCGGGTTACTCATTATTGGAATTGTTTGAGGTTCTCTTTGGCCGCACATGGGACAGATGTCATGAAGACACACGAAAACTATGGCAGACGCTTTGCTTTTTCGCTAAGCCTCCTGATGAAAAAAGCTTGGCTCAAGCGGCCGGATTAGACGTCCGGCGGTTTCATTACGCCATTGAGCAAATGCGGTCATATGCTTTAATACAGCCGGAACGAAGCGAAGGAAGAATTCAATATGCAGCCCATCAAACCGTTGTCGCTTACGGAGAACAGCACTTATCCGAAAATCACGAATTTGCAAAAGAAGCCCGCAGCCGCTGGGCGCATTATTATATTGATTATGCGGACACCCATATAAAGCGGGAACAGCCCAATTCTGTCTATTGGAGCTATCTGCTGGGACGGAATTTAGAGCAAATGAAAAAGGAATGGCCGAACATCCTAAAGGTCATCGAATGGTCGAGCGAAACCGGACAACATGACATCCTGATTAAACTCATCATCCGCATCAGCCATTTTCTTAGCAGAATCAACCTGCCCCTGCGAATCGAATACGGATTAAAAGCCGCCGATGCCGCCCGTCAATCAGGCGAACACACGCGGGAAGCTTACTTTCGCATCGACACGGCAGGCTGGGCGCTAATGGAAGTCAACGATTCAGACGGAGCTCTCAGGCAAATAGAAGCCGGCCTGAAGATACTCGAACAATCAGGCGCGCCGGATCACGACGACTTGAAAGTATGGGGAACCGCCCTGCAATCGAGGCTGCTGTTAAAAATCGGAGAACCGAAAAAAGCGGCAGCAATGCTGGACGGCATCAAAGATCAGCCCGTCTCCCCCATTATCCGGCACAGGGTTCTTCTGGTCCGCGGCGACCTGAGTTTCGCCCGCTCTCACTACGAAGAAGCCATCACATTATACGAAGCGGCAAACACAACCAGCGCCGCATACGGCGGCGAAAAAACGATAGAAGCCTATTTCAACCTGGGCATGGCTTACGTAAAGTGTGATCAGCTCGAAAAAGCGGAAAAAGCCTTTGAACAAATGCTCTATGACAAACATAACGCCAATCAAGTTGAACTGATCTACTATTATTACGGGATGGCACAGCTGTTGTATCGTAAAGGAGAAAATAAGAAAGCGATGGAAGCTAATCAAAAGGCAATTCGTCTGATTGATTCGAGGGAGCCTGGGATTGGGATTCGGGGTGAGGTGGAACGACTAAATAATTGAAGAACTTACAAAAATATATGTAGTTAGCATAGTTTACCGTCGATTTTAGAGTTAGAGTAAATAATCCTGAAAGAGTGCGTGCTATATACATTTTAAAGTGATATCAAACAGGCAAAGCCTTGATATTTAAGACTTTGCCTCTTCATGTGTTTTCTCTAAATTATTTTCATTAACTACATATCAATTTTAAGGGAACTGAAAATGTATCAAGGCAATAGGAATAAGAAGTAGACAAGATACTGTGCATATCGTTTGTAATTTCAGATGCTTTAACACCTGGTTGCACAATTATTATTTTTAAATCGATTGATTGAATTAAGAGTTTATTCTTAATAGCCTTCAATTTCTCAATATCACCTTTCTCAAACCTCGATGGTTTTTGCTCCCTAATTCGTAGTTTTTCTCTATACATCATCCGTTCTATCATGCCCATTGGATCCTGCTTCCAGAAAACAGATTTATCAGCTTGACCACAAACTTCGTATAAATCTCCTACACGTTTACCTGGTTTATCCCCGTGCGCAAACTTACAATGGAAAAAATCAATGAGAATTTTATTTTCCTTTTCAGCAATAGCCACTATATCTGCGATTTCTCCTGCTCCGTCATCATCAAATATAATACTGTAATTACCTTCATTTTTTAATTTTTTAATTACATTGTATTGAATCGAGTTTTCTTTCTTATTAAAGGTTTTCTTTTCAAGCTGAGACTCTATTTTTATATCTACACCTAAACCTAACCAATCCCAAGAAGAAATTGAGGTTTTTGGAAATCTTGTTATTCCCTCTTTATTTAATTCAACCAAAATATTGCCTTGAATTGATGAACCATCAACAAACCAGATTGTTGGGGGATTTTCATTAAAGAAATCTATTAAACTAACCTTTGATCCATTTCCAATTTTTATTTCTGTGGTAAAATCCCCTTTAGAGCGAAACAATGGCTTGTTATCTATTATTTCAAAGCTAAATCTCTCATTAAAATGTCCATTTTTCACTGAAAAATGAATTTGGTTTGGAGCGGTTTGTACTTCATCCAACAATATATCAACATCTAAAATACTATAATCACCAGAAACATTCGATAGAAAAATTGTACGGTCTATCTCGAATTCTAAATCGTTTGGCCAGTCTATCCTATATGGATGCTTTTTAGGAATACTCGTTATTATTTGTGGAATCAGAACCCCCTCCATAATATCTTTTACTTCAATAGAAGGATCTAAAAGTTTATCTAATATTTGATTACACCATTCTCTCCAATACTCTATGTTTTCAACCCACCTCGACCAAATTTTCCCTTTATAAGAACAACCAATACTAACCTTACCATTTCCTCCATAACCATGCCCAAATACATTTGATTTGTAAGAATTTATTTTGTTGGATTCCGATATACCCTCTCCTACATCAATACCCGCAAACATTTTATACCTAATAGGACCATCTATTCCGCTATTTAATCCAACGGTACCCAACATTAAACGTTTGATTCCAGACAAACATTTAAATACTTGCTCGGATTTAATAGTAAAAGGTTCCGAAGAGAAAATACTCTTAATTAATCGATGTCCTTTCGACAAATCTGAGGCATTTAGAAAAACTGTTTCCCTTTTCTGACTCCAGTAGACGATATAAAAATTCCATTCTAAATTGTTTAAATTTTGTTGCGTAGTCCACTTTACTCCTACTTCTCTAGGTTCAATAACAACTAAGATTTTTTCTTCATCATTTGCAAAGCATCTGCAAATTTCCGGGTTAAATTCACTTTCCCAATTTCTCCAATCCCAAACTTTATCATTTATTTGATAGGCAACCATACTAACCTTTGGTTTTAAATGTACTAAATTGATTTCTTCAATATTATCAGTGTTAAATCCCTCGATAAGTTTCTGCAAAGAAACTTCTCTTTCAATATACTCATTCGATTTTCTTGGTAACAACCTATTCCAATCTGTATCTTTATCATACAAGTCCTGTAAAGCTTCTGCTATATCTTCGTCAGCTATATTAGTGATTAATTTTGCGTTACCTAGGCCTTTTTTACTTCTTGCAAATCGACCAATAAATTGAAGTGTGATAGGGATCGATTTATATTTGTCGTGAATTGCTGCTATTTTTAAATTTGGAATATCAATCCCTTCCCCAAACATATCTACACAAACTACAACTTTTGACGAATAATTTTTCAAGGATTCCATACGTGCTTGTTTTTCTTTTGTAGTTTGTCTATTAGTAATTAAGACGGGATTAAACTTTTTATATAATTTTCCATAAATTTCATTAAATAACTCTTCAGCACGATTCACTTTATTTGCACGAACCAGCAAAATATGTTTATAACCATTTTTAATATCTTTCTCAAGAATTTTTATTGCTTTTTCTGCTATAGTTAAATCAGTTTTTCGTTCGTCAAATTCTTCAACGGGGATAAATTCTATTTTTTTAAAAAACCCTTGTTCTTGCGCTAAACGTAGGGGGAAGTTATACAAAATATTACCCTCTATTTTCTTGCCATCTTCTCTAAACGGTGTTGCAGTAAATTGTAATATTTTATTTTTACTGAATGATTCTTTAAATTTTGTCCATGTTGTTGAACCTATGTGATGCGCCTCATCAACAAATATAACATCTATATTTTCCGATAAATATGAGATATATTGATCAGGCATTCTAGAGGCTAATGCCATAGTTGTAACAATTATATTAGAGTTTTTGATAAACTCTTCGAACTTTTCTTTTTCTTTTATACCCTCTCCGTATAAAAAGACATTTGGAGGCAGGATATCGCAATTAAGCATGCCAATTTCGTAGAGGATACCAAATGACTTAGCTTTCTCATAAATTTGGCTCCTTAATAAATCAGATGGTACAACTATTAATGACTTAGGTATTCTTTCAGTAACAATAGTGGCTAACATAGTCTCACTTTTGCCTGTCCCGGTCGGCATAACAATTGTTGCTGCTTTTTTACTAACAGTCCAGTGTGAACGAATAGCACTCATTGCCCCAAATTGCGGTGCTCTTAAACCTATACTACCAACTTCATTAGAAACAACCTCTCTTACTCCGTTACTCCAACTAGATACTATTACGTCTGCTTCTAAAAATTTAGACTTAACCTGGTAACCAGAAAATTTATTTTTCCCTAACCTTTGCTCCACAATATTCAAATTATCACCCCAAACCAATAATAGGTGTAAAATCCTAATGATTTTACATAATTATTCCTATTATGATTATACCGAACAAAATAGCCAGCCACAAGAAAAGGAAACATTTTTGAAATCCATAATAATTTCTTTAAATAAATAAGATATATAAATTCTCATTAGCATTTGTAATCCTACAGGACGTATATTGTGCGATCAGAATATGAAGTTCCATTTCCTTAATTTTAGATTCCAAAAGATCTCTCGGAAAATTAGAAACACATATATCACAATAGAGTATACTCAGGTTCCTTAAGCACACCATCCATCATAAAGTTGGAAAGCAATAGAATCTTTTTTAAAATATCCTTATTAACTCAAACAGAAGTGAGAGCCTTCCCCAAATAATGGAACTACTGGCACTATAATTATATAAAAAAGAGGCTTCCCAAAAGTTCAAAGAACTCATGGAAAACCTCTAAATTAGACCCTTATTCAAGAAAATGTCACCCATTTGTTACTCTTCGGTTATTTTCAAAGTAGATAAGAGTCTAGAAACCCCATTTTTCACTGGGTTTTTGGGCAATGTTTACATCATTCCGCCCATACCGCCCATGCCGCCCATGTCAGGCATTCCTGCGCCGCCGGCGTTTTCTTCCGGTTTGTCAGCGACAACCGCTTCAGTTGTCAGGAGCATCGCTGCTACAGAAGCTGCGTTTTGCAGAGCAGAACGTGTAACTTTTGTCGGGTCAACGATACCTTTTTCGATCATGTTTACCCATTCGCCGGTTGCAGCGTTGAAGCCTACGCCGATTTTTTCGTTTTTCAGGCGCTCAACGATGACAGATCCTTCAAGACCTGCATTGTGCGCGATTTGACGGATCGGCTCTTCAAGCGCGCGAAGCACGATGTTGATACCTGTTTGCGCATCGCCTTCAGCTTCAACTGCAGCGACTTTGTTGTATACGTTGACAAGCGCTGTACCACCGCCGGATACGATACCTTCTTCAACAGCTGCGCGAGTTGAGTTGAGGGCGTCTTCGATGCGAAGTTTACGCTCTTTCAGCTCAGTTTCAGTCGCAGCGCCGACTTTGATGACAGCTACGCCGCCGGCAAGTTTCGCAAGACGCTCTTGTAATTTTTCTCTGTCGAATTCAGAAGTTGTTTCTTCCACTTGAGCGCGGATTTGGTTGACGCGTGCAGCGATTTTTTCAGTGTCGCCTGCGCCTTCTACAATTGTTGTGTTTTCTTTCGTTACCACAACTTTAGAAGCGCGTCCCAATTGTCCGATTTCAGTAGATTTCAGGTCAAGGCCTAAGTCTTCTGTGATCACTTCTCCGCCTGTAAGAACAGAGATGTCTTCAAGCATTGCTTTACGGCGGTCACCGAAGCCAGGAGCTTTAACAGCAACAGCGTTGAATGTGCCGCGAAGTTTGTTGACAACGAGTGTAGCAAGAGCTTCCCCTTCAACATCTTCAGCGATCAGAAGCAATGGTTTGCCTTGCTGTACAACTTGCTCAAGCACAGGAAGGATTTCTTGAATGTTTGTGATTTTTTTGTCTGTGATTAAGATGTAAGGATTGTCAAGAACCGCTTCCATCTTATCAGAGTCAGTCACCATGTAAGGAGACGCATATCCGCGGTCGAATTGCATACCTTCAACAACTTCAAGCTCAGTTGTGAATCCTTTAGACTCTTCGATTGTGATGACGCCGTCGTTTCCTACGCGCTCCATTGCTTCAGCGATAAGGCTTCCGACTTCCTCATCAGCAGCAGAGATCGCAGCAACCTGAGCGATAGACTCTTTGCCTTCGATCGGCTTAGAAATTTCTTTTAAGTTTTCGATTGCTACAGTCACGGCTTGTTCCATACCTTTACGCACACCGACAGGGTTAGCCCCCGCAGTTACGTTTTTAAGGCCTTCGCGGATCATAGCCTGCGCAAGTACAGTCGCAGTCGTCGTACCGTCACCGGCAACGTCGTTTGTTTTGCTGGCTACTTCAGCTACAAGCTTCGCACCCATGTTTTCAAACGCATCTTCAAGTTCAATTTCTTTTGCGATTGTCACACCGTCATTTGTAATTAACGGAGAACCGAATTTTTTCTCCAGAACCACGTTGCGTCCTTTTGGCCCTAAAGTTACTTTTACAGCGTCAGCAAGCGCATCGACACCGCGAAGCATAGCGCGGCGTGCTTCTTCACTAAACTTAATATCTTTTGCCATGTTAACGAAACCTCCTCGAATTTTTAAAAATATTTATTTGCTTAGCCGATTACAGCTAAAATGTCGCTTTCACGTAAGATTAAGTATTCAGTACCTTCGTATTTCACTTCAGTACCGGCGTATTTTGAGAAGATAATGCGGTCGCCCTCTTTTACTTCTAAAGCAACGCGCTCTCCGCTTTCCAACACGCGACCTGAACCGGCTGCCACGATTTTGCCTTCTTGCGGCTTTTCTTTTGCAGAATCCGGTAATACGATTCCGCTGGCAGTTTTTTCTTCAGATTCTACGAGTTCAATGACAACGCGATCACCTAATGGCTTTAACAATGTAATAACCTCCTCAATAGTATGAATATGTAATTTTAGCACTCAGCTCTAAAGAGTGCTAACACAGTTATTATAATAAAGAATCTCACTTCCAATTTCAAGTCATAAGAATAAAAAATTTTCACGCTTACATGATTCTCTCTCGCACTGATTTTCTCCTTTTTTCACGTCAAGTTCACTTGTGTTACAATAAGAACAAATAAGTTGATTTTATAGGATAAAGGAGTACATATCATTTGAGAAAACAGTATTGGTATATCATTTTGACATATGTTATCATGCAGCTTTCCGCATTGATCGGCATTCCTTTAATGTACAAATTCGGCTATGCGGGCGGGCACCCTACGAATGAGAATCTCACCATGGCTCAGGGGATTTATTCCGTCGTAAGCTTTTTTATCTGCCTGATTATCGTTCTCTTGATTTTGAGAACCGCGCCGAAGCAGACATTAAGAAACGGGAAGAAAGCATCCGCCGGCATGTCCGTTCTCTGGGCGGTCGCGGGAATATGGCTCGCTTTATTTTCTCAGGGAATCGCCGGGATGATTGAGCAGTATGTCTTTCATGTGGGCAGCGGTTCCGAAAACACGAAAGCCATTCTCAACATTATTAAAGCCATGCCGCTCATGATTATCGTTTCTTCTATCGTCGGGCCGATTCTTGAAGAAATCATTTTCCGGAAGATCATCTTCGGTGTATTATATGAAAAAACGAATTTCTTTATCGCCGGACTGATCAGTTCCGTCATTTTCGGCATTGTGCATCAAGACCTCACGCACCTGCTGCTGTATACGGCCATGGGCTTTACCTTTGCGTTCTTGTATGTGCAGACGAAACGGATTATTGTGCCGATATTCGCCCATGTCATGATGAATACCATTGTCGTGGTCATGCAGCTCGGCCCCGCCCAAAAATATATTGAACAGCATAGTGAGCAAATGCAATTAATTATTGGAGGATTGTTTGTATGAGGAACCCAATGA
Source organism: Bacillus sp. ChL18 (assembly GCF_026241425.1). NCBI lineage: Bacteria > Bacillati > Bacillota > Bacilli > Caryophanales > Bacillaceae > Bacillus > Bacillus sp. ChL18. The sequence goes on along the minus strand of NZ_JAPHWE010000004.1, from coordinate 8,559 downwards.
CTTGGGGCTTGATTTATTTCGCAGTCGGCTGTATCTTTACGTATTTGGCCGCAAGCTCTCCGGGAAGCATGTGGTCTTTTTATTCCATACTGCTGATGGTTTTCGCCGCTTATAATATCAGCATCTCGTTTAAAATGTTCGCCTTCTCATTTAAAGTGAAAAAAAATCAAAAATAAAAGAAAAGCCATTTCTCATCATTGAGAAATGGCTTTTTTTATGCTGATACGTCCTGGTCAGATTCACTGCCGGTCTGCCTTTTCCGGTACGCCGCTTTTGAAATCAGGATACTGATCTCGTATAAAATGCAAAGCGGGATGGTAATCATCAAGTGAGACAGCAGCTCAGGCGGCGCAATCATCGCGGCAATCACAAGCAGCACAAAATACGCATACTTCCTGATCTTCGATAAAAACCTCGGCGTGATAACACCGAGTCTCGTTAAAAACATGATCAGCACCGGCATCTGAAACAGCAGTCCGAACGGAATCGTCAGCTGCAGCAGAAAATGAAAGTACTCGGTGATCCCGATCACCTGGTTGACATCGAGGTCATTCGAGACCCGCTTCATAAAATCAACGACCAGCGGAAATAAAATATAATAAGAAAACGACACACCGCCGACAAACAGCACGATCGAAATCGGAATATAGCTGAGTGTTACTTTGCGCTCCTTCTCGTACAGACCCGGGCTGACAAACGCCCAAATCTGATAGAGAATAATCGGCGAAGTCAAAATGATGCCGATGATAAACGCGAACTGCAAAAAGATAAACAGCGGATCCGTCAGGTTAAAAGCATTAAGGGTGAGCTCTTTTACTTCATCGGCTTTTTGAAGATACACAATGATAGGTTTTGCCAGAAAAAAGCCGGCAATAAAGAAAACCGTAAAGGATAACGCCACAATCAGCAATCGTTTCCGAAGTTCGGCAATATGCTCCACAAGCGTCATTTGATTCACTCTCATACGCGTCATCCTATCTTACTGTTCTTCTTTCTTTTTTTCCTCTTCTTCACCGGCTAATCCCTTAGTAGCGTTCTTAAATTCACGAAGCGTGTCCCCCGCCGCTTTTCCTAATTCGGGAAGCTTCTTCGGACCGAAAATAATCACCGCCACCACACCGATAACCGCCAGGCTTCCAGGACCGATCATGTGCAGCTCCTCCTTTCGCTATTCAATTTCTTCCAAAACAGAATAATGCTTTAAGAAATAAACCAATGATTGAAGCTCTACAGCTAAATCTATATGATGAATTCGAATGTGATCCGGCACATTCAAACGGGCCGGCGTAAAGTTAAGGATTCCCTTGATTCCGAGCGACACGAGCCTGTCGGTGATTGGCTGGGCGGCAACCGCCGGAACGGTAAGAATCGCCACGGGTTCATCCTTAATGTGAAGCTCTAAATCATTAAGATCAAAGACAGGCACACCGCCTACCTCAGTTCCTATTTTACTCTGATTCACATCAAAAGCCATAGATATTTTTGTGTTATTATTTTTTGTGAAATTATAGTGAAGAAACGCCGTCCCTAAATTCCCGACACCGATCAAAATGACGTTCGTCGTTTCATCCTGATCCAGCGTTTTTCTAAAAAATGACAGCAGGTAATCCACATTATAGCCGTATCCTTTTTTGCCGAGCGCCCCGAAATAGGAAAAATCCCGGCGGATCGTGGCCGAATCGACTTTTACCGCGTCGCTCAGTTCAGCTGATGAAACACGCTGCTTTCCTGACGCGTGTAAATTCTTTAAAAAGCGATAATAAAGCGGCAGCCGTTTTGCCGTCGCCTGTGGAATTTTTGATTGATCCTTGTTCATGATTGGTCCTCCACTTTATACTCAGATGCATCTCTTTTAAAATCACCGTTTTTGCCTCCTGTTTTTTCCATGAGGCAGGTCGGGCCGATGACCATTCCTTTATCCAGCGCCTTGCACATATCATAAACGGTCAAAGCGCAGACTGAAGCGGAAGTTAGCGCTTCCATTTCCACACCTGTACTCCCTTTCGTTTTTACGCTTGCCTGTATATGAAGAACGGCTTCGGAATCCTTTTCCTCCCAGCCGAATGAAATGTCGACGCTGCTTAAAGAAAGCGGGTGGCACATCGGGATAATCGCTGACGTCTGTTTTGCGGCCATAATTCCTGCCACCTGTGCGACAGCCAGCACGTCTCCTTTTCCGATCTCGCGGTTTTTGATTCTGCTGTACACGTCATGCTTCATGTGTACGCTGGATATCGCAGCGGCAGTACGGACTGTTGAAGATTTATCGCTTATATCCACCATGCGGGCACGGCCTTCTTCATTAAAATGAGAAAATCCATTCATATTTAAACTCTCCTTACTTCTGATCATACACTATTTTCTCCCTGATGTCTTATCCTATAATGTTCCAATTCTGATGTATTGTTTGCTGACAGCAGGTTGATAAGCTACACTTAACTTATTATAACAGAGGTGAAATAATATGATGATCTTACAAATTAATCAGCTATCCAAATCTTTTGGCGCTGATCCTATTTTAAACAATATAAAGCTTGAAGTCAGATCTCGGGATCGCATCGCCATAGTAGGCAGAAACGGAGCCGGCAAATCAACTCTCCTTAAAATTATCGCAGGTCACCTTTCATATGAAAAGGGTGAATTAATCAAACCGAAAGAATTAACGATGGGATATCTTGCCCAGCACACAGGATTGGAATCCCAGCTTACCATAAAAGAAGAACTGCTGAGCGTTTTTGATTTCCTGAAAGCAATGGAAAAAGAGATGCGCTCTATTGAAGAAAAGATGGCCACGGCCGCCCCGGCGGAGCTTGAGACGCTGATGAAAACCTATGACAGGCTTCAGCAGGATTTCAAGGATAAAGGCGGCTATCAATATGAAGCGGACGTCCGATCTATCCTTCACGGACTCGGCTTCGGAAAATTTGACGATTCCGTGAAAGTGCAAAGCCTGAGCGGCGGTCAGAAAACAAGGCTTGCGCTCGGAAAGCTGCTGCTGACCCAGCCTGATCTGCTTATTCTGGATGAACCGACGAACCATCTCGACATCGACACGCTTACATGGCTTGAGCATTATTTACAGGGATATTCAGGCGCAATCCTGATCGTTTCCCACGACAGATACTTTCTTGATAAAGTCGTCAGCCAAGTGTACGAGGTCTCACGGACAGAAAGCAAAAAATACCTCGGCAACTACAGCGCCTATTTAGAACAAAAAGCCGAGCAGTATGAGAAAGACCTGAAGCTGTATGAAAAACAGCAGGACGAAATCGCCAAGCTTCAAGATTTTGTCGACCGCAATCTGGCCAGAGCTTCTACAACGAAAAGAGCTCAAAGCAGACGAAAACAGCTTGAACGGATGGACGTCATGGCAAAGCCGCTCGGGGATGAAAAATCAGCCGCCTTCCGTTTTGACATTACAAAACAGAGCGGAAACGACGTCCTGCGCGTACAGGATGTTTCTATCAGCTATGACGGCCAGCCTCCGCTCTTGAAAAACCTGACCTTCGGCATTACAAGAGGCGAAAGCGCCGCTCTCGTCGGACCGAACGGAATCGGCAAATCAACCTTGCTGAAAACCATTATGAATACAATCAGTCCGGAATCCGGATCGATCACGTACGGTTCCAATGTCACAATCGGCTATTACGATCAGGAGCAGGCTGAACTGACCTCGTCCAAACGCGTGCTGGACGAGCTGTGGGATGAATATCCGGACATGCCGGAAAAAGAGATCAGGACATGCCTCGGCAACTTCCTGTTCAGCGGAGACGATGTCCTGAAACCGGTCCGCTCGTTAAGCGGCGGGGAGAAAGCAAGAGTCGCGCTTGCCAAGCTGATGCTTCAAAAAGCAAACTTTCTCATCCTTGATGAACCGACAAACCACCTTGACCTGGACAGTAAAGAGGTGCTGGAAAACGCCCTGATCGACTACCCGGGAACACTGTTATTTGTATCGCATGACCGCTACTTTATTAACAGGATCGCCACAAGAGTGCTGGAGCTGTCACCTGATCATGCAGAAGAATATTTGGGAGACTATGACTATTACACTGAGAAAAAAGCCCAGCAGCTGGAACTGGAAGAAATGAAGCGGCAGGAAAAGGAGCAGGCTCAGCCTGCCGGCAAGGTCAAACAGGATACGAAAAGAACTTACGAGGAAGAAAAAGAATGGAAGAAGAAAGAACGGCAGCGCCTGAGACGCATTGAAGAAATCGAAGCGGCCGTCTCATCCGCCGAAGAGAAAATCAGCGCCAATGAGGAGCTGCTGTGCGATCCTGACGTGTATCAGGATCATGAAAAGGTACAGACCATTCACGCGGAGAATGAAGCTCTGAATCAAGAGCTCGAGAACTTATTAGCAGAATGGGAGGAACTCTCCTCAGAAGAATAGAAAAAGTCAAGCACCTCTTTAAGGGGTGCTTTTTTATCCACAGCTATCCTCCTTGTCAGCCATGTAAGCAAGCGTTTTATACACACTATCCACAAAATTTTCTGACTTTATCCACTTTACTAACAACTTATAGTCCCTTATCCAGCCTGGATTTCTGGATATATTCACAACCCTGTGGATATGTTAGAATTGTCTGTTAATAAGTAAAAAAAGCCTCACGTTTTACAACGTGAGACGATCAAAGGATGTTAATTCCAAACCGGGCTGTCCGTTCATATCATATGAGCCCCGAATCCCCTTTTCAAAAGCAACGGTTCCGGCAGCCGCAATCATCGCTGCATTGTCCGTGCATAAGGAAAGCGGCGGGATGATAAGCTCGGGATCTCCCGAATGGCTGAATTCCTGCTGCAGTGCGGCTCTCAGCCCTTTGTTAGCGGCTACGCCCCCTGCCAGCAGCACTTGTTTAACCCCGTATTCTTTCGCGGCCTTAGAGGTTTTTGCCGTCAGTACATCAATGACACTCTGCTGAAAGCTTGCGGCAAGATCCTCCGGAGGAATCACCTCATTTTTTTGCGAGGCGTTATGAAGCGTGTTAATCACGGCTGACTTCAGGCCGCTGAAGCTGAAATTGTAAGACCCTTCTTCCAGCCACGCACGCGGAAGCGGAATGGAATCCGTTCCCACAGCAGCCAGCTTATCAATCTGCGGCCCTCCCGGATAAGGAAGCCCCATCGTTCTTGCCACTTTGTCGTAAGCTTCGCCTGCGGCATCATCCAGCGTTTCACCGATAACCTCGAATGAACCGTGCTCTTTCATATAAACCAATTCCGTATGTCCGCCTGACACAACCAAAGCAAGCGCCGGGAATTGAAGCTCTCCTATCAGCCTGTTTGCATAAATATGACCCGCGATGTGATGGACGCCGACTAGCGGTATTTGATGGGCAAAGCTTAAAGCCTTTGCCGCATTGACTCCGATTAACAGGGCTCCGACAAGTCCGGGTCCTTCCGTTACGGCAATCGCATCAAGATCATCAAAGCCCATCTCCGCTTTTGAAAGAGCTTCCTCAATCACAAGGGTAATCTGCTCCACATGATGTCTGGACGCTATTTCAGGCACGACCCCGCCGAAACGTTTATGGCTTTCAATTTGAGAAGCGACAACGTTTGAAATAATTTCATTCCCGTTTTTTACGACTGAGGCCGCTGTTTCATCACAGCTTGTTTCGATTCCTAATACATAAATATCTTGTTTTTCACTCATGTAATGTCACCCACATTAATAACGCATCTTCCCCGTTATCTGTATAGTATTGTTTTCTGATTCCTCCGGCCTGAAGACCGAATTTTTTATATAAGGATTGGGCGGGATGATTTGAGACCCTGACTTCGAGAGAGAGCCTTCTTGCCTTTTTTTCTCTGCACAATTCTATCGCAGAGCGAAACAGCGCTTCTCCCAATGATTGGCCCCGATATTCCGGCTTAATGGCTATATTCGTAATCTGCGCGTCATCTATAATAATCCAGATTCCGCAATACCCCGCCAGACAGCCGTCCTTTTCAATGACAAGGTAGTGGGCATACGGATTTTCCAAAAGCTCATGATAAAATGAATCCTTCGTCCACGGAGAAGTAAAGGATGCTGTTTCAATTTCATAAATTTGATCAATATCTTCCGGCCGCATGCTTCGAATCGCCGTTTTCGTTTTCATCCCTATCACCCTATTTTTGAGATTCCATCCATTTCGCTTCAGCCTCTGCCAGACGCAAATAATCCGGAACAAGGCTGTGGACATCCGCTTCTTCTTTTTCCAAGCCTAAAAACGCCAGCTCTGACGGCCGCGGATTATGCTGTGCAGCCGTTCCAATCACTGCTTGAGATGTCAGCTCATGAAGAATGGTTTCTTCATGAATGGCTGTATCGTGTCCTAAAAATAAAACCGGAGACGCTTTTTCTTTCAGCATGCCGAGCCAATCAGTCAAAAGGACATTCTGATCAGGAAGAACGGATTGTAATCGGCCATCCTGATATTCATAAAGTCCCGTATATACCTGTCCGCGCCGGGCATCAAATAACGGGCAGATCAGTCCTTGAAAGTGCCGTCCGTTAGCCGCCAGCACCTCCAGACTCGAGACAGCGGAAACCGGAAGCTTCAGCGACCATGCCAATGTTTTTGCCAGCGTCACACCAATTCTGACACCTGTGTACGATCCCGGTCCTTTCGCCACCGCTATTTTTGTAAGGTCCTGCGGTGTTAGGCTGCAATCCTTCAGCAATGAATTGACAGCAGGCATGGCCCGCACGGAATGATTCTTTTTTAAATATGTAATATACTCCGCCATCACCGTTTTGTCACGAACGAGCGCGGCACCCAGCGTGTAATTTGACGTATCAATTGCCAGTATTGTCATGTTTATTTATCTCCTCACAAAGCGTTTCATACCGTGTTCCGCAAGCCATAAAGGTAATGTCCCTTGCCTCATCACCGGCTCTTGTGATGACGATCTGCAGCCGTTCAGCAGGCAGCTGATCCTGAATTAAATGAGCCCATTCAATTAAACAGACGCCTTGTCCCTCAAAATATTCTTCAAGCCCTAAGTCTTCGCTTTCATCCTCCATACGATACACATCCATATGATATAGAGGAAGCGAACCGTCATGGTATTCTTTTATAATTGTAAAAGTCGGGCTGTTTACCACTCTCGTGATTCCCAGTCCTTCGGCAAAACCCTTTGTAAAAGTCGTTTTTCCCGCGCCTAAGTCGCCTTCCAGTGTCAAAATGTCTCCCGGCTTTGCCAAAGAAGCGGCAAGCTTGGCTACGGCTTTCGTTTCTTCGGGGTTTTTCGTTCTCCATTGTAATGTCTTCAAAGTGAGTCACCCGTCTTATTTAAAATGATTGTATCCTTTTTTCTCAAGGACGATTTGTCTCTGATCATTGGCTGTCAAAAGAACACATGCTTCCTTCCGTTCAGACACCGCCCCTATCTTCGCTATCGGAATGCCTGATTGAGTGCAGTAATCAAGCAGAGAAATCCACTCTTGCTGAGAAACCGTTCCAACCAATTCAAAATCTTCACCGCCGAATAACACCCATTTTTTCCACTCAGAATCTGCCTCAGGCAAATCCGGATGCACCGGCAGAAGTTGTTCTTCAATTTCTATCGTAACTGAACTTGCCGCAGCTATTTCATGCAGCTCACTGGCCAATCCGTCACTGATATCATTCAGAGCCGCGCGCTGAAGCTGAGAGCAGAAGCGGCCGACCTGAACTCTCGGAACGGGCCGTTTATGTTTTCGGATAAAATAATCACTCGTATGAAAAGCAGAAGGGAGTGTTTCTCCCAATAAAAGAGACAGTCCTGCTGCAGACGAACCGATATCCCCCGTAACAAACACAACATCCCCGGGTCTTGCCGAGCTTCGCAGACAAGCGCGATCCTTCTCAATTTCTCCGATGACAGTAACGGTAATAACAGCTTGACCGGAAGCGGAGACGGTATCTCCCCCGATCAAATCCATTTGATATAGTTTCGCCAGTTCCGCCATTCCTTCATACATTGCCTGGACGTCAGCTTTCTGCCAGCAAGAAGGAACCGCTAGAGACACCAAATAAAACTTCGGAATGCCTCCCATCGCCGCCACGTCACTAATGTTAACAGCAAGCGCTTTATAACCGATATCATGAGGAGAGGAATACTCTAATTTAAAATGGACATTCTCCACCATTGTATCAAGGCAGACAATTTGCTGCATATGGGGTGACGCTGTATAAACCGCACCATCATCACCGATCCCTACATCGACAGAAGGATGATAATGCGAATGCGGCGTAATACTGTGAATCAAATCAAACTCATCCATATATCTCCCGTCTCCCTTTCTGACGCTCTTGTGAAATACAGCTCTTTCTAGTGTATCGGATTATGTTTCAATATCCAAGACTTTAACGATATAAAGAAAGCTTGGTTAGATACCAAGCTGCCAGCATTTAAAAGAAAACACAAAAAAAACGAAAACATGATCGTTTCGTTTACAATAAAAATGGCGGTCCGGACGGGACTCGAACCCGCGACCTCCTGCGTGACAGGCAGGCATTCTAACCAACTGAACTACCGGACCATTTTTTTGGTTGCGGGGGCAGGATTTGAACCTGCGACCTTCGGGTT
>NZ_JAPHWE010000003.1:0-380299 GCF_026241425.1 Bacillus sp. ChL18 | reverse complement strand
GTTCGTCCTGAGCCAGGATCAAACTCTCCGATAAAGTAGTTTGACTGACTACGCACATCGCTGTGCGATTTATTTAAAACTTTGAATTAACAGGTACGTTTTGTCTTGTTTAGTTTTCAAAGATCATGATAATGGAGCGGGTGATGAGAATCGAACTCACGACATCAGCTTGGAAGGCTGAGGTTTTACCACTAAACTACACCCGCATTTGAATTGGCGCGCCCGAGAGGAGTCGAACCCCTAACCTTTTGATCCGTAGTCAAACGCTCTATCCAATTGAGCTACGGGCGCTTATCAGGCGACTTAACTATCATACTACCAATCAGTTATGATGTCAAGTGTTTTTTTATTTCTTTTCGAAGTCTTTTTCTCGACCTCATTTATTATACACGCTTTTGAGAATTTGTAAAGTCTTTTTTCAAAAGATCATTTTCTCATTTGTCGTTATCGCTTTGTTCATCAGCGACGTTTAATAATATACCATGCACTTCAAATTAGGTCAACACTTTTACGAAACTTTTTTCTCACTTATTATTCCCTTCTATATAATAAATAAAAAAGCAGGATTCCTAGGAACCCCGCGTCTATTCAGATTACCCGCTCACCTCAGCTTCTGCGCTATTACGATCTGTTTTTTCATAAGCACGGAAGTTTTGTTCAAGCTGTTCGAGCGACAGACCTTTCGTTTCCGGAAGAAACCTTTTCACAAATATAACGGACGCTACCCCTAACAGGACAAAAATGAAGAAGGTTGCAGACAATCCGATGTTTGCGAGCAGGATCGGAAAAGTTAAACCCACAAGGAAGTTCACGATCCAGAGGCAGAAGACAGTGACCCCCATACCAAGTCCTCGCAATCGAAGCGGGAATATCTCCGACAGCATCAGCCAGGTCACCGGAGAGACAGCCCCCTGCTGAAACGCAAGGAAAGTGACTGTTAATGAAAGAACCACATAAGGAAGAGCAGGCGACCCTTTCAGCACGACAGACAGAACTCCGATCAAAAGCAGCACCGCAGTCGTTCCGATCAGGCCCGTCATCAGCATCGGGCGGCGGCCGACTTTACCGAGAAGCCATATTCCCACAAAAGTCGCGAGCACTGAAATCACACCGTTAGCGATATTGCCGATCAATGCGGCTTTTGTCTCGAAACCGGCATCTTTTAAAATTTGAGTTCCATAATACATAATTGAATTCACGCCGGTGAGCTGCTGCACTACCGCAATTCCGATCCCAATAAACACAATGCGGCGCACCCATGGAACGGCAAGATCCTTAAAGGTGGCCTGCTCCATCTCAACTTCCTTATGAAAGGCAGATTCAATCTCAGCGAGCTCAGACTTCGCTTTCTCTTCATTCCTTATTCGCCGGAGAACGTGCAGAGCATCTTCTTTTCTTCCTTTAGAAACCAGCCAGCGCGGACTTTCAGGAACTTTCAGCATACCGAAAAACAAGAATAACGCCGGAAGGGCCGCGATAACGAGCATATAACGCCAAGCGTGAGAGGTATCACCAAGCACATTGCCGATGATAGCATTACACGTGAAGGCAAGCAGCTGGCCCGTTACAATCATCAATTCATTTTGGGTAACCATTCTCCCTCGGCTTTCCGCCGGCGACATTTCAGCCAAATATGCCGGAACGGTTACGGATGCTCCCCCGACGGCAAGCCCCAGCAGAAAACGGGAGATGATCATAACCGATACGTTAGGCGCCAGTGTACATCCAAGCGTTGCTGCAAAGAACAAAACGGCAAGGATAAGGATATTTTTACGTCTGCCGTTATAGTCCGACAATCTCCCTCCGAAAACCGCGCCGATCGCAGCCCCCAAGAGCAATGAGCTCGCCACCATCCCTTCAGTCAAAGCGGTAAGATTAAGCTGGTCAGCTTCCGCCATAAACGGCAGCGCCCCATTAATTACACCGGTATCGTAGCCGAAAAGTAGACCCCCGAACGTCGATACTAAAATGATGGTTCTTAAAAATGAATGCTGGCTGCTATTTTTATTCATCTTCAAATCCTCCTAGTTTTTACACAGAGATAATATCAGAATATTCAGTTATCAATATTTACACCTATAACGTCTGCATACAAGTTCTGACCGTCCAAAACAGTTATATAAGAAGAAAATACTCCGAAAGCGTTATTATTTATAATGATTATTCGCTCTCCCCTCTCGCCAAATTGTTACTTTATAGTTATTTTGTAGTAAAGTTATAATGATATTATTGGCACTTATGTTATTATCATAATTTTAAAAGCGCTTTCAGTCAATAAATATTTCAGAAAATTTTATAATTTACCTTTATATTACCTATATGTAATCAATTTATGTTTTTAATCAACTTATTTTCACGATATACTCAATATTTAGTCTCTTTTCAATAAATAATTGATTATATATTGAAAACCCCCAATCAGCAGTTGGGGGTTTTTGATTTATTCTTCGTTTATTGTAACGATCGTTCTTCCTCTCGCTTCTCCTTTTAAAAGGGCAGGAAGCGTATCCGGCAGCTCTTCAAGTGTAATTTCCTTTTGAATAAAGGCCTCCAGACCTGCAGGCTTGAAGTCATCAGCTAAACGCTGCCATGTTTTCTTTCTAGTCTCCATCGGACAGAATACGGAATCGATTCCCAAGAGACTGACGCCGCGCAATATAAACGGAAAGACTGTAGCCGGGAGTTTCGTTCCCGCTGTCAGTCCGCTCACAGCAACTGATCCGCCGTACTGAATCTGGCTGAGAACTGAAGCAAGCGGCTCACCTCCGACCGGATCGACGGCCGCTGCCCATTTTTGTTTTTGCATCGGTTTTAACGTGCCGTTATACACTTCATCACGGTGAATGACCGTCTTCGCTCCGAGGCTCTTCAAATAGCCGCTTTCATCTTCTTTTCCCGTACTGGCCTCGACCTCGTAACCTAAGGTTGAAAGAATGGAGACGGCAAAGCTTCCGACGCCGCCTGTCGCTCCCGTGACCAGCACCTTCCCTTTTTCAGGAGCGGCATGGTTTTCTTCAAGACGCTGGACGGACAATGCGGCAGTGAAGCCGGCGGTTCCGATCGTCATGGCTTCTTTAAGTGTCAGACCTTCAGGCAGCGGCACGATCCAATCAGCCGGAATGCGGGCCATCCCGCTATAACCGCCAAAGCGGGAAACACCTATGCCGTAGCTTGTCGCAATGACTTTGTCCCCCTCTTTGAAACGGGCGTCATCTGAGGAAACGACGATTCCCGCTAAATCAATTCCCGGCACGAAAGGATACGACGTTACAATCTTGCCGTCAGGAATGGCAGCCAAGCTGTCTTTATAATTCACCCCTGAGTAGCAAACCTTAATCAGCACTTCACCCTCGGGAAGGTCCTGAACCGCCAGCTCCCGTACGCTGACTGAAAACCGGTCTTCACGTTGATCGACTACTAACGCTTTAAATTGATCTGTCATCACTACGTCTCCTTAAAATGAATTGAATGGCTTTGGAAAAGCATAGAATAAGTTTGATTTGATTTCAAATGTCCTGCCCCGTGTAGTATGATCAAAAGTAAAAACAGCGAAAGAGTGGTTACGCATCATGTCTGATAAACAAAACAAAGATAACAAAAACAACAACAGCGGCAATCAGCCATTACCGGACATTATTCATACCGCCGTTTTCAAGGCGCCGATACAAGTTGTCTGGGATACGGTCTCCACTGCGGACGGCCTGTCTCTCTGGTTTATGCCGAATAATTTCACACCTCAAGAAGACAGTGAGTTTCAGCTGGAATCTCCGTTCGGTCCGTCTCCGTGCAAGCTGCTGGATATTGAAGCGCCGTACCGCCTTTCTTTTTCGTGGGATACGGAAGGCTGGATCGTTTCTTTTGTCTTAAAGGAAACGGAAAGCGGAGATACGGAATTCACTCTCATTCACGGCGGATGGAAAGAGCCGGAAGCCGTCATCAATAAAGTCAATCGGAAAAGCTCCGAGATTCACAGTACGATGGATCAAGGATGGAACGGGCTTGTCAACACGAAACTTCGCGGGGCGGTTGAGGCTTAACACAAAAGGACGGACACGGTTTCCGTCCTTTTTTTGATGCCGATACATAAAAACTGACTTTGCAAAGACACTAACAGAAGAACCGAAAACTTCTTTCAGGGGGCGCTGTTTATGTATTATTACAAAGAAGAGCTGATCAATATCATTAAACCGGACAAGCCGGACCCCGCCGCAGCCAAGGTGCTTCAGGAAATTTTAGGCGGGCACTACGGAGAAATGCGGACGATGATGCAATACTTTTTCCAAAGCTCTAATTTCAGAGGGAAAGAAAAACAGTTCCGTGACCTGCTTCGCGGTGTATTTTTAGAAGAGATCGCACACGTTGAGCTTGTCCAGCATACGATTAATGCGCTGCTCGACGAAAGCGGCGCTGAGGGCCCCGGAAATCAGGCAGCAGATCAGGCGCCGCTTGACGAAGCAGTTAAACACGCCAATCCGCACCATTTTATCATCGGGGCGCAAAGTTCTCTTCCTGTAGACGCCGGCGGCAATCCATGGAACGGGTCTTGGGTATACAACCACGGGAACCTGATTTCCGATTTATTGGACAATGTCGTGCTGGAATCAACCGGCGTGCTGCAAAAGACGCGCATTTATGAAATGAGTTCAAATCAGACGTTCAGAGAAACACTCGGTTTTCTGATCGTCCGTGACAACGCTCATCAAAATGCATTTACAAAAGCGTTGGAAACACTGGGTGTCGAATGGGGCAAATTATTTCCCGTTCCGAATTATGATATTGAAAAATACCCGGAATGCCGGAAATTCGTTGAGATGGGTTATCATAATACCCAATTTAATTTCAGACTGGATCCGACACGGATCGGAGAAATTCTGCAGGGAACGACGCCGAGCCGAAACGGCGGCGAATTAAGTGTGTCCGAGCCTCCTAAAGGTTTCCCCGTGCCGGAACTTCCCGAGCTTCCGAATGAGCACAGCCCCGGACTGAAAGATATGAACTTGTAACAAAAAACGCCTGTTTCGGGCGTTTTTTGTTTTTCTGAATATGAGGTTTGAATGTGTTTAAAACGGGGAATATAAGCCGGGAGATCTTGCCATACGGCCGTTATTATAATGTGAGCACATTGCTGTACATACTTCGTTTCGAAAGTTGTCCTAATTTTCCAGCCGGCCGGCTGGGTATGTTTGAATGATAATGGGAATTATGTAAAGAGAACAATGTCTTTTCTAAGGAGGCAGCGAATGTCTAAGCAAGGAAACTTCCAGAAAACTATGTCACTTTTTGATCTTATTTTAATCGGCATGGGAGCCATATTCGGTTCGGCATGGCTGTTTGCCGTCAGTAACGTCGCCTCTAAAGCGGGCCCATCAGGCGTTTTTTCCTGGCTGATCGGCGGGGGAATCATCTTATTGATCGGCTTGGTTTATGCGGAACTGGGCGCCGCGCTGCCGCGGACCGGGGGAATTATCCGGTATCCCGTATATTCACACGGACACCTGGTCGGATATTTAATTTCCTTTGTCACCATTGTGGCATACACGAGTCTTATTTCTATAGAAGTCACGGCAGTCCGCCAATACGTGGCGTATTGGTTTCCCGGTTTGACCGTCAAAGGCTCCGATTCGCCGACAATTGCCGGGTGGATATTGCAATTTGCGCTGCTCTGCCTGTTCTTCCTCCTCAATTACTGGAGTGTCAAAACCTTTGCGAAAGCAAACTTCATTATCTCGATTTTTAAATATGTCGTACCGATTACGGTAATTGTGGTACTGATTTTTCATTTTCACCCGGGCAATATGACCGTTCACGGATTCGCGCCTTTTGGTTTCACCGGAATTCAGGCCGCGATTTCCACAGGCGGCGTCATGTTTGCATATCTTGGGCTGCATCCGATTGTGGCTGTCGCGAGTGAAGTGCAGAATCCGAAGCGGAACATTCCGATCGCATTGATTGTCTGTATTATCGTTTCTACTATTATTTACACCGTGCTGCAGCTCACTTTTATCGGGGCGATCCCGGCGGATACCTTGAAGCACGGATGGCCGGCTATCGGGACTGAATTCTCCCTTCCGTTCAAAGATATCGCCGTTTTGCTCGGTTTGGGGTGGCTGGCGACATTGGTCATTTTAGATGCCATCTTATCACCGGGCGGTAACGGAAATATCTTTATGAATACGACTTCACGTCTCGTCTATGCCTGGGCCAGAAACGGAACATTATTCAGCATTTTTTCTAAAGTCAATAAAGAAACCGGGACACCGCGTGCCTCCCTTTGGCTTTCGTTCGGTCTGGCTGTTTTTTGGACGCTTCCGTTCCCTTCTTGGAACGCTCTTGTCAACGTATGCTCCGTCGCATTGATTCTGTCTTATGCGATTGCGCCGATTTCTTCTGCGGCGCTGAGAGTCAACGCGAAGAATATTAACAGACCGTTTTATTTAAAAGGGATGAGCATCATCGGACCGCTGTCGTTTATTTTTACCTCTTATATTGTATATTGGTCCGGATGGCGCACCGTATCCTGGCTTCTCGGTTCTCAAATTGTCATGTTTCTGATCTATCTTTGTTTCAGTAAATATGCTCCCAAAGATGATGTCAGCATACGCCAGCAGCTGAAATCAGCATGGTGGATCGTCGGCTTTTATGTCATGATGCTGATTTTCTCCTATCTCGGCTCGTTCGGCCACGGATTGGGCATTATCAGCAATCCGCTTGACCTGATCCTGATCGCCATCGGTTCGCTCGGTATTTATTACTGGGCAAAATATACAGGACTGCCGAAGGCTATGATCGACAGTGATAAATGACGAATGCCGGAAAGAAGTATGGTCTTCTTTCCGGTATTTTTATTTTAAGGGATGACAAAAAAGCGAATGTGCGATAAAATGAATGACAGTCATTCATAAAAGGAGGAACCCCTCTATTGGCAAAACAAAGCTCGGGAAAATACGAAAAGATCCTGCAAGCCGCGATTGAAGTCATTTCTGAAAAAGGATTAGACAAAGCATCCATTTCAGAAATCGTCAAAAAAGCCGGAACGGCCCAAGGGACGTTTTACTTATATTTTTCTTCTAAAAACGCACTGATATCCGCGATTGCAGAAAACCTGCTCGACAATACGCTGGACAGGATAAAAGGGAAAACGGACGGTTCTGAAGATTTTTGGACGTTGCTGGACATTTTGGTAGATGAGACATTTCACATCACCCGGCTTCATAAAGATATTATCGTTCTCTGTTATTCCGGTCTTGCCATCGATCATTCGATGGAGAAATGGGAAGCCATTTATCAGCCTTATTATTCCTGGCTGGAAGGCGTGATCAATACGGCCATTGAACAGGGTGAGGTCCACAGCGGCATTCATGTCAGATGGACGGCCAGAACGATTATCAACGTTGTCGAGAACGCGGCTGAACGGTTTTATATCGGCTGTGAACAGGATGTCGATCTCGAAGTATATAAAAAAGAAATATTCAGCTTTCTCAAAAGAAGCTTGCAGAAATGATTGGCGGAGACCGATCATTTTTGACCGCCGTAAAAATGACTGACATTCATTCATAACTAACTGAGGTGACTGTATCATGTATTGGCTGCTTGTATTGATAGCCGGACTGTTAGAAGTAGTTTGGGCGTCCGCCCTGAAGCATGCGGATTCGCTCTTTGATTGGATTGGTATTTTCCTTCTGATTGCCGTCAGCTTTCTGATGCTGATCCGCTCTTATAAAAAAATTCCGATGGCTGCCGCATATACCGTTTTTGTCGGAATAGGCACCGTCGGCACATATGTAACGGGCGTCATTTTAGGCGAATCGTTTTCAATCGGGCAAATATTCTTTTTGGCTTTGCTGTTGTCCGGTATTTTAGGAATGAAGGTATTTACGAAAGAAACTGAAACAAGGAGTGAACATTAATGGCATGGCTGCTGTTATTTATTGCCGGAGCGGAGGAAGTTGTAGCGGCCGTTGCCATGAAACATATTGACGGTTTTAAAAAAAAGTGGCCGCTGATTGTCATGGTAACAGGCTTTATGCTTTCATTCTTTTGCCTTTCCGGAGCGATGCAGGTTCTTCCCACAGGTGTCGCGTATGCGGCTTGGACCGGCATGGGAAGCATCGGCGTTTCGGCCGTGGGCATACTTTGGTTTAAAGAAAAATTCAACCTGTCACAATTGGTGTCTCTGGGGCTTATCCTCATCGGTGTCATCGGCTTAAAACTGACAGCTTGACGGCCTGAGACAGCTTTTCAAATAAAAAACAAAGGACCCTAAGCGGGCCCTTTGTTTTTTTATGCTGTTTTGATCTGTTCTGCTTTTCCCGCTCCGACTCCGAAAATAAAGATCAGAACGGAGACTGCGATCAGCATGAATAACGGAACCGTCCAGCCGTGCGTGATGTCATGCAGCAAACCGAATACGAGCGGCCCGAACGCGGCAAGCAGGTATCCGAATGACTGGGCCATGCCGGAAAGCGCCGCGGCTTCATGAACATGCCGGGTCCGCAGGCTGAAGAACATCATCGCCAAGCTGAACGCACATCCTCCCGCAATTCCGATCAAAATGACCCATAGCGGAGTGAGCGCCGGGCTTCCGAAAAGAACGCCGGCAATGCCGATAAGGAAAAATAAAGCTGTCAGTCCGGCGAGTGCGCGCTGATTTTTCATTTTAGCGGCAGCGATCGGCACGATAAAAGTAATCGGCAGGACTGAGAATTGCATTAATGAAAGCATCCATCCCGCCTTACTTGAGCTGAGTCCATTCTGCTGAAGAATTTCCGGCAGCCAAGCGATGACGGTGTAAAAAATAAGGGATTGCAGCCCCATGAACATCGTCACCTTCCAAGCAAGCGGAGACCGCAGCAGACTGCTTTTCTTCTCTCCGTTTGTCCCAGTCGTGCGGACAGGCAGTTCGCGTCCTCGCATTTGCGGAATCCACATGACAAACGCAATGAAAGAAAGGATAGCCCAGCAGCCGAGCGCGCCTTTCCAGCCTAACCCCGCTGAAGAGGCGATCGGCACGCTGATGCCGGATGCAATCGCGCCGCACAGATTCATAGAAACCGAGTAGACGCCGGTCATGATGCCTAAATTTCCGGGAAACTTATGTTTAATGAGACTCGGCAGCAGGACATTGCATACGGCGATCGACAATCCCAACAGGATCGTTCCGAAAAAGAGAGTGCCGATTCCAGCGATGGAGCGCAGCAGAGTTCCGGCTGTCAGGACAATTAATGATGACAGTAACACAATCTCGGTCCCGAAGCGCCGGGACAATAAAGGAACAAACGGTGACAGACATGCAAAGGCCAAAAGCGGCACTGTCGTAATGGTGCCGGCAGCCGCATTGGTCATGCCGAGGCTGTCCCGAATTGAGGAAACGAGCGGCCCGACCGATGTCAGAGGCGCTCTAAGGTTGGCCCCTATCAATATGACTCCGATGACCAGCAATATCAGTTTTTTACGCTGACTTGCTTGCAGAATTTGATGTTCGTCTTTAATTTTCATGTTCATCCTCCATGTGTATTGTATCTTTAAATACTGTGATGTATTGGTTGACGGCCTCCATGGCCTGATCCGGTTTCTGTCCGATAATCGCGGCGGCAAGCTGGGTGTGGATCCGGATAGCAGGGGTGATTTCCAACAGGTTATGGACTGACGCACAAAGCGCCTCCGTCATATGCTCGTATAGATCAGAAAGCATGTTGTTATGGGCCGCCTGTACAATGGTTTTGTGCAGCTTAATGTCGGCTTCTGCATACCGTTTTCGATCTTCATTTTGCAAGGCCGCTTCACATTCATCCAAGCATGCCTTCAGTGCTTTCAGGTCTTCGTCATTACGCCTTTCCGCCGCCAATCGTGCAGCTTCTCTTTCGAGTGCGTATCTGACTTCTAATGTTTCAAGCAAATTTGATTTTTTAATATGGCGGTAAAATGCCGCGCCGAGAACACTGGATGAGCTGACATACGTACCGCTCCCCTGCCTTGTCTGAAGCAGGCCGGCATGTACGAGCGCCCGAATGGCCTCACGCAATGTGTTTCGGCTCACATCAAATTGCTTCATTAAATCCAGCTCAGGGGGAATGCGCGTCCCGACCGGCCATTTATCCGATTGAATTAACGATTCAATTTGCGTCACCACTTGTTCTACGAGCGACAGTCTGCTTGTTTTGGATATCTCCATCAAAACACCTCTGAAATTTGTAGGATGATTCTATCATTGGGTAATATAACATAAAAGAAGCGGAGATGTAAATCAGCGGCAACAAAAAAAGAGTGAGTTTTTCTCTCACTCTTCGGCGCTTTTATGAACGTTTTATATTGACTGAGGTCACGACAAACTTGTCATGACGGTGGCGGGAAAATGAATATTCAAAGGGAGTGCCGTTGTCCAAAAAGCCTACATGCTCGACTTCAAGTATCGGGTCATCCGGCCGGCAGCCGAGATGTTGCTGATCGATATCATCCGACTTGCACGCTCTGATTTTTCTATGTGAGCCTGCGATTTTGAGATGCAGTTCCCGCGTAATATGATCATAGATAGAATGGTTGAGCACCTCGTCATTAATGCCGGGTATAAGGCTCGCCGGCATGTACGTTTTTTCAAGAACGTACGGTTCGCCTTCAACAATTCTGAGCCTTACTACATTATAGACGGGAGTCTTTTCATCGATGGCCAAATGTGCGGCGACATCTTGAGAGGGAAACTGCACTTCAAACCGGATGACCTTGCTCTTGATATTCTTTCCTTTTAACAAATTGCTCAGGCCGAGAATTTCGTTGCTGACTACGTGAACGTGCTCATCCTGCATGGCTGATTGAATGATAAACGTGCCGTGCCCTCTTTTTCTGAAAAGCATCCCTTCAGCCGCAAGTGTATCAAGCGCCCGCTTCATCGTCATCCGGCTGCACCCGAACTCCGCAGCGAGCGTCTTTTCATCCGGGATCGGCTGATCTATGTCATATACACTGCTTTTAATCCTCTTTCTCATTTCGTTGGCGATTTTTTCGTACTTATTCATCGGTTTCCTCCGGCTGTATAATGTTTGATCTGTATAGACTCCTTACGGTTATCATAAATTTTTTTCCCTGCTTCATCAATGACGTTACAGCCGCCGATATTGAAATTGAAAGGATTTCCTCGAATTTTCTATGGAATCTCCCTCACTATTATGGTAGAATTTTTGCAGAAACGGACACAACCGAATATTGCATACATTGTATAACCTCAATGATATGGTTTGAGGGTGTCTACCAGGAACCGTAAAATCCTGATTACAAAAATTGTCCCGTACACTTTTTGTAATCAGGATTTTTTATTTTCTAAAAAATAAAAAAAGGAGTATCTGTACATGAATTTCAAAGTATTTCTGCTTGCAGCATCTACCATCGCAGTCGGATTGGTTGAACTAATTGTGGGCGGTATTCTTCCGCAAATCGCTTCCGACTTAAATATATCCATCGTCAGCGCAGGGCAGCTGATCAGCGTGTTTGCGCTCGGTTATGCGGTATCCGGCCCGCTGCTTTTGGCAGTGACGGCAAAGGCTGAACGAAAGCGGCTTTATTTAATCGCACTGTTTATTTTCTTCCTAAGTAATCTGGTCGCTTATTTCAGTCCCAATTTCGCCGTACTTATGGTGTCACGGGTTCTCGCTTCTATGAGCACAGGGCTGATTGTCGTCCTTTCTTTAACGATTGCTCCTAAAATCGTGGCGCCTGAATACAGAGCGCGGGCGATCGGCATCATTTTCATGGGGTTCAGCTCCGCAATCGCTTTAGGCGTGCCTGTCGGCATTATCATCAGCAATGCCTTCGGATGGCGCGTTCTGTTCTTGGGAATCGGCGTATTATCTCTCGTTTCCATGCTGATTATCAGCGTCTTTTTCGAAAAAATACCTGCTGAAAAAATGATTCCGTTTCGTGAGCAGATTAAGACGATCGGGACCGCCAAAATTGCCAGCGCACATCTTGTCACCTTGTTTACATTGGCGGGGCATTACACACTCTATGCCTACTTTGCGCCTTTTTTGGAAAGAACGCTTCATTTGAGTTCCGTTTGGATCAGTGTATGCTACTTTTTGTTCGGTCTGTCAGCGGTATGCGGCGGCCCGTTCGGAGGCTGGCTGTATGACCGTTTAGGGGCATTTAAAAGCATCATGCTTGTGACCGTTTCTTTCGCTCTGATCCTGTTTATTCTTCCGCTGACAACGGTTTCTTTAATCATTTTCCTGCCTGCGATGGTGATCTGGGGATTGCTCAGCTGGAGCCTTGCGCCGGCGCAGCAAAGCTATTTAATCAAAATTGCGCCTGAGTCTTCCGATATTCAGCAAAGCTTCAACACGTCCGCTTTGCAGATCGGCATCGCGCTCGGGTCAGCCATCGGCGGCGGCGTGATCGGACAAACCGGTTCTGTCACAGCAACAGCCTGGTGCGGCGGTTTGATTGTCATTATCGCTGTCGCGTTAGCTGTATTCTCTTTAACGAGACCCGCTTTGAAAAGAAAATCCGCATAAATGTGAGACCGCAAAAAAGCCAAAGGAGTTCCTTCGGCTTTTGCGGTCTTTTTATTTTGCGGCAGCAAGCTCGTCTTCTGTCACCCATTTATGATTGGTTACTTTTTGGCCGCCGTCAGTCGGTGTATAGTCGACCATATAAACCGTTGTCTTTTTGGCTGAATCAATAACGGCT
Source organism: Bacillus sp. ChL18 (assembly GCF_026241425.1). Lineage (NCBI taxonomy): Bacteria > Bacillati > Bacillota > Bacilli > Caryophanales > Bacillaceae > Bacillus > Bacillus sp. ChL18. Next base: position 367,624 of record NZ_JAPHWE010000003.1, on the reverse strand, counting down.
TCGGCGCCTTTCATGCCTTTCATATGGGATGCCTCGATCACGGCCTTGTCACCCGGTTTTAACGTTTTATCACCGGCGCCCTTCAGCTCTTCCTGAATGACCCATTTATGATCTTCGACGCGCTTTCCCCCCGTTTCCGGAGTGTAAGATACACTGTAAACCGTTGTATCATAAGCACCTTTTACGGTTCCTTGCGCATTTTTCATGCCTTTCATATGAGAAGCTAAAATCATGACGTCACTGCCGACCTTATAAGTCGGATTTTCGGCCTTCTTTAAACCTTTCGGCACCTCGGATGAACCTGAGTGATTCATGTCTTCGTGAGAGTGCGTTTCTTTGTCTTTCGCTTTTTCGCTTCCTCCTGAAGATTGGCTGTTGCATCCGGCAAGCGCCAGAACGGGGATCAGGAGAAACATGCTGAATAAAAATAGTCTCGCTTTCATTTCAAGAACTCCTTTGCCTTTTTGATTTTTCACTTTCCCTTTCGTTTCTTCAGTAAAACAAAAAGATGGCCTGTCATTTCTCCTAATTCTTCAAATCTCTCTTTATTGCCTTTCATCAGGTGAAATTGTTCACAAAATGTACACATTAATGGAGATGCAGTATAATTCAATTATCAGATAATAGGGGGAACTCATCATGAAAACGAAGGTTTTTGCGGTGGTATTGGGCGCTGTTTTAATGATTGCGGGGTTGCTTTTGGCAGAAGTTTCGCTTTATATGGAATACATCACAATGCTCGGAGCTATGATTTTTTCTTCTATATTTATGTCAGAGCCGAAAAGAAAATTTCGCGTCATCAAAGGGGTTTGACCTTTCTATTACCGCCGTCTTCTCAGGACGGCGGTTTTGTTTTGCATGTCACTCAATCTATCCGCACAGCCGTTTCTTCTGTGCCGTCCTGATATAAAACAAAATGGGGGCTGTTTGTGCTTTATCACCTGCAAATTCAATTTCAAGCGGCAGCGCCCTGACAAAATAACGGGTTTCCGTCATTGGGAATAATTCGAATGGTGTCTGCCCGTCTATTGTAAGATACAATCGGTTTTCTTTTACCGCCACCGATGCATGTGTGTCATCCTGAAATGAGTAATTGCCGGTAAATCTGCTGTAAAACGCAGGATCGATATCTGCTTTTTTCTGATCTGCCGGACGTTTCGGAATCACGTATGGCTGATCAAATAAGATGTTTACAGCCGCGGCAATTACAGCTTGTTCAAATTGATACGATTGTTCCATATTGCTTAGATAAATCAATGTTTTATTCTGGTCAATATACCGGATCATCAAAGTTGAATAGCCCGGCCAGCCTCCGTCGTGACTGATAATCTTCCCTTTTTGCCGGCTGTTTTGAATCATCCAGCCAAATCCGTATCCGAATTGCTCTTCTTCAATCCAATAGCCCGGTGTAAACGCTTGATCTTTAGACTCTTTGCTGATGATTTCTTCTGTATAAAGAGCCTGATCAAACAGATATAAATCTCTTATAGCGGAGTTAACGGTTCCGTCACCTTGAATCCCGTCAAGAAAGACGACATAATCGGTTTCCTCAAGTTCATCCGGCAGCACATATTCTCCGGAATGAACATCATACACATAGCCATATGCATAGTTCGGAATGTTTTCTTTACTCAGCCTTCTGTTATAAATCCGCGTATCGTGCATACGAAGCGGATGAAATACGGCTTGTTTCATAAATTCAGCAAAACTCATGCCTGATACAATTTCTATAATAACCGCTAACACCACATACCCCGTATTACTGTAAAGCCACTCCTTGCCCGGCGGGAAATAAGCATCCGGTTTATGCTGCTTAAGCATATTGATCACATCTTGATTAACGGCAATTCTGTCCCGGTCCCAATGTGTTAAGAACAACTCCATATAGTCCGGCAATCCTGACGTATGATGGAGTAAATGCCGAATGGTAATGCCCGGATAAGGAAAATCAGGAAGCCATCGCTCTATCATATCGTCATAACGCAGCTTCCCTTGCTGCTCTAAAATGATAACGCCCAAAGCTGTAAACGGCTTCGATACTGAGGCCAATTTAAAGACCGATTGGTCATTCAGCATCCTCTTTGTTTTCAGTTCTGCAGCGCCGAATGAACCCTGGTATAAGATGCGGCCGTTTTCCGCTGCCAATACAGCGCCGTTTATTTCATGTCTTTCGTCTAAAGTGCTGAAAAGCTGTTCAAAAGCTTGTTTTTTCTTATCGTTCATTTCACGAACCTCCATATACAAGCTGATTTACTCTTTTATACGAACGGCCGCTTTAGAAGTTTCAATATTTTTCCTTCTCGAAACACCAGTCGTTATACTGCCGTTCAGGCAGCCGCGGAGGTTTGATGAATGTCTTTTATTCACAAAATACTGTGCAGGCTTCAAATTCAACATGCTTCTCGTCTTTATTTGCACCGGCAATTTCCATGGTCGAAAACATCGCGCAGACGACGGCTTTGTATTCGTTCATGACGGTTTGAATTTCAATCAGGAACCGTTCGGATGAAGCCGCGTATTCCGTTACGTACTCTTTCATTTTGCCGATAATATCATCTGCCTGACGGCTGAAGCCGGCCGCCTCCAAGTCACTCTCAAACTGGTTTTTGTTGATCATATAAATATGCATTTTTTAAAGGCTCCTTTCAGCGGCATTTTGTGGTTATATCTACTGTAAAGGACAAGCTTGGATAAACTTTTAATAAAATATGAACAAAATATGAATTGGCTCATCGGCCTGACCGGCGGGCTTTCGGCTGTGCTCCGTTTCATTTGGACTACATGAAAAAATGACTTCTTTACTCTGTTAAAAACAGCTCATATATGATCTAATACCAGTAAAATGTTTAGGAGGCGGCCTATGTCAGCAGCAGGAAATCGGCAAAAATTTTGGGTCATGGCGATGCTTATAGCGGTCTTTGCCGTGTTCGTTTTCTCTTTTTCTGAGAATCATTCACAAAAGAACTGGCACACGGCGGTTGACCAGGCGTCAGTGGATGTCTTCGGCCAGCAGATCTTTGAAAAAAACCGTCTGGCAAAAACACTCGACGCACGTGAGGCAGAATCTCTTCTGACTCTTGTGAAACTTGCAAATGAAGAACATCACATCATCTAAAAGCCATTATAAAAAGCCTGTTTCCCTTTGGCAGAGGAAACAGGCTTTTTCCATGTATTATTGAGCATGTTTTTGTTCAATAAACCGGTCGATCCGGGCAAGGACATCCTTCATGTCCGTACATTCTTTAAAGCTTTCATTAATGGCTTGAATGCCTTGTTTGTATTTTCCGTTATGCAGCACTTCTTCCGCGGCAAGCCTTACCTTTTCAGCGCTTACTTCATCTTTTTGCACTGTATAGCCTGCATCCAATTCAGTCAGGCGGCGCGCAACCATCGGCTGGTCTTTATCGTGCGGGATGACCACCAGCGGCACTTGATAATGAATGCCTTCATTTACACTGTTCATTCCGCCATGCGTGACAAACACGTCGGCCTGCTCCAGCACTTCAAGCTGCGGCACGTACGGAGTGATGATAAAGTTTTCCGGCGCCTGTTTGATTTTCGACAGATCGGCTTTTTCCCCGGCGGCAATGACTACTTTTCCTTCAAAATCTGAGAACGCGTCTATGCACAGATTGAAAAACGCTTCTGTGTCCCCGAGCACCGTTCCCATTGAGATATAAATGACTTTTTCATTCTTTAATGAGTCAATCGGGAAGTCGACGCGCCCTTTTCTCTTCGGAAAACTCGGACCGATAAATAAATACTCATCTCCGAATGTCTCACTTTCGGGCTGAAAATATCTGCTTGTATAGACGACGTTCAATTCACCTGTGTTGTTCATAAATTGAACCATGCTGTCAGGGGCGACACCGTATTTGTCTTTCATCTCGGCTAACAGCTCTTCACATTCCCTGTCCGGCTGAAACGGCACGCCCGATTCCGGATGGAGCGGCAGTATTTTCAGACGGTCTTCATTGAACAGGAAGGATGCTGAAGAAGAGATGCCGGGAATGTTGAGATAATCCCGCACCAGCTCTCCCGCACCGAATTTATCATAATAGACGGCGTCGAATTGAATGTCCTCTGCCAGCCTCTGCACAATATGTAAAATCTCCAGTGACGTTTTGATATGAACCTTTAAAAATGCAAGTATGCCGGACGGACTGCCGGGATCAATAGGTGTCATTCTGAGCAGATCGCTGTGAAGATGAACTTTCGCCCCTACTCCTTCCAGTCTGCTTTTGTATTTTTCCGTTGAGATATAATGAACGTGATCGCCCCGTTCGCTGAAGGCCTTTGTCATACCCAAAGTCGGGTTTACGTGTCCTTCTGCGGGAAAATTGATCATCAGAATATGTTTCGCCATTTTTCAAACTCCTTTGCTTTTTTTGCGTCTCTTCCATATCCATCATAAATGACGCGGAAAAAATCATGCAAGGAACATCCGTCAGGTCTTTATGACGGTTCGATGACATCGGCAAAAAAAGACAAGGCTTTTCACCTTGTCTATCGTGATGATTCGTCTGTTTCTCCCGCTTTGAGCACGCCTTTCAGATGTTCTTCATCATGCTTGAGATGCTCCGTCATATATTGCACGGCTTTTGTTTTATCGCCCTTTTTTATTTCTTCAAAGACTTTCCGGTGCTCATGCAGGATAACCTCCGCACGGTCATCGCCTCTAAAATTAAGAACTCTGCAAAAATGAATCAGCACATTGACATGCTCAAGCAGCATGGCCAGCCGGCTGTTGCGGCTGAAATCCACAAGGAGCCGATGAAACGACTCGTTTAAGGAAATAATCTCAGTCTCTTTGACGCCTTTATTGATGGCTTCTTCCGTTTCCCGCAGCTGTTTTTCAATGAGGTCAATTTCACTCTCAGCCGCTTCATCAATAACCAGTTCGACCGCCAGTGATTCAAGTGACATTCTGATTTTATAAATCTCTTCAACATCCTTAACGGACAAAGAATAAATGACAAAGCCGTTTCGATCGTCTGCCGTCAAAAGCCCGTCCTTTTCAAGGAGCCGCATGGCTTCTCTGACCGGCGACCGGCTGACTCCGAAATCCTTGGCCAGCTGAGTCTCATTCAGCCGTTCACCCGGTTTAAAAATCCCGTCAAATATCATTTTTTTCAATTGGGAATAAAATTGCAGATAATACGGGATTGGCTTATCTAATTTAAAATTATCCATCTTTCCTACCTCTTCATACAATTTAGGCCTTATTGTTACCAAGATCATATAACAGTTTATCTATGGAAGCAACATTCCCGGGCTTGTCAGCATATCGGATGTGACGGAAACATGAAAACATACAAGATTGCCAGCATACCGGGGGACGGTGTAGGGAAAGAAGCAGTTCCGCAAGCGGAGCCGGTGTTGAACGCGATCGCCGAATTACCTGGAGGCATTGCCTTTGATTTCAAATGAATGCTCGATTCATTCGGAGAAGAGGAACTGGGCCATCTCCTCTTACAATCTATTGAAACGGTCACAAACAGCGGCATTCTGACTCCTGATGTCGGCGGAAAACATTCAACGGAAGACGTCACTTCCGCTATTATTTCTCAAATCAAGAACAGATAATACGAAAAAACCGCGGGCAGGAAAACTGCACAGCGGTTTTTTTCGTCTCAGACGGGACGGACCGCGCAGAAACAGGCCGATTCACCTGTGAAGTCCGCAATACGGCCTGATTGATCCTTTTCTACAGAAAAAAACCGCTGTATATCACGAGGAGCATCCAGCATCTGTTTTTCCAGTAATGCGGCTTTCTCTTCAGTCAGGCCTGCCCGTTCACACCAGACGGTAAATTGAAATGGTTTCAAAAAGCAGACAGCGGATTCAATCCGGAAGCCGGCTGTCTCCAGAAAACGGAGCCATTCTGTTTTTTTCCACGCCCGAAAGTGGCTCTGATCCCGTTTCTTTTCAATGTCATTATAAAAATGGTCATATTCATCCTTTTCAGGTGCGGTATTGTCAATGAGAAGCAGTCTGCCGCCCGGTTTGACAACCCGAAACGCTTCATGAACAAAGGCTCTGACATCGGGAAAATGATGCGCCGCGATTCTGCATGTGACGATATCGAAAGCAGCATCGGAAAACGGCATCTTTTCAGCATCGCCTTTTTCGAATGACACGTTCGTCCATCCGTTTCCGGTTATAAATGCTTCAGCGGCGGCTAACATTTCTTCCGTGAGGTCATATGCGATAACAGAGCGTACGAGAGGAGCGAGAGCGTTAGCCGTATGTCCGCCTCCCGTCGCGATATCCAGCACGTCCATATGCTTTTCGGCACCGGAAGCTGAAACGAGATACGCCAAATCCTCTCCTGCAGTGTGTCCTGGACTAGTCACATATTTCGCGGCGTTTTTGGCAAATTGCCGCTGCGCCTGCTGTTTAATTGAATCCTCCATGATACTCGGGGCCCCTTTTCTTTCTGATTGTTGCCTTAATCAAAATAAACGGGTTCGTCCGGATGTTTGAGATATGCAAACATCCTTTCAATCTGACTTTCCGTATTGCGGGCTTCAGATAGCGGCGGCAGTTCCGTCTCCGCAAAAAAGCTTGCCGCGCTTGTTTCCGTTCCCTCCCTGAGCCGGCCGCCGATGATCTCGCATTTGATAAACACTTTGTAAACGTGGGCAGCGGACGGCGGATGGGAATGGCATTTCTTATCCATTACAGCTAACAGTTTAACGGGCTTTACGTCGATTCCCGACTCCTCTTTTACTTCTTTGACAGCGGTCTCGCCCGGAGAAAACCCGATATCAGCCCATCCGCCCGGCAGCGCCCATCTGCCGTCGCTTTTCTCTCTTACCATTAATATGCTCTGATCTTTAAAAACTGCCGCTCTGATATCAACTTTCGGAGTGGGGTAGCCCGTGTCACCGGCGAATACGTCTTTTATGACCCTTTTGTCGATGCCGGTATGATGCGCCATGATATCCACGCTTATTTTTCTTATTTCTTCAAATCTCTCAATATCATATATGTCTTTGGAATAAGCCAGCCCCGCTTGCGCCGCGGATTGAAGCTGTTTTGCCCAATCTAGCCATTTTGGCTCCATTTTTTCACCGCCCGTTATGTTAATTGACGAAACCCTGAGGGTCCGGGTATTGCACCTTGAGAGTACCGGTGCCCATGATCCGTTTCTGCTCCTTGTTTTCTGTTTATGGAGGGGCGAATCCTGCCGGGAAAACAGAAAAAAGCCACTCATTTGCTGAATGGCTTTTTTTTCATTTTCTATTTTTCTTTCATGACAAGAACGACGCCTGAAACAATAAGAGCCGCTCCGATCCAGAAGGTTCCTCCGATCGTCTCTCCCAGCAGCAGCCAGCCGAGCAATGTTCCGGAAAGCGGCTGAAAGAAGAAAAACAGACCGCCGCTTGCCGCATTCAGCAATTGCAATCCGCGATTCCAAAGCATGAACGCGCAGGCGGTTGAGATCACACCCAAATATAAAAGTCCGCCCCATATCTCAGGCCGGGCAAGCTGAGACAAAGGAATCTCCTGAAGCGGGCCCGCTGTAAACGGGGTCAGGATGACAAATGCGACGCAAATGGAATACGTTGTGACCACAAGCGGTGAGTAATGGCCGGGAACCCGTTTCATCAGCACGGACATCAAAGCCCATGTCAGCGCCGCAGCCAGAAGCGAGAGACCGCCGAGCTGGCTCGACATATCGAGATCTCCGTTCCCCACAATGAGCAATACTCCGATCGTCGCCAGCCCTGTCGATATTCCTTTTTTCAGCGTTAACCGCTCTTTCAACATCAGCCGGGCAAATACAACCATAAATGCGGGAGTGGATGCCGTAATAATCGCACCCATCTGCGCGGTTGATAATTTCGTGCCGATTTCCTGCGTGACGATCGAAATCGTGTTGCCGATCAATCCGATCGCAGCGATCAGTAATAAATCACGTTTATGAACTTTCCAGGATTGGCGTGTAAACAAACTGAGAATCAAAAGCGAAAGAAGCGCCACCGCATATCTCAGCCATACCAGTTCAAGCGGCGGAATGACCGCTACCACAACTTTTACAACGACATACATACCGCCCCAGATACTGGCGGCCAATGCCAAATAAATCGAACCGAACAATGTATTTTTCAATTTGATGCACCCTCCGTTATCATATTAGGTCACGTTATATGCCCTAACGGAGAGAAGCGCAGTCACTTTCCTCCATTAAGGGCGGAGAAGTGCTGCCGGTACATCATGTTCAAATAAGGGCGCTAGAAACATATCGTGTTTCACCTCAATTGCAATCTGATTTTCTCATTATACAAGGTTTGTTAAAAGACGTAAATGAACGGCGGCATCGGCTTTATGGATTGCGGACTTGCAGCTGGATTCTTGTGGTCTGATTGTCAAACCCGTCCGCCACAACCTCATCAAGCATATATTCTTCATATGCATAATCGCCCATTTCCAGCCCATACTCTTCAATAAACTGCATGATGCTGCGGTAAGCCGCTTCCGCTTCATCCCCTATTTGGTACCCGACGGCATAAAGCCCTTTCGGCTTGATATGGAGGTCTCTATTCTCGATGCCTTCATCTGTCTTCATATAAAAATGGGTGTAGTTGTAGAATTCTTTTTTCAGAATCTGCTCCCGCGCAAACAGTCCGCCGACCGGATGCCCCTGATCGAGCTCATGTACCCGCATATAGCGGATCAATTCGGAAATGGCGGCAGTATATTGCCGTTCTGGCAAATGGAGTACGGGTCGTCCTATCATAAGTGTCTCTTCATCTAATCGCTGCAATGAGACGGAGGAAAAGTCTGTCTCCAAGGCTTGTTCGGTCAGCTTCACCTTTGTCTGAATCATCCCATGCAGGTGCTCCAGCTTTTTGATTTTGCTTTCGATTTCTGAAGATCTCTCTTTTAAAAGCGTGATGATACCCTCAGGGGTTTTGTCTGTTAAGAGCGGTTTGATCTGCTTCAAGGGCACGCCGGCCTCCTTAAACAGACCGATGACCTGGAACAGTTCGAATTGATGATAGGAATAGTATCTGTATCCATTCGCTTTTTTGATTTCCGGAGAAAGCAGGCCGATCTCGTCATAATGGAACAGGGTTTGTTTTTTTACGTGGCACAGTTTTGCAAATTCACCCGTTGTGAAGTATTTTCTGACGTCTTCGCTCATAATGCCTCCTTGACTATACGGTAACCATATCCTTTATGATGATCATTGTATCCGAGAGAAGGCTGATTCACAAATGGCTTACGCACTGAAAGCTTTACCGTCTCAAAAAAAGCGGAAGAGGAGTATCAAGTATGACGATTGAAATCAGAGCAGTCACAGAAAAAAACCGTGCCGATATACTGGCGCTTCATGTAAGGGAAAGCCAGACTTCATTTATTGAAACCGCGGAAGAGTGCTTACAAGATTCTGAGGATTGCCGGCATTATCAGCCGGCCGGTCTTTATGTTAACGGGGAATTGGTCGGCTTTGCCATGTACGGATGGTTTCCGGAATATGATGAGGAAAATGAAAACGGCAGAGTGTGGCTTGATCGTTTTTTTATTGATGAACGCTATCAGGGACGGGGATTGGGCAAGCTGTTGCTTGATGGCCTAATCCGCCATCTCGTTCGAATATATGATTGCAGACGGATTTATTTAAGCCTGTTTGAAGATAACGTGCACGCATTGCGGCTTTATCAAAAATTCGGCTTCTTATTCAATGGAGAGCTGGACTCAAACGGGGAAAAAGTGATGGTGAAAGAGCTTTAAACCCTCTGTATAAAAGCGATTCGGCTTCTTGCCAATACCTTAAATTTGAGGTAACATAAAGATATTAGACGACGGTCGACGGACTACGGTCGATTATTAGAACCTGATACAGCGGAGCGGAACATGGTGATCAGGCATCTAAATGGAGGAGAAGATTGTGCTTATTATACTCGTTATGTTTCTTCTCGGGATTATTCTCGGGTTTATCGGCGCCGGGGGAGCCGGTTTTGTCATTGCACTTTTAACTATACTGTTTCACGTACCGATTCATACGGCTTTAGGCACCTCCCTTGCCGGAATGGCTTTCACAAGTTTATCGGGGGCTTTCAGCCACTACCGTGAAGGCAATATTCAGATGAAAATCGGCCTCATCGTCGGCGTTTTTGCGGCATTCGGTTCGTTTTTCGGGGCAAGGCTTACTTCCCTTATCCCCGCAGATTTGCTGCATTACTTGACGGCGGGCATGCTGTTTTTATCTGCTCTGCTTATTTTAGTCCGGTTATTTATTGTAAAAGAAACACAAGAAGATTCCGGACGGCAAAGCAATCTGAATATATGGGTGAAAGCCGTTGTACTCGGTGTCATCGCAGGAATCTTGTCCGGAACGTTCGGCATCGGCTCTGCCCCTTTTATCCAAATCGGCTTAATGATTCTTTTACGCTTATCCATCCGCCAGTCGGTCGGCACCACCATGCTTGTCATTATCCCGCTTGCGGTCGGCGGAGGACTCGGTTATGTGACGGAAGGATTTGTCGATTATATGCTGTTGGTTAAAGTGCTGATCGGAACGATGTGCGGCGCATATGTCGGCGCGAAATTCACCAACCTCGTGCCGAAAGTCATTCTGAAATCAGCCATCTTTTTAACACCGGCCATCGCCGGTCTCATGCTTTTATTTTAAACTGAAACGGGAGGCGGCCGCCTCCCGTTTTTTTCTGTTCTTCATCTGTTTTCGAAGAGCTTTTTCAGCTTTGCTTCCGTTTCGGTATGATCTACCGGCGTATACACACTGCAGCGCAGATCACTGTTGCCCTGAACCTGAAATGAAGTCAGGTTAAAGACCATTTTTCCCGCCTTCGCGTGGCGGAACTCAATTAATACTTCGGGTGCCGAGCTGACTTCGCTCTCATTCCACAGCGTATGAAATTCCGAATACGTTTTCTCCATTTCTTCTATAAACTGAGAATACCACGTATCAGCTACATACTGGCCGTAATACGTTCTGAAAATGGCAATGAATCCTTTCACAAAGTGCTCCCAGTTCACGGCTAAACTTCTTAATTCTTTTCTGGAAAACAATAACTCTATGAGATTCCGTTTTTCAGGAGGAATTTGTTCAAAATCTAAAAACACGTGAGCCGCGGCCTGGTTCCATCCCACGATATGACACCGCCTGTCCGAGATAATGGTGGGACAATAACGGAGCTCCTGCAGGATTTTTGAAAGCGACGGGCTGATAACCGCTTCTTCCTCCGCGGCAAACGGCTGCTTCACGCCCTCCTCAATGGCAAGTGCGTATAAATAATTTCTCTCATCTTTGTTGAGCTGCAGCGCATCGGAAACGGCGTCCAATACGGCTGCGGACACTTTAATGTCTCTGCCCTGCTCCAGCCACGTATACCACGTGGTGCTTACGCCGGCTAATTGCGCGACCTCTTCTCTTCGGAGTCCGGGCGTTCTTCTCCGTGTGCCCATCGGCAGCCCGGCCATCTGCGGAGAAATTTTAGCCCGCTGCGTTTTTAAAAACTCTGAGAGCGCCTGCAATCTTCCTTCTGGTATCATACCGAATCTCTCCTCTCTTACCCTGGTATTCATTATACTAGGATAATCTACAACTTGTAATAGGATAATTGCGAGTTACAATAAATACATACCGAAGGAGGAATGACCATGAAAAGAGTTGTGATCACCGGAATGGGAGTGATTTCACCTCTCGGCAATGATGTGCATACATTTTGGAAACACCTGACGGAAGGAAAATCGGGAATCTCTTTCATCGATTCGTTTGATGTCTCCGGCTCAAAGACAAAAATAGCCGGTACCGTCCGTGATTTTGACGCAGAAGAAAGATGGGGCAGAAAAGAAGCGAGACGGCTTGACCGTTTCAGCCAGTTTGCTTTAGCGGCAGCGGAACAGGCGCTTGAAAGCTCCGGGATTCAGCTCGATCAGATTGACCGTGAACGCCTCGGCGTGTACGTCGGCTCGGGAATCGGCGGCATCACGACTTTGATTGATAACGTTCATACTTTAAATGAACGGGGAGCGCGAAAAGTGAGCCCAAGCCTTGTCCCCATGATGATCTCAAACGCGGCCGCCGCTCAAATCAGCATCAGATTAGGCGCGCTCGGCCCCTCACTTTCTCCCGTCACCGCGTGTTCCATCGGCAATACGTCGATCGGGGAAGCATTCAACGCCATTCGGAATGATGACGCAGATATCATGTTTGCCGGGGGAGCGGAAGCGGCGATTACGAATTTGTCATTAGCCAGCTTCGGCAATGCCCATGCGCTGTCAGCGAGAAACGAAGACCCCGCCGCGGCAAGCCGTCCGTTTGACGCGGATCGCGATGGATTTGTCATGAGTGAAGGCGCGGGCATCTTAGTATTGGAATCATTGGATAGCGCAATCAGCCGAAACGCCCCGATCCTTTGTGAGGTGCTCGGCTACGGCGCGAGCTCTGACGCCTATCATATGGTGGCCTCCCATCCGGAAGGAACGGGCGCATACCTGGCGATGAAAAACGCTTTGAAAAAGGCGAACGTTTCAGCGGAAGACATTGATGTCGTAAGCGCCCATGCGACAAGCACAAAAGCCGGAGATCTTTCTGAAACGTTGGCCATCAAGACATTATTCGGGGAGCTTGCGTATGACATTCCGGTTACGGCCAACAAATCAATGCTCGGCCACATGCTTGGCGCGGCAGGCGGAGTTGAAGCCATCGCTCTGACAGAAAGCTTGAGACACGGCATCATTCCGCCGACGATCAATCTGCAGCACCCTGATTCGGCATGTGATTTGGACTATGTAGCAGACGGGCCCCGCCAGCAATCGTTAACGATCGGCCTTTCCAACTCATTCGGCTTTGGCGGACATAATTCGGCGATCGTGCTGAAGAAATATGAATAGCGGGCATCAAAAAAAGGAGTGAATCATTTCACTCCTTTTTTGCTTTCTCCGGTTTTGTTGTTAAGGCGAAAAAAGCGATGGAACCGATAACGGATGTCGTGAACATAATTGCCCCCATCGGGACGGCCGTCGCTTCATTCATCCCCACAAGCGGCGACACGATGGAACCGAGAAGAAGCGGAAGCATGCCGAGCAGTGCACTTGCGCTTCCCGCGCGGTGTCCCTGCTTTTCCATCGCCAATGTAAAGGTGCTTGTCAGCGTCATGCCGATCGTAATCATATAAATAAAAATTGAAATCACCAGTGCCGCCAGCGGCCCGTGAATGATTGTCATGACGAGCAGAACGGCAGTCGCCGTCATCGCTGTAATCACGCCGATTCTCAGCAGGCTTTTTTCGTGAATGATCCCGCCGAAACGCCCGATGATAAAGCTTCCGGTAATGATCGCCAGACCGTTTATGCCGAATAAAACACTGAATACCTGAGGCGATACTCCGTAAATATCCTGATACACGAAAGGCGTTCCGGAGACATACGCAAAGCTCCCGCCGTGAATAAAACCGACCGTCAGCGCATAGCCGATAAATGACCGATCCTTCAGCAGACTTCCCATTGTCCGCACGGAATTTCCGATGGAGCTCGGAATCCGCTTTTCCGGCGGCAGGGTTTCTGTCAGCTTGAGCGCAATGATGATTACAAGCAAAAAACCGATAAACGTTAAAAAGAGAAAAATCGTATGCCATGATGCAAACGGAAGCAGTAAAATCGCGCCTCCCGTCATCGGAGCCACCATCGGCGCGACGGCGGTAATGACCATCAGCAGCGAGAAAAATTTAGAAAGCTCTCTTCCCGTAAACACATCTCTGACGATTGCACGGGATAAAACGAGTCCTGCCGAAGCGGTGAATCCTTGAAGAAAACGGGCAATCACTAGTGTTGCAATGTTCGGTGCAAGCGCGCAAAACAGAGAAAACAACGCAAATAAAAAAATACATAGTAATAACGGTTTTCTTCTTCCCTTCGCGTCACTTAACGGGCCGACAACAACCTGTCCGATTGTCAGTCCGATCAGACAAGCGGTTAAACTGAGCTGGACAAGCGATGCGCGGGCGCTTAAATCTTCAGCGATTTCAGGGAAACTCGGCAGATACATATCTATATTGAGCGGCCCCAGTATCGCAAGCATTCCGAGAAGAAAAGCCAGCGCAAGCCGCTCCTTACCGGTCGGATTATGCAGCATATCGTTCCCACCTTTCCTTTGTCAATCTCTCAAAACATTTGTATATTGTATCATAATTTTTTCTTTATTTTTAAAAGTTTTCAAAGGGCACAAAAAAAACCAAGGGCTGTTACAGCCCTTGGTCCCGGGTCACACGGTAAAAGGTTTTACGCGTGTTTTTCTTTAAATGCTTTTGCGTATTGATCAGCCGCTATAATGGCATCCGCCACGTCGTCAGCCGTCACGTCAAAAGCGGCATGAATTGTTTCTTCTTCAATCGTCGCGGCTTCTGCCACTTTCATAATGTCCACTTTAGATGCGTCTTTCAATTTGATGTCTTCAAGTGTGACAGGCAGCCCCAAGCTGATATAAAACGCGATATACCGCTCAATTTCCTCAAGCGAGCGTTTTTCCAGCGCCAATTGAACGAGCGTGCCGAATGCCACTTTTTCACCGTGGGTCAAGTGATGGATTTCACCTTCAAGCGCGGTAAATCCGTTATGAATGGCATGCGCCGCAGCTAAGCCGCCGCTTTCAAATCCCAGTCCGCTCAGAAGTGTATTGGCTTCAACCACCGCTTCCAATGCGGGCGTAACGGCTTTCGCTTTCACAGACTCATAAGCGAGACGGCCGTATTTGAATAATACCGCTTCACATTTTTCCGCGATAGCCTCTCCGGCGATTGTCGGAATTCCGCCTGCCATCGTTTTACCGCCATTGGCGATGACACTGCGCGCCTCTATCCACGTCGCCATCGCATCGGCAATCCCTGATGCTAAAAAGCGCGGCGGAGCTTCCGCGACGATTTTCGTATCGACCAGAACCAGGTCAGGATTCTTATGATAGAAACGATAGTTTTCGAACGCGCCTTGTTCAGAATACACGACAGACAGCCCGCTTGTCGGAGCATCCGTTGAAGCGGCCGTCGGCACGATAACGGTATAGCCGTTTATTTCATCTGATACGGCTTTGGCCGTATCAAGCGTTTTACCGCCGCCGACTCCGATGACAATAGTCGCGCCTGCTTTTTCCGCGATGCCGGCAATTCTTTTCATTTCTTCCTGGGAGGCTTCGCCGTTGAAAACCGCCTCTTCAGAAGAAATATTGCTTTTCTTTAATTCAGCAGTCACCTTGTGGCCCGCGATATCCCATACGGTTTTGTCCGCGATGACGACGGCTTTTTCACCAACGCCCTCCAGATGTCCGCCGATCGTTTCAATGGCGTTTTTTCCCTGCACGTATTTGGCCGGACTGATAAAAATTCGTTCCAATGTCATCATCCCTTCTTCGTTGTCTCTCATTACATTTCTCTTATAGAAATGAAAACTCTTCTGATATAATTCCTCGTTTTAACTTGATTTAAACCTCATATACACTGCAGAAAAATCAATTTTCACGGCATTGACAAGATGTGAAGGTGTCTATATAATCTTCGATATTGAAGCTGATCATTCTTTACTGAATGAACAAACGAGATTGTGAATGATTCGTCTTAAAAATTATTTAGTTCTGCTGGATAATTTTTGAGGCGTTTTTGTTTTATATATATTTTTGACTGCGGAGGAGGTTTGCACATGAAGAACATTTGCAAGGATATACTGATGATTATGGCCGGAGCCTTTCTTATCGCGGCGTCCGTGGAATTTTTCGTCATCCCGAATCATTTAGGGGACGGCAGCACCGTGGGAATCGCTCTCGTGTTATATTATCTTTTCCATATACCTGCAAGTATTACGACTCTGGTTGTAAATTTGATTTTTATCGGGCTTGCTTATAAATTTTTAACGAAAAAAACGATTTTATACACGATACTCGGGACGGGAATGACTTCTGTTTTTCTCAGCATCGTCAGCTTTATTCCATTCGGCGTGCACGACATGGTGCTCGGGATTGTATTCGGCGCTCTGCTGATGGGAGCGGGGCTGGCATTGATCTTTATCGCTGACGGATCTACCGGCGGAACCACGCTTTTGGCGTATTTATTAAATTACACAAAGGGCTTTAACATCTCGAAAAGCATGTTTTATATGGATTGTGTCATCATTTTCGCATCCGTTTTAGCGATCGGCCTCAATCATATGCTGTATACGTTTATATTCGTTTATCTGTGCGCCAAAATCGTCGATATTGTCATTGAGGGTTTCCATAATAAAAAAGCCCTCACCATTATGTCTGACCAATACGAAGAAATCGCCAAAGCCATCACCTCCGAGTACGGCAACGCGGCGACGATTTTTTACGGATACGGGTATTACGGCAGCAAAGACAAGCGCATTATCTATGTTGTCATTAAAAAGAACGAATTGCTGAAAATCAAAAAACATGTTCAAAAAATTGACCCGAAATCATTTATCGTTATTCATGAAGTAAAAGAAGCTGTCGGAGGGCAATTCGGGTTTACAAACCTGCCCGCCGCCGCAAATGAAAAATAACCGCCTGCAGTGTATAGCTGCAGGCTTTTTTTATTCGGCTCTTCCCCGCTCAAAGGTTTTTACATCTTTCAATCGAAGTAGTAAATGAAACCTTTTTTGATGGAGGAACATAAAAAATGAATATCAAAACTGACAGGCTCGTAATTCGCACATTTGAACCGGAAGATTGGCAGGATGTCTATGCGTACACATCAAATCCGAATGTCATGAAATATATACCAGAGGGTGTCTTTACCGAAGATGATGCCAGGAAATTCGTTACTGAAAACAGCGGTGAACATGCCGGGAAGTTTCCCGTTTTATTGAAGGATGAGAAAACGGTCATTGGCCACATTGCTTTTTTTCAGTATTTTGGCGATCATACGTATGAAATCGGCTGGGTGTTTCACCCGGAATACCAGGGCAAAGGATATGCTTCAGAGGCGGCGCGAGCCGTGCTGGCATTCGGGTTTAACAAGATGAAATTACACCGGATCATTGCGACATGTCAGCCGGAAAACACGGCTTCGCACCGGGTGATGGAAAAGATCGGGATGAGACGGGAAGGCTTTTTTAAAAAATGCATTCTCCATGATAATGAATGGTGGGATGAATATTATTATGCCGTTTTAGAAGAAGAGTGGGAAGTCTCCAACCTGGAATAAAAAGGCTTATACCCTTTGCTTTTACAGATAAGTGTGTGCTACACTGTTCGTAACAAACACGAAGGGATGATGGGTGGACAATGATTAACTAATCTTATTTTGACCGTTTGAAATCAAATATTTCAAATCAGAAAAAATAGGATTAGTCTGCCCATTTTCTATACGATACGAAAGCTATGTAAAAATAGCTTATTTGATCATGCACAGGTACGGCTAATCCTTCCAAATCAATTGGGAGGATTTTTTTGTCCTCCCTTAAAAGCGAGGGATTGACATATGAAAGAAATGTTAAAAATAAGCGGCATCAGTTATGAAATCAACAGCGTTCCCCTTTTTGATCAGATCAGCGCGAGCGTTCAGCAAGGTGACATCATCGGCGTTATCGGTAAAAACGGCGCCGGCAAATCTTTATTGCTGCAATTGATCTGCAATCAAAAAGCGCCGTCACAAGGACAGATCCAGATGATGCAAGATGTGAACATATATATGGTGGAACAAGAAACGGAAGCTTATGATTCCGGCCATCCAGAGCCTGCGGAGGCAGCCTTGTTAGAAAAGTGGAACGTGCCCGCACGCGCCTTTTCGCAATTGAGCGGCGGAGAAAAACTGAAAGCCCGTCTTGCCAAAGGTTTCTCCTCCTCAAGCAGCCTTTTGTTATTAGATGAGCCGACGAACCACCTCGATCAGCACAGTTTAGAAATACTGCTAAATCAGATCAAGAATTACAAAGGCACCATTATTTTTGTTTCGCATGATCGTGCTTTTATTGATGCAGCGGCGACAAAAATCTGGGCCATCGAAGGAAAGAAACTCATTGAGCATAAAGGGAATTATTCAAGCTATATGGAGGTCCGCAAACAGAGAAGGCTGACACAGCAGCGGGAATATGAGAATCAGCAGCATATGATCAGACGGATTGAAGCTCAAATGAACGAGCTGAGCGCCTGGTCGAAAAAAGCCCACGCCCAATCAACGAAAATAGAAGGATTTAAAGAATACCATCGCGTAAAAGCAAAACGCACGGACGCCCAGATTAAATCAAAGCAGAAGCGTCTTGAAAAAGAGCTTGAAAAAGCGAAAGCAGAACCGGTTGAAGCGGAGTATGAAGTCCGTTTTTCCATTGAGCACCGCAAAAAAGCGGGAAAGCGTTTTTTAGAAGTAAGGGATGTCACAAAGTCATATGACGGCCGAACGCTTTTCAAAAACGTGAATTTCACTGTGATGCACGGTGAAAAGATTGCGATTACAGGCCCGAATGGCAGCGGGAAAACAACATTATTGAAGGTCATCCTCGGTAAGGAAAAAGCGCAGGGCGGCATATGGATTTCTCCGTCTGCAAATGTCGGATATCTAACCCAGGAAGTATTCGACCTTCCGCTTGATAAAACCCCCGAACAGCTTTTTTACAAAGAAACGTTCGAAGCAAGGGGAAATGTTCAATCCCTCATGAAGCATTTAGGATTTACCGCAGCGCAATGGACGGAACCCATCGGCAAGATGAGCATGGGAGAGCGGGTCAAATGCAAACTGATGGCGTTTATTCTGGAAGAGAAAGACGTGCTGATTCTGGATGAGCCGACAAACCACCTTGATCTGCCGTCACGCGAGCAGCTTGAAGACACTTTGGCCCGATACGACGGAACGCTCATCATCGTATCTCATGATCGTTACTTTGTCGAAAAGACGACGGACATCCGGCTTGATATCTCAAACGGCAGCGTCCGAAAACAATGGAAAGAATCTCCCTCCGTCAGGGACGATGCTGAAGAACTGCGATTAAAGCTTGAAACCGAACGGCAGGAAGTCCTCGGAAAACTCAGCTTCATGACTCCGGCTGATAAACAATATCGTGAGCTTGATAAAAAATTCAAAGAGCTGACGGAAGAAATCAAGAAATTGAAATAAATGTAAAAACCCGTGTGTCACGGGTTTTGTTTTGGAAAGTTCACGTATCATGAAGAATAATTTCAAACTGATTTGTACAACCTACGTTCAGATTTATTATTAGCATGGTTCAGGGGGACGAAGAATGGCCAAACGCATCGGAATTACGGGAAACATTATGGCTGATCAATCCGGTCCTTTCCCGGGTTATAATCGGGCATATGTCAATAATGATTATATTCAGTCTGTTTCTGAGGCCGGCGGTGTGCCGTTTATATTGCCGGTGATTCAAGAGACGGCGCTTTTAAAGGAACAGGTCTCTCATGTTGACGGCATCATTCTGACCGGCGGCCAGGATATAGACCCGCTGTTTTACGGCGAAGAACCTTTACAGGCTTTAAGAAAGACCTTTCCTGATCGGGACGCCTACGAGAAGGAGCTGATTCTCACGGCGGTTGCTTTAGAGAAGCCGATTCTGGCCATCTGCCGGGGGATGCATATGCTAAACGTCACTTTCGGGGGAACTTTATATCAAGACCTGACACACGCTTCATTTGCTGACATTAAGCATGACCAAGAAAAAGATCCGCCGTTAAAAACCCATCATGTTTCTTTTGAAAAAGGGACACGTCTCCATACCTTGTTTGGCGATTCAGCGCGGGTGAATTCATTCCATCACCAGATCATAAAAGAGACGGCGCCTTCGTTTAAAGCCGCTGCTTATGCGAAAGACGGGGCCATTGAAGCGATTGAACGGACGGGTGAATTATTTGTCGTCGGCGTGCAATGGCATCCCGAAATGCTGACAAAAAAGCATGAAGACATGAAAAAGCTTTTTTCTCTTTTTATGGATGCGGTCAGCACATAAAAAAAAGCAGATCAAAACGATCTGCTTTTTCATTTTATTCTTCCGGTTTCTCCGGTGTTTTGCCTTGTGTCAGCTTATGGCCTTCGATATCCACGTTCGGAATGATTTTATCCAGCCACTTCGGCAAGTACCAGGCCGCATGTCCCATCAGCTTCATGACACTCGGAATGATGGTCATTCTTACAATGAACGCATCGAAAAGAACACCGAAGGTCATTGCCAATCCCATGGATTTGATCATAGAGTCCCCAGCGAAAACAAATCCCGCGAAGACGAAAATCATGATCAGCCCCGCCGCTGTTACGACAGGTCCGCTATGCTTCAATCCGGCATGGATGGCTTGTACCGGATTTTTTGTTTTGACATATTCTTCTCTCATTCTGCTGACAAGGAATACTTGATAATCCATCGCCAGTCCGAAAAGAATACCGATTGCTAAAATAGGCAGGAAGGCGAGAATCGGGCCTTTTTCCGGGATGCTGAGCAAGCCGGTGAAATTCCCATCCTGCAATATGAATACCGATAAGCCGAGTGTAGCGGTCATTGTCAGCAAAAAGCCAAGAACGGCCGCAAGCGGCACGAGAAGAGAACGGAAAACGACGGTCAGCAATACAAATGCAAACCCGACAATAAGAATGGCGAATTCCGGAATGGCATCGTTTAACCGATCTGAAATATCAATGTTCACCGCGGTTGACCCGGTGACGAGCAGACGGATGCCGTTTTTGTCTGACAGTTTCCGTATATCCTGCACCAACTCTTTCGTTGCCGTATCGTTCGGCCCGGTTTCAGGCACTGCCGTAATGATGGCATAGTCCCCTTTTTCGTTCGGCATGGCAGGGGTGACGCTCGCCACATTGTGCAAGTCCTTCATTTCGTTCACGGCGTCTTGAAATGCTTCACTTTTGTTCCCCTTGACCCCTTTTGCATCGGCAACAATTGTCAGCTTGCCGTTAAAGCCTTCGCCGAATCCTTTAGACAAAAGATCATAGGCGCGGCGATCCGGGCTGTCTTTCGCTTTCATTCCCGCATCAGGCAGCCCCAGCTCTAAATGCATGGCCGGCAGACTGATGACGGCTAAAAGAATAATGCTGAAAATGCTTAACAGAATAGGCTTCTTTGTAACGAAGCGCCCCCAGGCATTCGTGCCGGCGCTTTTCTTTTCTTTCTTCTTATTTGATGTCGGAATCATCCGTTTTCCCGCGATTGACAACACCGCAGGAACCAGCGTTACTGATGCCAATACAGCCATCAGCACACTGAGTGCCGCTGTCAACCCCATGGCAGACATGAACGGAATGCCGACAACGGTCAATCCGCAAAGCGCGACGATCACGGTCAGTCCTGCAAAAACGACGGCGCTGCCTGCCGTTCCCGCGGCTTTAGCGATCGATTCATTTTTTTGTACACCTTCGCCCAAAAACTGACGATGCTTCGTAAAGATAAACAGCGCATAATCAATCCCGACGGCCAGGCCGATCATTCCGGATAATGAGAGACTGACCGAGGCTATCGTAAAGAACTGTGTCCCGATTAACGTCAGCGCGACGCTTACGCCTAATCCGATCAGGGCCGTGACAATCGGCAGCCCCGCTATGACTAATGAACCAAACGTAATAGCCAGTACGACGAATGCCAGCAGAACGCCGACAATTTCAGATACACCGCCGACCTCAACACCGGCCCCCGGGACATCACCGCTGAGCTCCGTCTGCAGGCCCTTGTCTCCTGCGGCAGACAGACTGTGTTTCATATGTGAAACAGACGCGGCCGTAATGTCATCCGCCGCTTTTGTGTACGTAATATCGGCATATGCCACTGATCCGTCTTTAGAAATGGTTCCTGTCTCAAAAGGACTTGCAATCGAAGCGACTGAATGATCTGTTTTGATCTTCTTTAAAGTATCTTCGATCGCTTGTTTTTCTGATTTTGACGTCAGTTTTTTCCCATCTTCAGCTCCGAAAATAACCCGGATGCTTCCTTTATCGGGACCCTTTGAAAATTCTTTTTGAATCATATCCATTGCCTTTTCAGAAGGTGTGTCGGGAATTGACATATCCTCAGAAAAAGCAGGTTTTAACGAGATGGCGATCACAACCGAAGCGATCAGTATCACGAGCCACGCACTGATTATTTTTAATCGGTTGCGGGCAGACCATCCCCCTAATTTATATAAAAAACCAGACATCGAATACTCCTCTCCAATCATTACTTTCTGCCTAATTGTAGTTCACATTCACATAAAAAAAACGTACATAGGGACATGTACGTTTGGGCAGTTTTTCATTATATATTCAGTTTCAGAATGCCTTTTTGCATGGCAATGGTGACGGCTTCCGTCCGCGAATCAGCGCCTAATTTGTTATAAATCGATGTTAATCTCGCTTTTACCGTCCGCTCTGAGATTCCTAAATCAAAGGCGATCGCTTTGCTTTTATGTCCTTTCGCAACGGCTTCTAGAACTATGATTTCCTTGTCCGTCAGCTGTGTTTCATTGGCATTTGCCCGTTCCATTTTCATTTCCCGGAAACGGCGCAAGATGTCCGGCTGCAGAAGCACTTCTCCCCTGACCGCCGCATCCATCGTATGAAATAAGGTTTCTGAGCTTGTGTCCTTCAGCAGATAACCGTTCGCGCCTGATTCGATGCCTTCTATCATCAGATGATCTTCATTATAGGTCGTCAGAATAATGATCGGCACATCAGAATGCTCTTTTATCTGTTTAATGGCTTCCAGCCCGCTCATTTCCGGCATGTACAGATCCATGAGAATGACATCGGGCTTAAGTTCCTCTGCGAGGCGGACGGCGGTTTTCCCGTTTTCCGCCTCTCCCGTTACGGTGTAATGGTCATTTGTTTCTATCAAAAGCTTCAGACCTTCTCTGACGACAAGATGGTCATCAGCAATTAACACTTTATACATGTTCTGCCTCTCCTTGAATTGGTATGATGATTTCAATTTGAGTCCCCGCTGATCTGGCGCTTGTTATACGGAAAGTGCCGTTCATCATATTGACGCGTTCTTGTATCCCAAGCAGCCCGTAATGTCCGCTTTTTCTCATTTCTGTTCGGGCATCAAAGCCTTTCCCGTCATCTTTGACGGTTATGCGGATTTGTCCCTCTTCTTCCTGAACGGATACCCAGACATTCTTTGCTTCTGCATGCTTGGCGGCGTTTGTCAGGCCTTCTCCAATCATGTAATGGCAATTCTCCGCCGTATGAACGTCAAGCACATGATGCACGCTGTAATCTAAAAAACAAGACAGCCCGGAGGCTTCTGTAAAATGGTTGATTTGTTCAGTGATGCTTTCTTTTAAGAACCCGATCTCTTCTGATTTGCTGCGAAGGTTGTCAATGGCCGAGCGCGCATCAGCCAATGTGCCCTTCACTCTGTCCATTGACTGGCTGATGATGTCTTTCGCTCTGTCAGTGTTATCTTTCGAAAGATGAACTTGCACCGCTTCAAGCTGCATATGCAAGCTGACCAGCCCTTGTGCAAGCGTATCGTGCAAATCTCTCGCCATCCGCTGCCTTTCATTTTGAAGCGTCAGCTGTTTCACTTGCCGGTGAGCGAGCTCTAATTTTTCAAGCGTCAGCTGTGTTTTTATTTTTTCATCAACTTGCGCGAAAAATGTTGCCGCATACGTGATAATCACGATCATGATGGGAGCGGCGATAACGATGAAACGTAGCAGATGATGCGGATGCTCCTCGTGCAAAGCTGTTATGGACATTAAAATGAAAAGATAGAGTATGAGCAGCGTTTTTCCCTTATCCGCCATTCCGATAATCTGCCCGATTAAAAAGGCATAGAGACCGACGACTACCGCGATATAACCGCCGCCCATCAAGTTAGCCGATGTATATATGATAAATCCCTGTATGATGAAATAAAGAAACGTTTTTTTCTTGACCCAGCGATGGGAATGCCAATGCAGCACGGTAAAAATGACGATCAATATCGTGAATAACAGCAGCAAAAAAACCGTCCAGCTTTCATAAATGTACTGCAAAGAGACTGATGCGGCATATACCATAAAAATAAACGCCAGACCGGGCACCCGAAGCGCAAGCATATGCAATGAGCGTCTGTCACGGGAGACGTAGTCTTCTTGATGTTTTGTACCAAACAATCTCTGTCCACTTCCTTTTAGCCGACCGGCCTCACGAGGTTTTATTCTATTTGTCATCATACCATAAGTGCCTTCTTCTCACCTTCCCCTTCTGTCCCTGCATGACGGGTGAAAGAAAAAACAGCCTGCGGGATTGTTCGCAAGCTGCTTTTTTGTTCATATCTTTTTTATGACCTTTCCCGGGTTTCCGGCCATGACGGAATTTGGCGGGACGTCTTTCGTAACGACTGTACCGGCCGCAATGACGGAGTTTTCGCCGATGGTGACGCCTGCTAAAATGACACAGCTTCCTCCGATCCATACATTGCTGCCGATCGTAATCGGAATGCCGTAACCGCTTTTATTTCTTCCTTCCGGCTGCAGAGAATGCCCGGCTGTATAGATCCCGACATTCGGCCCTATCATACAGTTATCGCCTATCCGCACGTCAGCCATGTCTAAAATGGTGCAATTATAGCCGGCATAAAAATGATCGCCGACATGAATATTGGTTCCGATATCACAATGAAAGTTATGCTCAATGCTCGGTTTCTCTCCCGCCGTCCCGAACAGTTCTCTGATGATCGCTTCTTTTGTTTCAAACGCTTCCGGATCGGCGCCGTTTAATTCCCGGACAAGCCTATGCGCCCGGATGTTTTTCTTCCTCAGCTCTTCCGTTCCGCGTTCATAATAGATTTTGTTATCAGAACTCATGTGTCGAGCCTCCATTCTCAGCAAGGATATTCTATTTATTCTCCGTTTGAAAACAATTTTAAACCGTCTTGACTGATTCGGGAAGTATATTTTAAACTACTTTTAATAAGTCTTTTAAAAAGTGATTAATAAAGGAGTGCGGAATCATGGCGAATACCATTAATAATACATCCATTGTAAAAAAAACGAATGAAGAAACCATCATTGAAGCGCTGCTGAAAACGGATGCGGCCACCATTTCCTTTCTCTCTCAACAAACAGGGCTCAGCGCCGCCACGTGCGGAAACATTTTACATGAATTAAAAGAACGCGGCGAAGTCATGGAGATGGAACCGAGCGCCTCAACAGGCGGAAGAAAAGCAAGGCAGTTTACGTTAAATGCGGACAGTCATTTGGTACTCGGCATATCCGTTAAAACAGAAGGCGGCGTCCATTCGATTGACGTCGCGCTGGCAGATTGGCACGGTGACTATGTTGAAAAAGACAGCCGCTTTTATGATGTCATCAATTATGACGTCATCGAACGGCTTACTGACGAATGGATAAGGCGGTTTCCCAATATAAAGGCAATCGGCATGGGGGTTCAGGGTGTGGTCAGCCACGGCGTCATCGGCATTTGTGACACTGAAGAGCTGTGTGATATCCCGATGCAGGAAAGACTTGAAGCCAGATATTCTGTCAAGGTCAATGTAGAAAACGAGATGCATTACGCTTTGTACGGATTTTATCGCGATCAGCAATATACCGTCCCGAAAACCATCGCCATGGCCGCATTTGTCAAAGACAATCCTCCGGGAGCGCGCTTTGTTATAGACGGGCGCTTAGTCAAAGGCAATACACAATTCGCCGGAGAAATTTCTTATATTCCATTTGAATCGACACGCAAGCAGCAGCTTGAAAAGCTCTATTCACCGGATTCTTTTCCGGAACTGGCTGTTAAGATGACAAGCGCCATGATTTCAATCATCAATCCGCAGGCCATTGCGTTTATCGGAGAATTATCAAAAGGGTTGGATATGGAACAGGTTTATGAAGCATGCTCCGCTTTTGTCCCGAAAGAACACATGCCGGAGCTGATTCTTATTGATGACATCCAGCCCTATTACCAAAAAGGATTGATTGCCATCACATTAAAATCTCTGCGTTTTCCGCTTCATTTGACAGAGAGAGAGCTGATTTCATGAGTAGACAGGGCATTCAAAAGTGGAAACTTGCCCTTTTTATTATTTTTTCGCTGCCCGGACTTGCTTTTTCATCCTGGATTTCCCGCACGCCTGAGGTGAGAGAAACGCTGAAAGCCTCGACGTCAATGATGGGGTTGATTATTTTCGGGCTGGCGCTCGGCTCATTGATCGGCCTGTTAAGCGCCAGCCGGATCATCTCGCGGAAAGGCACCAGATTCGTTGCTCTGATCAGCGTTCTGATTGTCATTATCGGGATATTCGTCATCAGCGCAGGTGTTTTTGCCGCTTTCAAAAGCATCGTATTTGCCGGACTGATCATCTTCGGGCTCGGCTACGGACTTGCGGAAGTGGCCCTTAATGTAGATGGTTCCGCCCTTAAACGCGCCGCAGAGAAAACCATGATGCCCGCATTGCACGCATCGTTCAGCGCCGGCACATTGCTAGGCGCAGGACTCTCCTCTCTCGCTATTTTATTCAAGGTTCCCGTGCTCGTTCACCTGCTGCTCATTGCCAGAATTGAGTTTATCCTGATTTTTACTTTCTTCCGGTTTCTGCCGGAGGACACCGGGAAAGAAGATGCCGTCTCAAGGCGGCAGGAAGTCTCAAGCGAAAAGCCGGTAAACGTCTGGACAGAGCCGCGCACACTGCTGATCGGGCTCATCGTGCTCGGAATGGCTTTCGCAGAAGGGTCGGCCAATGACTGGCTTCCGCTCACCATGACGGATGGTTTTCACGTGACGCACGCGCAAGGCACGGCGGTTTACGGCGTCTTCCTCACCGCTATGCTGATCGCCCGGATCTTTGGCGGGGCATTTTTGGACCGGTACGGACGCGTGCCCGTTCTTCGTCTCTGCACCGCCGTCAGTGTCATCGGACTTTCCCTTGTGATTTTCAGCGGAAACCTCACAGCAGCCGTAATCGGCGTCTTTCTTTGGGGAATCGGCGCCTCCCTCGGCTTCCCGGTCGGCCTTTCCGCAGCCGGCGATGACCCAAAAGGAGCAGTTAAGCGGGTCGGAGCAATCTCCTTCGTCGGCTACTGCGCCTTCTTAGTCGGCCCTCCCGTTCTCGGACTGCTCGGTGAAGAATTCGGCCTTGTCAGAGCGCTGATGATCGTACTGATCGGCATCGTGCTCAGCGGGCTCGTCTCCCGCGCGGCAAAACCGCCCGCGCATCAGAAAAATGTTCATGACACCAACAGCCGTTCCATGTGAACAAGAGGAAGCGATTGTGCTTCCTCCTTTTTTTGATGCACCGTCAGGCTTTTTCTCTGCTTTTTCTCACAAACAAAATTTGTAAGACTAGACCTCTTTTCTCAGGGGAAATTAACTACGTATTTCTACAAAGGGAGGTTTCAGACGATTATGGATAAGCGTGAATTAGCGGCTCACGAGTCGTTGGACTTACATGAAATCATTAACTTCAAGACGCTTTGTGTCGCGAAATCCAAGCTCATGCAAGGGCTTGTGTTTGATCAGGATCTGAAAACGTTAATGGAAAAAGACGTTCAGCAAGCCTCTCAAGACCTGGCTGATTTGCAAGCGGTTTATGAACGGGCAACGTTTCAGGCTCCCGTTCCTCAAAACCGGCCGACTTCGATCATCAATTGAAAGGAAGGTAAGCATCATTGAATCATGACCATTTAGATCCGATCAATTCATTACATGTCCCTGAACTTGCGGATATGACATTCGCAATGGATTTTCTCATACGCGCCAAAGAAGGCGTCAGAAATACCGCCGTTGCTTTAACAGAAACCGCTTCACCTGATGTAAGAGCTTTGCTGCGCAAACAGCTCATGCAGGGAATCACGATGCATCAGGAGATAACAGACTTGATGGTCAGCAAAAAGTGGTTTCACCCGCATGATCTGAGCGAACAGTATAAATTGGATCAGCTCTCTGCGAAAAATACCCTCATGGTCGGAAGCATGAACCTGTTTCCCGTTGAAACAAACAGAAAAGGGATGTTTGACCGCACACCTGATGAACACTAACACTGGAGGTATTACAGCATGAAGGCCGTAACGTATCAAGGAGTGAAAAACGTCGTTGTCAAAGACGTGCCTGATCCGAAGATTGAAAAACACGATGACATGATTATAAAAGTCACAAGTACGGCAATTTGCGGATCAGATTTACATTTAATCCACGGACTCATCCCGAATTTGCAGGAAGACTACATCATCGGCCATGAACCGATGGGCATCGTGGAAGAAACCGGTCCCGGCGTAACGAAAGTCAAAAAAGGCGACCGCGTCATTATTCCTTTTAATATCGCCTGCGGAGAATGCGTTTATTGTAAAAATCAGCTGGAAAGCCAATGTGATCAATCAAATGAGAACGGCGATATAGGCGCTTATTTCGGCTATTCAGGAAATGCCGGCGGCTATCCGGGAGGCCAGGCGGAGTATTTGCGCGTTCCATTTGCGAACTTTACCCATTTTAAAGTTCCCGAAACATGCGAAGAACCGGATGAGAAACTGAGTGTTATTTCCGATGCGATGACAACCGGCTTTTGGAGCGTTGACAATGCCGGCGTAAAAGAAGGCGATACAGTTATCGTTCTCGGCTGCGGGCCCGTGGGCCTTTTCGCTCAAAAATTCTGCTGGTTAAAGGGAGCGAAACGCGTAATAGCCGTAGACTATGTCAACTACCGTCTCCAGCATGCGAAACGGACGAATAAAGTGGAAATCGTGAACTTCGAAGACCACGAAAATACAGGCAGCTACCTGAAGGAAATCACCAAAGGCGGCGCTGATGTGGTCATTGACGCCGTCGGCATGGACGGAAAAATGACGGATCTTGAGTTCCTCACCAGCGGATTAAAACTTCAGGGCGGGGCGATGAGCGCATTGGTCATCGCGTCTCAAGCGGTGCGAAAAGGCGGAACGATCCAGATTACGGGTGTGTACGGCGGCAGATACAACGGGTTTCCCCTTGGCGATATCATGCAGCGAAACGTCAATATCCGATCAGGACAAGCTCCGGTCATCCACTATATGCCGTATATGTTTGAACTGGTGTCAACCGGCAAAATTGATCCGGGCGATGTTGTAAGCCATGTCATTCCGCTTAGTGAAGCGAAGCACGGCTATGAGATGTTTGACACGAAAACAGATGATTGTATTAAAGTTGTACTCAAACCTTAGAGAACGGAGGCTACAGAAATGACCAGCGCCTTACATGAATTACTTGAAATTCAGGAGATGGCTTCTTTTAAGTCACTTTGTCTGACGAAATCTAAAACCATGAAAGCGCTCGTATCCGATCCGCAGCTGAAAGAAATCATGCAGCAGGATGTGGATACATCAACAAGGCAATTGCAGGAATTTGCCTCAATTTTATCTGATGCACAGCATGAATGAGGAGATGAATGACGAATGAATCCGATTATTGAATACTTGACGGGAATGAATGCGCTGACAGACCAAATTGTCGCAATGGATTTATTGAATTCGGCAAAAAGCGGTGTCAGAAACTATGCGATGGCGGCGACGGAAGCCGGAACGCCTGAAGTGAAAGCGATCCTCACCCGGCACTTAGAAGAAGCCCTTGACATGCACGAGCAAATCTCACGCTATATGATGGAAAAAGGCTGGTATCACCCGTGGAACACAAATGAACAAGTCCGGCTCAATTTGCAAAATATTGATACGGCGCTCCGCCTGCCCGTCCTATAAATCGTTTTGCTGCTGAGACAGCACCCCTGACTCAAGCTTCAGTATTTCAAACTGTGAGCTGCCTTTTACAGCACCCAGGCGGCTCTCAGTTTTTTTATGCCTTCTTGTATATCGGTTTCAGAAACCCCCGCGAATCCGAGGGAAACTGTTTTTTCAGGGACCTGTTTTTGATAGGTAAGAGACACGGGATAGATTTTGACGCCTTGTTCCTCCGCCTTTCCAATCAGCTCTTTTTCGCTGAAAGGCAGATGAACGTCAAGTAAAATCCGCAGCCCGGAATTTTCTCCGCGAATCATGACGTATTGTCCCAGCTCGCGCCGCACGGCCTCTAATAATACCGCTCTTTTTTTCCGGTACAGCTTTCTCATTCTGTTAATATGTTTCTGCCACTCTCCGCTTTTGATAAATTGAGCCAGCGTCAGCTGACTGTGACAGGAGACGGTCTGTTTATATAAAGAAGCGATTTCCCTTCCTTTTTCGATAAGCGGCAAAGGAAGAATCATATAGCTGATGCGCAGCGAAGGAAGCAGAGATTGGGAAAACGTCCCCATATAAATGACACGGTGATGCTGATCAAGCCCTTGCAATGATGGGATCGGCTGGCCGGTGTATCGGAATTCACCGTCATAATCATCTTCTATAATGAACGATTGATGTTCCTCCGCCCATTTCAGCAGCTGAATCCTTCTGTTTACCGGCATAATCGTTCCTAACGTAAATTGATGAGAAGGCGTGACATATACAAGACGCGGCCGCTCTTCATTCAGCTTCCGGATACAGACTCCTTCATCATCAACGGGTATCGGAATGATCTTCATGTGATTGGCTTTAAAAATCTCCCTCGCTCTCGGATAACCCGGATCTTCATATCCGATGGATAGATTTGCTTCAAATATTTTGCACAGCATTTGCAAAAGAGCAGGGTTCCCGGCGCCGACTATCACTTGTTCAGGAAGACAATTCACGCCGCGCGACTGATATAAGTATTCTGAAATGAGCGTTCTCAGTTCAAGCTCGCCCAAATCATCCCCGGGCCGATAAAGCTCATGCCCGTATTGATCTAAGCTTGCAACCATGCTTTTGCGCCATGCCGAAAAAGGAAAATGAGCGGCATCCACAGTGCCGTAGTGAAAATCAATCCATTGGCGGTCTTCCTTCGCCTTTGTTTGAACAGGCGAAGAGCCCGGCTTTTTCACATAGACGGCGTCCGAGTCATAATCGGCAAACCATCCGCTTCTCGGCTTACTGACAATATAGCCTTCGGCGGCAAGCTGTTCATAGGCACGCTCCACAGTCGTCTGACTGACGGAAAGCTGACTTGACAAAAGCCTTTTTGAAGGAAGCTTCAGTCCTTTAGGAATACGGCCCTGATGCATATTTTCCTTAAAATGCCGATAAAGCTGCTGATAAAGCGGAAGATCCAGATCTCTATTTAAAAATGGCGTGATATCCATTTTTACTCCCTCCAAACTGGCATTCTTCTTTTTATAAAAACTGGCCATTTGTATAAGGTCAATTTCAGTTTATAGTCATTATAAACTTTGAAAATGTGTTTAGAAATATATATTGGAGTGATTGGAATGAATAAAGCCGCAAACGGCTGGATTAACGGATTTATCGGCGTGCTCATTTTCAGCGGCTCGCTTCCCGCGACCCGCTTGGCTGTAGCGGACTTTGACCCGGTATTTCTCACCGTATGCCGCGCCGCGATAGCCGGTATATTGGCAGGCGCTCTGCTCCTCATTTTTCAGGAGAAACGCCCTGCCAAAAGCGACATCATTTCACTAATAACAGTAGCGCTCGGCGTCGTGATCGGTTTCCCGCTGCTTACAGCCTTAGCGCTTCAGCATGTCACATCCGCTCATGCCATTGTCTACATCGGGCTTCTCCCGCTTGCGACGGCGATCTTCGGCGTACTGCGAGGAGGCGAACGGCCCAGGCCGGTCTTTTGGATTTTCTCGGCTGCCGGCAGCATCCTCGTAGCCGGATATGCTCTGCTGCAAGGAGGAGAATCCTCTCCGCTCGGTGATACGTACATGATCGCTTCGATTATCGTGTGCGGTCTCGGTTATGCCGAAGGCGCCCGCCTCTCCCGGCGGCTTGGCAACTGGCAGGTGATCTCTTGGGCACTCGTTTTATCGCTTCCCCTTATGTTCATCCTGTCTTTCTGCTTCATGCCGGACTCATGGTCAAACATCGGCGCGCCCGCACTGCTCAGTCTTGCATATGTCTCAATATTCAGCATGCTGATCGGCTTCGTATTCTGGTATCGCGGACTCGCCCAGGGAGGCATCGCCGCGGTCGGACAGCTACAGCTTCTGCAGCCTTTCTTCGGACTGTTACTGGCCGCCATGATTCTCGATGAAAAAGCAGGATGGGAACTTGCGGCGGTGAATGCCGGCGTTATCGCTTGCGTGGCGGCCGCCCGGCGGTTCGCAAATCAATCAGAAAAGGCCGAACAATGAACTTGTTCGGCCTTTTCATTATGTTCCGCCCATAGGCAGCAAAAGTCTGCATCTCTTTCACATGATCCGGGTATTTTTCAGGCAGGCTGAACTCCCTTAAACGCACTCATCACCAGATCATGCACATAAGAATCATTCACCTCATCACCTGTGATCAACAGGCGATAGAAAATCGGTCCGTAAATGAGATCGATGCTAACGTCAATATCAAGATTCTCTCTTAATTCACCTTTTTGAATTCCCTTTTCCAGAAGGCCTTTCGCTTGGAGGCGGCGGGGCTGGAAAAATCGCGTGCGATATTCTTCCGCCAATTTTGCATCCAGCTGCCCCGCACCGATTAATTCCTTAATAACGGTTCCTTCCCGGCTCGTCAAAAATCTTGCTAAATTCGTGGCGTGGGTCAATATATCTTGCACTGTTGATCCTGTATCGGGCACAGGCAGTCTGTCCGTAGCGGTCGAAAGAAAGCTGTCCATGATAACGGCAGCCTTGTTTGACCACCATTTATAAATCGTTGCCTTACTCACTTTGGCACGCTCAGCAATTTTATCGACTGTCACTGCGTCAAAGCCATTTTCCAACAATAGGTCATACGCTGCAGAAAGAATTGCCTTATGTGTTCCTTCATCGCGCGGCCGTCCTCGTTTACTCTGCACATGAATCATTCCTTCCCGAATTATA
Organism: Bacillus sp. ChL18; assembly: GCF_026241425.1. NCBI lineage: Bacteria > Bacillati > Bacillota > Bacilli > Caryophanales > Bacillaceae > Bacillus > Bacillus sp. ChL18. Next base: position 334,873 of record NZ_JAPHWE010000003.1, on the reverse strand, counting down.
AACGATACGTTCAGTATACTTAACCTGTATAAAAAAAGAAAACAGAAACCCATTTACAAAACTGAACGTTTAGTATATTATTTGCTTATAATAAACTAAACGTTTAGTTTACAAATTAACTTGAGGGAAGTCTTGTTGAAATGCAGACTCCAAAAGCCTCTGCGTAAAGGAGATGAATCAGCAAATCATTTATCAAGCATCTTAAAAACCACTTAAAAAGGAGTTCATTCATATGGCTAAAGAAAACAAACAAACAGCAGATCAGGGAATTTCACCTGGTTTAACCCTTCTTCTCGCAACGGCATGCGGTATCATTGTCGCTAATCTTTATTATGCACAGCCCTTGGCAGGATTCATTAGTGCGGCAATCGGGCTTTCTCCAAGCAGCGCCGGATTGATTGTCACGCTGACTCAAATCGGATACGTTGCCGGCTTACTGTTTCTCGTCCCTTTGGGAGACATTATCGAAAACAAAAAACTTGTCGTTGTATCGCTCCTTCTAAGCGCAGCCGCTTTGACACTGACAGCATTTGCAAAGCATGGAACACTGTTTTTAGCCGCTGCGTTTTTCATCGGACTGGGATCAATTGCAGCCCAAGTGCTAGTTCCGTTCGCATCATACCTTGCGCCAGACGCCGCACGCGGCCGGGTTGTCGGCAATGTGATGAGCGGCCTGCTGCTCGGTATTATGCTTTCCCGTCCGATATCCAGTCTGGTCGCTGATATATGGGGGTGGAATGCCATATTTGCTTTATCCGCCGCGTTAAGTGTTGTCCTGGCAATCGTCTTATCAAAAGTGCTTCCTGCCAGAAAACCAACAGCAAACACAAGCTACACCGTCTTACTCGGTTCAATGTGGAAGCTGCTGCGCACAACTCCGGTCCTACGCCGCCGTGCCATTTATCATGCGTTTGTATTTGGAGCTTTCAGCTTGTTCTGGACGACTGTACCTTTATTATTGTCCGGCCCTGCTTTTCATTTTTCTCAAAAGGCAATCGCGCTGTATGCATTAGCGGGCATTGCGGGTGCAGCGGCTGCACCGATAGGCGGCCGTCTGGCTGATCGCGGCTTGACCCGGCTTGCCACCGGAATCGCTCTCGGTGTTGTCATCGTTTCTTTATTACTCCCGCTCATAATTCAGAGCAGCTCCCCCGTCGGAATAGCAGTTCTGGTGGCCGCAGCTATCCTGTTGGATATGGGGGTATCTGCCAATCTCGTACTCAGTCAGCGTGCCATTTTTTCGTTGGCACCTGAATTTCGCAGCCGATTAAACGGATTATTTATGGCAATCTTCTTTCTGGGCGGTGCTATAGGATCATCAATCGGAGGATGGGCATACGCCTCAGGCGGGTGGAGTATCACATTATGGATTGGAATCGCTTTTCCGGTCATAGCATTGCTTTATTTCACCACGGAGAAATAAGCCTTTTACCAAAAATAAGCCGTCAGGGCCAAGCTGACAGCTTTTTTTGGTGTATTCTTCTTTACATCCATCCGAACAAAAAATCCGGATTCATGAAAAGATGATATTGATTCTTTACGCCCCGCTCATATAGCCGGACTTCCAATTCTTTCAGCAGCGGTAAAACCATGTCATAATATGTTAAGAAATAATTGCGCCATAGGCAGGTGAACACATGAAGAAGTATTTATATAAACACCTTTTGTTAGCTCTCGTTTCGTCCGTTTGCTTTTTATTAGTCTTTTACGTGAGTTTAAAAATGACACAAGAGGACACACCGCCGTTGTCTTCTTACCCGTTTTACCTTTTTATTTATCTGTACATAGCAGCCGGATATTTGACGGTCGGCCTTGTTTTAGCTTGTATGACTGATATCTTGAAGAACCGTTGGACATTCAATAAACCGTCTACCATTCTATTGAAACTTATCGTTTACTTACTCATAACGTATGCTATTTTTCATTCTTTCTTCATTTTAATAGCGCCGTTGATTTATGTGCTGTTTGAGTCGTTATTCATGCTGAGAAAAGCTTCATAACCTGAAAAAACATACCGCATGCTGCCGGTATGTTTTTAATATGCTTGTCAGTTGTTCGCAGTGATCCGTTTGATGTTTTCTTCCATCAAGCCGGAAATGAGCTGTTCGTTTGTATGAGGAATCTGTTTGAGCTGTTGTACGACCAGCCCTTGTCTTGCAGCTGAATGATTTTGACTCAGCTTTGCTTTCCCCTCTATTTTGCTGACTTTGATTTTAAAGCCTTTTACCCCTTTGTTCATGCCTGCCAGCAATTTCGCATCGACATCCTCTAATTTGTACGGGCTGTCGGGGCTTTCGTATTTCAATACGAGATCACTCATCGACTGCACGGTTTCTTCCTCATCCAAAAGCTCCGCCTCTCCGTAAACATGAACCGCCACATAATTCCAAGTGGGTACAGCCTGATTCGTCTCATACCATTTAGGCGAGATATAACAATGAGGCCCTTGAAAAACGGCTAACACGTTTTGGCCATCAATCTCTTTCCATTGGGGGTTCGGCAATGCAAAATGACCGTATAAGCATTCGTTATTCTTACTCATCATCAATGGCAGGTGGGTTGCATACGGCATGCCTTCCGCCGTTGAAAACAATGCTGCGAAACCATACTCTTTGATTACATCGCACGCTTCAGCTTCACTCAGCTGAAATGGAGCCGGAATATACATACAAAACTCTCCTCTCTGAACATGGATTGATAAAGCGCTTTCCGCTATAATAAGATATCAACTGACATTTAAAAAGGTACAGTTTTCAATAAATATACATGTCAGAGGAGAACATCTGATGAAAAATATGATTTTCGCTTTCGGGAGCGACACCCCGAAATACAAACAAATTTACGAGCAATTTAAAACATTGATTGAGCAGGGAAATATTCAGGCAGATGAGCGGCTGCCTTCGATTCGGGAACTGGCAGATTCCCTGCGGGTAAGCCGTAATACAACGCTGATGGCTTATGATCTCCTTTTAGCGGAGGGATACATTCGCGGAGAAACACGCAAAGGTTATTTTGTAAATGAAGTAGAACCTTCTATATTTCAAAAAGAAAACGATGTTGTTCACGCAGAGAAAACCGAATCAACTCAGCCGGTCCTGATTGATTTTCGCGCCGGGGCCGTCGATCAAAAGCATTTTCCTCTGAAAACATGGAGAAAATTATACAATCAAGTTTTGACATCAGAGAAAAGCTTTCTGTACGGTGAACCGTTCGGCGAGAGAGACCTGCGTGAACAAATTGCCGCTTATCTCTTGGAATCCCGCGGAGTGAAAACAGATGCGGATTCCATTATCATCGGCAGCAGCACCCAGCAGATGCTGATATATCTCAGCCGGATTCTGAAAGAGGATTTTTCGGGAATGATCGTTGAAGACCCGGGATTTGATGGTGCCAGAGCGGCATTTCAATTTCACGGGCTATCTCTGGAAACGATGCCTGTCTATGAAAACGGAGCTGATTTTTCTCAATTACATGCAATGAAAGAAAAATTAATCTATGTGACCCCATCCCATCACAGCCCTTACGGCGTAAGCATGTCCATTCAGCAGCGCCAAACTCTGATCAATTGGGTGAATCATAGAGAGGGTTATATTCTTGAGGATGATTATGACAGTGAATTCCGTTATACACAGCAGCCGTTTCCCGCTCTTGCTTCCATTCAATCAGACCGGGTGATTTATTTAGGGAATTTCTCAAAATCCTTTCTTCCTGGCATCCGCATAAGCTATATGGTTTTGCCGCATCGCCTTTTGCACCGGTATAAAAAACGGTTTATTCATTTCGAAAGCACCGCTTCTTCGCTTAACCAGCTGACCATGGCTGAATTGATGAAGGCCGGTGAATGGACCCGCCATATTAAGCGCATGCGCATTGTTTACAGGCGAAAAATGCAGCACTTGATTTCACATGTAAAGCAGCAGTTCGGCGATCATGTGACGATCATCGGCGAGCAGTCGGGATTGTATATATTGGTGAGAGTTCACCTGAATTATACAGAAGAAACATTAATCGAACGCGCTTTTCAGTACGGAGTGAAGGTATATCCTACCGCCGTTTATTTCGTTGCCGAAAAACCCGAACCGCCGATCATAAAGCTAGGTTTCGCCCATCTCGATACGGATCAGATCACACAGGGCGTACAGCTTTTGAGAAATGCTTGGTTGTCATGAAAGAAAAAAGGCGCCGAACGGCGCCTTTTTTTATTTCGTATTTCTTGTGAATTTCGGCAGTCCAAATATGATGGCGGCGATGCCGCAGATTCCGATTAAAACGGGATAGAAAGAGTATGGCAGGATGCTGACTGGTGAAATATTCCCGAATTTCCCGGCTGATAACAGCTGCGCGCCGTAAGGAATCAATCCTTGTATCATACACGAAAAGATATCCAGAATACTTGCCGATTTTCTGTTGTCGATGTTGAATTTATCAGCGATATTCTTTGCAATCGGCCCGGCTGCGATAATCGAGATCGTATTATTGGCCGCAGCCAGATTCGTCACGCTGACCAGTCCGGCAATGCCGGCTTCGGCTCCTTTTTTCGAACGGATTCGTTTCGTGATGAACTCCAGTAAAAAGTCGATCCCGCCGTTTTGTTTCATCACGCCGACCATCCCGCCGATCAGCATGGACAGGATGATCAGATCGCTCATTCCGGCAATTCCATCCGTAATCGCCTTAAAATAAGAATCAAACGTCAGGCTGCCGCACGCTAACCCTATGATTCCCGTCAAAATCAATCCGCCGAATATGACAGCCATCACATTAATACCGATTAACGCAAAAACCAACACGGCGATATAAGGAAGCACCTTAATCCAGCTGTAAGATGCAGTTCCCGTATGGACGGCGTGGCCTGCCGGAATAAAAAATAAGATAATAACAGTCACAATGGCAGCGGGCAAAACAATCAGAAAGTTCGTTTTGAATTTATCCCTCATTTGTGTTTTTTGCGTCCGGACTGCCGCAATGGTCGTATCGGAAATAAAAGAAAGATTATCTCCGAACATAGCTCCGCCGACCACAGCCGCAATCGGAATCGCGGCGGAGATGCCAAGCTCGCCGCTCAAACCCGCGCTGATCGGCGCAACCGCCGCAATCGTGCCCATTGATGTTCCCATCGATATAGAAATAAAACAAGCAATGATAAACAGCCCCGGCAGCAAAAACTGCTGCGGGATAACGCTCAAAGCAAGATTGACAGTTGAATGCACCGCCCCCATCGCTTCAGCCGCTGAAGCAAAGGCACCTGCCAATATAAAAATCATAACCATAATGATAATATCAGGATGTCCCGCACCGGAAGCGAACCATTCTATTTTTTGATTGAGCGATTTCTTCCGGTTAAATAACAGCGCAAAAGCTGACGCAATGATCGCGGCAATCAAGATCGGCAATTTATAAAAATCTCCGGTCACCAGACCAGAGCCGACAAAAAGCCCTACGAATAAGACTAAAGGCAATAACGCCCAAGGGTTCTTTTTATTGTTCATCTGGGTAAACCACCTCTTTTCAGCATTAAAGTCGCTAATCACAGTCTAAGCAACATTTCACACTTTAAAAGTCTGCAGTAAAAAAGTCAAGCTGAAAAAAGGATAAGTAAAGATTGATAAGATAGAAAAAGCTGTTTTGTTTCCACTCTTTAGAAAATAAAAAAACCAAGGCTCGTTTCCCTTGGTACATTTCATGCGGCCCGGCGTCCGGGACACCTTCTCTTCATTCAGAAATACATTCAGCTTTCAATCTGTTTTTAAGTTTCGCTTCATTTTCAAGGATATCTTCGTAATCCTCAATCTTCCTGTTTAATCGTTTTATGGTTTCATCAATTTCCCTCTGTTTCTCCGTCAGCCTTTTCCTTTCATTTATAAGGATGTTTTTTCGGGGTTCGATCGTATGATCGGCTCCTTCAATAAATAAAGCGGTATATTCAATCAGCGCCTCAATCGACAGCCCGGCATTTCTCATGCATTTTATAAATTGAATCCAATTCACATCATCTTCGTCATAATCGCGGATGCCGCTTTCATCGCGTTTTACCGGAGGAATCAGTCCTATACTTTCATAATACCTAAGCGTCGCGGCTGATAACTCAACCTGCTTTGCAGCCTGCGCAATCTTCATATTCTTATCACCCGTCCTTCAAACCTTCATAAGCTTGCCATTATAGAATATCATTTCATAAAAAAATAAACCAAACTCCTTGACTTAAAGTCCGCTTTAACATTTAAAGTAAAATCGAACAGAGGATTCATCACTTTATCTTGGAAAGGAAGATAACCATGTGTAATAATCATCCGACTCGTGTATTAAGCGCTCCGCATGCAAAAGCTAAATTTGAGCGGACGACGATTGAGAGAAGAGCATTACGGCCGCACGATATCCTGATTGATATTAAGTACAGCGGGATTTGTCACTCAGACATCCACAGTGCATTCGATGAATGGGGCGGCGGAATCTTTCCGATGGTTCCCGGACACGAAATTGCCGGAGTTGTGGAAGCCGTGGGTGAAGAAGTCACCACATTTGCCGTCGGCGACCGTGTGGGTGTCGGCTGTTTTGTAGACTCCTGCGGGGAATGTGAATACTGCCTTAACGGAGACGAACAATATTGCACAAAAGGCGTTGTTCAAACTTATAATAACCTGGACTACGACGGAAACCCTACGTACGGCGGCTACAGCCAAAAAATAGTTGTCACTGACAGATTCGTTGTCCGGATTCCGGATCAGCTGGATTTGGATGCTGCCAGCCCGCTATTGTGCGCGGGCATTACCACCTATTCTCCGCTGAAACACTGGAATGCCGGCCCCGGCAAAAAAGTGGCGATTGTCGGAATGGGCGGGCTCGGACACTTAGCCGTTCAATTCGCGCACGCTTTAGGCGCAGAGGTCACCGTCCTCAGCCGCTCAATGAACAAAAAAGACGAAGCGCTTGAATTTGGAGCCGATCATTACTTTGCAACAAGCGATCCGGATACATTCACTGAGTTAGCCGGACATTTTGATATCATTTTAAATACGGTATCCGCGAACCTTGAGGTAGATGCCTACTTATCCCTGCTTCGCATTGACGGTACATTAGTAAATGTAGGAGCGCCTGCTAATCCGGACTCATACAGTGTGTTCTCTTTAATCACGGGCCGCCGCAGCATTGCGGGTTCACTCGTCGGCGGTATTCCGCAGACTCAGGAAATGCTTGATTTCGCCGCCGAGCACGGCATTGCTCCTAAAATTGAAGTGATTCCGGCCAACCAAGTCGACGAAGCGTACGAACGGGTTCTCCAAAGCGATGTCCGCTACCGTTTCGTCATTGATATTTCAACTTTATAATTCACATAAAAAACATACCAATATCTATTGGTATGTTTTTTTCTGTTCAGATTATTTTTTATTTCAGCAGCCAGCCGGGCACCGCTTTTATATAAACCAATTCGCCTATCAATTCAACGATCGTCTGTGTGACGATAACAGCGGCGGCTAATGAGGCCCAAGCATCCGGCAAGGCCAGTGCTAACGGAAGGACTGCGAGTGAATTTCTTGTGCCCGTGCTGAAGATCAATGCTCTTCCTTCACCTGTATCCAGACGGAACGCATTTGCGATAAACCGGGAGACAAACGGCATAATGAGCAGGAATAACAGATAGATCGGGATCACACGTAGAATGATGTCAGCATCACTGATGACCTTGCCGATTTGTGTGGCGACGACCGCCAGTAAGACCAGAGCCATAAAAGGAACAGGCAGCCATGCCGTCCACTCTAACACCTTTTCTCCCGCCGGCTTCTTATCAGCCCATAATTGAGTTATCACCGCCGCCAGCAGCGGCACTGCTATTAACAATAAGAATGCTTCCAGAAACGGTCCCGCATGAACAGCCCCTATCACTTCTTTCCCGATAAACAGCCGCAGGTATAACGGAAGCAATACCATCTGAACGGCGAACAAAACCGGCGTGGAAGCCAGTATTAATCTCTCATTTCCTTTGCCGAGCTGAGTAAAGACGATGACGTAATCAATACAAGGTGTAAGCAATACCAAACAAACCCCTAATAATATAGGAGGAGATTGAGGAAAAATGGCGGTTAACACCCATACAACGACAGGTACAGCTAAGAAATTACCGATCAGTAAAGCCGCCATAAACTTGAGGTTTGACATGGCTTCCCTCAGCTTCAAGAATGGGATTTGGGCAAACATGGCATACATGAGAACAGCGATAAGCGGTGATATCGTCCATCCCCAGCGAAGTCCTGAATCTTTCCCGGCGATCCCCGCTATTCCTCCGATCACAAGAGTCACACCATATATCCAAATTTGCTGTTTTTCTAATGTCTCTCTGGTTATTTTCATTGGCTGACACCTCTTCCCCGCTCATTATACCTTCTTTTCTTCCGGAATTAAAAAACACCAAGGGTCTGTGACACTTGGTGTTTTCGGAACGCGGGTTATTGTTGTCAAAACCGCTTATGAAAGTTTACTTGTGTTCTCTGTCCTGCCAACGAATAAGGTGGCTGCAACACTGGCTGAACTGACCAAAGTCCCCAGTACGGCAGCAAGAATTGTCAAAAAGCCATTGGGAATCAGAAATCCAATCGGAATGAGCCCCGCAAACGTGAGGACGATAAAACATTGATAGACTCCGGATATGATTCTCACAACCAAGCTGCCAAAAAAGGACATGACGAATGGCGGAATGAACAAACATAAGATGATTCCGAGCGAGATCAATAAAATCATAGGCTCGTCAAAAGAAATGACACGATCGCCGGGCGACTCTTCAGCAGCCGCGAATACAGCAAATATAGACATTATCAGCGTAAGAAAAACAAGAAAAAACCTTTTCAGCAACGTTATGACTCCTTTTTTTATAAAAACGGGTATCTTTTTTTAAAATCACGATAACCATTTTATGTTATCAAATGAAATAATATGAAGTCAATTGATGAATGAATCATAATAAAGCGTGTCATTTTCTTCCGCGAAGCCGTATCAGCAAATGGTTTGAAGAGAAACAGAAACCTTTACATTACATCCCCTTATCAGGATAAAAAAGGAATTCACTGCAAATGTCCTGCGGATTGTTTATTTTCACTGACTGCCAATCAATTAAAATGGTCAGACAAAAACCACATTTGCTGTTGAAAAGTTGTGGAATAAAGCATCGCATCAACTGCACTATGACAAGCTGAAACGTTAATATTTTGTGTTTCAGCCATTTCATCATGCTGTCCCAATACCATTTTTTCTATAGTCTTTGCAGCAGCAAAGTCCTCTGGAATCCTATACTAATCTTCCGCAGCCGCTGCATCGGCCTTTGTCACATGAACTGTACCAAACGGATGGTTGGGAGGAGCATAAATTGAATATAGTTTTAACGGCGTATTACCCGTATTAATAACATTGTGCCAAGTGCCGGCAGGGACAACAATGGCATAATCATCATAGACATTTCTTCGGAAACTTAAATTATTTTTACTCTTGCCCATTTTAACTATCCCTCGGCCTTGCTCAATCCGTAAGAATTGATCTACGTGAGGATGGATCTCCAAACCGATATCTTCTCCAATACCAAGACTCATCAAAGTAATTTGAAAATGCTCTCCTGTCCATAGGGCCGTACGGAACGTATTGTTTTGTTTTGCGGCTTTATTGATATTCACGACAAATGGTTTTGGTCCATAATCTTTCAAGAGAAGGTTTCTATCTTCGTATGAAGGACGCAAATCACCATAGTTATTTGGAATAGTCCAATAAACAGATCTTCCATCGCTATACATCGGTACATTCACACAATAATAACATTGATGCGAAAAAGGTATATAATACATTTTTCATCCCCGCAATTTTAAATTTTTGTGATATTATCCTATGCGTTTTGTAATGAGAGTGTGCCACACTAAGAAATTCCCTTGTTCAGCCTAAAAGACTTAAGTTAGCAGAAACGTTTTGGCCACAAAATCCGTTTGCATAAAAAATACCAACTGAATATGCACGGACTAAAATAGTTGCACTGATGGATAACTTAGGCACATGCCCTTATCAAAAACAATCTGGGTGCATATCCTGCTCCTAAAAGTCATTCATAAAGGGAGTTTAGATATGTATTATTATTATCCGTATTATGTATATGATTACAGACAGCAGCCTGATTTAAGTCAGGCAAATCATAAAATGCGAAGCCATTTATCTGCGATTCAACAAATTCCAATACACTCATCCTCCTTTCAACAATCAATGGCTGCGGTAGTGAAACACTTGCAGGCTGTCAGCAGAGCACTCGCTCTGGGATGCGGTATGAGTTCAGAATTCAGATTTCTTCCAGACACTTGGGGATTACGAGAACTTCATATTGTACACGCGAAATACCTTACTCCGTTGAGCTATCACGTTTATTCCGCTTTAGGCGCGGCAGAGCTTCTCGCCTCCGGACAAGGCCGGGCTCCTCATTTTCCTCTTATGGTTGGCTGCATGAATTCAATACTTCGTCTATGGTCAAACTTCCCCGCAGCGATAGCAGACCTGCGAAGAGCAGCCGGTCACCAATACGCGTCATCTGTAGACGAGGCGGAAAATCTCCTAAGACCAATGGTTCCAGCCACACAACAGGCATTATCCATCAGTCAATCTGCAGTGAGTCCGGCTATTTGGCAGGCTTCCTTACGTGCCGCGCAGTTAGCTCGGGAAGTACGTCAGAATGTTGCACAATCAATGAGTCAGGGATCTTCTTATTAATTAAGCCAAAAGATTTTTTCGGCTTTACACAGTCACATAACCGGACTTATTCAACACAAAAAAGAGCAGTAAACACGTAAGTTACTGCTCTCCTCAGTCTATCCACCGTTCATTTGTTTTACAATGTATTCAGCATCATTTCCTACACCTTGAAGCAGCGCTGAACCTCGCCTATGCTGCCAAGGCAAACCAATAAAATACAATCCTTCCACAGCAAAAACACCCCGGTGATGTATAATTCGGCCTTCCTTATCCAAAACACCTTCTATTTTCATCCAACAAAGCGGATTCTTAAAACCAGTTGCCCATATGATATTGTTTACTTCTAATGAAGATGAGTCTTTAAAAAAGATTTCATTTTGCTTTCCGGCTATGACTCTTTGTTTTAAGATGATCTTCTTCTGTCTTATTGCATGTTTTAATTCATACCCAAAGATGGGGTCACCTTTCTTTTGAATGAACTTGCCTAATATTGATGTATGACTTGCATGTAAAACTCCTAATTTATCAAACCACCAAAAGATGCTTCTTTTTCCAATCCATAAAGGGAAATAAGCCGGTTTATTACTGCAAGCCAAATATGTAACTCTTTCTTTGGATAATTCAACAGCTATCTGAGCCCCGCTATTCCCGCCGCCGACTACCAGTACATTCCCAGGCGCCAGTTGTTTTGAATGTTTATATTGTGAAGAATGTAATTGATGAATATGATCGGCTACATCCCTTGATATTGATGGAATGTTAGGGGTATGAAAAGGACCTGCGGCCATCACAAGATTCTTCGTTTGATATTCTTCCCGGTTTGTTTTTATTAAGAAATAGTTCTTTAATTTTTGGACACTTATTACTTCTGTCCGTAATTGGATTGGGATTTCAAATCTTTCAACATATTTTTTCAGATAAGCAGCAATTTCATTTTTTGAAGGGAGTCCATGCTTGTCTCCTTCAAGCTGCATTCCAGGCAAAGAGCTGTACATTCGAGAAGTAAATAAAACCAATGAATCATACCGGTTTTTCCAGCTTTCTCCCACTTCATGACTTTTATCCAAAATGATAAACTTTTGTTTCGACTTCTTTAGATAATATCCTACTGAGATCCCTGCCTGACCAGCTCCGATCACTATTGTGTCGTACATATGAATCCCCCCTCCGGTTTTAGCTTAATTGTCAGAAGACAAAGTGAACACCTATTAATGATGATGATGGTCACGCGGATTCTCAGTTTGGGCCTGACAAAGAATCGTATTGTCGTGATTATGCGCTGCTGTTTCCATTTGAATGGTTACATGTGTAATGCCTTTATCTCCAAGTTCATGTTCAATTTTGCGTAAAATACTTTCGCTTTTTGAAATGGTCAGTTGATCGTTAACAACAGCGTGGCAGGAAAGAGCATTCAATCCGCTTGTGATAGACCATATGTGCAAATCATGAATGCTTTGAATTCCTTCTGTCTCTTCAATTGTATGAATGATGTCAGTGACATCGATATTTTCCGGAGTTCCTTCCATTAATACGTGAATGGAGTCTTTCGTCAAATGGTAACCGCTTCTCAGAACAAGAATAGCCACAATGACACTGGCCGCTGGATCTGCCCAGCTCCACCCGAAGAAGATGATAAGGATCGCAGCCAGTATGGCACCTACAGATCCGAGCATGTCACTTATCACATGTAAGTAAGCCCCTCTTATGTTCAGGTTATTCTTTGTATCTCCGCCGTTCAGCATAATCCAAGCAACCAATATATTTACAGCTAACCCGATGATACTAATCGTCAGCATGCCGGTTGTTGCTACCTCCGGCGGATGAGAGAAACGTTTGATTGCTTCATAAATGATATAAAGGGAAATCACTATTAATGCAACACCGTTTATCACAGCTGCAAGAATCTCAAATCGTTTGTAGCCGAATGTCTTATGATGACTTGCCTTTTTTTCGGCCAATTTAAAAGCAATCAGAGCAACCATTAATGAGATTGAGTCACTAAGCATGTGGCCTGCATCTGACAAAAGCGCTAAACTATTGGTTAAAAATCCGCCTATCGCTTCTATTATCATATAACCTGTAATCACGATAAAAGAGATCAATAAAACCTTCTTATTGGATCCGCCAGCGTGATTGTGATTATGACCCATAAAAATCTCCTCCTTATCTCATACACTGCATTTATTATTTCTTTTCTGTTATGAAGCATTCTAACATGGACAAAATAACCATATATGATTATGTGCTCATATATGAATATATAGGTTCTTTACTGAAATGTCAAAATATTTTCGGTGAAAATGTCCAATACTTTATATTGCTCTTAATCAATGATTGCTATGAAGCCGCGGATTACAGCAATTACTTCAGGCGCAGACAATTTAGAAAAATCTCTTCACTTCTATCGGGATGGCTTGGGTCTGCCTACAGAAGGAATAGCCTGTACAGAATTTGAACATGGCGCAGCTGCTTTTTTTGACTTGCAAACGGGACTGAAACTTGCCCTTTGGAACCGCAAAAACATCGCACATGAATCAAACGTTACGTTCACTGCTCCAAGTACTGCGGAATTTACATGAGGACATAACGTCAGCAGTAAAGCTGAAGTCGATAAAGTCATGGAACAGGCAAAACAGGCAGGAGCAACGATAACTGATCCCGCTCATGATACTTTTTGGGGCGGATATGCCGTCACTTCCAAGACACCCCCCCGATGGACACTTATGGGAAATCGTTTGGAATCCGCACTGGGATGCAATTGAATAACCAAATTTAGCAACAATAAAAACACACCTGAATGTTCTGGTGTGTTTTTTATTTGTTTCCCAAAACGATCAAACTATTTATACGATGGCGGGATGCTTTGCGGAAAACGGAATACATTTTCGGGATCGTATTTCGCCTTTATTCTTTGAAGCCTTGCAAAGTTTGAGCCATAATATGCTTTTCCGAAGTTCTCGATATTTTGATCCGGAACATTCACATATGAACCTGTTACATATGGTTTCATCAGCTGACGCACTCTTTCAACTGATGCAAGATTCGAAGCTTCTTGTGATTTATTTTTCCAACTGGCCGTCCATTCCGTATAAAACAATGGCCGGCGCCAATAGAAGGCTGTTTCACTGCTTGGAACTCTGCTTATCGCGCCGCCCCAATTGATAAAAAAGAAATTGGTTTCTGTCCCGGTCGCTTTTTCTAAAAATTGTCTCATTACTGCAATAGGTTCTTCCGGCCAAAGATTGAGCGCCCACGCCGAGGAGAATTTAACACTCTGATCCGATCTGCCGGGAATCGGTTCGTCAGGATCTAAGAAATCTATACAATCCGGGTAGTATAGTGTTTTGATTACTGTTTGTGCCGGCGTTCCGGCATTTAATAAAGGTTTTAATAATTGAACCAGCTCTGGTTTTGAACCGAGGAACAATCCTTCCACATGGCACAAGCCATTTACTTTGCTGTAAATCTCAAGGTAGCATCCTAATCGTTCGTCTGTAAACGGCGCCCATTTTTGCCACGCTTTAAATACCGTTTCTAACTGTTCCCACGGCCAAATAATATTAAAGACGGTTGCGGTTTTAGGGGCACGGTGAACTTTGAACGTATATTGGGTGTTATATCCGAAATTGCCTCCCCCGCCGCCTCTGGAAGCCCACAGTAAATCTTCATTGCGGGATTGATTTGCTTGAATAATCCTGCCTTTGGCATCTACCATTTTCAGTGCGAGAAGGTTATCGCTTATCAGGCCGATCGATCGGGAAAGCACTCCAAATCCGCCTCCCATTGTGATTCCTCCGATTCCGACGGTTGGACTGTCTCCGAACGGGGCCATAAAACCTTCCCGAGCTAAACCTTTTACAAGCGGGCCGACGTGAATGCCGGTTTGAACGGTTGCTACCGCGTTTTTTTCATCTAAGAAAACTTTATTCATGTCACTCACATCAATAACAATCCCATCACTTACCGTGGAAAGATTTTTATCCAGAGCATGGCGGCCGCTTCTGACACGCATAGGCACATTCTTCTCACGAGCCCATTTAATAGCATTACTTACATCGTATGAATTTTGTGCAAAAACAAAGACAAGCGGACAGACATCAACATAAGGGTTCCAATTCTTAACCGCCTCTGTATAGCCGGGGTCCCCTTTGAAGATGACGCGTCCCGTTAACTGTGCTGATCCCATCTATTTCACTCCCAATAAGCATTTGATTCCGATACCAGTATATGTAGGAATTGGACAAATTCTTAGACAGATGTTCTGCAAACTTAAAAATAGACACATATACGCGAAGATGATATAAAAACAAAAAAAGACAAGAGCGGCAAGCTGCCGAAACTCTTGTCTCTCCTGCCTTTTTTATCATGATAGGCACTTACATTTATTGGCGTGATATCCCGACTTAACTATGGAAGTCCATAGAAATTATGTTTGCCCTGCCATGCGCGGTTCTGATGAGACACCGGCTGAGCAATCTTTCTGCTTGACCCCCGACAAGAATCTTATTCTTTATCGTTTTTGCACCCCTGTACGGATAACATCAATACACATTGAATCTTATCTTTTACATGATGAAAAGCTCTTATTTTTTCTTCTTGTGCTTACGTTTGCAATCCTGTTTTTTCTCTTTCTTATGATGTTTTTTACATTTCGCTTTTGCTGCTAATTTTGCCGCTTTTACCTTTGCTTCTGCTGTTGCTCTTGCCGCTTCTGCTGCTCTGGCTCTTGCTTCTTCCGCTCTTGCTATTGCCTCTTCCGCTCTGGCTCTCGCTTCTGCTTCTCTTGCTGCTTCCGCTCTTGCTGCGTCGTCCGCCATATCAAAATCATGGCCAAGGTCACAGGCTTCGTTGTATGGCTTTTTCTTCTGAACGTACTGTTGATCTTCACCTTCGTTATAATACATTACGCCACTCCTTCTCTCATTTTTTAATCTCTACATACTATGTAAAGAAATAACTGCAGCTTGGACTGGTATTATGATGAACCGGCACATTTTTAGGGCAATTTTCATTTATCGATACAACAGATTCTGGATGACTGCATGATTTTAAGGCACTTTCTCTCAGTAAAAGTGAATACAAGATTACTGCTGCACCAAAGACTGCAAGCTCTTTATGGGATCGAAGAATGAAAATAACCTACAGAATTTTTCACTGTTTTTACTGGGAGCCCCGCTCAATGCAATACACACGTCCTGGATCAATATGGTTATAATATTTTAAAAGAGCATCCTGACAAGGTTGCTCCTTATCTTTTTTATAACAGAAACCAATACCTTTCCCTAAGAGCAACTTCAACAGTTAACACTTACATGGGTTTGTGTCCCGTAAGTAAAAAAGGCTGACGAAAATTTTCGTCAGCCTTTTTTTGATATTCTGATTTCCTCATATCCGTTTTGCATAAATGTTATATCGCTTTGGAGCGTTACCGAAATATGAAAAGGCGTAACAAGAAGTAAGAATGAGCTCCTCTTTGTTATGCTGCAGCGTAATAATAGACGTATCTGTTTAGTCTGCGATTTATGAAAAGCTTCCATATGACAGCTTAACCTTTAATTGATTTTCGTTCATTAACACCTTATTTTTTCAAGAAACGTTTTACTCCCTCGACAGCATAATCATGATCAAGTTGAGGGGTAAGCCCTGCTACTGTTACAGTTCCAATTACCCCTGCGCCTTTAATACGAATAGGGAACGAGCCGCCTACAGCTTGATAATCCGATGATTGAAGAAGAGAGCTTTCATCATGAGTCGTTCCTTGCTCGTCGAATCTTGCTCCAATATAATGTGAGCTTCGGTTGTAATGATCCACTGTGCGTTTTTTTCGATATAGCCAGAATACATTTTCTTCAGATGTACCATCCATTAAGTGGGTGAATAAAGGTACTCGATTACGTTCAATGTGGATAGCTACTGCTTTATTATTTTCTTTTGCATAATAAATTAATGTCATACCGAGATTTAAAGCATCTTCGTTTGTAAATGTTTCAAATTGTAATTCATTTTCTGCGTTTTCCAGTTGTTGCAAGTTCATGAATAAACTCTCCCTTAAAATAATTTTTGTTTTTTATCTAATTTATAATTCAGTACGGATAGAAGAAATGCGAATGCTGCCATAATGGCACCAATCCATGCCGTATCCAAATACGTTAAATAGTCTACTGCTACTCCGCCTAAGGCAGATCCTCCAGCAATCCCTACATTAAAGGCTGATATATTTAATGCAGAGGCAATATCTTTTGCAGAAGGTACTAATTTTTCAGCAAGCGTTACAATGTACGCTTGAACTCCTGGAGACATCATAAATGCAAATAAACCTAACAGAATAATGGATAAGATACTTAATCTTTTACTAGGCAGTAGTACCATTTGTAATAAAAGTACGATTCCTTGAAATAAAAATACAAAACGTAACGATTTAACAGGATGCCGGTTTGCCATTTTCCCACCTGCTATGTTTCCAATTGCCACGGCAACCCCGTAAACTAAAAGTAACAATGAAATAGATCCTGATGAATACCCGCTAATTTCTTGGAGAATAGGAGCGAGATAGGTAAACAAAGCAAAGGTTCCGCCAAATCCTAGAGCAGTCATTAATAATGCCAGCAGAATACGTTGGTTTTTCACAAGTTTCCCTACATCTTTTAGAGTAGGAGGATTTGTTTGTCTGTTTACTTTATCAACGGCAAATATATTTACAATCAGCCCAATAATGCCGAGTACAGCTACCGCACCGAATGTAGCGCGCCAACCAAAGTGTTGTCCAATATAAGTCCCCATTGGAACACCTGCTATGGTTGCTACTGTTAACCCAGTAAACATAATTGAAATAGCTGTTCCTTTTTTGTTTTCTGGTACGATATCGGCAGCGACTGTAGCTGCAATTGCAAAAAATACCCCATGAGCGATAGCAGTAATAACTCGTGAGACCATTAATACTTCATATGTTTCAGCAATGGCTGACATTGCGTTACCTAATATGAAAACCATCATTAAGATGAGTAAAAAGCCTTTTTTAGGAATGCGCCCTGTAATAGCTGTTACAATCGGAGTTCCAACAGCTATTGCTACTGCATAACCAGAAATTAAAGCACCAGCTTTAGTTACAGAAATAGATAGATCATCAGCAACTGTTTGAAGTAAGCCTACAATGACGAACTCGGTTGTTCCAATGGCAAAAGCGCTAATGGCCAAAGAAAATAAGGCGATGTATACTTTTGTTGACATTTTTCACATTCCCCTCCTCAGCATTTATGATGTGTTCCATCAAAGCATTGTTGATATACGCGAACTACATTGAATAAGTTTCTTACTATAAGCCTTATCTAATTTTTTATTTAAACGAAATGCCGGACCAGATATCGCCACAGCTGAAACCACATTCCCCTCAAAAATAACCGGTACAGCGATACAGCGCAGGCCTAATTCTGTCTCTTCGTCATCTACTGCGTATCCTTGCTTACGAATGACCTTTAGGTGTTCTTTCAATAAATGCAAGTCCGCAAATGTATTTTTAGTTTTTTGCACTAATATCAATTCTTTAAGGACTCCTTCGAGTTTGTTTTTGTCCATAAAGGCTAATATGACTTTTCCCAGAGCGCTTAAGTGTACAGGAGCCCGGTCACCAACCTCTGAGTGTGCCCTCATAGAATGGGAGCCGTCAACAACTTGTGCTGTCACTACGTCCGTTCCATAAAGGATTCCAACATAGGCTGTTTCCCCAACTTCTCTGCTCAACTCATGTAAAGGTGGAACCGATAACCAATTTGCTTTTGAGTTATAGGAAGTAGATAAAGATCCCACTTTATTAGTAAGACTATAGGAATTATCAATTTTTTTGATATAGCCCATTATTTCAAGGGTATATAACAAACGAAAAGCTGTTGATTTATTAAATGAGAATGTTTGTATAACTTCACTAAGGGTCATACCTTTTTCTTGTAAAGCATCTAAAATTAGAAGTCCTTTTTTCAGTGTAGCTACTTCGTATTGCTTCAATGGATTCACCTCTCTCTCGTACGATGTTCATCATAAAATGTCGAGAAATAAAAATCAAAAAAAGAATAAAAGTTTCTATATTTAAAACCTTTTAGATGTAGCATTCACAAAATATGAACGAATTATTTACCCTTGAAGGAATTATGAATAGCGGGATCTTTCAAAGAGATAATTGAGCGGAAGTTCCTGCAGGTATCGTTTGATAAGGAAAAATGGAATGATGCCTCAAGGAGGTTAGTATTTTTTATTAACACATCAATTTTTTTTGATTTAACAGTTGTAAAAAGATAAAAATGAGGATATACTCATAACATCAAAAAAAATTGATGTAAGGAGAATTTTATGAAACAGCTGCCTTTCTATAACGAAGTAATGGGTAATTCATTTTCTATATACGAAAAAAAATTCAAAGCATTAGCAGATGAGAAAAGGTTACATATTCTCTATGAGCTGTGCCAAAGTGGGGAACTGTGTGTTTGCGATATGACAGATCTTTTTAGCCTTTCACAGTCTAAACTTTCTTACCATCTAAAAATCTTGTTAGATGCAAACTTACTTCATAAAACAAAAAAAGGAACATGGAATTATTACAGTATTAATAAAGAGGAAGTAGATGCGCTGTTATCAGAACAATTATGTTGCATCTTCCGACCAATGTAATATTGAGCTTTCATAGCTCATATACATTTTTAACATATATATATCAATTTTTTTTGATATATATTAAACCTAAACGAAGTGATTTAACTGTTAGTAAGAAGGGAGTAGGCTCTTATTGCAGGGAGACGTAAAAGGTGGTGAAGATAACCAGTTCTTTTTTTATAACTAATAAATCAATTTTTTTGATATTCCAATTAACTAGAGCATTTCATTACTAAAAAACAAGGAGGATTTCTTATGAAACCTATTAATAATATTCCATTAAATACTGTGTCTTGTTGTTCAACAGAAACTAATTCTTCTCCAGTTAATATGAAAGAAGAAGTCAATAAAAACAGACATTTGCCTGTAGTCATTATCGGAGGAGGACCAATTGGATTAGCTGCTGCAGCACACTTAACAAAGCAAGGACAGCCTTTTATTTTATTAGAAGCTGGATCGCAAGTAGGAGCCAATATTTTAACATGGAAGCATATTCGTTTATTCTCTCCTTGGCGCTATAACATTGATAAGGCTGCACAGGCTCTTTTAGAACACCATGGATGGATATCTCCAAACTTAGAAACATTACCAACAGGAAAAGAGCTTGTAGAACAATACTTAGAGCCATTAGCAAATATTGCAGAAATTAAACCATATGTACATGTAAATACCAAAGTCCTTTCCATTACACGTGAGGAAACAGATAAAATGAAAACGGCAGGCCGTGAGAATAAACCATTCATCGTCTATGCAGAAAAAGGCGGGGTGCTTCAAACATACAAAGCAAGAGCAATCTTAGATGCTTCAGGCACGTGGGGAAACCCTAACCCTGTCAATTCTAGTGGTGTATGGTTAAAAGATGAACAAGTACTGAAAGAGCATATCTTTTATGGCATTCCTAATGTATCAGAGAAAGAAAAGGATCGTTATGCTGATAAGCGTGTTGCCGTTGTGGGCAGCGGTCATTCAGCTATCAACGCTTTATTAGAGTTAGCCCAATTGCAAGAAACGTATCCGAAAACTGAAATTCTTTGGATTATGAGAAAACCAAAGGTCGAAGATGCATATGGCGGAGAAGAAAAGGATGCTCTTGCGGCAAGAGGAGCCCTTGGAAGCCGTATTCATCATCTTGTGGATTCTGGAAAAGTGGAGGTCATAACTCCATATAGAATTCACCATGTTACAGCCTCAGTGAATGGTATGAAGATGATAGGAAATCAAAATGAACAAGAGAAAATCCTTTCAAATATAGACGAAATCATCGTAAATGCAGGGAATCGTCCGGATTTTACAATCATTAGCGAATTGCGTACATCTATTGACTCCATTACAGAAAGTGTAAAAGACTTAGCTCCATTAATTGATCCTAACCTTCATAGCTGCGGCACGGTTCGTGCACATGGAGAAGAAGAGCTTCGTCAACCTGAGAAAGACTTTTACATTGTAGGAGCTAAGAGTTATGGACGTGCACCAACGTTTCTCATGGCAACGGGCTATGAGCAGGTGAGATCAATTTCGGCTGCTCTTGCAGGGGATTATGAATCCGCGAGAAGAGTAGAACTTGATTTACCTGAAACGGGTGTTTGTAGTATAAATCTACATCAAGAAAACTCATGTAGTACAGGTAGTAACAGTTCAAACTGTGGTTGTTAAATAAGAGGTTAGAAAGGGAGTAATCATATTGTTTACTCCCTTTTTTTTAAAAAAGTATAGTTTAATCTGAAGGAGGATATAAATCATGACTATTAATCATGCAGGTACATTAAATAAAGAGTATTTTCTTTCATATATGAACCTGATTATGAATGCACATCAAAATACAGTCGATCAAGCGAAAGAACTAGCATTTCAACGGTTATTCGGAGCACAAACTAATAGCTTAGGCCGTAGATCTTATGAAAATTTCCTTTTAGCTTATAAAGAATTAAAAGGATCTGAAAAATGAGAGCTCAATAAAGAAGGTGGGGATGAGCATGTCTCCTTTAACAAGTCAGTCCTCTTCGTCATATATCATCACTTTGTTATTTTTAGGAAACTCCATGTTTATACATTGCATTGCCTATTTATTAAAGATGTGAAGTGCATAACTCGAAAGGATCAAAATATAGACCAACTATCAGGGGTAATCTTGAAAACACGCTTAGCATTGTCAATCCGCTTTTTCTCTGCCGTTGTCCCAGACTAATGTTTGTTTTCACTAGATGCATAACCATGAAGTGAAATTGTAAAACATGAAAAAAGCGCTTAGCGCACACTTCAATAAAAACAACAATTGATGTTTATGGTCACTTATTTCAGAATAAACAGAAAGTAACTCCTGACAAGTTGGATGAGCTATTTTAAGTGGAGTAAAAAGGAGTAAACTTCAGAAACAAAAAAGAACATAAAAAAACACCAGGGTTCTACAACCCTTGGTATCATTGAGATGAAGCCGGGAGGATTTAAACCTCCGCGGAGTTTTTTAACATCTGTAAGGTAATGATTATATTTTTGATCGTTTTTTTGAAACAGGCTAGACCCAGACATCATTTTCAGCTGTTTGATCAGTTATTTCCTGCCCGGTATTCACAACACCTTTAGGTTCTACAAGCAAAATGTTACACTCTGATTCTGCATAAGGTTTATGTTCAACATTTTTCGGAATGACAAACATTTCACCTTCATTTAATTTTACTTCTCCATCACGAAATTCAATGATTAAATTACCCTTAATGACAATGAAGACTTCATCTGTTTCGTCATGCTTATGCCAAACAAAATCCCCTTGTACCTTAACAAGTTTAAATTGATAATCATTCATTTCAGCGATTACTTTTGGAGACCATTGATCTTGGAACGCAGCTAATTTCTCTTGAAAATTAATCGGTCTATATTCCATTCTTTCCCCTTCCCGTGTAAAACTCAATCATTTAACTAGTCCCAAATTAAAGGCCTGTCCACTTCAGCAGTTCTGAGATAGTCTAAAAGCTGACCGGTATGTACGGACTCATGGTAAGCGATTCTTAATAACATGTCTCCTAGTTCGCGAATATATCCAACATCAGACCTGTCAATCTTTATATTTGTTAAATCTGTTTCGTTTAACGATTTGATGAATGTCAAAAACTCGGCCCGATACGGTTTTGCAAATTCTAATTCTTCGGTTACTGTCGTAAACGTTTTTGATTCATACGGGTTTTTAGATTCCTTTGAAGACTCATTCATTTGTTTTAGTAAGATTTGATGATAAAGAAATTCCGCTTCTAATACATGTCTTATCATTTCCTTACACGACATTGCTTCGGAATCCGGGCGCCAGTCCATTTTTTCCTCAGGTATAGCTGTCCATAACTTGATGCTTCGCCGTCTTACTTCTTCAAAATTTAAAATAATAAGGTCAATCGTATTCAAGTGTTTTCCCCCTTTTATTTTTAAATAATTCTCCTTCTTCCCGGAAAAAACCTCTTTAAATAAAAAACATATTCTTTCCCGACTCGCTTGATTGGTAATTTAAGATAAGAAGATATTCATTCATCCATACAATAGACTCTGGCTGAACATATACTGAATGATAGTTTTCATCAGAAAGGAGAAATCAGCTTTGGCAAAATATCGGATCATGACATTTGACGGGGGCGGTACCTTAGGTGCTTTAAGTTTACAACTATTGAACAGACTGGCTGAAGAAAATCCAGCATTAATAAGTCGAACCCATGTATTTGCGGGAAATTCAATCGGTTCATTTACTGCCCTTGCATTAGCAAGCGGAAGATCTCCGAAGGAAACACTTCAGTATTTTGAGGATGAAATCCTGCCCGCATTCAGCACTTCCCGGCCGGGCGGACCTGTTTTCAATCAACAATTACCATATTCCGGTTTTATTAAAGCGGTACGAAACTTTTTCCCGCCAGGCCTTCGTCTTAAAGATGTAAAAAAACGAATTGTTGTCCCTTCATTCAAATTATACTCCCCCGCACTGGATCGTTGGACGCCCGTATTATTTCACAACTTTCCCGGCTCTCCCTATTTAAATGAGAAAGTGAGTGATGTCATACTGCGGAGCAGCGGTGCCCCCGCGACGCAGCGAGCCTATCAAAACTACGTGGACGGATATGTAGTGGCAACGAACCCAAGTACGGCCAGTATCGCGTTTGCGGTTGGTAAAGCCAACGTGCCATTGGATCAAATTGCGGCGCTATCCATCGGTACAGGTGAAGCCCCGACTCGGTTAAGAAGAGATACGAGGGGGTGGGGAATGGTAAGTGCGGATAACATACGTCCCGAAAATCTGAAGAACCTTCCTCCAAATTGGGGAGTCCTTTTGGACAGGTCGCCTAATGAACCTTTACTGCCATTTCTTCAGATGATCGCCGGCGGAAATGGCTACTATGAATCCATGGTCAGCGCGAACCTGCTGGGAGACCGCTTTTTCCGGTTAGATCCGCGGATTCCTAACTTCTCCAAAACGGACCCTTCCGTGGTGCCCGCTGTCATTGAAATTGCGAACAAAACCAACTTACAGCCTGCGAATACATTTATAGAGAAAAACTGGAACGACAGCCACTAAGGAAATTCACATCTTAAAACAATGAACAAAAAATACCAAGGGACTCAAAACCCTTGGTATTTTTAATGCGGCTGAGAGGGTTTGGACCTTCATGGGGTATTTATACGCTGGGCATTCGATAAAGTGAAAGCTTATTACCGCCCGGCATTTCAAGCACTGAAGTTAAGCATTACATCCAACAATCGGGCTATTTAATTGAATAGGACTACCCAGAAGCCGCTTCCCATTACGTAAGAAAAGCGACTTTTTAGATTTGATTTTCAAGTTCCTTTGACAAATTTTGAAAAGACCATTGACTATTCAGTTGGACTGTATTAAGTTTAACTATATAGTCAGACTGAATAGAGGATGAGGATATGAAACATAAATTATTACCGCTGTCTGAAACCATGCATTATATTTTATTAGCCTTGCGGGAGCCGCTTCATGGCTATGCCGCCATGCAGAAGATCGAAAAGATGAGTAACGGAACTGTTATTTTAGCAGCCGGCACATTATACGGCGCGATTGAAAACTTGAATAAGCATGGCTGGATTGAACCTGTTGGAGAGTCGGGCCGGAGAAAAGTCTATATGATAACTGCGGAAGGAAGCGCCATTTTGAAAATGGAACAAAACAGGTTACTGCATATTTTATCCCTGTACGAAGGAAGTGAATCGAATGAAGACATTTAAGATGTTTTTTGATATTGAAAAAGAGGAGCAATGGCTGAACGAGCAATTACAAAAAGGCTATCGCTGTACAAATATCAGCGGATTAGGAATATACACTTTCGAAAAAACCGACAAGAGATATGTGATGCGACTGGATTATCATGATTATTTATCAAAGAAAAAGTTCAAAGACTACAGAGAGATCTATGAAGACTTCGGCTGGAGTTATATAAACAGCCCATGGCTCAGCGGAACTCGATATTGGCAAAAAGAAGATGATGATCAAAATGAAATCTTCTCGGATCGCCAATCAAAGAGTAGTTATTATAAAAGATTAATGGGGTTTTCATCTTGTTTTGGTTTACTTTGCTTATTTTATTCTTATTTGATTTACAAGGATTCAGGTTTATATTTAACTGAAGGTCTGTGGAGTATGGAAGGCGCAATGTTTTGGAAAGCATTTTTATTTGAAACTCCATTTGCCCTTTTAAGGTCGCTTCCCGCTCTTATGGCTGTTGTCTTCGGCATCAGTTACTATAAAGCGTATCGAAAATATTCAATGTTAAAGGAACAATAACACGGGGAAGTTACATTCAAGAAGTAATCGAGGATTATATATCTGCCGAAGCCGGGCGCTTTAACGGAAAAAAGCGCCCTGCATTTGCTGATAAATCAGACGGCTTATTTTGTTAATGATACATACTTATTTACAATGGCTTGAGCGAGACAAGCTGATGAATCAACAAAGGTAAGTTCGCTTCTTTTTTGATCCGTGACAATATTTAAATCCGTACATGCAATGATAACCGTATCAACCTTTTCTGCTAATTCACGGTGTAATTCATCATAGAATGTACCAGCCTCATCGATTTGACCTTGTTTAATCTTTTCTATTATGTGATCGACATAGATTTGCCAACTATCTTGATGTAAAAAATCATAACCTTCTCTGTTTAACGCTTCTTGAAATATTCCAGATTGAACCGTAGGGACGGTGGCTAAAAGAGCTGCTTTTTTTGAACCTTTAGATATTTTTTTTATGGTTTCATCAACCATGTTTAGTAAAGGGACTGAAAGCGCATTTTTTATTTGATTAAAATAGATATGTGCGGTATTACATGGGATGGCAATAAAATCAACACCCGTTTTTTCAAGCTTTACAGCTCCCTCAATAATTGCCTTTTCCATGTCCGTATGATTGAGAGGTTTATTCATATAGAAAGGAGTCGGACAAGAATAAATCATCATATGAGGGAAATCCATGTCATGTATTGCTCCATATATTTTTTGGCACTCGTCTACTACCTTATCTACAAATGGCCCAGTAGATTTTGGCCCCATTCCTGCCAGTATTCCAATCATAATTGTCCTCCTCTGTAAAAATATGTACGAATACGATTACGATGAGTTATTCTTGTGTTTCTCATCTGAATCTGCACTCATTTCTTTTTGGCTGTCTTCTCCTATTTTATCATTTCATTAATTGAATTATGGTTAAAAATCGGTGATTAAATTGTGCCCATATAGATTAGTAAACGTGTCGTTGATGTCAAGTCATGAACTCCTAAAGGAGATTTAATAACTCATTTTCAACGAAAAACTGATCTCTGTTAATTAGTCGAGATTCCAAGATATACACGGACAAATTGATCTTTCCTTTTTTGGGAATCCCACAGGTTCCCTCTTGTTTTGATGTTGTTTTTTTAAAAAAAAGTTATTGACACCAATAAACGACCGTGTTATCATTAAAAATTTGATATCTCACTCCATATATGATAACCTTAAGTTAAGTTCCCATATATGGAGGTGGATTATATGTTTCAAATTGGCGATAACATTGTTTATCCAATGCACGGAGCAGGTACAATTGAAGCCATAGAAGAAAAACAATTCTTGGAGGAAAAACAACAGTATTATGTCATAAGAATGTCAATCAGTAATATGACAGTTATGATTCCAACGCGTAAAATATTGAGTTCAAATATACGGCCAGTTACTGATATACGTGCATTAAAACACATTATACACATTTTTCAGCATGGTGAATCAGATAGGTTACTGCCATGGAAGCAAAGGTATGTAGTAAACACGAACAAAATAAAAACGGGTGAAATACAAGAAGGCGCTGAAGTTGTACGTGATTTAATGCGAATGAAGAAAGAAAAAGCACTTAATTCAAGCGAAAAAAAAATGTTGGATAATGCATATGAATTTTTGATTAGTGAACTGGAAGTCATTAAAGGAATCACTGAAAAACAAATAAAAAGTTTCTGTTAAGGTTAATTTTAAATAATGTTTTGCATTCCAAAAAGCACCCACGAGTTTTCGGAATATTACGATTAAAATATTTCGAAGACGCTTAACTTCATCAACTTACTTTTAGAACATTAACCTCTTTTATTATTCCTACAATCTAATCTGTTTTTATTATTAGAAATTTCTTCAACGAACATTTGATGTTTTATCAAAAAACTCGATGAAATAGTCACTTGATTTTTGTAATCCTGATTCACACTGGCACGGACAAGGAGCCGTAAGGATGGAAGAGAGGCAGGGCTTTCATTGTTTTAGGTCTATGTGATTATTTCCAGAAGAAAAAACAACCACTCCCCTCTTTATCTTTAAGAATTTCTTACATCTCTTGCGACAGTGAATAGCAGTTGTTTATCTTCTTTTCATAAAAGAGACATGCGAATTGTAACAAAGAATAACATACAGTTATATTGAGAACATAAAAACAAATCATTTATATATATTCCACATATCGTCAATCCGGTATGTTATACTGTAAACAATCCTTTGAGGTTTTAAACCTTTTTCTTACCTTGTAGCAACTGTCCCTACTCGAACATTGAGTAGGGTTTTTTTATTCAGTATGATAAAGAGAACATAAAAAAACAGGCCCTATATAAAGAGCCTGTTTGTATAAACGATTGAAGATTAAGCAGTTTTTTGAACGTTAGCAGCTTGAGCTCCACGAGCACCTTGCTCAACGTCAAACGATACTTTTTGACCTTCGTCTAAAGATTTGAATCCGTCACTTTGGATTGCAGAAAAGTGTACGAATACATCGTCTCCATTTTCACGTTCGATAAATCCAAAACCTTTTTCTGCATTAAACCATTTAACTGTACCTTGTTCCATTTTTGTTGCCTCCTAGTGTGTTACACATTGTATTACTATCCTTGCCCAAAGTATCATCAAGACGAAAAGTCGATATTCATACTATCCTTTACACGAACAAAAATAATTCTCCTTTATCATAGCACGAAACGGAAATAACTGCAAATTAATAATGTGTTCATTCATGTTTTATTTGTTAAACCTGTCGATACCAGTGCAAAATAAGATGCCTATTAATAGCTATGGTTTGAAAACACCGTGAAAATGAATCATGAGTGCCTTCAAACCCAGTACTTCATATTGATTGTTAAAGGTTTCTTTAAAAAGCTCAGCTGTTTCTTGTTCAAGTACAAGATATTCTTGGCTGTTCACTGGTATAGCTTTGTTTCTGCACATGTTTCCAAACGATCACTCAGGTATACCCCTATTTTAACGCTATTAACTTGTCATGTTTGTTCCTCAAACAATCAAGTTTACGGTCTAAATAAACTGATTCACATAGGGGAGCATGGAGAGAGTTTGGCCCGATAAAGAGCCGGGTATAATCTTCATACGCTTTTTGTATCCCGGCTGGCCATTGCTAATAAAGATTTAATCGAGATGGAGATCATTTTCTGACCTTCAATAATTTTACACAGGATTAGGAAAGATACTTATTATACATGGAATATGACAGCTGGGACTTCAAAGGCAATAAAACGTTTTCTATACGCAGATTAAGAACATCAGGGAAGGGGAAGCTTTTAAAAATGAATGAACAAAACCTAAGGACTTTGAGAAAACTGGTTACCCCTTATGAAAAGTCCGATTTACAAAAAAGTATTTATCAAATCATTAACACATTGGTGCCATTTTTCCTGTTATGGTATTTGGCCTATAAGAGCTTGTCGATTTCTTATATCCTTACGTCAGCGATTTCTGTCGTTGCGGCAGGTTTTTTAGTGAGAACCTTCATTATCTTTCATGATTGCTGCCACTATTCCTTTTTTAAGAACCGAAAGGCGAATCGAATCCTTGGAACAATTACAGGAATTCTGACTCTGCATCCGTTTGATCATTGGGCACACGATCATTCTGTCCATCATGCGACAAGCAGCAACCTGGACAAACGCGGTACGGGCGATATTTGGGTACTGACTGTTGAGGAATATAAAGAAGCCTCAACTAAGACAAAAATAATGTACCGTTTGTACAGAAATCCGTTTGTTATGTTTATTATCGGACCGATTTACGTCTTCGGGATTACCAATCGTTTTAATCGTAAAGGGGCAAAACGCAAAGAACGGATGAATACATATGTAACCAACCTGGGGATCGTCGCTTTGGCAGCACTTTTATGTTGGGCTATCGGCTGGCAAAACTTTCTGCTGGTCCAGACGCCAATTTTTATGATATCGGGTTCCCTCGGAATTTGGATGTTTTATATTCAGCATACGTTTGAGGATTCATATTTCGAAGAAGATGAGCATTGGGAATATGTAAAAGCAGCCGTTGAAGGAAGCTCTTTTTATAAGCTTCCAAAAGTCATGCAATGGTTAACAGGCAATATCGGTTTCCATCATGTTCATCATTTAAGCCCAAGAGTCCCAAACTATAAGCTTGAAATCGTGCATAACAACACTGAACCATTGCAAAACGTTCCGACCATCACACTGGCAACAAGTATTAAGTCGTTAAAGTTCCGCCTATGGGATGAAGAAGGCAAAAAATTTGTTGGTTTTACCCACTTTAAAAAAACTTCTAAAAGCCAGGTATCAGCTCGGATTAGAACGGATTAAATAAACGCCCATAATCGATGATAAAGGACAGTGTATCTTGCAGAATAAAAGTGCAGACTCGCGCAATGAATTTGTGCAGAGGTCAGCACTTTTTTAATGCCACATGCACTTACAACAAAAAAATACCAAAGGTGTCAAAACCCTTGGTATCATTAGGATGCGGCCGAGAGGACTTGAACCTCCACGGGTTATTCACCCGCTGGGCTCTCAATAAAGTGATTCTTTATTATGAATTACAAAAGCCTATAATATCAGCATTTGTTTATTTTGATTATGAGTGTTTACTTCGATTTATTTTTATTTGGGAGTAAAAATGGAGTAGGTTTTCATTTCAAGACAGTTAATGTCTTGTTACTGGTGACATGTCTATTAGAGTAACCGCCTAACTTAATTACATTTCAACATTTTTTATAAGAACAATTGAAATAGCTAGTTCTCCATGTTTTATAATGAACTCCGGCTTGATGAAGTTTTTCTATGATTTGATCCAGCTTTTTATCTTTCCATTTCTTAATCAGCAGAACTCGCGGTTTGTAACACCTTATTATTGCCTTTCAAAATCCTTTGCATAAACGATCTCAACTTTAATGACTGCTTTCTTCGTATTCCCCTTAAAATTGAATAATCACTTTCCCTTTTGGCCGTCCATTTGCGACTAGTTCTAACGCTTCATTTACGTTGTCTATGGTGAATTGTGTTGGATGAATTGCTGGGACAATGTTGTTTTCTTCAATGATTTTGGTAATCTCTTTAAGTTGTGCGCCGTCAGAACGAACGAAGATAAAATGGTATTCCACGTTTTGTTTCTTGGCTTTGCGATCATACTTTGCGCCAGCAAGGGAAAATAGTATTTGTTTCCACGATGGGAAATTTCGGTCTTTTCCGAAACGTTTATTTGGTCCTGTACGGAGAGAGAGCAATCTTCCGCCCGGTTTGATGATACTCAATTCACTGTCAAATTCTTTAGGTCCCAGTGTATCAATCACGTAATCCACATTTGACAACAAGTCAACATAGTTTTCTGTTGAATAATCCAAATATTGATCTGCGCCCATTTCCAAAATGCGTTCGCGCGCTTCTGAGCTGCCGCTGACAATGACATTTAGGCCCATTGCCTTTGCGATTGGTACAGCCATCTGACCAAAGCTGCCTGATCCACCTGGAATGAAGACAGATTTACCTGACTGTGCCTCAAGTTCTTCATGCAGACCTTGATACGCTGTGAGTCCAGCCAGTGGTGCAGCAGCGGCTTCCACGTAAGACAAACTTTTTGGCATGGGTGCAATTGCGGCAGCATCAATTGCGGCATATTCCGCAAAAGCACCAATTTTTTCGAGGGGGAGACGTGTATAGATGGCATCTCCTACGTGAAATTCTGCCACATTTTTTCCGACTTTTTCGATAACTCCTGTCAATTCATTGCCAAGCGTTAATGGGAATTCATAATCTTGAATCAGTTTGACGCTGCCTGTAATGATTAACATTTCGAGCGGATTGACCGCCGCAGCTTTGACCTTTACCAAGACTTCGTTGTCATCGATTTCTGGAATTGGAATGTCATTGATTTGGGCATAGAGATCTTTTGAGTACTTGGTGATCTGAGCTGCTTTCATGAGTGTTTTCATTTTTTTATCAGCACCTCTGTCATATTATATTTATTGGGTTTTTACCTTTTTATATAATCGTTTAGGTGGAGGGGAATCTTACTTTTAGCGAAGTCTGACTTCCAATTTTATGATTAACCCTGCACCTAAACAGTAGTTATTTTTAGAACGATCATTCTCAAATAATTAAATTTTATACAACCGATACTGTGAATAAATGTTTCTCATCTTCCTAGTGTTATTAATATAGAGCATCGTTATATAGGTTTAATAACTTGAAATATTACATCTCTAGAATCGGATAGATTTGATCTCTTAATTGAAATTCATAGTTTCCGTCTACAACTCCTACTACTTGATTACTGTCATAAAGCTCCATCATAAAACTCGCCACTTGCTCAACTGTGTGGTACATCGGGATATTTGCTTTGTAATCATATTCTTTCGTATCAGATGCAGTTTTCATGAATTCTGTTTCCGTGATTGCTGGTGCTAAAACTTTCACCTTCATTTTCGCACCTTTGCGTTCCAGTTCTTTTGCAAGCCCTTCTGTAAATGCACTAACAAAGTATTTAGATGCAGAATAAGTAATACTGCCAACAGCAATTGCATATCCGAGTGCTGATGATACGTTAATTAACTGAGTTCCCTCTACATCCGTATAATCACGTACAAATAGTGTAGAAAGAATCGTTAAGGATTCTACGTTTACACGTAGCATGGTTTCCACTTTATCTAAATTCTGATCCGTGACAGAAGAAGATTCACCAAGCCCGGCATTATTAATCCAAGTCTCAATTTGATATTCCTTTAAATTGTCATACAGTGTGTATGCCTGAGCTGTGACAGATAAGTCACTTGTACGAATAATAACATCCAAATCAGGATTAATATTCTGAATAGCTGATTTAAGCTCTTCTAATTTATCCAATCTTCTAGCTACAATAATTAAGTTTTTGCCGCGAGCAGCAAACGCTAGGGCAGTTTTATATCCTATACCTGAGCTTGCTCCTGTAATAACTGTGTACTTCATATTATTCTCTCCTCGAAAACAAATTTTCTAATTAGTTAATCCATATAACAAAATAGATTCAGTCTAGTGTCGACAAAGTCAAATTAATAATGTTTTCTAATTTTTCCTTATCATTTGTCGTTTTTGCTAACACTCGCACCCCTACGAGTGAATTATGAATGAATTGAGAAAGCCCTTTAATGTCATAGTGTTTAGGAATTTCCCCTTTTTCTTGACCATGTTTGAGCAGATCAAATAATAAGGATTCCGCATTTATAAAAATCTCTGTAATTTTCTTAGCAACTTCTTCATCTATTAGGGATAATTCAACAGCTGCATTAACAGCTAAACACCCTTTTGGCTGATTTTGTTTTGGATATATAACCATTTCAAATAATTTTCGTATAGCCTGCTTAACCGTTAATTCTGTTTTCACTTCATTCTTCATTCGGCCTTCTATTATTTCTACATACTGACTTAAGGCTCGCATAAATAAAGTATGTTTGTCGCCAAATGTATCATAAATACTTCTGCGGTGAATGCCCATATGGTCCACCAAGTCTTGCATGGATGTTTTTTCATAACCCTGTTCCCAGAAAAGATCCATTGCTTTTCTTAATGCTTTTTTTTCATCAAATTCTTTATTTCTAGCCATGTAATCCCACCTTAGAATGTATTACCTCTTTATTCTGAGAAAGGCCTGAGAATCATTGATGCATTCATCCCTCCCTCATTCTTAAATAATTAAAGAACGATCATTCTCATTTGAGTAGCAAAACAGTTAGATCTAACGTGTTTCGAGTATATCAGATTTTAGAACGATCGGTAAAGAATTTAGAATTAAATCATGTGTTTTATATGTCTATGTATGGCTACTACCTGAATTTTAACGAATATCGCTCCTTTTTATTTTTCATCAAATCATTTCTTTAATGTCATTGACGGCAGGTCATAGAGCATACTGGTGTGTTTTCGAAAATACCCCTCATTTCAGTTAAGTTCCCCGCTGGAATATTCACACTTTGGACACGAAATAGGAACTGTAGAAGAGTTTCCCGGATTTTCAAACTAAAGTGTATTAAACAATACGGAGGATTACACTGGGTAACACAGTCAAATAAAAAAGCTCTAACTAATCCAAAAGGTTGCTAGTCAGAGCTTTTTATACATATTTTTTTGGTCCAACTCACTAAGCACCTACTCTATCATCAGCAACGTGAAAAGGAGCTTTGATAACAGGGGCATCATTTGTTAAAACCACTCCTGCGATGCTGCCCAATAAAATGACTGTAAACAAAGTCCGGCTGATTTTCATTAATAATCTCCCTTTTTTTATTTTTTCGTCTCGCTTTAATCTCAGTCGATAATATTCATTGGAACGTGATAAATCCCCTTTTTCATAAAAATAATCAGCTACTCTGATTGCAAAGTTTTCAATGTCTCCGTAGATTCTTAGAAGGAAGATACCATTAGCGATGACACTAATGGTACACTTTATTTCTACTCAATAACTTATTCAGCTTCTCCAACAACTGTAAAGCGTTCATTTATATGTTTTGGATTTTCAATTTCATCCAATACTGCAATTGCATAGTCTGCATAGCTGATATAACTTTCGCCTTTCGAATTCACAAGAAGATGATCTTTTCCTGACTGATAAAATCCAGTTCTTTTCCCGTCTGGGTCAAATACCGCTGAAGGACTGATAAATGTCCAGTTAATATCAGAAGTTTCCTTTAGTTCTTGCAAGTTACGACCTTGCCCTTTAGCTGTTGGAATAAAAATCTCCGGGAAATCAGGTGTATCCATTACACTGACAGTTTTATTTTCGTCTACATAAAGACTCCCTGCTCCACCTACAATTACAGCTCTTGTACCCGTTCCTTTTAATGCCCTAATTAATGCCCGGCCAGCATCTACATGTGCCTGTTCTTCTCCTAATGGAGCACCGAAGGCATTAACTATTACATCTAACTTTTTTAGATCATCCGATGTAAGATCAATTATATTTTTTTCAATGATTGAAATCTTTTCCTCTTTAAGTTTTGCAGCATCTCTTACAATTGCAGTTACTTCATGTCCCCTGCTTACCGCTTCTTTCAAGATAAGACTTCCAGCTTTTCCGGTTGCACCAATGATTCCAATTTTCAATTTAAATTCCTCCTAATCATTCAAAATTTTAAATGTAACCATATTGATTACATGTAATAATTTTAGTTACACCTTATTTATTTGTCAATACTTTTATCATCTTGTTAATTGAGCATATTAGAGTAAAAGAACTTGTAATACAATCAGTTACAAGTGTACTATAAAGAGTGTAAAGTAATTAGGATGGTGAAGAAATCATGTCTATTAGCAGCCGTTTTGCTGTAGGAATTCATATATTGGCTCTTATTGAAATAAATGAAGACGGAATTAGCACTTCTGAATTTTTAGCTGGAAGTGTAAATACAAATCCCGCCTTCATAAGAAAAATTATGGGGATGCTGAAAAAAGCAGGTTTAGTAAATGTTCGGCCAGGTATTGCAGGAGCTGAATTAGCGAAGGATCTAACTGAAATCACCTTACTTGATGTTTATAGAGCAGTTAATGTTGTTCAAGATAAAGAATTGTTTAGTATACATGAAAATCCCAATCCTCAATGTCCTGTAGGCCGGAACATTCAAAGTACAATTGGTCCAATATTTGAAATCGCCCAATCTGCCTTGGAAAAAGCTCTTAGGCATATAACAATTGAGGATGTGGTAAAGGATATTATTGAAAAAGAAAAATTGATCAATAATTGTTAAATGATTCACAGAAAATCTTTTATCATATTGAATCCAGCCCCGAATTGATATTGATTTTTTGATTAAAAAAGTGGCTTTTTTATGAAAAAGAACAGACATAAAGTCTGCTCCTTTTGATGAAAGATTTAGATTACGGTAAGGGATATAAATATGCTCATGATACAGAGGAAAAATTAACGACAATGCAGACGATGCCAGATTCTTTAATAGGGCGTGAGTATTACTATCCAACAACTCAAGGTTCAGAAGCTAAGTTCAAACAAAGACTTGAGGAAATCTCGGATTGGTATAAAAGAAACCGCAAATCTTAGTTTAAACGAATATGTTCTGTATATAAAAATAATGAGGTATGGGGTGAATTGATAATGAATTATGATGGAATAAAAGATTACTGCCTAACCTTTCCAAACTCTTATGAAGACCATCCTTTCGGAGATGGTTGGACTGCAATTCGTCACAAAGGGAATAAGAAAATATTTGCACTTATCTTCACTCGCGACGAACACTTATGTGTCAACCTTAAATGCGAACCTGAAAGGGCTGATTTTCTACGTGGTCTGTTTGAAGAAATCAAGCCCGGATACCATATGAACAAGGAGCATTGGAATACTCTTACCTTAGATGAGGGACTCCCAGAGCACCAAATCCATGACATGGTAAAGTACAGCTTTGAACTGACAAAACCAAAAAGTAAAAAGGAAACATAACATCGAAGGATAGAATGCTCATTATAGATATTCATCCGATGCAATGATACAGAGGAATATGCAAAAACCTCAAGGCAACAATGTTTAAATTCGTATTTACGAGATGATTTTTTCGTTATTGTTAGTCCTTTGTTTCTTGACATAGGTTGAACAAATAAAAAAGAGCAGACTCAAAGTCCACTCAATTAATTAAGATGATTGCTCAATTCATCCAGACACCTATAAAAAATGAAAGGTGACGATGATATGCCACAAAGGTCATTTAGCGTTTAATTAATACTGATAACTCACCTTCAAACACTTTTTCCTCTTTCTGATTATAGGTAGATAACAATACAGTAAGTATCCCCGTCTGGCTTTTATTTGGTTTTTTATCAATAACCTTAACAATAGTGTGCAGTTTATCATTAGGGTAAACGGGTGCTAGGAATTTTATATTATTCATTCCTGTCCCAGCAATAATATCGTCTTCATGACGCCCTTCTTCAATCCAAAGCTTAAAAGTAATAGATAACGTTTGTATTCCAGAAGCAATAATTCCATTAAATCTGCCCATTTTTGCTTTTTCTTCATTTAAATGCATGTATTGTGGGTCATACACTTCTGCAAAATTCATTATATTCTCTTTTGTTAATTCAAAAGATTTAGTTTGAAAAACCTGCCCGATGGTGAATTCATCCAATTTCATAAATAAATCTCCTTGAATCTAAACTTTATTATTAAATCTACGTAGCATTTTAACATACTGGCTCTCACACAACAACTTAACGGTAAAACAATTGTTCCCCTATCAGGAATGAACAAGCACATTGTTTTTGTTTCCTTGCCTTTAACCTCTTTATAATCAGGTGTTTTCTTATAAGACTAAGGCGGTCGCCATCACCATCACCCGGCATATGTGCCATTTCCTCATAAGAATATCCAAGCTTCTCATAATAAGAATAAGCAGTCAGCCTACGAGAACTTTCTTCTGGCTGATAAAACGCAAGTTGAATATATTTCCCGTCACCATATACACGAATTATGGCGTTATCTCTTTTGTGCTCATCTGAATCTGCTCGCATTTCTTTTCTGACTTTCTTCTCCTGCTTCATCACTTCATTAATTGCATTATCATATTTACTACCGCCGCACGCAGTCAGCAGAAGGATGAAGGTGACTGACAAATCATACGACCTACTATAAGTAAGTGGACAGTAACAGATAAATTTCTATAAACAAAAAATACCAATGGTGTCAAAACCCTTGGTATCATTGATGCGGCCGAGAGGACTTGAACCTCCACGGGTTATTCACCCGCTGGGCCCGCCATCTATATTCATAAAACTATTGCTCAGTTGTCAGCATGTTAAGTAAATTACGAATTTCCTTGTTATAACTTTTAATTTCTTCTTCATTACAACCGGTTTTATCAAATACTGCATTAGGGATCATTGTGACTTTTTCTTTAAAACTCATTCCCTTCAGTTGTTAACGTAATAATTACACTTCGTTCATCCTCTTTTGAACGCTCTCTTATAATAAGACCTCGCTCCTCAAGTCGTTTTAAAACTGGAGTTAATGTTCCGGAGTCCAGATATAATTCTTCGCCTAAACCTTTAACAGATATTTTTTCCTTCTCCCATAAAACAAGAAGAACCAAATACTGTGATTAGCGTACAAGTTCTCGTTTTCTGCTTTGGACCCCATATAGAAAATAAAAAGCCAGCTCTCCTTCGGGAGAAGAACTGGCATAACAAAGCTTCTTGCTTCTTATTTTGCTGTATTGCTCGGACCTTTTAATTTCTCTTCGTTCTTGCGTCAATGTTTTATTAATAGGACACAACCAATAAAATAATGACGATCGAAATAGCAACGCGGCTTTTGCAAAGCAGTAAGCCCTCCAGAATATAAAAGAGCTGCAGTCATTGCTGCTCGGATAATCCCAGCTTATTCTGAGTCTGTATTTCGAGTAGCCGGTCAATTAAATGGATGTTTTTTTCATTCCTTTTCTGTTTGTTCCATTTTCCACCACAGTGAATCTTTTGGATTTTCAACAGCTTCTTGAAACTCAGCTTTAGAAGCAACTGTTGGGTAAGAACCTTTTAAAGATTTACCTGAAGTATCTTTAAATAAGGTTAACACAACAATTAAGCCAATTAAACTAACTGCCAATAAATAGAAACCCGGCGCCAAATTGTTTCTTGTCACATGGGTTAACCAAGAAGCAACTAAAGGTGTTGTTCCACCAAAAATAGAAACTGATAAGTTGAATGTCCAGGATAATGTACGATATCTAATGTCAGTATGGAACAACGTAGGTAAAGATCCTGGCATAGTGCCTTCGTATACAGATAATACAATACCTAACATTAAAAGTCCTATAAATAAGAATGTTATATTCCCCATATTAAGAAATTGAAAAGAGATAATCGAAAATACAATTCCTAATACTAATCCAATTGATATAACTTTTTTATTTCCTAATTTATCTCCTAGTTTACCGAAAGTTAAAGCGAACGGTACCATAATAATCAATACAATTGCTGTAACCGGTGTACTTATATTATCACTTATACCAAGGTTCTCATCTAAATAAGAAGGCATATAACCTAACAATAGGTAATTGGTTATATTAAAAAATGCCACAAATACGATACATAAAAAGATATCTTTTTTATATGTTTTAATGACTTCTAATAAACCGGGTTGTTGTTCTTGGTTTTCAGAGATGTCACTTTCAAATATTGGTGATTCATCTAAATGACTTCTCAAATATAAACCAAATAATCCTATTGGAATACTTAAGAAGAAAGGAATTCTCCATCCCCAACTATTCATTTGAACATCAGATAAAGTCCAGAAAAGTACTGTAACTAAAACAGAAGCTACTATATAACCAGATAATGTGCCGATTTCTAAACCGCTGCCTAACCTTATACGCTTATTATCTGGAGAAGATTCTGCGATATATACCATTGCACCAGCGTACTCTCCACCCACAGAAAAACCTTGCAGAATACGAGCTAAGAGTAATAATATAGGGGCCCATACACCAATCTGATCATAGGTAGGAAGCACACCAATTATTAAAGTAGATAAAGCCATCATTAAAATAGTAATTGTTAATACTATTTTCCGACCAAATTTATCACCCATTTTACCAAAAATAATTCCGCCTACGGGCCTAAGTAAGAAGGCAATTGCAAATGTAGCAAAAGTAAATATTAACTTTAATTCATCGTTTTGAACTGGACTGAAAAAGTTTTTACTAATAATAACTGCCAAATAAGAATATAAAGCAAAATCAAACCATTCCATCGCGTTTCCTATCCCTGTAGCAAACACGCTTTTCTTCGCTTTTTGAATGTCTACAACGTTAATTTTTTTCTTGTTAAACTTCATTTAATAATATCGACTCCTTAATTATCAAATCCACATTATACAAGCGCATAAACGGTCCAAGCATGCAGTCCCAGAATGTATAGCGTAATGCTTCTCTAAAAGTCTGGGGGTTTCTGTTTCACCTGATGGAGAGCTAACGGCATAGTGGATGATTGGTTCAACTGTACCTTAAAAGACTAGACTAATATCCATATCAGCGCTAAATAACATTGTAAACCAGGAAAGAAGGATGAAATTCAGTTTTTTCGCTGGTTTCCTTAACTTATTTTTGCCGATTGGACTAAAAATAATACAAAAAGCAACAAAAAGAGAAACATCCAACAGATAATACCAGCCAAAGCGGTTAGTGATATATCCTTGGGCTGTGGTTGGTATTTTCTGCAGACTATTTGGAGAAATGATTCCCCTTCATACAGCTCTATTGTGAATATTATCACAATCGAAAAAAAACTTTTATTTCTTCAAAGTATCCTATACCTTTATTTTAGTTCTTCCATTACGTCTTCCAATATGTTTATTATAAGATTGATGTCGTTCCTAAGAATTATTTACTGATTCTATCTTTATTACCCCACAATCAGGTGAAACAAAACACTATAAACGTACCATATCTTTTTAAAATCTGACAAGCTCAACAGGGTGATAGAAACCCGGCTAAAGCCCAGCTAGTCAATGGATAGAAGAAATTTTTTTGTTTTTCCCAAGGAATAACCGTCTGCGTTTAATCCAGCCCAATTAGAAAGAAAAAGAGCAGGAGTAATCCCGCTCTTTCATTCAAAACTTTAATTTGTATGAAGAATTTCGTATACCTTTTCGACTTGCTTTAACTACTAATTAGTATGCAGACTACAACAGAAATAAGTAGCACCGGGTATGAAATAATGGATGCATTTAAACAGGCCAATCACCGACAATAGAATTTATTGCATGACACCTAACAAAATTATTTTTTAAATCCAGCTGGAAATAAAGAAACATTTCTTAGGTAATGGTTTTATTTTTGGTAAATCGACATGTATTTTTTTCCCCTTCCCTGTAATCCAAATGTTTCGATATGAACATTTAATCCTTTCATACATTTATCACAATTTTAACAAACTTTTAACTGAACTTGGTAAGTTGAACAAGGATTAAACATTGAATTTTGACAATCGCAAACTGTCATATGTGTCCGTCATATCAAAAGAATCTCTTTAATGTGTTGTTTAGTGCTTTCGTTACGGCGACTATCGACAAATAAGAACCAAGCAAAGTATTGTCCAGATAGTTTGAGTATTTTGATCACTTTGCAAATAAGTTATTGAAAATACACTACCTAAAATCACTGCAGCCAATAGACACCGGCTGATTTTCATCAATAATCTCCCCTTTTTTAATTTTTCATAGAAAGCATTAAGCTTCCTCGTTCATGAAAATAATCAGCGACTTCAATCGAAAAATTTTCAACATCAGCAAACATTTTCCTCGAAATCTTGGTTTTCTTCCATGCTTAGCAGCACTTTCTCTGCTTTTGCAAATTGGAGTTTGAGGCATTAGTAACTATCAATAAATAATGAAAATATTTGTGCGATGTCTACTGCAGATGACTTACTTTAGGTAAGTGGGCAGATTGTGGGCAGTAGATCATTTAAAAATAAGCGCAAAAAAATACCAAGGATCTCTTTATTACCCTTGGTATCATTGATGCGGCCGAGAGGACTTGAACCTCCACGGATTATTCACCCGCTGGGCCCTCAATAAAGTGAAAGCTTATCACTAGCTACCCCCCCCCCGTCATTTCAAGCATTTGATGTTGTTCATTACATCCATTTACACCATTACTGAGATAAAAAAATTGACTTAGAGAGATAAATATTATAATTTTATTTGCGTGCACAAGCAAATAAATTATTTGTAAGGAGTGAATATCATTGGTAACAATTTCTACACCCTACAAAATTAAAAATCTTGAACTAATTAACAGAATCGTCATGGCTCCAATGTGCCAATACTCGGTTGAGAAAGAAGACGGTATTCCTAACGATTGGCACTTTGTTCACTATGTCTCAAGAGCAATCGGAGGAACAGGCCTAATTATTATGGAAATGACTAGTGTTACTCCTGAGGGGCGTATTACGAACGGTGATCTTGGTCTTTGGTCAGATGAACAAGTACCACATTACAAACGACTTGTTAATGAAATAAAAAAGTATGACACCAAGGTTGGAATTCAAATAGCTCATGCAGGAAGAAAAGCAGAAGATGCCGATCAACCTGTAGGGGCTTCCGATATACCCGTAGAAGTATTACCAGAGGAAACAAAAAATGGTGAACTTAAACCCCCAAGAGCTTTAACAAACCAAGAAGTGAAAGAAACTGTTCAGCAATTTAAACAAGCTGCTGAGAGAGCAATAAAAGCAGGTTTCGATACAATTGAATTGCATGGTGCTCATGGTTATTTGTTGCATCAATTTATGTCACCAAGCATCAATAATCGTACAGATGAGTATGGAGAAGACCTAGCACTCTTTGGGGAAGAAGTTATAAAGGCACTCAAAAGTGTAATGCCTGCAGATATGCCACTTATCATGAGAATATCAGCTATCGAATATATTGATGGCGGTTATGATATTGAACATGCCATAAAAATGGCTAAACGGTTCAAAAATGCAGGAGTGGATGTGTTTCACGTATCAAGTGGAGGAGAAGGTCGTCCTGGAAAGAGAAAGCCATCAAATCATCCTGCATATCAGGTCCCTTTTGCCCGTGCATTTAAAGAAGCTTTGCAAACACCCGTTATAGCAGTTGGGAAATTGAGTGATCCTAAAGTTGCAGAAGCAACATTAGCAAATGGAGATGCTGATTTAGTTGCAATCGCTAGAGGAATGCTAAATGATCCTTACTGGGGATTACATGCTATAAAAGCTATTTCAAAGAAAGTTACGCCGCCAGTACAATATAGCAGAGGTATACGCTAATTTTATTTTAATGTAT
Organism: Bacillus sp. ChL18; assembly: GCF_026241425.1. Classification (NCBI taxonomy): domain Bacteria; kingdom Bacillati; phylum Bacillota; class Bacilli; order Caryophanales; family Bacillaceae; genus Bacillus; species Bacillus sp. ChL18. The sequence continues at coordinate 292,951 of NZ_JAPHWE010000003.1, read as the reverse complement.
CTATTTTTTCTAGGTGAACATTAAAAAGACACCTATCCTATTAGGATAGGTTGTCTTTTTAATCGCATTTATCTCTGGGGAGGAGTATACCTTTTAGCTTCACTATTATTTGGATAATCTATCCCGTTTGGATAAGTTATTAGCTCTATTACCGATCCCCATGGAGTTGATCCGTAGACAAATTGATTCGTCTTATCATTTCCTTCTATTTCATTTAAGATTTTTGTAGGTTTGGTAAATAAATGGCCCCCAGCTTGTTCAAATTTTACTATAGACTCTTCCATATTATCTACATATACAGCAAAATGCTGAATACCCAAATCATCTGGGTTAGCCGGTCTTTTTTGATCTATACCTTGGTATTGGAATAACTCAATACTAATACTTTCTCCTATTGAAACTACTCTCATGTGAACTACTTCTGATCCCTTTTTTAATCCGAGAATCTTTTCAATTTTTTCTCCACCCATTGCTCCTTCTTCGGGCCTCTTTGAGTCATAAGCTACTTTAGCGTCAAATGCTTTTCTAAAGAATTCAGTCGCTACTTCCATATCGGGAACGGTTACGCCAATATGATCAATTCCTCTAATGATGTTACTCATAATAGTCACTCTACCTTTCTAGTACTTAAAAATTTAAAACAATAAATGATCTAAAGAATATATTCCTGGTCCAATAATAATGATGGCGATTGATACGGTAATTATAAGTATGTTATATTCGGCACCATTATTGTTGATCCAATATCCATTTCTTCCTGTTACCGTAATTATAGCTGCTGCCATGATAACTATAATAAAAAGGGAAGCAAGAGGTGTAAAAAGACCAATTGTTAGCAACCCCCCCCCCTACAATTTCAGAAGATGCTGCAAAAAAAGCCATTAGCTTTGGTGGTTTTAATTTCATATTGGCAAAACTCTCTACAGTCTTATTCCATCCATTTCCCCCAAAACCACCTGTGGTTTTTTGTAATCCATGTCCAATGAAAGTTAATCCTAATAGAATACGTACTAACAAGATTGCTGTACTCAATATCCCCACCTCTTTTTTTGTCTGCATTAATGGAACGCCAGTATTCTATGCTTTATTAGCTTCATTAGGAGTTTTAATTTTTCCTACGACTAATAAGAGGCATGCATTCCCTAGATTCTTCATTGTGTTCGTCTAAAGTTCCTTCCATTTTTAAAAGACGGATTGTGCTGTCATAAGAACCATTAATTCTATTATTGACTGACACTCCATTTGGAAGGATAAAAGGTTTGAACAATTTATTGTATTGTATCCATATTTTACACCTCCTTAAACTTGCTTGCGCAAGCAAGTATTTAATTATATATTATCCTTTTTTAAGTTGAGTAAACCTATTTTATATTTGCAGCTTTAAATTCATTGTTGTATTCTAATCGTAAGATAATTATTGTTAGGAGCGCACTATGAAAAACGAGGAATTAATTGAAACATGGTTCAATTTTTCTAAGTACCACAACAGAATTTCAAAGGCAATTGATTATATTTTGAAAAAACATTATGAGTTGGATATAAAAGAATTTTCTTTACTCTACCTTCTCTCTAAAGCTGATGAAAAAAAACTTCGTTTGCAAGAACTTCATTCTAGGATGGATTTAAGCTTAAGTGCAGTGTCGAGAATGGCTTCGAGATTGCAAAATTATAAAGAGGGCCAACTCGTCTCACGAGTAACTTATACAGAGGATAAAAGAAGTGCATATATAGTATTATCAGCAATGGGAAATGATTTATTGGAATCCATGATAAAGACTATAAATGAAGCACTAAATAAATTCTTACTACCAAAAGATATATCAAATATAGAGGCATTGTTGGAATAGAGAAGGGGGATTAATTCCCTTTCTTTTTTCAAATTAACTAGTTGCTATCTTATATATACCAAATTAGGAATGGATTTTTCATGAACAAAAAAAAGAGCAGACATAAAATCTACTCTTCCAATTTTGTTTCTTTTCCTTTAACTTCTTCATAATCATTCCCCATCTTCTCATAGTAATCATACGTGGAATAATTGAGCGAGCCATCTTTATAGAAAATTAACTGAATATATTTCCCACTATCATATACACGTATTACAGTATTATCTCTTTTGACGTCATCAGTATCCCATCCTCTTTCAACTTAAACAGGTTTCGCAAGATTTATTTCCCCTGCACACAGTCCGCAGAAGAATGAGGAGATAGCGGTGAGTGGACACTTTTGGTCACAAAACACATTTTTTATAAAACACAAAAAAATACCAAGGGTGTCAAAACCCTTGGTATCATTGATGCGGCCGAGAGGACTTGAACCTCCACGGGTTATTCACCCACTAGGCCCTCAACATTGTAAATCCGTATCACTGATTATGAAAGCTTGTTTTCACTACACTTTCTAACATCACCTTACATCATTTCTATAGGTTTGAATGAATAATGGTTAATAATTGGTGAGTAAAAAACACCCTTAATTCCCCACTTCTCCAAAATCATTACGTTCAATTCATTACCTCTTCTTCAACTTTTTATCGAATTTCACATCCTATACATGGTAATATTTAGATATAAACTTGCTGAAAGGATTGGACAATGAAGGTATTTGAAGCAAAGTCTTTGTTATCTGAAGCTGAAAACCGCGCAAAAGATTATAAAGAATTGAAAAATCAAATGATTAATTTGAAAAAAGCTTTTAAGGCTGTTGCTGATCTTGATGATAGTGAGTTCTCTGGGAAGGGAGCAAACAATATTAAAGCATTTTTTCACGATCACTCCGGGGTAGCTGATCAATGGATTGATTTCATTGATATGAAAATTGCTTTCCTTACTAGTATCTCCGGTATTCTGGAAGATGCCAGCTTATCTGATGCATATATCGAAGAATCCTTCTTAGAACACGAACTGGCAAACGCATATAGAAAATCACAAGCAATGATGTCCGAGCAGAAGAAAGCAATGAAAGACATTCTGAATGACATCGATGACATTCTTCCACTTGATTTATTTTCAACAGAGACTTTTAAGGATGAGCTCTCTTCTGCCGAAAACAAACGGAAAAAGACGGTTGATAAAATAGACGATGTGGACGAACACTTAAAAACTGAATATGCAATGACTGAACCTAACGAACAATTCATTAAAGCAGACTTTCAAAAGTTACAGGAGTCAACAGGTAAGGGCAAAAATGCTACACCCATTCACTATAATGCCAAGGCATATCGCGACAGTGACATACATAAGAAAAAAGGCGATATCGAAAAGCGGTCTGAAGCTTATTTAAAGCTCAAAAAAGAGGAAGCTAAACAACGCGAAATTAAAGATTTGAAAAAACAGCTTGTAAATGTAACAGATCCTGACGAGTATTTAAAAATTGCTGAAAAAATTGGATACGAAAATTTGGAGCCTGACCAAAAAGTTTATTTCCGCCAGCTCGAAGAACTTCAACAAAAAGCCGAAATCGGAAAAGGTATTGCAGTTGGAATGTATGAAGCAGGTAAAGATACCGTGATGGGTCTCTATCAACTTGCAATGCACCCTATTGAAACGCTTTCTGGAACGGTGAACGCCGTCTTACATCCAATCGATACTTATAAGATCATAGCAAAAGACATAGAAGACACTTTCCAACGTGATATGATTAATGGAGATAGCTACAGCAGGGCAAAATGGGTGTCCTATGTCGGCAGCACTGTTGTTCTTGCAATAGTTGGTCCAAAGGGTATTGATAAAGTATCCAAAGTTGCAAAAGCCGGTTCAAAAGTTGCTGCAATTAAGACGCTCGAAGTTTCAAAAGCAGGAATAAAAAAAGGTATTGAATACGTTAAAATACCAAATGTTTTTGAACAACAATATGCAATGGCTGGCGGTTCAGGAACTTTTCCTTTCAACACAATTGATGGGGAGAGTTATAAAAACTCTGCACTTGAAGTTTTTAAGAACCAGTCTGCTACACATGGTATAAAAAAAGCAAAGCCGCATGAAGTTGTAAACGAATTAGAGACTTTTCAAAGCAGGAAATACATTTTTGGAGGACAATCATTTCTCATTGATAAACGTGGAATGAAGCATATTTTAGAGCGCCATCATCCTAGTTTATGGGATGGCTCAGTTAAGTCTCGTCAATCTTTTCTCAATAAAGAGATGACTGTTAGCGATGTTGCAGATGCGATAGAATCAATCATGAAACAAAACCGTGAAGAGTTAGTACAAAAAGGAACAAAATTCAGTTATCAAATTAGAGGAACGTATAAGGATCAGCAATATGTTGTAGGCTTTCAAAAAGGAAGAGTAGGTCAATTCTATCCGGAAAAATAGGAGAGGTAAGAATGTTTTATATACAATCATTAATTCTCAAGCCAAATAAGAAGATAAAGGATCTTTCAGTCTTAAAAAATAATGTCGACGATTACTTTGTACCACTTAACAATATAGGGGAACTTAAGAACATGAGCTCACAGTTAGACCCAAACTATTTATCAGGAGCGATTATTTTAAAATATGGTGAACAAGAATTGCTTGATGTCACGATGTGGGACTTGATTGACCAATTATGGGCTTATTTTTTGAATTTAATTGAAGAAACTATTGAAACAGGAGAAAGCGAAACTTATTTTCCGGATCAACCACTTCTATTGAAAATGAAATCAATAACGAATGATATGTTGTTATTTGAAATTGATGAAAAACAAAAAGTATTACTGCCGAAACTTGATTTTTTTGAAACACTCTTAAAAAATGCAAAAGGTTTCTTTGAAACTATGATTTCTGTTTTAGAAGAAAGCTGTGATTATGACTACGAACTCAATAAGATCGATGAATTGCAAACCAAAATCAAATGTGTGTGAGGCTAAATGTGAATTACTCTAGAGTGAAAAAATTCTTTGATGAGAATAAAGAATATTCAATTCTTACTGGAGGCGTCACTGACAAACATATTAAAGAGATAGAAAAAGATCTCAAAGTAACCCTACCAGACAGTTATAAGTGGTTTTTAACTGAGTATGGTTCAGGAGGCGTGTTCGGGACTATGATACTCGGTTATGACTCTCATGGAGCTGAAGTTGTAGAACAAACCAAAGAATACAGAACGTTCTACAATCTTATACCAGGTCTTGTTGTTATTGAGTATATAGATGAATTCTCTTATTGTCTTGATACAAATAAAATGGTTGATGGAGAATGTCCTGTTATCCTTTGGGACAACCATGAAGGATATGGTTATACTGCTGCAAATAGTTTTCTTGAATTTCTTCTTCAGCAACTTAAAAAAGGTAAAGAGGATTTTGACGAAGATGAGGGTTGGAAAGAATAATCTTCTCATTCCAAATAAAGTTGTTTTTGGGATTGAATAATATAATATAAAAAACCATACCGAGATGTTTTGGTATGGTTTTCTAAGCTAGACCCTCAACTTAGTAAAATCATATCTTCATTTACAAAAGCCTTTATTTATAGCATTAAGTTATTTCATTTACACTGATTTTCATGATTTGTTGTTAATTCTGGGCAGTAAATGGGCACGCGACGAGGCTTGAAATAACCCACTAATAAGATCATATGTCATTGGCTGAATGTATTCTACCAATCAAAAAAATCATGCTGAGCTTTATCTTTTTTCTTTCATAATGAAAAAAGAACCTTTTTAGGCTCTTTCATTAGATATTATCCATTCTTTTTCTCACTCTCTTACTAAGCTTAAAGCCGAATCTATTTATATACTCTTCGTTTTTCACCATTATTTGATATGCCTCTATGATTGGCAAGGTACGAATCAAGATATAGACACCTACAGCTATCAAAACTACACAAACTGGATAGTAGGCAATTAAACCTGAGGCTATATGTTTTCTTTCAAGAAGAAAAGGAATTACGCCTGCTACAATAGAACAAACTCCAACGACCATGATAGCAGCATACCTTCTTTTAATATCTTTATATCTCGCTGTCAGCTCTTTATGATGATTTTGATCAAAAATCAGAGCCTCTTTCTTGAGTACCTTATATTTATCTTCTTCCGTAATCATTCCTGTCACAATAACTCCAATGCCGAGTACTGCTATAATAATGATAAGGAGTGTATAAATAGCTGGTTCTTGTTTAAAAACCAAATAAGGGACTGTGGAAAAAATAAGCATGCTCAGTCCGAAAGATACATACTTGAAAACTTTGCGTTGATGCAATAAAAAGCCGTCTGCCATTTCTCTGCTTACATAATATCCTTCTTTGTTATCGGGATGAGGTTCAGCAGAGTCTTTTAACAAATAATCAATTGATACTTCGAAAATGTTTCCAATCATTAGAAGCTTTTCTGTTTCAGGAAACCCTTGCCCATTTTCCCACTTACTAATCGCCTGCCTTGTCGTGTTTACTTTCTCTGCTAAAGCTTCCTGTGACAGACCCTTTTTTTTTCGCAGCTTAAAAAGTTTTTCACCAAATGTCATATTTAAGAACTCCTTTACTTTGATGACTACATTGTATGAAAACAGCGCTCTCCGTTCTATCTTCCAGCAAATGCACTTTGTCAACTTACGGTTGCAACGGTGTTAAACCGTGTGTTTTATCCCTATTATGATTATGTCTTTGATAAGTAAATGTTTTCAAAATTAAACACCTAATTCCTTTTCCTTCTTAAGTATAGATAAACAATAAATTCTTTTCCACTTTTTATTTACCCTATAATACTTGTAATTCCTAATTATTTAATGCGTCCAAAAGATACAAGGTGCTCTCTCCAGTAACCTGATTTCAGATCAGAATATTCGATTCCACTGTCATTTGAATTAAACATTCTTCCATTGCCTACATAGATGCCGGCGTGAGTAATGGCTTTTCCTTCATATGTGCCGCCAAAGAACACCAAGTCGCCCGCAGTCGCTTCTTTTTCACTTATTTTCTTTGTTGCCCCATGTTGTTCCTGTGCTGTTCTTGGAAGAGTAATTCCGGCATTGGCGAAAGACCACTGAACAAGGCCTGAACAATCAAATCCAGTTTTCGGGTTTGAACCACCCCAGGCATACGGTTGCCCTTCATATTTCAAAGCTTCTTTCATAACCGTTTCATAGAAATCCATAGAACCATTAACAGGCTTCACATTTTTATCAAAGCCTTTCACATACCTCATGACATGGTCAACATAACTTGGGTCACCGTAGCTTTTCCAGCCCATTTTAAAAGCTTGCAATCGGCTGAAATCAAGTGCCAATTTCTTTGTGTATTTCCCACCATTCTTTTTCACATAGTCTATAAATCCAGAACCAAAGTTGTATCCCTGTAAGGTTAAACGAACATCACCGCCAGTCTGGTTAAAAACCTTCTTAAAATGTTTAATGCCTACTTCAATCGAACGTTCTGGGCCAGTTATGGAGTTGGGAGTAAGCCGATACTTTCGGAACCTTGCATGATATCTAAAGAACGCCCACCAATTTCTTGCATGGTGAGCGCCATAATAATATTCACTTGGTCAAAAACGCCTTCTTGACGGGCATATTTCTCAAATACTGCTCTAAATCGTTCCACTTCCGGGGCAATTCCAACTGTTTCATATTCGCCATCCCCACCGCCTATAAAATCGTCCCCGACTTGATTTTCTCTTGAAATCGTCATTCAATCAAAACAACAATCGATGTTTATGGTCATCTCTTTCCTAATAAACAAAAAGAAACTGCTGATAAGCTGGATGAATTATTCTAACAAGTGGAGTAAAAAGGAGTAAACCTTAAAAATAAAAGAGAGCATAAAAAAATACCAGGGGTCTACAACCCTTGGTATCATTGAGATGCGGCCGAGAGGACTTGAACCTCCACGGGTTATTCACCCACTAGGCCCTCAACCTAGCGCGTCTGCCATTCCGCCACGACCGCGTGCTATGAAGCTGTCTTTCCACTAAGCATATAAGCTAGTGATGATGATCAGCACTTTGAAAAGAAAGTGCGGGTGAAGGGACTCGAACCCCCACGTCGTAAGACACTAGATCCTAAGTCTAGCGCGTCTGCCAATTCCGCCACACCCGCGTGACAAGTGGTGAGCCATGAAGGACTCGAACCTTCGACCCTCTGATTAAAAGTCAGATGCTCTACCAACTGAGCTAATGGCTCGCTCTAAAAGTGATTCAAAATTTTTAAATAAAATGGCTGGGCTAGCTGGATTCGAACCAACGCATGACGGAGTCAAAGTCCGTTGCCTTACCGCTTGGCTATAGCCCAACGAAGGTAAATGGTGACCCGTACGGGATTCGAACCCGTGTTACCGCCGTGAAAGGGCGGTGTCTTAACCGCTTGACCAACGGGCCGTCTGGTTGAGAACTTATCTGGCGGAGAAGGAGGGATTTGAACCCTCGCGCCGCTTACGCGACCTACACCCTTAGCAGGGGCGCCTCTTCAGCCACTTGAGTACTTCTCCATATGGCTCCACAGGCAGGATTCGAACCTGCGACCGATCGGTTAACAGCCGATAGCTCTACCACTGAGCTACTGTGGAATAATCAGACTTTCTTCATTATAAATGATGCGACATATTGTGTCAAGAAGCAACATTTATTTTTTTTGAGAAAGTGTCGTTGTTTCTCAACGACTTTTATAATTTAACATAGAACATTAAAGTGAGTCAAGCCTTTTTAAAAAATTCTTTTGATTTTCCCTCTGCATTTTCCGCAGGCATATCTTTCCGGGTTCATTGCCCGCTTCTTTATATACTGTTGGCCGCAGGCCGCGCATCTATACATATATGTTTTCTTTTGTGTCTTTTTGGTTTGCAGCGGCGTGCAGAATCTCGGCGCTCCGACTTTCTGAAGCAGTTCTCTGAAGTCCTTGTCTCTGTGCTTGTACCCTTTTCCTTCAAGGTGAAGGTGGTAATGGCACAGCTCGTGTTTAATGATTCCTTCCAGCTCGCTCTGACCGTGTTCGAGAAGATATTTTCGGTTTAATTCGATGTTATGGGAAGACAGCATGTACCGCCCGCCTGTCGTTTTCAGCCGGTCATTGAAAAAGGCCCGGTGACGGAACGGCTTTCCGAAATCTTGTGCAGAGATGTCTTCCGTCAGCTTTTGAAGTTGTTCGTTATCCATATGTGCACCCCGCTTTAAAAACATTGAACGGGACAATTCACCGTTCGCATACAATGAGTTAAAACCGACCTCTAACTAAAAGCTGAGGAGGAATGAGCCATGCCGAATTGGCTGATGAAACAAATGCAAAAAGCGTTTTTAGAAAAGGACAATTACCAAATCAAACTGCTGAACCAGTGCTGGTATTTCTACAGAAAAAAACACTGCTCGTAAGCAGTGCTTTTATTTTACCATAGACAGCGACACTCTGCCTTTTTGCACGTCCACGCCTTCGACCCATACGGTGACGATGTCCCCGACCGATACGATGTCGAGAGGATGTTTGACGTATTGATTGCTCAGTTTTGAAATGTGCACAAGCCCGTCCTGCTTGACGCCGATATCGACGAAAGCGCCGAAGTCTACAACGTTGCGGACGGTGCCCTGCAATTCCATTCCTTCCTTTAAATCCTCAAGCTGCAGAACGTCTTTTTTCAGCAAAGGCTTCGGCACTTCGTCACGAGGATCTCGCTCCGGCCTTGTCAGCTGCCCGCAAATATCCGCAAGCGTAATTTCCCCTATACCAAGCTCTTCAGCCGTTTCAGACAGCGGCAATGCGCTTATTTTCTCTTTTGCGTCCGCGCTTCCGATCTGATCCGCAGTGAGCTGCAGTTTTTTGAGCAGCGCCTTTGTCTCTTTATAGCTTTCCGGGTGTATTCCGGTGCGGTCGAGCGGCTCCGGTCCTCCGGGCACTCTCAAAAAGCCGATGCACTGTTCATATGTTTTTGCGCCGAGACGCGGGATTTCTTTCAGCTCTTTGCGATTTGTAAATTTTCCGAGCCCTTCCCTTTTTTTAACGATATTACCGGCAACGGTTTTGGATAACCCGGCTACATATTGAAGCAGCGCGGCTGATGCTGTATTGACATTCACCCCGACTTGGTTGACGACGGTCTCTACGACAAAACGGAGTGATTCATTTAAATGCTTTTGGCTGACATCATGCTGGTATTGCCCGACGCCGACGGATTTAGGATCAATTTTTACAAGCTCGGCCAGCGGGTCCTGCAACCTCCGCGCGATGGAGACGGCGCTGCGCTCTTCGACCTGAAAATCCGGAAATTCTTCACGGGCGATTTCTGACGCGGAATACACGCTTGCTCCGGCCTCATTGACGATGACATAATAAATGTCCCGCTCTGTTTCTTTCAGCACATCAACGACGAATTGCTCTGTCTCCCGTGATGCCGTGCCGTTTCCGATCGCCACAACCTCGACTTCGTACCGGTCCAGCAATTCTTTGATTTTTTTTCGGGCTTCCGCTGTCTTTTTTACAGGAGCGTGCGGGTAAATGACGTCGATTTTCAACACTTTTCCCGTCTCATCAACAACTGCCAGTTTGCACCCCGTACGGAAGGCCGGATCGACGCCGAGCACAACTTTCCCCTTCATCGGCGGCTGCAGCAGGAGCTTACGCAGGTTTTCAGCGAAAATATGAATCGCCTGCGCGTCTGCTTTTTCTGACAGCTCTTTGCGGATATCGCGCTCAATAGCCGGCTGGATCAGGCGTTTGTACCCGTCCTCAATGGCTTCTTTCAGCGTTTCTTTCACAGGCGTTTCACGGTGTTTGATGATTTGCTTTTCTAAATAAGCTTTTATCTGATCGGCGGGCGGTTCGATCGCAATCTTTAAAATGCCTTCTTTTTCACCGCGGTTCATCGCAAGCACTCTGTGAGGAACGACCTTTTGGATCGGCTCTTCGTACTCGTAGTACATTTCATAGACGTTTTTCTCGTCATCTGCGGCTGACTTGCCTGTTGCGGAAGTGAGAATTCCTTTTTTATACGTTTCCTGGCGAATCCACTTTCTGAAATGAGGATCATCCGAGATTTGTTCGGCTATGATGTGCTTCGCGCCTTCGATGGCTTCCTCTCTTGAAGCGACTTCTTTTTCTGCACTGATATATTGATCAGCGATGTCGTGAAGGCGGTTTTCTTTCGGGAGAGAAAGAATATAGTCCGCAAGCGGTTCAAGGCCTTTGCTTTTGGCGACGGTGGCTTTTGTTTTCCGTTTTTGTTTGAAGGGACGGTATAAATCCTCGACTTCCTGAAGCTTGACCGCTTGTTCGATTTTTTGCTTCAGCCCTTCCGTCAGCTTGTCCTGCTCAGAGATCAATCTGATGACTTCTTCTTTCCGCTGCGTCAGGTTTTGTATGTATTGCCACCGCTCGGAGATTGCCTGAATCTGCACCTCGTCCATTGAGCCGGTCTGCTCTTTTCGGTACCGCGCAATAAACGGGACGGTATTGCCGTCTTCCAGCAGGCGGATGACACTTTCGACATGTTTTTGGGATAACGCTGTTTCTTCAGCAATTTGTTTTTTCAAAAGGGCTAACGTTTCCATATCACAAAAGCCTCCATCTCTTCATTCTTTCTCTAGTGTATCAAAAAACGGCGGAACATAAAAAAAGCAGCCTTACGATAAAAGCTGCCCTAGAATATAGGTCAAATCATCACGTCTGGATGTTGTGTACGGATGAAGTGATTTTGATATATCTTCTATTGAGTGTCCCTGCTTTAAGCAGGTGCGGATATGCGGAACCTCAAGCCCATCCGTGTAGATGATGAACCTCGCCCCTTTTTCGTATGATGACGTATACGTTTTGTATCTTTGCGGTTTGCCTGAGAGGTAACCCGAAATCGGCAGCGGATGAAAGACTTCGCCTGATGGGGAGTGCAGGAAGAAACGGACATTGCCGATCGAGCAGTATGTCAATTCCCTTTTGATGAAATTGATTTTTAAGATGGAGGCAGTCGCCCCTCTTTTGTTTTTCATCGCTTGATTGCAGCGCTCAATGATGCTCTCCACATCCTCATCCGCATACGTTTCCACGATGTCTTTAATGGCTGACGAGGATTCGTTGGCAAGAGATCCGCTGCCGAGACCGTCCGCTACCGCGCAAACTAATTCTTCTTCATTCGCCTTCATAAAAAAGCTGTCGCCGCATATGGACTTGCCTTCTTTATTTAATTGGTATACAAGAGTTTGAACATGTTCATTTTCTTCAACCTGAATCATTACATTAGCTCCATGGAGGGATCTCCAATCAAGGCCTCTCTCAGTTTTTTCACCGCTTTCCGCTGCAGGCGCGAGACGTGCATTTGAGATATTCCGAGAATGTCCCCTGTTTCTTTTTGGCTTTTATTTTGCACAAATGTTAGATCGATAATCTGTTTTTCGCGGTCGGACAGCACATGAAGCACGCTTTTGATCATCATCTGCTGGTTGACGCGTTCGTATCCTTCCTCCTGCGACCCGACGATATCTAAAATCGTGACGGTGCTTCCGTCCGCATCCGCTTCGATGCTGTGATCGACAGACAGCGCCTGATAGCTTTTTCCCATCTCCATCGTTTCAAGCACTTCCTCTTCTGACACATCGAGAAAGGCTGCGATTTCTTCGACTTTCGGCGACCGCTGCGTCTCTGTCGTCAGCTGATCCACCGCCATTTTAATGCGCGGCCCGAGTTCTTTAATCCGTCTCGGGACGTGTACGCTCCATGTTTTATCTCTGAGGAAGCGTTTGATCTCGCCGATGATGGTCGGAATCGCAAATGCTTCAAAGGATTTGCCGACCTCGGGATCATACCGTTTAATGGCTCCGAGAAGTCCGATCATCCCGACCTGGCGGAGGTCTTCATGAAAGCTTTTTCCTTTTGAATATTTCTTTGCCAGCATTTCGACGAGATTGGTATACACCTCGACGAGTGTTTCCTGGGCTTCTTTATTATCATGTGTTTGAAAGTCGCGTATGAGCCGATCAACTTCATCTTTAGTTAGTTTCGTAGTTTTTGATGGTTGTGCCATGATCAACTCGCTCCCCATTTAAATACTTTGTCATCGCCACGGTTACGCCAGAGTTGCTTTGAACTTTGACTTCATCCATGAGCGTTTCCATTAAATACAGACCGAGCCCTCCTTCTGACAATTGATCGACTGTGTGCGAAGGTGTGTACGGCCCGAGATCCTGCTGCTTCTGATCAAAATCAAAGCTGTCTCCCTGATCGGCGACAATGACCTCCAGCCGATCCTCAAACACACCGAACCGCACGGATACTTCTCCCTTATTTTCATCGTTGTATGCATGCTGGACAGCGTTTGTACAAGCTTCGCTGACAGCGATTTTTAAATCTTCAATGTCATCATAAGTATAGCCCATTCTGCTTGCGACCCCTGATAACGTAAGCCTGACGATTCCTACATATTCCGGTTCGGCCGGAATTTTCATCTCTATATAATCAACTGATGTACTCATTGCACGCCACCTTCTGACTTTGCCGAAATGTCGATGATGTCCTTAAGCCCCGTAATTTCAAACAGACGGACGAGCCGGTCGGAAAGATTCTCAAGCTTCAGAGAGCCGCCTTCCTTGCTCACCGTTTTAAACACGCCTACAAAAACGCCTAAACCCGTACTGTCCATATAATTTACATCTTTTAAGCAGATTCTCATGTCCTTCCCCTCGTTTGCCAGGGGCATCAGCTTTTCACGAACCACCGGAGCTGAGTATACATCGATTTCTCCAGCGATATTGATTTGTATATCTGAAAGATTCTCGATCATATCTACCGTTAAATTCATCGTATCACCTCTGAAAGTTATCCTTACTCGTGCTAATGGCTTTTTACCCGTGCTGCTGTTTTTTTAAACCTTTCTTTTCAAAACAATTAACGTAAAATCGTCATGAAGCTGAAAGTCCTGGAGTCTCAGCAGGCTGTCGTAAATATTTTTGACCATATCCTGCGCGGAGCAGTCCATATGTTCTTCCAGCATGCGCTGAATGTCGCTGCGTTCTAAGAAACCGTTTTCGGTACGGCATTCGGTGACGCCGTCAGAAAAAAGAACGATCATGTCTCCTTCGTCCATGTGCTGTTCATATTGGCTGTAATCAAAATCCTGAGAAATTCCCAGCACCAATCCTTTTGCCTCCAGATCATAAAACTTTTTTTCTTTTTCAGAGTAGTAGAAGCCCGGTTCATGCCCCGCAGAGGCATATGTAAATTGGTGATTTTTCGTATTGTAGTTTGCGTAAAACATGGTGATAAACATGCTTGAGTCCACGTTCTGTTCTACAACGCGGTTAAGATTTTTCAGCACTTGGGAGGGGTGAATGCCGGTCTCCGGAAGAGAGTCCATGGCATACTTGATCATCGACATGCACAATGCGGCGGGTATTCCTTTTCCGATGACATCGGCTATCGCGATGTTAATCGATTCCTTGTCTTTGACAAAGTGATAATAGTCCCCGCTCATTTGTTTGGCGGGGACGCTGATTGCCCCGATATCCAGGTCTTCTTCTTCAGGAATTTTTGTGCCAAGCAGCGTCTGCTGAACATTTGCGGCAATTTCAATTTCTGAACGAAGCTCCTGCTGGATATCTCTCAGACTTTGATGTTCCTGATAAGCCATCCCGTAGCCAATCATGACTTCTATTAAAAAATCCAGCGAATGAAAAACATCTTCCGGCAGATCCGGATACAGTTCCTTTACTACTTTTCGGTGGATGCTGATGATCTCCTCCGGAGGAACCTGATGTTCAATCGTTTTTCGGCTGAATTTTTGGGCTTGATATAAAGATGTTTCTGTTAATTCGGCTATATATCGGCTAAGCAGCTGATGATACCGCTGCTCTATAACCTCCCTGAAATCCACGTTCTAACCTCCTACCGAAGCCATTTCACGGCTTGAATCTCTGTTCCTTCCTCTGCAACAGATTGCAGGCTGAATTCGTCCATCAGCCTTTTGACGCCCGGAAGGCCCGCTCCCAGTCCGCCTGACGTTGAAAAGCCGTCTTCCATCACTTTACGGATGTCGGGGATTCCGGGTCCTTTGTCTTCTGCTATAATTTTAAGGCCTTTTTTCCCTCTGTCGTTTACTTGTTCTATGCTGACCTGGCCCTTGCCTGCATATAAGTAAATGTTTCTGGCCAATTCTGAGATAGCCGTCGTGATTCTGGCCTGGTCCACCGTGCCGAAGCCTAATTCCTTCGCAACGTTGCGGCCAAGCTGTCTGGCGGCTACGATATCCCATTCTGTCATGATTTTCACACAGGATTGGTCGTTCATCGCTATTCCCCCAATTCCCGCTTCAATGTCTCAAGCCCTTGCTCTAAATCGAGCGCTGTTTCGATTTCCTCAAGTGAGATTCCGAGTTCAATCAATGTGACCGCCACAGCCGGCTGAATTCCCGTCAATACGACATTTGCGCCCATCAATTTAGACATGGTGATGACATCGCCGAGCACTTTCGCGATAAATGAATCGATCATGTCAACGGATGTCAGGTCAATGACGACCCCGTTTGCGCCGGTTTCATAGATTTTGTTCAGCAGATCTTCTTGAAAATGCAAAGCTGTCTGGTCGTCAAGTTCCCATTGGATGGATACCAATAAGCAGTTATACAGTTTCAGGATCGGGATTTTTGGATGTCTCACAATGTTATTCCCCCAATGAAACGATTTTTCGATTTGTCATTTCAAGCGCTGTTTGAATTCCTTTTTGAAGGGTATTCTTCGTAATAACCTGCGACAAATCAATTCCCAGATTAACGATCGTCTGCGCGATTTCCGGACGGATTCCGACGAGCAGGCATTTCGCGCCGACAAGCCGCACCGCTTCCGATGCCTGGATAATATGGTGCGCCACCATCGTATCAACGACCGGCACGCCCGTGATATCAATTAATACAACCTGTGAACGGTGCTTCACGACGCCGTTTAACAGATTTTCCATAATGTGCTTTGCACGCTCCGTATCAATCGTCCCGACAAGCGGCATGACCGTTACATGCTCAAATACCGGGATCAGCGGAGCCGACAATTCCTGAAGCGCGATTTTTTGCAAAGTAACCGTTTTTTCCCAGGAGATAGAATACTGATTTAAGATTTCCGTGTTGATCGGATTGAAAAAGCTGTCTATTTCCAAAATCAAATCTGCTCTGTCCTGATCGGCCATATTAAGGTCGACCATCGTTTCGTAAAGCAGTTTCCAAAACTCTGACAGGGTGGCTGAAAGAAGTTTCAGTGACAGGCCGAGCTGAACGGCGCGCAGTGCGAGTTCACTGATCTGCTCTTCCGTGGCCTCGTCATTTTTAGTCGATAATAAAAGAATGTCTATATAGTCTTTACAAATATTTTCACATATGTGATTCGTAAGCTGATAGTCTTCCTGATTGCCTACTTCTTTTAGTTTGGCTGTCCAAGTATCAAGCAGTTCATCATGCTGATCAATGATGAACTGATACACTTTCTGATTCGACATGGGTTTCACTGACCTCCCGACACAAAACAACAAATTTTGTTTGATTATCTCTTTATTATAGCGCTTATGTTTTTCGAAAACAAAAAAAGTTGCTCTTTATGAGCAACCAAAATATGACTAAAAATCAATGAGTGCCAAACTGATTTGCAGGGCTTCATCAACCTTATCCATCATTTCATCATCCAGATGAGTTATTTTATCCGTTAATCTTTGCTTGTCAATCGTCCGAATTTGCTCCAGCAAAATAACGGAATCTCTTTCAAAACCGTAGCGTTTTGCATCAATTTCGACGTGGGTTGGTAATTTCGCTTTCTGTATTTGGGCTGTTATGGCTGCAACAATAGCAGTCGGGCTAAAGCGATTTCCGATATCATTTTGGATCACTAAAACCGGGCGTACGCCGCCTTGCTCTGAGCCAACAACAGGAGATAAATCAGCAAAATAAACATCGCCGCGCTTTACAATCAAAATGATTATCCTCCGCTGACTAAGCGCTCAACGGTCGTTTCTGCTTCGCACTCAGCATAGTGAGCCTCAGAAGAGATATTCAAGTTGATTTTCGCCATTTCCATATACCCGCGTCTCATCAAATCAC
The DNA here is from genome assembly GCF_026241425.1 of Bacillus sp. ChL18. Taxonomy (NCBI): domain Bacteria; kingdom Bacillati; phylum Bacillota; class Bacilli; order Caryophanales; family Bacillaceae; genus Bacillus; species Bacillus sp. ChL18. The sequence goes on along the minus strand of NZ_JAPHWE010000003.1, from coordinate 275,996 downwards.
GGTTATGGCGAGTTGTCCGTTCGCTGACATACGCTCTCACTGCTTGTGATATCAGTTCGTTTCTGCTTCGTTTCTCCCGCATCGCTACACCATCCAATTCAGCTACTAAGTTTTCGGGCAAGCTGATTTTCATTTCGGTTCTTGCGCTGGATTCAGACAAAAAACATACACCTCCACCAAACTTACGGATACGACCAATACATCCATCCAGACATAATGATACCATTATTCAAACGTCAAGCAAAGCTGTTTTATAAATTCTCTTTTTCCGGATGACGGCTACTTGTTTGTATTATCTTGCAGTAAAGGATTTCTTACTTCCATTATACTCTCATTTTCCAAAAACATACGGGGAACGCGGGAACTAATGGTACAAGGGACCTCGTAATTAATCGTCTCAAGCCGCCCTGCGATTTCATCCATCGTGATCGTTTCTTCCTTCTGGCTGCCGATCAGGGTGACTTTGGTGCCCGGCGGATAAGATTGATCTAATTCGACCATCAATTGATCCATGCAGATTCTTCCCGCGATGTTCATCCGTTTGCCTCCGATCAGCACAGACGTGCCGCTCAGCTTGCGGAGCCACCCGTCCGCATAGCCGATGGGAACCGTTCCGATCCATTGATCCTTCTCTGCCGTATATGTTGCGCCGTAGCTGACGCTTTCCCCTTTGCGGATCTTTTTCACATGGGATAAAACAGAGTGCAGCGCAAAAGCCGGCTTTAATTGAAACGGAATTTCGCTTTGGATGTCAGCAGAAGGACGAAGCCCGTACATACTGATGCCGAAACGAACCGCGTTAAAAAAGCCTTTTTTAAGACGAAGTCCGGCAGCGCTGTTCGCGCAGTGCACCATCAATTCTTTTAAAGGAAGCGGAGCGATCAATTTTTTAAAGCGGTCAAACTGGAAGAGGAAATAATCTCTGTTTTTCTCATCCGCGGTAGCAAAATGGGTGAATACGCCTTTACAGACTAAACCGGGATTTTGACCGAGGATTTTTAACACGCTTTGGATTTCTTCCTCCGTTTTGACTCCGAGTCTGTTCATGCCGGTGTCGACTTTCAGGTGGAACGGCACTGTTGCACTTCCGAGGTGGCGCGCGGCTTCCTGAAGCCATTCAACAGAATATCCCGTGAGTGTTACGTCATACTCGGCAGCTGCTTGTACATATTCGGGCGGCACGGCGCCAAGCACGAGAATCGGCGCTGTAATGCCCCGTTTTCTCAATGAAATCGCTTCATCCAGTATGGCTACGGCAAGACAAGAGGCACCCGCTTCAAGCGCGGCTTTCCCAACTTCCAAATCTCCGTGGCCGTAAGCGTTCGCCTTTACAACCGCCATGAGATGGACGTTTTGCCCGATGTGTTTTTTCATATGCGTGACATTTTCTTTAATCGCGGACAGGTTGATTTCCGCCCACGTTTCTCTGTAAAAGGATGCTGTGTTCATTCGATACACTTCCTAGCATTATTTTCAATTCATATTGTTATTATCATACTAAAATTATTCTGCAAAGTGAAATGGAATCAAAAAAGAGACCGACAGCGGCGGCCTCTTTTTTGACGTTATTTTGACGACTGTCCCTGCATGCTTTTGGCGGCGGCCACCATTTCATCTTTTGTCAGATCCTGTGATGACAGAAGATAATCCACTCCGTCATATGTCCACGTTAAAGACGTATCAGATAATGCGGCCACCGTGAAGCCGAGATTAACCGGTTCGCCTTTCAGCGTGACGGCAGAGGCGGCTTTTGCGATATGGGCTTTTTCTTGAATAAGGGTGAATGATTTTTCTCCGCCGTAAGTCATGACGATCCGTTTGCCGTCCGCCGTTGAAATATCTTTCTCTTCAAGCTTTTTGACGCCGGCCGGCACTTGAAGCGGTGTTTTGACCGCAAATGAATCAGACGGTTTGGCGCTTGTGGCGACGTCCATCTGGGAAAGCGTCATATTTTTCTTCTCGTCAAAAGAGTCTTTATCAAACGGCTTGTTGAATTCAAAGCTTTTGAATTCGACTTTTACCATCACTTTCCGGTCTGTATCCATGACTTTGACGAGCGATGGGCTCATGTCCTTTTTGTTGAAAGTGATTTCCTGAGTCGGCAGCATTTTGTTGTGCTGATAGTTTGTTTTTGTTTCAAACGTGTACTTTTTATCTTTGGCGGAATAGACGGCGTCTTTGTCATGCTGCACGTCCTTTACAAGTGACTCAAACAAATATACTTGGCTGCTGTTATTCGGCCAGTCGCTTTGGAAGCGGAAGCTCTTATTTAGAGACGGCGTGAGGACAAAGACTCCGTTGGCGTTCCGTAAGATGACTTGGTTTTGGTCTTTTTTCGGATTTTCCAAATAGACCCGGTACAGGGAAGGTTTTTTATGCCAGATTTCCACATTGTATACTTGCGGATCACTCCCCGTTTCGATGGTCATTTTGGCTTTCGCTTTGTACGAGGTGTATTCTTTCGCCTTCTTATCTAAACCGTTCACGATATCTTCCTGTGATTTTTGGCCGCAGGCCGAAAGAATAAGGACGGCAAGCAGTCCCGTTAAAAGCAAAACAAAGCTTTTTCTCACCTTTTTTCAACCCCTTCTTCTCAATTGATGTAAAGGGAAGAAATCGCTTGTTTGACTTTAACGGTACGCCCTGAACGGACGGACGCGTACCATAAAAGCCTCAAACAACTTGTCTCCCTTAATGCACTATCAAATATATGAAGGGGTTCCGGCTAATATGCAGACTAGCGTGACAACCTTTCAATCACGACCTGTGCCGCGGCGTATTCTTTTGTATGGGTAATGGAGACGTGAACCGCCGCGCCGTCAAGCTTGGCGCAGGCCAGCACAGGCTTTCCCGCCGTGTCGTTTCCGGTTTCAATATCCTGAAAGCTGAGCTCTTTGCCGATACCTGTGCCGTATGCTTTCGAAAAAGCTTCTTTTGCCGCAAATCTTCCCGCGAGAAATTCAATTTTCCTTTTGTCCGACAGCAATGTAAAACGGGCGTATTCAGCCTCCGTCAATATTCTTTGCGGAAACCTCGCCTGCCGGCTGAGCATGTTTTCAATTCTGTGCAGTTCAACGATGTCGATTCCGATTCCGAAAATCATGTGAATTCCTCCTAAAAGTCCGTACTAAAAAACGGTTTATGTCATAAACGTGTTACTATATATGTAACAAATCAGATGCAAAGGGGCTTGCGATGTTTATACGAACGGAAAATTTCCAGACTTTTATCAGACGTTATCCGGCCGTCAGCTGTATCTTGGCGCTGCAGGCGTTCTTGTGGCTGTTTTTCAGTATGCCGCTTCATTCCGTCATGATGTGGTCAGATGCTGTGACCGGCTATAATTACGGCGTTTCCTCGGGAGAATGGTGGCGGCTGGTGACACCGATGTTTTTACACGCGAATTTCACTCACCTTTTGTTTAACTCCATGTCTCTCTTTTTATTCGCGCCCCCGCTTGAGCAGATGCTCGGAAAAGTCCGTTTTCTGATTGTGTACATCGCATCGGGCATCATCGGCAATATCGGCACGTATCTTGCCGAACCGCTTGATTATGTGCATGTCGGCGCATCCGGCGCGATCTTCGGACTTTTCGGCGTGTATGTGTTTTTGACTGTTTTCCGCAAGGAGCTGATCGGCCGGGATCAGTCGAAAATGATTATGACCCTGCTTATCATCGCGGTGCTGTCGACGTTTATCAACTCTAATATTAACATTATGGCGCATTTGTTCGGACTGGCAGGCGGATTTTTGCTTTCCTTTTTATGCGTGCAGCAAAAAAAGCGGCGGTATTAACCGTCCGCTTTTTCATATGAATACCAGCGCCCGATGCGTTCGGCATCTTCCTCGCTGACATCCTTCAGCATGACATGCTCCATGTGGTGAGCTGATTTCACTGCGGTAGCCACAGATGCGAGCCGCCTTCTTTTTTGCAGAAAGGAGCGGCTGACTTCAAACATCTGCATTCTTCTTCTCAGCATTATCGTGGTCGTCTTCCCGATAAGCCTCGTGGTGATCTGAAGCCTGCCGCCGTTTATGCACCATGACGCTGTCCTAAACGAGGCATATCCAAGCACTATTTCGACGGGAAGCACAAGGAGCGATGCATATCCCCACGGTTTAAACAGAATACAAAGCGGGATGATCACGAAAACCGAGAAGATTATGGATCGGAATAAATACCGGCGCAGCGCCCTTTTCGGCAAATGATTCCGGTTTTCTTCCAGCACGTAATCCGGTGTGAAACCGTTCAGCATCACACCGAGCTTTGATTTGCGGATGATCGGAAACAGAATCGTCTGTGCTCCTTCTTTCTCATTCCCCGCACTGCCGGCGCTGACAATCGCAACCGTCGCGTATCCGAATAATTGCCTGATCACATTTTCTTTCATTTTAATGGCTTGGATTTTACGAAGCGGGATCGTCACTTGATGCTTTTCAATAATTCCTCTGGTAATGACCAATTCGTGTTCTTTTTTTTCTATCTTAAAGTTGGCATGCTTGATCATCATACCGGCGATGCTTAACAGCCAGGCGATGAACAATCCTATGAAAATGATCACGGCGTATATGCCGATGCTCGCATGCTTGAGAAAGGAGAACCTGTCATAGAGCCAGTCCATCGGAAGTACTTCATCAATCTGAGAAAAGAGGGCGAATACTGCTGAGATGATGACACCGATTCCCCCGGATGTTGAGGCGGCCATAAGCAGCTCACCCACAGACAGGCGGTAAACGGATTGCACATCTTCCCCGCGCATCGGCTCCTGCTCTGCTTCGGTCTCCCCTCGTTCTTCTTGCTCCGCTTTTTGCTGAAAAACAGCCACTCTGATCCGTTCCGCCTCTTCCACAGTAATGGCGGATAAGACGGCCTCGGCGTTTTTCCCGTCGCCGGCCGTTTCGATTTGAAGCTTAACAAGCTTAAAAAGCTGCTGAATGATGCCGGCACTCGTATTCATTGATTGAATCCGGTCAATGGAGATGTATCTCTTTTTCGTAAAAAACAAGCCTTCTTCAATTCTGAATTCTCCGTCCTCAATCCGGTATGTAAACTTTCTCCACTCGATCACACTTGCCGTAATCAGCCAGATAAGCAGGACGGCGAGCGCAATGCCTCCGTAAAAGCGGATGAAGTGGTTGGAATTAACAATATAGACGAGAAAAAATGGCAGAATAATGTTTTTAATGGTTTCGATAATAATATGGAATAAGTTCAAAATCACGGCCGCCGGGTGCAGACGTTTCGGCTCAGACATCATCTTCCGTCACCCTTGCCAGACGGGAAATGGAATCCCTCAGCCGGTCAGCTTCCTCCATATCAAGCGCCGGAATGGAATGAACGGTTGCCGCCGTGGAGATTTTGACTGAGGCCAGACGGTACCTTCTGAGGAGCGGGCCTTGTGAAGTATCTACGTGCTGCACCCTCACCATCGGCACAATGACCCGTTTGACAATAAAAATGCCGGATTGAATATCAATTTCATTTTCATGGACTTCATAGCGCCAGATCCTGTGCCTGATTTTCGGTATGGCATAGACGGATATCACTGAACCGAATATCCAAATGATGCCGAGGACTCCGGTGATCCAATACGGCCAATGGAAGAAATGGCTTAAAACAGCTGCTGCTATAACGGCCAGAAGACAGAAAGCGGACAGGATGATTTCCTGAAGACGCCAGACTTTTAAGCCGCTTGGACTGATTCGATTTTTTGGCTGTGCTCTCAACATAGCTACCTCCCATTTTTTATCATACATACAAATACGGCTGATTTGCAAAAAAGATTCACTTTCCGGCATATCAAAAAAAAGCGGACCCCGTAAAAGGGTCCGCTTCCTGTGTTTTAGTATGATTTTTTCTGGCGTCTGTCACCTGAAGAACGGCGGTCGCTTGAGCGTTTTTTATCGTAGGAAGAACGGTTGTTGGTTTTCCCTTTGCCGCCGCGGTAGCCGCCGCCTTGGCCGTCTCTGCGCTTAGAAGTACGCTGGTTTTTATAGCGTTTGCTGACCATCGGCGCTTCATCAGTGAGGCGTACAGGCGTGCTGTCCGGCTCTTTTGTCGCCATTTTAATGGCTGCAGCCACAACTGTCACTGCATCATGATCTTCTAACAATTCCGCAGCTGCCGTCATGTAGAAGTTCAGGTTGTTTTCGCTGATCGCCGTGCGCAGACGGTCAACCGTCACCTGCTGCTGTCCTTCTAATGCTTCGTCAAGCGTCGGCTCTTTCATGCGGTCCATTTTGCGTTTTGTCGTTTGTTCAATCGCGCGAAGCATGCTTTTCTCTCGCGGTGTGATAAACGTCATCGCCATACCCGTTTTTCCTGCACGGCCCGTTCTTCCGATACGGTGAACGTAGCTTTCAGGATCTTGAGGCACGTCAAAGTTGTAAACGTGGGTAACGCCTGAGATATCAAGTCCGCGGGCGGCAACGTCAGTCGCTACAAGCACTTCGATCGCACCTTCTTTAAATTTACGAAGCGCAACCATACGTTTCGCCTGCGTTAAGTCGCCGTGAATTCCTTCAGCCGCATATCCGCGAAGGTTCAGGGCTTCAGCAAGCTCATCGACACGGCGTTTTGTACGTCCGAATACGATCGCAAGTTCCGGAGACTGAATGTCAAGAAGACGAGTCAGCGTATCGAATTTTTTGCGCTCCTGCACTTCCAAGTAGAACTGCTGAATGTTGGACACAGTCATTTCTTTCGCTTTTACTTTTACGTGTTCCGGCTCAGTCATGAAACGCTCTGCGATCCGTTTGATCGGCGCAGGCATTGTTGCTGAGAATAAGAGCGTTTGGTGGTCGCTCGGCACGTTTGAGAGAATGGATTCAATGTCATCAATGAATCCCATGTTCAGCATTTCATCAGCCTCATCCATGACAACCGTGTTCACGTTGTTTAAACGGATCGTGCGGCGGTTGATATGGTCAAGAAGACGCCCCGGCGTACCTACGATGATATGCGGGTTTTTCTTCAATGCGCGGATCTGACGTCCGATATCCTGGCCGCCGTAAATAGGCAGTACTTTCGCACGCTTATCTTGTCCGATTTTATATAACTCTTCAGATACTTGAATGGCTAATTCACGGGTTGGCGCGATTACGATTGCTTGAATATTAGGAGACTCGGGGTTCATTTTTTCAACAAGGGGTATACCGAACGCAGCTGTTTTACCTGTACCTGTTTGCGCTTGTCCGATGACATCTTTATTTAAAAGTCCGAGCGGAATCGTTTGTGCCTGGATCGGTGTTGCTTCTTCAAATCCCATACGATTGATTGATTTCATGAGATCAGAACTTAATTGGAAATCTTGAAACGTTATAGTCAAATTATTCAAACTCCTTCTGATTGCTGTTTCAGTAATGTCGTGATTTACCACTAAAAACCGCCCTTTCATCCAAAGGACAGGATCATACGTATACAAAGCCCGAATTACTTTACGTTTAATCTTACCATTACACTATGTGTTTTTCAATAAGGCGAGATGGTCAGGCGGCCGGAAGCGGCCTGACCGGATTCTTCCCGCGAACGAGGCCGGCCCCCGCGCCGGACGGGATTTCCCAGCCGGCGGTCTTTCTTTTTCATACGGACAGAATTATTTCACCATGAATTAGTTTCTTCATTTTTGTATATTTTTATAATGCTGATCAGTATTTTTTCAGTTCTTCTCTAATAAATCTTTAACGATTTCTTCGAGCTTCATACCTCTCGATGCTTTAAACAGAAGGAGATCGCCGGAAGCGGCCATTTCCTGTATGGCGTGAAGCAGTTCTTTTTTGTCAAGATAATGGCTGACGCGCCCTTCTTCAAAATGCCGGCGCGCTCCGTCAGCGATGAATGCGCCGAGTGTGCCGTAAGTAAATACATGGTCGATTTCCGCCGGATTGATCGCAGCTCCGCATTCTTCGTGGAATGCTTTTTCTTCATCACCAAGTTCAAGCATATCACCGAGCACGAGCATTTTCTTCCGATAGCCTTTCATCGTTTCGATTAATTCGACCGCCGCTTTCATTGACGTCGGGCTCGCATTATACGCGTCGTTTACGATCGAGATGCCGTTGTCCGTTTTGACCAGTTCCAATCTCATCCCCGTCACCTTCAGGCGGCTCAGTCCCAGAGCGGCATTTTCCGGCGTAATGCCGAAATAGATGCCGGCGGCGTATGCGGCCATGGCATTCATCACATTATGTCTGCCGAGAACGGGAATAAAGAAAGAACGGTCGATTCCGTCGATATTGAAGTACGTGCCTTCTTCCGCCTGTTTTATTTCTTTCAGGCAGAGATCATTGTCCGCGCCTGCGCCGTATGTCGTTGTCCGGCAAGTGTACGCCTTTTGGCGGAGCAGCGGCTCATCCCCGAAATAAAACAGAACGCCGTCTTCCCGAAGTCCGTTTATAATTTCAAGTTTCGCCTCCGCAATTCCTTCTCTTGAGCCTAAATCCTGCATGTGGGATTCGCCGATATTGGTAATGACGGCAGCTTCCGGTTCAGCAAGACGGCTCAGAAAATCAATTTCGCCCCTCGCGCTCATTCCCATTTCTAAAACGGCGATTTCTGTATCTTCAGGCATGGCAAGCACAGTCAGCGGCAGGCCGATATGATTGTTGAAATTGCCGGCGGTTTTGTGAACGCGGTACTGCGTGCCGAGAACGGCGTGCAGCATGTCTTTCGTTGTCGTTTTTCCGTTGCTCCCGGTCACCCCGATAACCCGTGTGCCGAGCTCTTCCAAATAAGCTTTTGCCAATGTTTGCAGCGCCTCCAGCGTGTCATCGACCAGGATGACAGCACGCTCTTCCGGCGGATTCGGTTCAGAGCGGTCCCACAACACCGCGGAAACGCCTTTTTCGAATGCTTGCGGCACAAAGGTGTGGCCGTTAAAATGCTCGCCTTTTAAAGGAATGAACAGCTGATTTTTTTCCAAAGTCCGCGTATCGGTTGCGGCGCCCTCAATCATTGTTTGTTCAAATACGGGATTTGTCAGTGTGCCTTTGACCATGTCTGCGATTCGCTTTACAGTTCGCTTTATCAAAGGTGGCACCTCGCTTTCTGAAAATGTTGTCTGTTACGGGAAAAGACACTGCCCCTTTTAGGCAGTGTCCGTCTTCATTAAAATGTATGTTTAATCAGCTGTTTTTCGGCATGGCGTTCTTTTGCCAGCTCAACCAGCTGTTCGATCAGATCACTGTAATCTACGCCTGCTTCTTTCCAAAGCAGCGGGAACATGCTGAATGGCGTAAAGCCCGGCATTGTGTTCACTTCGTTAATGAGCACTTGACCGTCATTGGTCAGGAAGAAATCGGCGCGGACAAGGCCTGATCCGTCAATCGCTTTGAAGGCTTTAATCGCCATCTCGCTGATTTCCGCATATTGTTCATCCGTCACTTGCGCGGGAATCATTAAATCCGTGTCGCCGTCTTCATATTTCGCCTTGTAATCGTAAAAGCCGGTTTTCGGCGCGATTTCACCGACGGCGGAGCATTTCGGTTCGTCATTTCCGAGTACGCCGATTTCGATTTCTCTTCCGGCGATTCCTTCTTCCACCACAATTTTCCGATCATACTCAAAAGCCAGTTCGAAGGCTTTTTCAAGCTCTTCGCGATTTCGGCATTTGCTGATTCCGACGCTTGATCCGAGGTTCGCCGGTTTGACGAAGCACGGATATCCCAGCTCCTCTTCAACCTGCTGTAAGCAGCTGTCCGGCGTCTGTTTCCAGTCCTTTTTTAAGAAAGCGGCGTACTTCGCCTGCGGAAGCCCCGCTTGAGCGAACAAATGCTTCATGATGACTTTATCCATGCCGGCTGATGATGCAAGCACCCCGTTGCCGACATAAGGAACGTTCAGCAATTCCAGCAGACCCTGAATGGTGCCGTCTTCACCGTTCGGTCCGTGCAGAAGCGGAAATACGACATCGATCGGCGCCTTTTCGTCAGGCGACGCTTCAGGAAACATTTCCCGGTTCAATGCTGATAGAGCGAAACTTTCACCGTTTTGTTCCAGCTGAAGCATTTTCACGTTGGAAACCGGCTCAGTCAGCAGCGGGCCTCTTTGCCATTCTCCTTTTTCAGTGATGTAAATCGGATGTATATCAAACTTCTCAGTATTAAGCGCTTTTGTTACAGCTAATGCTGTCTGCAGCGATACATTGTGTTCGGCTGACTTTCCGCCGTACACCAATCCTAGACTTGTTTTCAATGGATATTCCCCCCACAACAATTCATCTTTACTATCTTATCACTTTCCTCAGAAAATGATCTAATTATTTTTGGGCATTCTGAATATGAAAGCATTTGTATGTAATTCCTTTTTATTTTATATTAAAATGGCATGGAAAAGGAGATGTGTCATATGAAAAAAATCAGTACAACAGAACAATTTAATGAACTTATTCAATCCGACAAGGAAATCATCGTGAAATTTTTCGCTGACTGGTGCCCTGACTGCACGCGCATGAATATGTTCATCGGCGATATTTTGGAAGAATATAATCAAAATGATTGGTATGAGCTGAACAGAGACGAGCTCCCTGAGCTTGCCGACAAATATCAGGTAATGGGCATACCGAGCCTTCTGATCTTTAAAAACGGTGAAAAGAAAGCGCATCTTCACAGCGCAAACGCGAAAACGCCCGAAGAAGTCACAGAGTTTTTATCACAGCATATTTAATTCGTTTCACGATCTTTGTTTATGACTTCAGGCTCTACATGAACATGGACATGAGTCACATCATGTTCATGTTTTATTGCATACTCGACTGCATCGGCTACTTCATGGCCTTCTTTCACTGACAGTCCCGGATCTACCGTAATGACCATTTCCACATGAACCGTGCTCCCCAAATACCTTGCTTTCACATCCTTCAGCCTGCTGACCTCTTTTATTTCTTTCACCGTGTGTTTATACGGCTCCAAATCTTTCAGATCAAACCCGTCCGTCAATGAGTGGGAAGCATCTTTGAAGATGTCCCATGCCGTCTTACAGATGATGATTCCGATCAGAAAAGCAATGACCGGATCAATCCACGGCAGATGAAGCCTGGCCGTTAAGACGCCTATAAACGCCCCAATACTGACATAGGCGTCAGAACGGCTGTCTTTCGCCGCCGCATGAAGCGCAGAACTTTTAACCCGATTCGCAAGACGGCTGTTATATACATACATGCCGTACATTACAATCGCGCTTCCGAGCGCCGTCCATGCCGCAATGAAGCTCGGCTCGGCCTCCGTTCCGCTGACAATCGCCTTTGCTCCTCCGATCAGCACTTCAATACCGACCGCCATCATAATAAAAGACGCAATTAATGAAGAAATTGTTTCAGCCCGATAATGTCCGTAAGCATGATCACTGTCCGCGGGGCGCTGGGAAATCCGGAGCCCGATCAGCACAGCCAGTGATGCGACAATATCCGTGGCATTATTTAAACCGTCCGCTCGGAGCGCTTCGGAATGATAAATAAGACCGATCACCAGTTTGACGGCGGCAAGGATGAGGTACGCGGCGATATTAAGAATCGCGCCTTTCTCACCCCGTTTTAAGTTTGCCGTTTGATCATTCATGTAAGGACTCCTCCATTCTCATTCATAGTATGGATGGAAAAGCGGAAAAATAGCAGCTTTGATCTGAGCAAATGCAATATTCGACAGCATTATTCCCCGGGAAACTTTTTGTCGAAAAATTGGCGGTATTTTTCCTTTACATATGAATATGCCCATTGTATAATTTCATTAATTGATAATGATTCTCAATATCATTTGATTAGGAGGGTAATCATGAGGTCTTCTCCTCAGCTCAGATCATCAGTTGAAGGACGAAAAAAACATCTGATCCATTTGCTGATCAATAACGGAATATACAAAAAGTCGGAACGGCATTTATATGAATTATCGCTCGGAGAATTAGAAAGCGAATACAAATATGTTAGGAAGGTGCGGGTTCATGGCGAAACGTAAAATAAAAACATACGAACAGCTGATAAAAGAAAACAAGGCGGCCATTATGAATAATCAAAAGCTGATGAATGTGATCTATGACAGAATTGACCGCAAGCATCAAAAACTGCTCCGGCACAACAGCCATACATAAAAAGAGCCTTTTTCAGGCTCTTTTTTTTATTGCTCAAAGGCTTCCGCCGCTAATTTGCCGATGACCGCATCGTCCATCGGCGGATTGTGAAGGCCGGCCCGGGCATCCCGATAATACCGCTGGAGCGGATTGTTTCGCTCCAGGCTTTTTGCGCCGGTGATTCTCATTGCTTTATCAACAACAGAAAGGACGGCATTTGTCACAATATGTTTTGCGGCGCCGAGCTCGCTTTTGATGAAAGGGCGGCGTTTCGGGTCATCATACATTTGCGCCGCCGTGAAGAGAAACTGTCTCGCTTTTAACAATTCAAGCTCCATTTCCCCGACACGCTGCTGAACGGCCGGCACGTCTTTAATCGGTCCGTTCAGGCTGTTCGGCGAATATTCGGATGCAAACCGGACGGCATAGTCCCTTGCCGCTTGAGCGATACCCAGATAAGCAGCGGGAATGTGAAGCAGCCAGCCATTCACTTTCGCCGCCCTCGGCCCGCTGATAAGCTCCACAAGCCGCTCGTCACTGAGCGTGACATGATCTAAAAGGAGATCATGGCTTCCGGTCGCCTTCATGGCAATCATATCCCATGTTTCTTCGACCGAGACGCCTGCCTGATCTTTATGAATGAGAAAAACACCGGTCGTTTGTTTTTCTTCAATCCATGCCGTCACAAGCATATAATCTAACGTCAACGAAAGGGTTGTAAAGGTTTTTCGGCCGTTCAGCACCCATTTTCCGTCTTTTTTGACAGCGGAGGTGCCGGGTCTTCCTCCCCTCGTCGGACTGCCGGTCTGCCGTTCCGTCGCTGCCCTGTTCAGGACAGCTCCCTTTTTCACCTCTTCTGTGATAAATGAAAAGACATCTTCATCCCAGCTGTTTCCTTCTCCGAGCTCACCCATGACGGATAAATGCCAGCCGATTCCGAGAGCAACGGCCGCGTCTCCCCGCGCCAGCCGTTCCTGAAACAGCACCATATCATAAACGGAAATGCCTGCACCGCCGAATGCCTCAGGTACCGTTAATGCCGTATATCCTGCGTCGCGCAGTCTTTGAATTTTCTCCACGGGAAAACGGCCCGCCTCATCATCAAGCGCGGCTGTTGTTTGAAATTCGTCTGCAAGCAGGCCGATTTTTTCCATCCATTCCCTCTGCCGTTCATTCTGTATCCATAAAGACACTGGAATCCCCCCATTATAATTCCGATAAAGTTAATAAGTATTATAGAGATTCAAGTCTCGTTTCGCAACTGTGAGGCTGTATAAAAAAACACGCTATTCCATGGAATAGCGCGTTCAGACTGCTTCCGGGCCGCGGTCCTGCTTGAGCCCGAGATAAATCAGCATATATGTGAGATAACCCATCGTCATCACAAGCCCGCCAAAGAAAAAGCTTGAAAAAATCGGCTCTTCAAACGCGGTAACCGCCGCAAGCACGATCCAGCTTGCATACAGGTAGATGATGAAATAACGGAATCCCGTCTTCAATTTATATAAGAGAAACAGCCCCACTGTAGAAAACAATCCCAGCGCAAGTCTGAAATAAACAAGATGTTCGAATTGGAACATGAATGACACAAAGGAAAAACCAAGCAATAACACAATCGGTAATGCGGTAATAAAATTTCTCAAGTGAGCACCTCCGTCATTACCTTTATTATAAATCAAAATAGCATAAATTATTGATTTATCGTGATCTTTTTCACAAAAATGTCATTCCTTTACTTTATACCCGAACATCGCGTTTGCAAAAGCTCCACCAAGCGACGGCTAAGAAGAATACGATATGGATAATGATAATGCCTGCGGAAAATAACGGCGTCATTCCCGCAAACAGCGGTTTCGCCCCGCTCATATATTGCGTCAAGTCAGTATTTGCGAACAGCAGAAAACTTCCCCATTTGTTTTGGAAGAGCGACATAATCGTCACGAGTGATTTTGCGCCGTACAGCACGATAAATGACAAAATGACGGCCGTTGCGCTGTTTCGGAATACAGAAGAACACAACAAGCCAAAACATGCCATCGCAAACGCCTCGACCCAGTTCGTGCCGATTACTTTCAGGGTGTTCATAAGAAGCGTCCCTGATTCAGATGTCACCGACACGCCGAAGAAAGCCATGCCGAACAGCAGAGACAGAATATAGTACGCCGCATACAGGTACAAGCTGACCAAAAATACGGTAATGAGTTTAGATACAAAAATCCGCTCCCGCTTTACCGGGCGGATTAACAGAAATTTGATCGTTTTCTTATCAAATTCAGCGGAAATGATCGTTGCCGCGATCACGATTGTTAACGCCTCAAGCAGAATATTCAGCCCGGGCGCGTACGCCATATAGCCGATGAAATTCTCATCCGTTCCGGAACTGATGACAAGCCGTTTAATGACAAGCGCCATAATAAATTGGAGAACGGCCATCAGAATCAGCGCCACTAATGAGACTTTTCGGTTAAAGAGCTTCATATGCTCATTCGCTGTCAATTTAAACATTCGTCTCCCCCTCCTCTTGAAGCGCCGTCGTCACTTTCATGAATTCATCCTCCAGCGATTCCGCATACGGCATGATGGAATACACGAGAAAGTCTTGTCCGACGAGCGCACGGTTTAATGCCGGGATGTCCTTCTTCGCTACGGTGACGGTAATGCCCCCGCCGTTTTTCTCCGGAGCAAATTGCTGTTCTGACAGCCATTCGAATGCTTCGTCAGCCGGCTGAATGTCGAGGACGGCTTTTTCTTCTTTTTCCTCAGCGCCGCGCAGAACAACCTCTGTTTTGATCTCACCTTTTTGAATGATGATGACACGGTCGCAAAGGTCCTCCACTTCACGCAATAAATGCGTCGCAAAAAGGATGCTCGTCCCTTCAAGCTCCGCGAGTTCCTTTAAGTGATCGCGGAAATCCTTCATTCCGCCGGGATCAAGCCCGTTTGTCGGTTCATCTAAAATGAGCATATTCGGACGGTGAAGAATGGCCTGCGCAATCCCGAGACGCTGACGCATGCCAAGGGAATACGTTTTAACTTTGTCATGAACGGCATTGGTGAGCCCGACCCGCTCGATGACTTCCTGAAGCCTGTCCTCTTTGATGTTTTTGTGCATGTTGGCAAAGTGCTTCAGGTTTTCCCACCCCGTCAGGTACGGGTAGAATTCAGGATTTTCCACGATCGCTCCGACGGATTCAAGCGCTTTTTCGAAATCAGCATCGTGCTGAAAGCCGTTAATTGTAATCGTGCCGCTGTTTTTCTTTAAAAGACCGACGATGATTCGGATAAGTGTAGTTTTTCCCGACCCGTTCGGACCGAGCAAACCGATGATCTCGCCCTGCCTGACATCCATGCTGATGTTTTTTAAAATGTGCTTTTTGCCTATTGTTTTGTCAAGGCCTTCAATATGTAAAATCGGCTCAGTCATACAGCCTTCCTCCTTTTTCACAAAAAATAAACAGTGCCCGTACATAGGCACTGTCTGCATTATAACATTAGTCATATATTCGTGAAGAGCCGGAGCCGACGTTATGTCTTATCCGGGACCGGTCCTTTTTTTTCCTTCTCTTCATTATTGACGACATCCAGAATATCAAGCAGGAACACAAAAATCGGAATTCCGATAATCAAGCCCCAGATACCGAAGAAATGTTCCGAGAAAATCAGAACCGTAAAGGTAAAAAAGATCGGCAGTTCCGTTTTCGCTGACATCAGTTTCGGATTAAGGAAGTACGTCTCAATCGCATGAATGACGAAAATGACCAGCACGATGTAGATGACATACGCTGCGCCGCCCGTCGTATACGCGATGATGCTGAGCGGAATGAGCGAAATCACCACACCCGCCACGGGAATGAGCCCGAGGAAAAAGACCATGATGGACAGGCCGAACAGCTGCGGAAAATGCAGAATCGCCAATGCGATCAAGGTGAGGATACAGTTCACCAGCGCGATAATAAATTGGGCTTCAAGCACTTTGCCGAATGTTCTCGCAAACTTGCTGCCGAAATAAGCAAGTTCGTAGTAAAAAACAGACAGCTTGCTGTGCTGAAATTTTTTCATAAACTCCGTGAGCCGCTTTTTCTCGAACAGGAAAAACATGCTGAGAATCAGTGACATCACGACCTGCAAACCGAAAGTGCTGATATCGGCCAAGTATGTATACAGTACATTAAAACCTTCTTTTACATAGGAACCGATATTGATATCGCCGAACACGCTCGATATCTCATCATAAAACGGAATGACATCGGGATGATACGCGATGTGCTTGATCTGCTTAATCAGCTGTTCAATCTGCTTGGCAACAATCGGGTAAAAGACAAAGCCTCCGACAGTCGCCCCGACAGCCAGCGCAATATATAAAACGGTGATGACCACCCTCTGGCTGATCCGGAAAAAATGGTTCAACACGTGCCGGATGACAGTCTCCAGCCGATCCATCAGAAAAGTAAAAATAAACGTAAGCAAAATCAAATTAATCATACTTCGGAATACAACTAACACCCCAGTCAAAACAAGAAAAACGGAAAAACGTCTGACACCCGGATGCTGAAAAAATTTAAAAATAGCCGCCATTTATACACTCCTGCTAGGACAAAAAGCCCTTAGATTTCATCTTTCACTCTCTAATTGTAAATTATATAACAAAATGACGCTAAGGTCTTTGTCCACCTCCTAATAAATTTAAACAAATTTATCTTTTTTACTCATGGAGGCCGAAAAAAAGAACGGCATGCCCGATGCATGCCGTTCCTTTCCTTTTATACCGCCGTTTTCATTTCTTTTACGGCCTGTGTGCTTTTCGTTTCGTCAAACTCATTTTCGCTCTTGGCTACGATGATGGTGGCGATTCCGTTTCCGATCAGGTTGACGATCGCCCTTCCTTCACTCATAAAGCGGTCAACGCCGAGGAGCAGCGCCAGTCCCTCCAGCGGGATAACCTGAAGCGCCGATAAAGTGGAGGCGAGTACGATAAATCCGCTTCCGGTTACGCCCGCCGCGCCTTTTGATGTCAGCATCAGCACGAGAATGATCGTAACCTGCTGGCCGATGGTAAGGTCAACGCCGAACACCTGCGCCAGAAAAACCGTCGCCATTGAAAGATAAATCGAGGTGCCGTCAAGGTTAAAAGAATATCCCGTCGGAATGACAAGGCCGACAACCGATTTGGAACAGCCGTAACGCTCCATTTTATCCATCATCCGCGGAAGGACGGACTCAGAAGAGCTTGTGCCGAGAACGATGAGCAGTTCATCTTTAATAAAACGGAGATAGTTCCACAAGCTGAAACCGAATAGTTTGCAAATGATATTCAAAGCGACAAATACAAACAGGAACATCGTAACGTATACAGACAGCATCAGACTCGCCAGCGGCTTGATGGAATCAAGGCCGAAGTGCCCGATCGTATAGGCCATGGCCCCGAATGCGCCGATCGGCGCCGCGCGCATGATGTAGCCGATGATTTTGAAAAAAACGTGCGACAGTTTATCAAAGAAATCAATAATGCTTTTGCCTCTTTCACCGAGCGCCGCCAGGCCGACACCGAATAAAACAGAAAAGAATAAGACCTGAAGAATGTCGCCTTTTGCGAAAGCGTCAACCATATTTGACGGAACGATGTGAGTGATAAACTCAATCCAGTCAATCCCCTGTCCCCCGTTTTGGGTGTACTGAGAGACATCCCCTTTTTCAAGCTTGCTGTAATCAAGGCCCTCACCGGGTTTCATGATATTGACGACCAGAAGTCCGATAATAAGGGCGATGGTGGTCACGACTTCAAAATAAATAAATGCTTTTCCCCCGACTTTGCCGACTTTTTTCATGTCTCCCATCTTGGCGATGCCGAGCACGATCGTCAGGAATATGATCGGTGCGATAATCATTTTTACCGCATTGATAAATGTATCGCCGAGCGGCTTCATCTGCTTCCCGGCCTCAGGCCATACGAGTCCGACAATGACGCCGATGATCACCGCCGTGATGACCTGCACCGTAAGATTTTTGAAAATTTTCATCCCTACTCCCCCTTGCCTCTCGCTGCGTCTATACGAGAATGATAGCGTTTTCATACAAAGAGGGGAAGCTTATGATCATAACGGACATTTTGGTCTTTTTGGTCTCGGCTAGCGGACAAATTTGTAGCGGTTAACCGGCCGGCCCACTCCCCCGTATTGAATGTCGAGCTTAATCTGGCCGTCTTTCTCAAGAAAATCAAGATAACGCCGCGCTGTCACCCTGGCGATCCCGAGCGCTTTGGCGGCTTCTTCAGCTGAAAGCGGCTCCGTCTGCTGTTTCATATAGGTCAAAATTTCATTCATCGTAAAATGATTTAACCCCTTCGGCAGATCCCTGGACGGATTTTGCGGAATTTTAAGCAGCATGTCAAGCTGCTCCTGCGACATGGTGTCATGCTCTTCAATTTTCCGTTTATATTGTTTATAGTTTTCGAGCGCCTGTCTCATCCGCTCCAGCTTAAACGGCTTCAAAATATAGTCGGCCGCACCGTTCTGCAGCATAAGCTGGATTGTTTCTTTGTCTTTTGCGGCCGAGACGATGATGACGTCCACTTCGAGCTTTTGTTTTCTGATTTCCTGGAGCGTTTTAATTCCGTCTTTTTTCGGCATGTATACGTCTAATACCACGAGCCCGGGCCGCAGATCTTTTATAAGCCTGATTCCCTCGTCTCCGTCGGCGGCCGTGGCGATGACGCTGAACCCTGAAACACCGGTGATAAATTCTTTATTCACCTCCTGCACCATCGGATCATCTTCAATAAGCAGCACCTTGATGTCCATCGAATGATTCCTCCCCCTTCATCGGAAATAAAATAGAAAATGCCGTTCCCTGTCCCTGCCGTGTGTCGACTTCAATGACGCCCATCCCTTTGTCGACGATTTGTTTGACGAGGTACAAGCCGTATCCCGTTCCTCCCGTTTTATTGACGGTAAACCCTTTGTCATAAAGGTGCGGGATGTGCTGATCGGAAATCCCGCTTCCGTTGTCTTCTATTAATATAGCAAGCACCTCATCATTTTGCTCGATACTGATGTCAATATGTTTGTCCTCCGTGTCCGCTGTTTCGAATGCGCCGAACGCATTTTCAATTAAATTGCCGAGCAGGACGACGATGTCATGCTGGTCGACATGCTCCGGAAATGCCGAGAAACTGCTGTTTTCATCAATTTTCACAGAGATGCCAAGCTCTTTTCCTCTTTTGATTTTGCTTAACAACAGCCCCGCCGCAGCGTCATTCTGAATGGCCTGATGAAGAAAATCGGTGACGCTTTCTTGTTCTGATGATTCCTTAAAAGCAAGCTGGAGCGCTTTTTCTGATTTTCCGAGCTGAATCAGTCCCGCGATGGTGTGAAGCTTGTTCATATGTTCATGATTTTGAACTCTGAGCGCATCGACAAAATTTTTCACGCCGGTCAGTTCTTCCGCCATTTTCGCCGCTTCCGTCCTGTCCTGAAAAATGGCGACGGCTCCGATGACCTTCTTTTTCATGACGATCGGAATTCTGCTGCTCATGATCACCTTTCCGCTGACTTGGATTTCTTCATTATATACGGCTCGGTTCCGCTCGACGATCTCAGGGAGGCGGGAATCTTTTAACACGTCCCAGATCAGCCTGCCATCGGTCTCTTGTCTGACATTGAATATCTGCTTCGCTTTTTCATTAAAAATGGTGATGTGATGCTGGTTATCGATCGCGATGACGCCCTCATTCATTGAATGAAACGTAGCGGTCCGTTCCTCATACATTCTCACGATCTCATGGGGCTCCAGCCAAAACATTTGTTTTTTGATGTGGCGGGCCAGCAAAAAGGAGCCGGCCAGTCCGAACCCGAGCGCCAGCAGAACGATAAACAGTATTTCATGTTTCAGCTGAAGAAGAATTTCACCGAATCCGGGCAGCGTTTTACCGGCCAGAACGACGCCGATCTGATTCAAATCCCGGTCTTTGATGGGATAAAAAGCGCGGACGGCGGTGCCGATTTCTCCCTTTGCTTCGGAAAAATAAATGTGCTCGGCGAACGCCGCGGCTTCGTCCTCACCCCTTGAACGCTTTCCGATCATGGTGCTGACGGGATGTGAATAGCGGATATGATCCATATCCATGACGACGATGTAGTCCGCTTCATTGATGATCCTTATTTCTTCGACCGCATGGCGCACGTCATCCCTTTGTTTTTTCTGCTCGAGGGCGCGTTTGACATCGGTCATCTCAGATACCGTCCGCGCGGTATTCATCAGCCGTTTTTTCAGCTCGCGCTCCTCTGTATGCTGAATATTGCCGATCAGCACGATGCCGACGATCAAAAAGGTAAAAAGCACGACGATATACGAAAGTATGGTGATTTTCCAGCGGATGGTGAGCTTTTTTTTCGTCATTGGCCTCTTCCTTTCCGTCTCTTTACGAAAACGGCCCGCCCGATTATGCTTGTTATAGAAAATGGCGGAGGGGGTTTTCGATGAAAAGCTTGCTGACTTGTCTCAGCCTGATGGTACTCGGTATCGGAACCGCTTTATTCATCGGCTTTCATGATCATTTCTCAACGGAAGAACCGTATTATGATGACGAACAGGAAGGCCTGAAAGATCAAATCGTTTTCAAATTCAGCCATGTCGTTGCTGAAAACACGCCTAAAGGGCGGGCGGCGAATAAGTTTGCCGACCTTGTCTATCAAAAGTCCGGCGGCACCATTAAAGTAGAGGTGTTTCCAAACGGGAGCCTCTATTCAGATAATGAAGAAATAAACGCCCTCCAAAACGGGGACGTGCAATTCATCGCTCCCTCCACCTCAAAGCTCGGATCACTGTCTCCCGAATGGGGTGTTTTGGATCTGCCGTACGCGTTTACAAACTATAAAGCCGTGCAAGAAGGCCTCAACGGCAAAATCGGCACACGCCTGTTCGCTTCATTAGAAAAGCATCATTTGAAAGGACTGGCGTACTGGACGAACGGATTTAAGCAGCTTACGTCAAATAAAGGACCGATCTTCACTCCGGACGATTTGAAAGGACAGGCGCTCAGGATCATGCCGAGCAGCGTGATCGAAGACCAATACCGTCTGCTCGGCGCGCACCCGCGGCAGGATTCCTTTAATTCCACGTTTCAGCTCTTGGAAAGCAATCTTGTAGACGGAGAAGAAAATACGATTTCAAATATCTATTCTAAAAAATTTTATAATGTTCAAGATTATTTGACAATCAGCAATCACGGGTACCTCGGTTATGCCGTGATGACCGACGAGCATTTCTGGAATTCGCAGACAGAAAAAACGAGAGCCATCTTAACGGAGGCGATGAGAGAAACGACGGAATGGAACGAAGCCTCCGCTGAGAAAATGAATAAAGACCAGCTTGAAGAGATAAAGAAGAATTCATCCATTCATATTCATGTGCTGAGTAAAGCGGAAAAGAACACATGGATGAAACGCCTCGACCCGATTTACGGACAATATGAACAGGTGATCGGCCGCGGGCTTGTGCAGGATTTGTTATCCTTGCGCCGCGAGCCTTAGCAGGGCCAATACGCCCATCTCCGTTTCATCCCTTTTCCCGCCGGGGAAGTAAATAGGGACAGAGCAAAAAAAGGAGATGGAGACATGTTTACACATACGAAAAAACTGCAGCATCCGGCTAAACCGGATCGTCCTGACCCGCTGTTCGCAAAAAAGATGCAGGAAATTTTAGGGGGACAATACGGGGAAATATCCGTCGCCATGCAATATTTGTTTCAAGGATGGAATACACGGGGCAATGAAAAATATAAGGATCTTCTGATGGATACCGCGACGGAAGAAATCGGCCATGTCGAAATGATCGCGACGATGATTGCGAGACTGTTAGAAGACGCCCCGCTGGCAGAGCAGGAAAAAGCGGCTGATGATCCGGTCATCGGGTCCATTTTAGGCGGGATGAATCCGCATCATGCGATCGTCTCAGGGCTCGGCGCAATGCCGGAGAGCAGCACGGGCGTTCCGTGGAGCGCAGGCTATATCGTCGCAAGCGGAAACCTTCTGGCAGACTTCCGCGCCAATCTGAACGCCGAATCACAAGGAAGGCTTCAAGTCGCACGCCTGTATGAAATGACCGATGATAAAGGCGTGAAAGATATGCTCAGCTTTTTATTGGCCCGCGATACTATGCATCAAAACCAATGGCTTGCGGCCATTAAAGAATTAGAAGAACAGGAAGGTCCGATCGTTCCTTCCACATTCCCGAAGGCTCTGGAAAAACAGTCATTCTCCCATAAGCTTATTCATTTCTCAGATGGAGCAGAAAGCGCTGAACAAAATTGGCTGAAGGAAACAGCGCCGGACGGAGAACCATTCGAATACGAAAAGGAACCGAAAGCGCACGGCGAAATAGCTAAGCTGGATCCCGTCCCGCCGTATGTCCACAACACGCTTCCCGGACGCGAGTAAAGACACAAGCCCAAAACAAACTGTTTTGGGCTTTCATTATGCCTTCTGAACCGTCCAGTCCGGTTCGTACCGGATGTCCGGGTGATGTAACAGCTCGTGAATGAAAGGTTCATCCTCTTCGTACAGCATCACTTCTATTGAAAGAATTGCAGCCTTCTGCTCGATTTCTTCGTATATGCGGTCATGTTCGTTCTCCATAAAATCATCATAGGCCTGTCTGTTCTCCCAAACGCTGATGATCTCTGCGATGAACAGGCCGTCTGCGTTTTTCCGCCATCCGCCGGCCTGTTTGACGAAGCCATTTACACATGATAATGCTCCCCACCTTGACTGTGCTTGCGCAAATGCTTCAGTGTTTGCAGCGTCTGTTTCACATACGATCTTTTTGATCAGCATGACCGTTCCTCTGTGATGACTGTTTTCGCATGCGTATGCTCAACACAGAGATTCACGGTTCTGACGTAAGAGCGGGTGCGGTGAATCGTGCCTTTCGGGATGAGCAGGCTGTCATTTGCTTTGAGCACTGCGGTTTCTTTGTCCTTAAAATCGATCAGCAGCTCACCTTCCAGAACGATGAACCATTCATCTGAGTCAGGGTGATGGTGCCAGTCATATTCTCCCGTAAACACTGCGAGGCGCACACAGTGGTCATTGATCTCCGCGATTGAAAAATTGTCGTGTTTTTCTTTGACTTTATTGGCGATAGCGAGCAAATTCAGCATGTCAGACACGAGTGAAAAACCCCTTTTTCATTTTATTGTATCGCAACGGCGGCTCAGATCAAGATTTCCCCAAAATAAAAAGCGATCCGGCTGGTGCGCCGGATCGCTTTTGATCTGCAGGTTGTCTGCCTTTTATGCTTTTATTAGCTGCTTCGTCTGTTTCCGCCTTTTTGGCCGATTTCCTTATAAAAATCTTTGTCATGATTTTTACTAGTGGCTTCTCCGCCTTTTTGACCGATTTCCTGATAGAATTCCTTGTCATGGTTATTGCTAGTGGCTTCTCCGCCTTTTTCACCGATTTCCTGATAGAATTCTTTGTCGTGATTTTTGCTTGTTGCTTCTCCGCCTTTTTCACCGATTTCCTGATAGAATTCTTTATCGTGATTTTTGCTTGTTGCTTCTCCGCCTTTTTGACCAATTTCCTGATAGAATTCTTTGTCATGGTTATTGCTTGTCGCTTCTCCGCCTTTTTTACCTGCTTCTTCTCTGCTCATTTTGTTATTATCTTGTGCCATTTTTGAATTCCTCCTTTAATTGGTGTTGGTTGTTGGTTTCCCGATTTCAGAACTGCTAAACAAAGAAAACACATTGAATGTGTTTTCGGGTGGTTTTTATCATTCTGTATCGTCCAGGCGTTTTAAAATCCGGCGTTTTTTATAAAGCATGATGCCTGTTTCTGCGATGCTTTCTAAAGCTGAACGGTTGGCGGACGCGCCGAAGATGATGCCCGCGACCGGAACCATTTGCAGCAGTTTTTTCGCAGCGAACGTATCGCGGTAGCTGTAAACGACTTCCCGCCAGCCTTGGATTTGCGAGGCGACGCGCTGATAGGCGCGGTCGTTTTGATCATATTGCCGTAAATCTTGCAGAATCGCTTTTTTTCCGATGACGTCACTGGATGCAAGCTGGAGCAATTTGACGATAAACACGCGTTCTTTTTTGTCTTTCGGATCAAAGCCGTAAGCAACCGCGATATCCTGCAGCGTCTTTAAGGACAGGCCGAGCATCGCCGGAATGTCTGCCGCCAGCGTGAATACGCCGCCGACTCCCGTTGCGGCTCCCTGCACCGTCGCGGCCTTTACGCTTGTACGCGCTATGGCTTCTGCGATTTCGTCCATGACGGCAAGCGGCGCATTGCGGATGTCGCGAAGCGTTTGACATGTACCGTGCGGCAGCCGTTTTTGAAACTTTTTCATGATGCGCTTTTCTGATGTAAGGTACTGTCCGCCTGACTGAATAAACGTTCCCGTTTCATCGAGAATGAGTCCGATTTTCCTCTGAATAAATTGCGGTGTCAGCTTGTCCAAAAGCTGAAACGGCAATCGGGTGAATGTTTGCCAGAACATCACCCTCTGCTGCGCCTTTTCCCATTTTTGAATGTCTCTCAGTTGTCTTTCCAGGTCTGTCCGCTCTTCTGTCACCCGTCCTGCACGTCCTTTCTGATTTCTTTGTTCATAGTATACCTTTATGGCGTTTTCTTTTTACACCCGGCCGGATTTTTTATCCGGAAAACATTCCATTGTTTAATTTTCTTCAAATTCTATATATTGTATAATTCTGAATAATACGATTGAAGGAGAATGTTGAATGCAATGGATTTATTTAAGTTTAGCGATCATTTTTGAAGTATTGGGTACGGTCAGCATGAAATTATCAAATGGATTTACAAAACTTGTCCCAAGTATTTTATTGTTATTGTTTTATATCGGCAGCCTTTGTTTTCTTACTTTGACTTTGAAATATATAAGTGTCTCCATCGCGTATGCGGTCTGGTCGGGAATGGGGATCGTGCTGATTTCCTTGATCGGAATTTTTCTGTTCCATGAACAGTTCTCTGTCATAAAAGCTGTCTCTGTTCTTCTGATCATCATCGGTGTTGTTTCCTTAAACTTTATTTCTGAAAGTGAAACGTCATCAAACGGCATCAGCGTTCATACGGACAGAAACAGATGATGAAAGGGTTAAAGGTTCTCTTCCTCATTACAGATATTGGATTTATCATTTATTGGATTGTTACTTTTTTTGAGTGGATTCCAAAAAACATGGTGTTTAAAGATTATGATAACGCCATGATCATGGCCTGGAACTGGTCATTCTTTCCCTTAGATATTTTCATTTCGATAACCGGGCTGTACAGCTTGTTTCTTTATAAACGGAAACATGCGTTATGGCGCTCTTTCGCATTAATATCACTTGTGCTGACCTTTTGTTCAGGCCTGCAAGCGATTGCCTTTTAGGTATTTATCGGTGATTTTGATTTTATGTGGTGGGCATTCAATCTGTACTTGCTTCTTTATCCTTTATATTTTATTCGGAAATTGCTGGTCTCTCGTCACAATAGCTGTCATTCTTTTTGATGAGGCGGTTTTCTTTTTCTCCAGGCGGGAAACACTTTTCATAAAGGAGTGATAGACATGCCTTGGTCTATGAAGGATTATCCGCAATCATTGAAGAATCTCGAGGAACCTGTGAAGAAAAAAGCGATCGAAATCGCGAATGCGATGGTAGATGAGGGTTATGAAGAAGGACGGGCCATTCCCATTGCGACAAGTCAGGCGAAAGAGTGGAAAAAAAACGCTTCTAAGGAAGAAATCGATCAGCTGATGAAACACGATGATGAAACGAAACGCGGAAATTGAATCGGAATAAAGGAAAAACCCCGCTCTCAAGAGAACGAGGTTTTTCTGATTATAAACCGTAATAATAAGATAGTGTGGTGACTGAAACGTAGCCTGTCGCTCCTGCATACGTGACTTTCAGCCATTTATTGGAATTGGTGTAGTGACCTTGAACATATTCTCCGGTTACCCAGGAACCTGTAATTTTTTTACCGCTTGAAAATGTTGTGATCGTTGAACAGCTGACCTTAGAGCATGAGCGCATATTAGCACCGTAAATACCGACTGTACCCCCGCTGGCTAAAATGGAAACGTCCGGTTCAGCTTTAGGTTTGAAAGCTGCTGCTGATGCAGAGCCGCCAAAAGCGAATAAAGAAACAGCAAAAATCATGGCTAAAGAAATGATCGACAAACGACGTACCAAGAAAATTCCCCCTCTTTTATCATATGGCTGGAAAGCTTTCCTGACGTTATTATACTTTTTCGCCCGGGAGACTGAAATAAGTCTAATGCTCCAACTTCTTTTCTTCGCAAGTGACCATGCCGATTCTTTATTTGATAGATAACAGCGGTTTATTGGACTGGAATCACTGATATATCGTTGATTCAAACGTTTATTCAGAGCGGCCGGAGTTTTTCCGGAGGTCATTTGAATGGTACAGAAAGGTTTTATCTTCCAATGGAAAGAAACATTATTATTCTATTTACCCGGGAAAACGGAGGAAATACAGCGTCTTTTTCTCAGGATCAGTTGGGCGGACAGAAAGTTGTGAAGTGATATGGGCAAGTGTTCTCTTTTCACCTTTTTAAAAGAACGCTCAACGCATCCGCGCATGATCGGACGCGGAAACACGCTTGGCGAACGGCATCGCTTCTTTCCCGGAACGATGCCGTTTTCATTTTCGGACCTTTCTTCGGCGGGATACATATCATAGATAAAACAGGGCATCAATGTGCCGGTTTATTGAACATAAAGAACTTGACATCTCATAATAGCAGATTTATGATGTAGATAAAATAATTTGCGTCTAGGAAACTTTTTGTTATTTAGCTAAAAATCTATCGGAATTTAGGTGAGACATAATGAGCAAAGACATCTCAGCACAATCACTGCAAGCAAAAGCCGTGCAGGATGCACTTGACGGCAAAAGCAAGGGATTCAAGCGGCTTCTGCCTTTCTTAGGCCCAGCCTTTATCGCGGCGATTGCCTACATTGATCCGGGAAACTTCGCTACGAATATCTCAGCTGGTTCGAAATTTGGGTATATGCTGCTGTGGGTCATCCTCTTTTCAAACTTGATGGCTTTTTTAATCCAAGTTCTTTCCGCGAAGCTCGGCATTGCCACGGGTAAAAACCTTCCGGAAATCGCCAGAGACCGGTATCCGAAATGGGTATCAGCCGGGCTGTGGATACAGGGTGAACTGGTGATTATGGCAACTGATCTGGCAGAATTTATCGGGGCGGCGCTCGGGCTCAACCTGCTGTTCGGCATACCGATGGTTGAAGCGGCCATTATCGCGGCGATCGGATCATTCGCGATTTTAGAGCTGCAGCGCCGGGGTTACCGGGCGCTGGAAGCGGGCATCGCCGGACTTCTGTTCGTCGTGGTGATCGCCTTCGCTCTGCAAACCTTCTTTGCCAAACCTGACGCCGCTTCCGTTCTCGAAGGGCTGTTTATCCCGAAAATTGACGGAATGGACAGTGTGCTTCTGGCAACCGGGATACTCGGCGCAACCGTGATGCCGCATGCCATTTACTTACATTCCGCACTGACACAGCGCCGTGTCGTCGGAAAAACGGATAGTGAGCGGAAAAAGATTTTTAGATTCGAGACGATTGACATTCTCATCGCGATGGTGATCGCCGGGGCGATTAACGCAAGCATGCTCATCGTCGCTGCCGCGCTTTTCTTCAAGAACGGGCTATATGTAGAAGATTTAGACGTGGCTTATCAGCAATTCGGCCACTATATCGGACCGGCTTCAGCCATTCTCTTCGGGATCGGGCTGCTGGCCGCAGGGCTTTCGAGCTCTTCTGTCGGCACATTGTCAGGCGATATTATCATGCAGGGCTTCATCCGTTACCGTATCCCGCTTTACTTGCGGCGTTTCATTACCATCATTCCGCCGATGATCATCATTATCTCGGGGGTCAACGCCACAGAAGCGCTCGTATGGAGCCAGGTCGTTCTTTCATTCGGCATTTCCTTTGCGCTCGTGCCGCTGATTATGTTTACAAGCAACAAACGCCTGATGGGCGCCCTGACGAACCGAAAATGGGTGACGGCTCTCGCCTGGCTGATTGCGGTTTTAGTGATCGCGCTTAATCTGTTTGTGATCTACGATTCATTCCGTTAGAAAAAAACCGGCCATAGCGGCCGGTTTTTCTTTTGGCGCCGGGTGCCGTTCGTATCTTTTTCCGGGCGTTTTTGGTATGATAGAAGAAAAATCGGAGTTTTGCTTATGTCAGTATTTATCCTTTTTTATCTGTGGATTGTGCCGATTGTCATCGGCATCTTCTGTTCTCTTATTGCTTATCGGACAACGGGTAAGAAACGTCTGATTCCCGGCTTTTTGATGATCGCATTAAGCATCGTTTCCTTAATCACGGGGCTTTGGATCGGCGGGGTGAACTATCATGTGTTCATCGGGGGCATGTTTTTATTCGGTACGTTATTGGCCGGCTCCGCCTTCCCGTTTTTCTTCGCTCTTTCACGCAAACGAAAATAAACAGGCATGCCGCCTGTTTATTTTTATTCATTAACCCTAAATTATAAAACCGCTCCGATAATGTGATTCCGCCTCAAACAGCCTGTACATGTGTTATATAGGCTTCAGCCCATGTCCCATCGTCGAAACTGCAGCCAAAATGAATCCTGCTAAAGAAGATTTTGAATTATAAGAAAAATACTGTATTAAAATCCTATTTACCCCAAAAATACCTATTGATAGAATGGTATCTGAGAGGGGAAAATGTTCAAAGCGGATCATATCGGTCCCGCCTAAATACATAGTCTTTCATTTCTCTCTACACTACATTTCTAAAGGAGGATTTCCCATTAAACACGCAGCTAAAGGCATTCTGTTTGCCGCATCTTTAGCCCTTGTAACTACTGCTTTTGTCCCCGCATCCTTAGCTAAAGAAAATCATAATAATACTGCCAATGCCACTGGAACGACCAAATCATTTTTTTATCAGACTGATACGCAATTTTCCTACGGACTTAAAGCACAAAGCGATGCATCTGTGTCAAAACCAGTCAAAGATGTAATCAGAGAAGTGCTGAAAAATAAAACAAAATTATTCAATCTTGTTGAAAAATTAGCAGGAAAGAAAATAAGAAATGAACTCGAATCCGTTTTCAATGAACACATAGAACCGGTTTTAAAGAAAATGCTGAACGAGTATGTCGCCTTAAGCTGGGCTGACGTGGAAAAGAATCTTTATCTTTCACTTAAAAAGTCCGGACTTTCTGACAGCCAGGCTAAAAACCTCGCTCAATTGACAACTTTAGCAATGAAAGCATTTTAAAATCATTCATAAATGATCGTCAGGAAAATACGTATGAAGTAATGCAAAGTGCTGTTAGATTCACTCTAATAGCACTTTTTCATTGGAGATGTCACATGACTGTCTTTTTTACTGTTCTGCTCACTTTCTTATGCTGCCTTGTGATTTCATCTCTTATTTTTATGATTCTATTAAAAAAAGAGATCGTGGATACACCGCCAAACCGCTTAGCTCATGCAGCATTCATAGGGCTAATTGGATTCTCCCTGTTCTTCGCTGTGACTGTACCTAGCCTAGTTATTTATTTTATAGCTATAACTGTAAATCATTTTTTCGGAGAATATATCATATATGGTTCACTTTCAGACTTATACATATTTTCTGTCGTCGTAAGTATTTTAGCTTTAGTTTATATGCTTATCCTTACGGCAATTGTAAAAGGAATGACTCATGTTTTGACATTGCCTGCTTGGTCAGCCTACATCCTTGAATTCATTTTTGCATGGGCTGCTGTTTACTTCTCAGTTCAATACGTTTCCAATCATATCATTGAGAACATATCTATATTTCAAGGTGGAGAAGTGCTTCTTTCATTGTTCATCACTTTCTTATTTTCGGGATTGGATATCCTTTTCACTAATTTGGATAAGATCACAAAAGAGAAATTAGGCTAAGGGGGTAACAAATATGAGGATCATGACATATATATCCTATTTTTCTATTTCTTTAGTTTTGCAGGTGGTATGGCTGCTGTTAATAAAAAGAACCTCTAATATATCTCTGATAGATATGATTACGGTGTCCTTTTTATTCACCCTCTTTATGTTCATCTTGGATCATATTTTCAAAAAAAAGCGGACAAATTAGGGACTGTTTTTTAATAATCCTCGGGCTTCTCTTTCGTTTTGAAATGATTCCGGATCTGGAGATGTTACGATGATCCATTCATTAATGAATAACACCAGTCTCCGTAAAATACTTCTCCTTTTATATAACATCCTGACTTTTCCGTCATATATTCAAACGAAAAAACTGCAAAAGGGAGTAATAAAACATGATATTGTTTATTGGCAAGTTCATGTTGCTCTTTTTACTCTGTTCGCTGGCATATTATCTATTTAAAATTGTTTATTACAATATAGGGAAGAACATTGCGCTTAAGACCCCGAAAGGGACAAAGACAAACCGGACGGCACGTGTGTTTGTCAAAAATGGAACTACACTGAATGAGGGAGATTACTTTATGATCGCTGTTGTGACCGCTCTCTGGCTGTTCTTGAGATGAAACTGCATTGAACCTTCACGAGTTTTTTAATCAGCCATCGCCCCGCCAGCTGCCGCGATCTTCTCGATAGCTCCTTTGTTTTTCCTTGAATTATTGAAGAAAGGCTTAAAAATGGACGGCGTCTTTCTCATGCATGCATCGTTCAAGAAAACACTTCACAGCAAAACGGAAAAGTGAACGCAATACAAGTAACGCTTAAGAACCTTATGAGGCTGCGTATGTTGATTACTGGATAAGAAAAAGAAATCCCCCAGTCTTAAAAGATGGAGGTCAAAAATTGGAGAATACTTAAATATTTATAGCTTTTTCAGCGATGTGGAAAGTTCCAGAATCACTCATTTCAGCAGTATAAACATTTGTTACACTTAATAATCCAGTGAAAAGAATAGCGATTAAAGCGGAGCTGATTATAACCTTTTTCATTATATAGCCTCCGTAACCTTAAGTATTTGTGTTTGGGCGTGTATGGTTTTCTTTAAAAAGTTTCTTCCCTCTGCATAGTAAGCTCATTTCCAATGTCATGACTGAAAATAGAATAGGAATACCGCTCTGCAAGTTAGGAATACCAATAGCTTGAATACTCTTTAATTCTTTTTTTACACCTTTTTTCTGTGATTGAAGTACGTTCGCTCGCTGCTGAAGCTGCGCCTGATTAATATTGTCCGAGACGGTTTCCACATACTGCAGAACCCCGTATTTATTAATTCCTGAATTATCTTTTGCAGTGGCAGTATACGTCTTATTGTCTTTCTAGCGTCGGAGTTTGACCTTCGTTGCTGTTTCATTTATTGAGGTGCTGTACTGGTATCCTGTGATGTTTACGCCTGTCTCTAACACCCAAACTTCTGACGTGTCAGGCCAAACCCTAAGACAAAGCTTCCCCTTCGAGGCATATAACTGATAATTATGACTGGTCTGTTTTTTTGTTTGCTTCAATGCCTTTAATATCATGTCATGAAGGCTGGTATCGTCTTTAAAAACCAATGATTTAAGTATATGCTGTTTTTTACGATGGACCCAGTGGGAATCTGAAAATCTCGGGCCAGCCGTTTTACTGTTTGATCAGGGATTTTTTGTTAAAAGCTTTTGAACATGAAATTCAAAAAAATAAACAGCACGATTATCGTCACAACAATAAAGGCTTCTCTTGTGAAGTTTTTATCATCTTCTTTTTGCTGTTTCTTTCTCTTAATCTCTTCTCTGTATTTTCTTTGAACCTCTTTCTTTTTATCATCCATTATCTAAACTCCTCTGAGTCCTTTTTCTCTATATAACTTGCACCCCTCCTTTCAGTTATTGCAATTTTATCGTGCGACAAATAAGTACACCAGTGAAAAAAGCCTTGACTATAAAGCCTTCTCGCACAGCTGAGACTTTAAAAGATGAATTTAATTTAACGGATAAAAAACAGCCCGATACTTCCGGATTGAATGACAATTGTTTGACTGCTTGCATTCTGTTTCCTCCTTAAAGTAATAGAGCGGGCATTAAATACATAGCACCATGCTGAATGCCGGAAGCGGCGGCTCATCGCCGATAACGGCGTCAATAACGACCGGCTCGTTTGAGTTAAGCGCTTCATGAGAATGGTTCCGCCTTCTTATTATTTCTTAAACAACAAACCGATTCAAAACCAATTTAAAATATTGCATTATTTGGAATATATGTGTAAGTTTTGTATAACAAAAATTAAAAAAAGAGTGAGGAGGTAAACATATGATAATCAGAAGCGCAGAACACTATGATGTAAAACAATTGACCGATTTAATGTATTTATATATCGTGGATTTTTATAAAAGACCTAAGCCACCGATTGAAAAGATACATCATTTAATTGAAATGTTATTTGAGAAGAACAGGGGTATTCAATTCGTTGCTGAACAAGATGGGGAACTTATTAGCTTTGCAACACTATATTTTAGTTTTAGTACGACGAAAGCAGATAAAATAACAGTAATGAATGATTTATTCGTGATAGAAAAAGCAAGAGGCACAGGAGCAGCCAAAGAATTGTTTAAAAGTTGCAAGAGATTTACAAAAGAAAACGGGTATGCGCATATGTCGTGGATAACTGCATCTGATAATTACCGTGCACAAAAGTTCTATGAAAAGATGGGTGGCTCTCTTGGAACTTGGCTGACCTATTCCATATAACCCGGGATGACCTTATTGAAGAAAAACCTAAAATAAAAAGCCGGGCTTTTACTATGGCTTATCTGGGTAAATAAATAAAAATAAACAGGCATGCTGCCTGTTTATTTTTATTTTTTAAAACAGCCGTTTTAAGCTTTTCTTGAGTGACGGCATTTCGATTTTTTGGTTTTCAAAGAAGTTTTTCAGCATGTATTTGCTGAAGCCCTTCGCTTGGCCGTAAGTGATTTTACCCGGAAGCGGCGGCTCGTCGCCGATGACGGCGTCGATGACGACCGGCTCATTTGAGTTGAGCGCTTCATGAAAAGCGGGAGCCAATTCCTCGTGTTTCGTCACTTTGATGCCTTTTGCCCCGCAGCTTTCTGCAAAAGCGGCGTAATCCATATTTTGCAGCTGGGTGACGTAGTCAATGTTGCCTTTGACCCGCTGTTCATATTCAATCATGCCTAAATTTTCGTTGTTTAATATGACAACCGTAATCGGAAGTTTATATTTAACAGCCGTCGGCAGGTCCTGCATCACCATTGAAAATCCGCCGTCTCCGCAAATGGCGATGGACTGCCGCTCAGGTTCGGCAAGGCTTGCGGCAATCGCTCCCGGAAGCCCGCATCCCATCGTGGCGAGCCAGCTTGAGACGATAAAGTCCTGCTTTTTCATTTTAAAATGGCGGGCCATCCACACCGTAACCGTTCCGACATCCACCGACAGAACGGCATCGTCTGCGGCCGCATCCTGAAGCCGGGCGATGACCTGCTGCGGCTTGAGCGGATGAGTCGCTTCAGTTTCATCCTTTTCGATTTCCTTCCACCAATGCTTCATGTGCTCGGTGCAGGCGTCTAAAAATCTTCTGTCTTCTTTATATTCAATGTATTCCGTCAGCTCTTTCAGCCCCAGAGCCGCATCACTGACAATTCCCGCATTGACGGGATAGCGCTTCCCGATTTTCGCCGGATCCGAATCAAGCTGAATGGCAGGCGTATCATCCGGGAGATAATCCCTGTACGGGAACGATGTGCCGAGCATGATCAGCAGATCGCATTCCTCCATGGCTTCGTAGGCGGGCTTTGTGCCGATTTGCCCGAGATTCCCTAGAAAGTGGGGATGGCTGTCAGGCACGACGCCTTTTGCCGGAAGGGTAATCACAATCGGAGCGGCCGCTTTATCGGCGAATGCGAGCAGCTCCTCTTTTGCCGATTTTAACCCTTGGCCGGCGAGAATGACCGGTTTTTTTGCGTTGTTAATATATTGCGCGCATGTCACGAGATGTTCTTTTTTCGGCTCTATATCGGCTTTGAGGTATATCGGCGATGTATAAACCGGCTCCCGTTTGATTTTTTGCGCGAATAAATCATCAGAAACGGTTAAAACGGCAACGCCTTTTTTGCTGTAAGCCGTGCGGATCGCCTGATTCAGAAGATCGGGCAGCGCTTCTGCCGTATGTACTTGCTGGTTGAACACCGCCACGTCCTCAAACATTTGCTCTAATTTGATTTCCTGAAAGCTGTCACGGCCGATTTCATCGGAAGCTACCTGTCCCGCAATCGCCAGCACCGGAACGCCGTCCGCTTTGGCGTCGTATAAACCGTTCAGCAGATGAACGGCCCCCGGTCCTGCGATTGAAAGGCAGACACCGATCTGCCCGGTCAGTTTTGCCTCAGCCGCGGCAGCCAGGGCTGCGACTTCTTCGTGCCGGGTTTGGATGAATGTCAGGTTATTTCGTTCATGTCTCAGTTCTTCGATAAATTCATTAATGCTGTCTCCGGGAATGCCGTATATATGACCGACTCCCCATTGTTCAAGCAGCTCCGTCATTACGTGTCCTGCTGTTTTACTTGGCATACTGCATCCTCCTTTTACCTGTATTCATCCCCTTTTTCATACGGGTTGAAACACGGGCTATACTCTCAGCTTTTTTCTCAGCCGATCAAGGATGGATAACAGATTCCGGTCTTTAAGGACTGCCTTATGATTTGCCGCCCCATTGAGTCCGTCTTTTATTTGCCGTTTTCTGTTCGGCACCATGAACAGCGGCAGCCGATTAGGACAAAACCAGCGTAAAGCGGCGGTTTCCGGCCCGTTCATCAGCGGTGCTCCTCCATTAATGGCTCCGATGAATACATGCTGTGTATCTTCAAATGCCGGCCTTTCATACTCAATGATGACAAAAGCGCCTTGTGCCATGTCGTCCTCCTTTACAAAAAAGACCGCGGCATTTTAGCCTGCGGTCTTTGCCGTTACTTTTTAAAATGATACGGCAGGGTGGCGACGATGATGTCCTTCTTCCAAAACAGCCGGACGCGGAGCAAGAAGGCTGATTGGTTGTGAAGGATGGTCTGCCAGCGTTTTTTCGTAATAAATTGCGGAAACAGCACCATCACGGAGAACTGTTCTTTTTTCGCTTTCTGTTCGACCGTTTCCAAAAATTTATCAAACGGGTGAACCAGACTGCGGTATGAGGAATGCAGGGTGACGAGGCGGACGCCGTTATGAAGTTCTTCCCAGCGCTTTTCCACCTTTTTTTCGTTTTCTCTGTCAAAGGAAACATGAACCGCAATAACCTGATCCGATAATGATTTCGCATACTGAATCGATTTTTGGACGACGGTGGTGACACCGGCGACAGGCACGATGACGACGGTTCCCCTGATTTCCTCAGGCTGCTGATCAACGACCCGCAGCTGTTCGCCGACCGCGGTGTAGTGATTTTTAATGACGAAAAACAGCATGACGACAGCAGGCATGAATAACAGCACCGGCCAGACAAGATTGAACTTCGTCGCGAATAAAATACACAGCACCATAAATGAAATGGCGGCGCCGCATGAGTTGATCAGCATTTTTACCGCCCAGCCCTTCGGCTTCTGCCTGATCCACTTGATGCACATTCCCGTCTGCGACAGCGTAAACGGAATGAACACGCCGACGGCATAAAGCGGAATTAAATGTTCCGTGCGGCCGCCGAATAAAAGAATGAGCAAGATGGACGCGATACCGAGAAAGATGATTCCGTTTGAAAATCCTAATCGGTCGCCCCGTACCGTAAACATTCTCGGCATATACTGATCGCGCGCTAAATTAAACGCCAGCTGCGGAAAAGCGGAAAAGCCCGTATTCGCCGCAAGCACGAGAATCAAAGATGTAACGCCTTGAATGAAATAATACACCGTATGGCGGCCGAAAGTTTCCGCGGCGATTTGTGAAATAACGGTCTCGTTAGGCTTCGGTCCCGTGCCGTAGCCGTACGCCAGCACCGTAATCCCCGTAAATAAGATCGCCAGCAGAATCCCCATCATGGCCAGAGTGCGGGCCGCGTTTTTCGCCGGAGGATTTTTAAAGGCAGGGATCGCGTTTGAAATGGCTTCAACACCGGTCAGTGCCGAACAGCCGGATGAAAAGGCCTTCAGCAGCAAAAACAGCGTGATGCCCGCCACCGGTGTGCCGATCGGCGTGTGTTCGGCCGGATGAACCTGGCCCGTCATGAGCTTAAACAGTCCGACGACGATCAAAAGGACAAGCGCCGCCACAAACAGATAGACGGGATACGCCAAAATGGACGCCGACTCTGACAGTCCTCTCAAATTTAAAATCATAATCAGAATCACAAGCAAAACAGCAATGAGCAAATGATGCGGGTGCAAAGCCGGAAAGGCCGATGTAATGGCGTCAGTTCCGGCAGAAATGCTTACCGCCACCGTGAGAATATAATCAACAAGCAATGAGCCGCCCGCAATCAGGCCCGGCTTCTCACCAAGGTTTTCTTTTGAAACCATATAAGCGCCTCCGCCTTGCGGATAAGCGTAAATAATCTGTCTGTAGGACAGAATCAAAGCAAGCAGCAAAATGAGAACGCCGGCTGCGATCGGAATGGAATACCAAAACGCGGCCGCGCTTACCGCAGCCAAAATGATCAGAATCTGTTCCGTTCCGTAAGCAACTGATGACAGCGCGTCTGAAGAAAGCATAGCGAGCGCCTTGAGTTTCGTGAGTTTCTGCTCTCCGGCCGCCTGTGATTTCAGCGGTTTCCCAATCAAAAATCTTTTGATTGAATGGTACATTTGTTGTCTTCCCCTTTTTTTCATTTTCCGTTTGATTTACAAACCCTTACTGCTATGATGTCTCCGAATGCTGATTGCATGCCTTATTTCAGCACAGCAAAAAGACACAGAGGCAAACGGATGCCCCTGCGCCATAATCGTGCACAGGTTTCATTCATCTCCTCTCATGAACGCTTACGAGGTTAGCTGTCGGATTCGGGCTTATGAGAGTTGGCCCTACCTGAAAAAGGATTCACCCCAAGCGGCATGACGCGCCGCAAATTGGTTCCCCCGCTCTGATTACAGATTAAGCGATATAGATTATAAAAGAGATCATACTCCCGTCCCGTTCAGTTGTAAAGGGGCTTTTATGCTGTTTCAAAAATAAAAAAATCACCGCCAAAAATGGAAATAAAAATACAAAAAAAAGAGGCCTGTTAACGGCCTCTTTTTCCTTCATTACTTTTCGCTTTTTTCATGATCCGTTTTTCTTTTTTTCCTTCTTGCCGTCAGCCAGATCAGACCGGCCGCAATGATCATAAGCGCCGCGAAAACAGCGATATACGTGACGTTCAGTGCTGCGGAACGGCTCTTCGTATCAGCCGCCGGACTGCTGTCATCGGACTTGATTTGCTGATGATTCGAAAACAGCTGCCGGCCGGCTGTTTCGTTAATGACGGTTGCGGCATCGCTTGTGCTGTCTAAAAAGCTGATCAGCTCTTTTGTGACAGACGCGCCGCTTCCTGATAACGGAGCAAAAACAGCGATGCTCCGGCCGGAGTCCCAAGGTGATTCCTGTGTAAACGCGACTTGTTTCGTTGTCTCATTCAGCATTTGAAACGAAGAGACATCGTAAGCTCCGCTGCGGTCTGAGGGCACGAGAAGCTTAGAGGCGTTTGATTTCAAAAGCGGAATTTGCGGCAGGCCTCCGATAAACACAACATTCCGGCCTTTGGCGTCCGCTTCCTTCATGTCTGATGCCGTCTTTACGGTAAAGCCGTTTCCGAATGAATCCGCCACCAGAGAAAGCTCTTTCAGTGTCTGCATGTTTACGTCATCCGGGATGACGATCACTGTTTTCTCTTTCCCGCCGCCCGCAAACGGGAGCGGCCATTGCCCGAAATCCGCTTTCTGCGCCGCATCGCTTACCGGATACGTCAGCGTGCTGCTTTTATCAATATAGACCCATTTGTTTTCGTCACGATCGATACACGGATTGTTATGTTTCAAACCTGATGTGACAAATTGCAGATCAATGTATCTGCTGCTTCGCAAAAGCTTCGGATCAATCGGGATTGAGACGTGGTAAAAGCCGTCTTTATCTTGATTGCCGAGATCATCAAGACGCACCGCATTCGGCTGTCCGTTGACCATGACGTTCAGTTCCGCTCTCTCGGCGTCATCATCTGAATCCGCCTTCTTCCGGACTGATTCCGACGTCTTTAATGTAAGTGAAAGCTTGACCTTACCGTCTTTATCAACAGCGGCCGCCGCAGGGTAAAAGAAGTGCTCTGACGCCGTTTTGTTTGATCCGACCGTTACATTTCCCGCGCCGAAGTCCTCTAGTGTCAGTTTATTACCTGTCTTTTCCGCAGCGGGCTGAAGGCGGCCGATTGTCAAAGTATCTCCGCCCAGCTGGCCTGAATAAGCGCTGTCTGTGATGACGCGGATTTTATCCGCCAGCGTTTTGTCTGATTGCGCCGTGACAAACAGGACGGGCTGCCGTTTGTCACCTGATGTCAGAACCCGTTCAGCGAGAAGAAGTTTGTTGTCTTCCGCTTTGATGTTCCCCCGTTCGAAAAGCTCTTTTATTTTCCCGTTCCAATGCTGATCAGCACCGATGACAATTGACGGATTGCTGATTTTGCCGGCGTCGGATTCTTTTACATAGGAAACCTTCAGCCTGCTGTCTGCCGTTTTCAGAAATGCTTCTGTTTTGACTGCGGCTTCAGCTTCCGCCGAGGTCGGTTTGTCAGGAAGGATAATATCGGTTTCTTCACCCGTATTGCCTGATTGGGCAAACGGATATGGGAAATGGCCGAGATCCGCTCCCTTTGACTTGCTTGCTTCTGAAAGTACAAGACGGCTGTCCGGATAAATTTTTATCCAGTTGCCTGACGTATCCTGCCTGACGCAGACGCCCTCTTTTAACACGCCGTAAAATCGTAATGATACATTGTGATAGCCTTGGGCGGATTGGCTTTTGCTGAGATTGAGCTTCACCGTTTTCCGCTTGGAACTGCCGTCAAGCTTTATGGATTTGACGGGTTCATCATCAATGGCGATGGTTAAAGAAGACGGGGCAATTAATAAGTTTGACGCCTCGTAATCAATCAGAAGCGACTGATCGGCATTCGAAGCTCCCGCAGGAATCTGATAGGTCAGCTCTGTGCTGTCTTTCGCCCCGTACAGTGTCATCAGATCGCCAGTCAGCGCCTGCTGCTCTTTTGCGCCGGCGCTTGTTCCGAGGGCGGAACCGTCCGTTTTCAGTTCCCGGGCCGCGGCCGCCTGCCCGTTATACATCAATAGGAAAAGGCCGGTTATTAATATGATCGCTTTTTTCAAAAAGGTCACCCGCTTTTATTTTGATTGTATCGCTCCGTTTTGTACCACTTGACTTCCTGCTTGAACAAGCGGTGCTTGATCTCTGTGAATAATGACCAGATGACGAGCACGATCCAAGCCTGAGAGTATGTAAAGTACATCAGAAATACGATAAAGAAGTTTTGTTTGTTCATTTCTGTTTTTTCAATGCTTAAAGTAATCATGACCTCAGTCATAAACAGGAAAAAGGCCAGTATCCACAAAATCATCGCCAAAAACCCGACTGCCAGATGCAGGTCGTAAAAAAGATTGATGATAAAAATCGTGTTTGACATGATCACACCGAAGAAAAACAAAAAATACGTAAAAAAGAAATAAAACAGATCGAAGATGATCCGCTTGCGTTTCAGCTTAAAAAATTGGGATAAAAACTTGAGAACGACGTATTGGTTGCCGCGCGCCCATCTTGTCCGCTGACGCCACCACACCTTCCATGTCTCAGGCTCCTGCTCCCATGTCACGGCCGCTGGGAAAAAGCGGATGTGATAACCGAGATTATACACGCGGATGGTCAGCTCGGTATCCTCCGCCAGCGCCTTATCATCCCAGCCGCCGAGCTGTTCGATAATGCTCCGCCTGATCGCGAAGTTCGTCCCCGGGATGGTGGCGATTTTGAACCATTTCCATCTGCCGCCCTGCGCCATCCACTGAAAGCAGATGGTTTCAATATTGATAAACTTCGTCAGGATCGTTTTGGCCGCGTTGATGACACGGAATTTCCCGACAACCGCTCCCGCTTTCTCATCATTCATCAGACCGAGAACCAGGTAGTACACCGCCATTTTTTCCGGCGTATTGTCCGCATCATACACGCAGATCACGTCTCCGTTCGATTCCGCGAACCCTGAGTTCAGCGCCGAAGATTTTCCTTTTCCGGCGTTCGGGGGCTTTGTGATGACCATTTTAATGAAGTCATACTGACGGGAAAATTCATTGACGATGTCTCCCGTCCGGTCGGAGGAATTATCGTTAACGACGATGATCTCAAGCCTGTCTTTCGGATAATACAGGTTCACCATCGCCTTCAACGTCTGCCTGATGACGACCTCCTCGTTATGCGCGGGGATGAGCACGCTGACCTTCGGGAGCTCCCCCATCTTTGCGCGCCATTTCGGAATGTTCCGTTCGAAGGTCATATAATGCCTGAATCCGCCCTGCATCAGAAACATGTGATAGAGAAGCATCA
This sequence comes from Bacillus sp. ChL18, assembly GCF_026241425.1. Classification (NCBI taxonomy): domain Bacteria; kingdom Bacillati; phylum Bacillota; class Bacilli; order Caryophanales; family Bacillaceae; genus Bacillus; species Bacillus sp. ChL18. The sequence goes on along the minus strand of NZ_JAPHWE010000003.1, from coordinate 235,394 downwards.
CCCATATTAAACTTAATGAGATAAAAAACAGAATGTTACTCAAGGGTTCTTCTCTCCTTAAAGATTCGTTTTTTTAATGTGGCGCGCAAATAAAGAACGTAGCAGGCGAACATGATGATAAACAATAACACCACGCCGGAGAGAATCCAAAGCGCTTTTTCCAGAGGCGTCTGCTGATGGTGATTGAAAAAGGCCGTTATCGGATGAATCTTGTTTTCCACATGAATGGTTCCGTCTCCGTCCGTTTTGATCCTGACGCTGTCCGACGTTACCGTTTGCTTCGTTTTCTTCAGATCGAGCCACTCGCCGCCGGGAATCCGCTCCATCTGATTGACGAGCTCGGGGAGGAATTTCATGCCGAGATACGGATGGTAGAAACCGCCCGCCACTCCGCCGCCGAAATCAATCATCTGCGAAATATGATTCTCCATATCTCCGAGCGGATTTTCCTTTGAGTTATCGGCATAACCGATTGTTTCAGGGTACAGCGTCATCCCGTCCAGCATAGCCGGCTTTGAGACGAACGGAGGGGCGCCCGAGGTTTTCCACGTCGTGCCGCTGAGCTGCACTTGTCCGAAAATGCTGGAGAAATAAGAAGATGCGATTTTGTAGCCTTCTTCAGACATCGTATAGTGCGGCGCTTCGAATGACAGCGGGTAAAGGCCGAGCTCTGTCAGATCGTCAATCGCCTGCTCCAGCTTCGTTCTCGTGTAGATGTTTTCTTTTTCACGGAAAGGCTTCACATACGCCCGGTACGCTTTTTCATTCGGAAAATCCTGTTCCTTTTCAAGCTTGACCGGAGTATCATCCGCATTTTCTGACGTAATCGGCTGATCCGCTTTGGCATCCCAAAATTCAAAGCCTTCTCCCGTTTCGCTGTATCGGTATGCGTGCGTGTAGCCGTGAATAATGATGCTGCCGCCCATTTGCTGAAGTTTTTTCAGGACGCTGACCATTTTCGGTTTGTCCGCCAGGTATACTTTTTCTCCGTTTTCCGGATTGAGATAGACCGGAATGACCGCCAGAATAAACGGAATGTGTCTTTTATGCAGGTAAGAGCCCGCTTCGTAAAGCAATGTTTCATCTGACATCGGACTGATGTCTTCAAGCCGCAAATAAAGGAGGGTGCCGCCCTCTGATTCTCCGAATGCGTTGCGCAGCGCTTTCGCCGTCAGAAACGAATCATTTAACAGGCTCGTCACACCGAAATAATAGTCAGAGCGCGCCGTTTTCCACATAAAAGGGAGGATGCTGCCGTCACCGGACCGGTATGTATAAAGGGGCTCCCCTTTTACTCCCGATACGCCGAGCACGGACATCCCTTTTTCAAGCGGCATGTCTGTTTTTTCTTTCTTGCCGTAAATACGGTATACCGTTTCTTTTTCTGTCAGGGACAAACCCGCAAATTGGCGGAACTGCCCAGCGTTATAGCCGATGCTGATCAGCTTTTGCGGCATACTGCTGATCAGAGACACAAATGATGCGCTGAGCTTTTTTTTCGTGACGCCGTAATAGATGACGCGCCGATTCTTTTTGAGATCGGCTGCTGTGATGTCTCCGTCGCTTTTCACGGTGACGGCGGATGAGAAATGGCCCGCGGTCAGATCAAGCATTTTGACCTCAGCGGTTTCTTTGCCGTCCGTGCTTGTATAAATAATGAGAATGCCGTCCTTTTTGTCTTTTGCTTCCGCCGGACGGGGAACATAAACCGCCGAAATCATGAAGAGCGCCGAGAGTAAGAGACGTATCCATTTAGAGTTCATTCATCATCATCTCGTTTTCCAGTTCATTTAAAAATTGCTCGGCCGTTTGTAAATCCTTTCGGTACGCCAAGTAACATACACGGAAGGTGATGGAGACGTATTTACCGTTTTGCAGCCGGTACGTATCCAATTCCTTTTTCAGCTTCGCCAGAACGGCCGGCATGTTTTCTTCAGGCGTATGGGTCAGCACGATGCCGAACCGTTCGGCGGACGGCCTGAATTTTTTGTCTGTTTCCCGAACGCTTGACCGGATTTGGCGGCTGATAAATGCCAGCAGGCGGTCGGTCTCTTTTTCTCCGTAGAGGGATTTGAATTCCTTGAAATAATGCATGTGCAGCAGCAAAAAGACGAAGGAATTGCCGTAGCGTTCAGCCCGCTTGATTTCCTCAGAAAGCTCCAGCTTCATCCGCAGATGGTTGTCAAAGCCGGTCACCCTGTCGACGGCGACAAAGCTCGTAATCTCTTCACGCAGCTGTTTCACTGAGCGCTCAAGCCCCTTCGCCAACTCGTGAATCCTTCCCGCTATGTAAGAAAAGAGCAGCAGCGCAATCCCCCAAATGACCAGCACCTGCAGACTTTCGGCACCGGCAGACGCCATAAAGCTCCCGGTCTGAAACCACAGGAGCAGGCTGCCGAGAACAAATAAGACGAGTAAGGTGATGACGAGCGCATAGATTGCCCCGAACCATATGCCGGCTCCCGCAACAAGCAATGTGATGCAGGTTATCAGAAGCCCTGCGGATTGCTGAGACGCATAGTAAATAAAAAAAGACAGCAGCACCAGCATAACTGCTGTGTAGCTGCACAGTTTTTGTGATTCATTGAATGATATTTTCATTAAACAATTTCCTTTCAGCCAGAAGCGGCAGCAGGTTATCGAAAGAATGTGTATCGCCCCCGCTCATATAGCCGCCGTAATCAGGTTTCAGCGTGTCCAGTGTTTCAAATGAAGTCATTCTTTCATAAAGCGGCTTGATGACAGCCGGATCAGCTTTTTGTTCTGCTAAAAAAAGAACGGCCAGGGCGTAAACGGACGGTGATTCGTACTGAACCGCCGGCTCTTTCGTGTTCGCGCTGTATCGTCCGTACAGCTGTCCGCGCGACTTAAATTCCTCTATCATCCATTTTGACAGCGCGGCGGCTTTGCCATCGCCCCGCTTCAGATTCACGGCGGCGTACAGCTGGTCGATGACATTCACTTCGCTGTCATATTTGTATTCCTTTGTTTCAGTATTGAACGATTTCGGCAGAAAACCATTTTTCAGGGGCGCAAGATTGAGAACATGAAGGTTCCGGTTTTCCGTTTTCTCATCGATAATCCCCTTTTCTCTGAGCATCTGTAAGGCGCCTGGGTCGACATAGGACAACGTCACGGTCTTTGACGCGGCATTTGAAGCGGCATCATAATAATCCGTAAAATACCCGTCATTCGTATTGTATTTTTTCAGCGCCTTCCCGATCTGCACCGCTGTTTTCCCGTATTCACTGTTTCCCCACAGGGTTCCGGCCTCATTCAGACAGTTCATAATTCTGAAATCATCAATTAAGGCATTGGTGCCGCTCGCTTTATTCCCGTCAATCTTCCACGACACGAGCCCGTTTTTCGTCAGAAACGAATCGGTGAGAAGCTGATATTGCGCTTGAAACTGCCGTTCATCTTTCCTGTTCAGCAAAAATGCCATCCATAGTCCGAGAGACTCAGATAAATATTCCGGCTCACCGGATATGTTCGTCCGGATCATCCCCCGCCCGTTCATCAATTTATGATAAATAAAATGCTCTGCGGGCTGAAGCGGTCCGGACGGTTCGGCCGCCGCCTGTTTTTCAGTGCCGGCCTCCGCGCACCCCGCCGTCAGAACGATCGAAATCAAAAGGATCATCAGACGAAAAACGAATTGCTTCACAGTCTATCCTCCTATTTTACAAATCCTTTTTTAGACCCATATCTTATTTTTTCACAAAGTATTTTTACTATATAGGAAACGATAAAAGAATACTAGCATTTTTTCACATTGGGAAATTTTAAATGGGAGCGCCGACTGCTACCTTTTCCCTCTTCACATGGATCGTATTCCCATTACAGTAAAAAACACAACAAAAGGCAGCATTTCGTTACAAATGCTGCCTTTCTCTGATCTATTTATCCAGGCCGAGTTTTTTCAGCTGTTCTGCCAGCGCGTTGTTCATCGGCTCCTCTTTGTTTTGGCTTTTCATATAAGAGTTGATGTCCCGCTTGGATGCGCGTCCGGATTTATCTTTCGCCTTGCGCTTTTCAAAGACGGACAGTTTCTCCCGGTGGCCGCATACACATGCGAAGGTTTGGCCTTCACCCTGGCCGCGAAGCTCCATTTTCTTATGACAGTTCGGACAGCGGGCGTTTGTTTTTCTTGCCAGCGTTTTCCGGCTGCCGCACTCACGATCCTGACATACGAGCATCGTGCCGCGTTTGCCGTTGACTTTAAGCATCATTTTGCCGCAATCAGGGCAGGCGGTGCCTGAAATGTTGTCATGTCTGAAAGTTTGGCTGCTGTTTTTGATTTCCTTCACCGTTTTGCCCGCATATGTTTTCATGTCTTTAATGAACACGGCGGATTTCAGTTTGCCCGCTGCGATGGCGGAGAGCTTTTGCTCCCACTCAGCGGTTAAGGCCGGTGATTTTAAATCTTCCGGGACGAGCTGTAAGAGCTGCTTCCCTTTTGACGTGATGAAAATATCTTTTTCTTTTTTCTCGATTAAGAAACTGTTGAACAGTTTTTCTATGATATCAGCGCGGGTGGCGACTGTTCCGAGTCCGCCGGTTTCACCCAATGTTTTCACAAGGTTCTTCTCTTCTCCCTGCATAAAGGCGCTTGGGTTCTCCATTGCGGATAACAGCGTGCCTTCATTAAAGCGCGCCGGCGGTTTCGTCTGTCCGCTCGTTTCTTTCAATGATGAGACAGTGAGGCGCTGACCCTGCTGAAGATCCGGGAGCGTCTGGTCTTTGTCTTCCTCATGATCGTCGTCATCCTCGTACATATCATACACGGCTTTCCAGCCAGGCGATTGAACCGTTTTCCCTTTTGCGGTAAATGTTTCGCCGCCGATATCGGCTGTGACCTTTGTTTCTTCGTATTCGAACGCCGGCATTAACACGGCGAGAAAACGTTTGGCGATCAGATCGTAAAGCTTTCGTTCTTTGTCGCTGAGGCTTGAAAGGATCAGCGGCTCCTCTGTCGGAATAATGGCATGGTGATCCGATACTTTCGCATCATTGACGAATCCTTTATGCGCTTTGACGCCCCGCTTCAGTATTTGATTGACGTATTGCGCGTACGGCTTAACTTCCATGCCGTTTAAACGGTCTTTTAAAGTCGGCACGATGTCTGCGGAAAGGAATCTGGAATCTGTCCGCGGGTAAGTGACAAGCTTATGCTGTTCATACAGCTTTTGAAGCACGGACAGCGTTTCTTTTGCGGAGAAACCGAAGCGCTTATGAGCGTCCCGCTGCAATTCCGTCAAGTCGTAAAGACCGGGTGCGAAGCTTTTCTTCGCCGTTTTTTTCAATTCTGAAATGACTGCCGGCTTTCCTTGCAGGTCTTTTGCCAAACGGCCGGTCACCGTCTGATCGAATGTTCTAGTCTGCTTTGTTTTTTTATCCTGCCATGTCAGCGTCATCTGATCAGCCGCCGCGCGGAGACCGTAATAAGGAACGGGTTTGAACGCCTGAATGTCCGCTTCACGCTTGGCGATCATCGCCAGTGTCGGAGTCTGGACGCGTCCGCATGACAGCTGCGCGTTAAATTTTGTCGTCAGCGCGCGAGTCGCGTTGATGCCGACGATCCAATCCGCTTCCGCTCTGGCAACGGCGGAATGATACAGGTTTTCGTACTCTTTGCCGTTGCGGAGCTTTTGAAATCCTTCTTTAATCGCCTTATCCGTCACAGAGGAAATCCACAGCCGCTTAATCGGTTTGCGGACGTTTGCCTTTTCGATAATCCAGCGGGCCACTAGTTCCCCTTCCCGTCCTGCGTCTGTAGCGATTACGATCTGGCTGACGTCTTTTCGGACAAGCTGAGCTTTGACCGCATTGAACTGTTTTCCTGTTTTTTTAATGACGACGAGCTTCAAAGGCTCCGGAATAATCGGCAGATCCTCAAGCCGCCATGATTGAAATTCTTTGCCGTATCCTTCAGGGTCAGCGAGCGTTACCAGATGCCCGAGCGCCCATGTGACGATGTAGCGGTCGCCTTCAAGATATCCGTTTCCTTTTTTATGACACTTCAGCACGCGGGCCAAGTCCCGGCCGACTGAAGGTTTTTCAGCTAATACAACTGTTTTTGACATGCTTTTCACTTCTCTTTCTTTCACAATCATCCTGTTATTATAACAGACTTCCTCACGCTCTCTCTAATCGAGGACGTTTTTTGTGTCAATTTCTGAGAAAATGACGTGGGTCACGGTTTGGGCATACGGAGAGGTGCGGTTGATGAAGTGTTCGATCGTTTCCAGGCTGTCCGCGTTCATCTTCAGCATATAACACGCCGCCCCGGCGACCCGAAAACAAAATTCAATGTTGGGAATGGATTGAATGTAGGTTTTGAATTGATCGTATTTTCCGTTTTTCACCGTCGCTTCGACAATGCAGGAGACGGGAAGTCCGATCTTTTTTTGATCAATGTCCAATGTATAGCGCTTAATAACGCCGAAAGATTCAAGCTGTCTGACACGTTCTGTGACGGACGGGGCTGACAATTTGATTTTTCTGCCAAGCTCCCGCATGGACAGGCGGCTGTCCCGCTGCAGCTCTTTAATGATGCTCAGATCAACATTATCTAGTTTCATGACTGTAGTCCTTCCTTACCCTTTTGGCTATATTATCAAGAGAAATCCGAAAAATGACAAGAACAACAGGCTGAATTAATAAAGGTTTTTTAGGAACTGACGCGAAATGGTCATATTAGGACTGCCCTTTGCTTATAGTATAGAGGAAAAAAGATGTCCGACAGGAGGGAGCTGTATGTTACACACGCCGATCGGCAGACTTCGCACGATGGGGTTTATTGAAGGAATGTCGCTTTTGGTGCTGCTGTTTATCGCGATGCCGCTGAAGTATTGGGCTCATCATCCGCTCGCCGTCACCATTGCCGGTTCCATTCACGGCGGTTTGTTTATCATTTATCTGGCGGTGCTGGCGTATGCGGCGTTTACTGTCAAATGGCATGTGAAATGGTCAGCCGCCGGTTTTATCGCGGCCTTTATTCCGTTCGGTAATTTTATTTATGACCGCGGCCTTAGAAATTATCAATAAAAAAGCTCCTCTGCAGAAGAGGAGCTTTTTTATTGCGTTACATCCATTTCGTCACCCAGGCGATATAATAAGCGCCGGGGATGAACACGAGCTGGGCGAGAAGCGTGCCCGCCACCCTTGATGTCACCATCGTCAATGATGTCCATTTTAAGGAGACGTAGCTGCGCTTGCCCTTCGCCACATCGTCTGCCAGTACGGATACTTTCGGGTCAACAAATACAGCCAACAGCATAGTCGCAACTCCGTTGATTAAACCTGATGCCATCACGGCCGTCGTGCTGTGCTCAGGCGCCAAAAGGCCGGCGTACAGAGCGGACAGAACACCGATCGTGTAAATAGACGTAATGACCATATTAATGACAAACAAGCGTTTCGGGATCATTCGGAATTGAAGCCCTTTTAAATAGGAGACTGACGGCCGTCTGATATAAGAACGCGCATGCTTCAGCCCGTTCAGTGAAAATCCTTTTTTAAATACCTGCATGACGGAGCCTCCTCCGTCCGCCAAGTGTATAATCGCCCGGGTGAATAACGCGACGAATGTCGGCAAAAGACAGATACCGAGTATCGTTCCGACCGTGGAGCCGAATATTAAAAATCGAAACTGGGCGCCCACAAGAGACAGGGCGTTTGATCCGGCGGCATCAATCAGATGTCCGGTAAACGGCTGCTGAACCATGTTTGACATGCGCGACACGATGACCATGACATTAAATAATGACAGCGCGGACGCGATAAATCCGACTCTCGCGCCGGAAAGCCGTGTTGCATAGGCAAGCGTTTCAATCGAATGTATCAGCAGCAGAAAACAGAAGATAAACAGTACTTGTGAAGTAATAACGTGCAATGTATGATTCCTCCAAATCTTTTCTACTGATTAGACTCTGCAGACTGCGGCGAGGTTTCGGCCTGTTACATAAAAAAACCGCCCGGATGCCCGGTGCGGTTTTGTCTTATTCTTTTCTTACGCAAATAAATAATATATGTTGCCCGCCTTAGCCCGCGGGTGATTCGTATAAACAGTTCCGACAGAATCATTCTTCGAAAGTAAACACCATGGAAGTTCTTGAACACAAGACAACGAAAGCCCTACCTCTCAATCGTCACTGCGGCTCCGAAGCCGCGCCGGTGTGAATTGTAAAACAAAAAGTCTTTTTTCCATCTCTTCGTTAGGGGCGAATGTCAGAAGGAAAAGAATAAGCTCAGCTTTTTTTCAAGCTGTCCGTTGAAGCCTGAAGCTTCTATATCAAAACAGAAAAAAGAAGTTTACTTTCTTTTTTATTTGCATGTTGTCACTTAACAATTAATTATAACAGATTGCCCCTGAATAATCAAATGATTTATTAAAGTTCCAGCTCGGCCGGCGTTTTTTCACCCGCGTTCATGAGCTTGATCTGCTTCGGTTCAATTTCAAGAATCACCAGATTCGGATCATCTTTTCCGTCAAACCAGCGTTCCAGTTTCGGATCCCACAGCTTTTCTTTTAAATCGGCTGAGTTGTTCAGTTTGGCGGTTCCGGCCACTTCCACATAAGCGTCACCGAATCCTTCACAGTCATACCCTAACAAGATATGAACATTCGGATTGTTTTCAATTTCTTCCGCTTTATGAGTGTCTTTGCTCGTCGGCGTGTAAATCGTTAAGCCGTCATGGAAAAATGTCATGTAGCGTGAATGCGGTTTGCCTTGCTCTACCGTCGCAAGCGAACCGACTTTATGATGATCCAGTACTTCAAGCACTTTTTCTTTGATTTCATTTTGATTCATGAAGAATCACTCCTTTTTAACGTCTCCGCTGTTACTTTTCCACATTGGGGAGACATTTAAACCAAGAAATGTGCTCTTCTGCCGATCTTCGCTCCATTCCCGCTTCAGCATGCTGTAGGTCACCGTGTCATGATAGGCGCCCTGTACGAAAATGCCTTCTCTCGTCAGTCCTTCTTTCTGAAATCCGAGCCGTTCTGCCACCGCCCTGCTTTTCGTGTTTTTTTCAGCCGCGCTGATCATGATGCGGTTCAGGCCGAGATCCTGAAATGCATGGGTGATGACCGCCCGGCAGCTTGCGGTGATAATGCCGAATCCTTCATGCTCTCGATCCAGCCAGTAGCCGATTTCGGCTTTTTGATTGACTGGATCGGCATTATGGATGCTGATCATGCCGCAAAACCGGCCCTTCACAAAAATTCCGGCGTCAAACCCATTCTCTTCCGCGTATTTATAGCGCCATTCAGGGATGATCACATCTCGGTACGTATCAATATCAGCCAGTTCTTCCGCCCAGCTGAGCCATTCGCTGAGATGGTTTTGATTTCGCTTCATAACAGAATACAATTCGTCCGTATCTTCTTTGGCAAGCAATCTGATCGTCAGATGTTCCCGGATTTGACAGGAAAACACGACCACACCTTCTTTCCTTTATTAGCCATTATACAGGTAAATTCATTTTTTTCCATACAAAAAAAGATGAGGCGTGCAGCCTCATCCTTAAATGCGCGGGTCGGTGAAAACATCGTGATCATCCGTGCTTGTCGATGACATTTCCGTAATGACCGCCCCTTCTTCTCCCGCTTGAAACCAATGCTTCGTATCCGGCGGAATGGTGTATTGTCCGCCCGGCTCAAGCACAATCTCATGCCAGACGGTGTAGTATTCCTTGTCTTCTTCCGGCGGGAGGACGCTTGGGTTCTCTGTCTTTTCACCTTCCACGTAGAGGTACACCTTCCCCCAGCGGCAGCGGAATGTCTCTTGTTTTCCCTTCTCGCCGCCGACCGGCGGATGGCGGTGTTCCGGACACGTCTGGCCCGGGAAGAGCACCAATTCTTTCGAACAGTAGCGGTCTGTATTCACGTAAATAAACAGCTGAAGCCCGGTTTCCTCAAGCTTGTCTAAGCCGTAATCCATGATTTGAATGTCTTCGACTTCATCATCAGTCAGAACGATTCCCGCTTTTTGATAGTATGCATTCACGTCATGTTTCGATATCGTCATGCTTCAGCCCCCTTATGTGGTCACAAATTTGCCGCCGTTGACATGCAGCGTCTGCCCGGTCATATAAGATGATTCATCTGAGGCCAAGAGCACATAGCAGCCGACATGTTCAACAGGCTGGCCTGCCCGGCCCATCGGCGTAGTCTGACCGAAGGAAGCGACTGTTTCTTCTGAGAATGTCGCCGGAATAAGCGGTGTCCAGATCGGCCCCGGCGCCACGGCGTTGACACGAATACCGTCGTTGACGAGCGCTTGCGCCATGGATCTCGTAAAACCGTTAATCGCGCCTTTCGTAGCCGTGTAGTCAATCAGCTGCGGATTGCCTGTGTAAGGATTAATGGATGTCGTATTGATGATCGCGCTGCCCGGCTTCATGTAATCAATCGCTTTTTTAGTCAAATAAAATTGTGAGTAAAAGTTTGTCTTAAAGGTTCTGTGAAGCTGCTCGCTTGTGATGTCTTTAATGCTTTCTTTCGGATGCTGTTCCGCGGCGTTATTCACGAGAATATCAAGACGCCCGAATTCTTCAACCGTTTTTTCAACGGCTTCATTACAAAAGTCTTCCTCACCGACATCGCCGGGGATTAACAGACATTTTACGCCTTCTTCTTCCACTCGTTTTTTTGTATCTTTCGCATCATCGTGTTCATCAAAATAGACGATCGCGACATTTGCGCCTTCCTTCGCGTAAGCAACCGCTACGGCGCGTCCGATACCGCTGTCGCCCCCTGTGATAAGTGCGGTTTTTCCTTTTAATTTATCAGCGCCTTTATATTCTTTGTATTCGTAAACAGGCGCCGGATTCATTTCGCTCTCAATGCCCGGCTGGCGGTTTTGTGATTCCGCCGGGAATTCCTTCGGATAGTTTTCCATGTCAAGTTCCTCCTTCTTGTTCGATCTCATATTTCTTGTCTACCTCGGCTGTCTTTTGGATAAACATGAATGAGACAGTTCAAAACGTTTTCGGAGAAAAATGTTTCACATGGAACGCAAGAAAAAAACCCGGCTGGCAGCCGGGTTTTTATTTTCTATTATGAACGTACCGCTTGTTTGCGGAGCACGTCTTTTCTCACTTTTCCAAGGTTGTTTTTCGGAAGTTCGCTGACGAACTCAATTTCCGGAATTTTAAAGGCGGCAAGACGTTCTTGAAGGAATCGGGTCACTTCTTCTTCTGTCAGGCCTTCTCTGCCGTTTGTCACGATGAACGCTTTCGGCTTTTCGCCGTAGAGCGGATCAGGGATACCGACAACCGCCGTTTCGAGAATGCCCGGCACTTGCTGAATGACCTCTTCAATCTGGTCGGGATAAATATTGTCCCCGCCGTAGATGATGACATCTTTATAACGTCCGGTGATAAAGATAAATCCGTCTTCATCCACATAGCCGGAATCGCCGGTATGGAACCAGCCGTCTTTCAGCACTTTTCGTGTCGCTTCTTCGTTACCTTCATAGCCTTTGAATAAAAACGGACTTCTCACAGCGACTTCTCCGATTGAGCCTTGCGGAAGGACTTCGCCTGTTTCCGGATCTACAACGCGGACGTCCACTTCTTCCATCGGTTTACCCGCGGAAGCGGCTTTATCCATTCCCATTTGCGGATTCCAAGAGCTGATGCCCCACGCTTCCGTGCTTCCGTATCCGTGCATGAGCGGGATGCCGATGTCGAGATACTGCTGGATCAGACTGCTTGGCACCTTTGTGCCTCCCGTCATCATATAAACGATAGAAGACATGTCAGTCTGATGCGTTTCCCATGCTTTCAGCAGGTATGTGTAATAGACAGGCAGCGCCATCACGGTTTGAATTTTCTCTTTTTCGATGAGCTTCAGGTTTTCCACAGGGTCCTGATTGTCTGTCATAATGAATGTCGTTCCGCTCATCGTGCCGACCATCTGGCAGATAATCGCGCTCGTATGGTAATTCGGATGGCATGCTAAGAAGCGGACATGCTGCATTCTCCCCGTGTATGCCAATGTCGCGTTTACGTAGTTGTATATGCCGCCGTGAGTGATCATGCAGCGTTTCGGATTGCCGGTTGTGCCTGAGGTAAACATCAGCAATGCCGTATCGTTTTCAGACACCGTTTCGACATCCGGTGTATCACCGGAGCCTGTCAATAAAGCGTCAAACTCAGGCGTTGTCTCCGCAGCTGTTCCTGTTACGACCTTCAGTTTAAGAGAAGATGCAAGCGCAGGAAGCACTTCTTCCATGATCTCTTTAAATTCAGTGCTGTAAAAAACAGCTTTCGGTTCACAGGCTGCTAAAATGCCTTTCATTTCGTAAGGTGTTAATTGCCAGCTGACCGGCACAACCACCGCGCCGATTTCGAGTGCCGCAAACATGACAATGGATGCCGCGTGGCCGTTTTTGCAAAGCATCGCCACTCTGTCGCCTTTTTTTATTCCTTTATCAAGAAGCGCTTGTGCAAGCTGGTTGATTCGTTTTCGATATTCCGCGTAGGTCAGGGTATACGCACCGCTTTTTACAGCTTCGATCTCTTCGCTATTTGAAATGTCATGCAGAATCAGATGCTGTAATGTCTCCATATTTTCATCTCCCATAATGATAAATCACAAAAAAACTCTGTCAGATTTTCTTTCTCACGCAACCCATTTTAAACCAAAAAATATAACTTGTAAAACTATTTTGTTTTAGAACTATTCCATCAGTGAATGATACAATAGTCCCGTGTTTTTAGTTTCTTCCCTTCCCCTTACCCTCATACATGCACAAAAAAACACACCCCACATGAGGTGTGCGCTTCCTGTTTACCGCTGTCCTTTCTCCTGAATGAAATGATAAAACAGCTTGTTTAAACGTTTGTATAAATCGGCCTCATCCTCCGTCTGGAAGGCTTTTATACTGTCTTCAGACTCGATAATGGCCGAGCTGACCGCACTTAGTATTTCCGACCCTTCAGCGGGCATATCAGCCGGCGCCATCATCACCAAAGCGCGGTCGACGGTCAGGGAATTTCCGTCCATGCCTTTGACACTGCATGGAGCTGTCAAATCATAAATTTTGAAAAAAGGCGTGACAATTTCTTCATTTTTGAGATGGTACAGGGCCATCACCGTTCCCGGAATGCCGAGTCCGCCCTGTCGTTCACGCTCAGCAAGGCGCTGTGCGGTTTTTTGGGCATTATGAACCAATCCTTCTTGTTCCAGCATGTCAAACATACGGTTCAAAAACAGCTCATACGCCGTGTTTGAATCAATGGATTTGACCGAAAAGTTCCGCAGCACGCTTTGGATAACCGCCGCGTAATGCGCCATACGGCCGGCCGCTTCCAGCATATCAGGCGTCTCCGGCTGCTTCTCTTCTCTTTTACCGTTTCTTTTTTTGTCAAGAATCAGCGGAATTTTTCTTTTGATGTACTGCTTGACCTGATCAGCGTCTTCTTCGTTTAAAAGCGGACTGACCATGACGTAATCAATGTTTTCATACGGGATCGGAACGGTGGATACGATCATGTCATACGCGGTGATGTCTCGATCCTTCAGTTCGATGAGGGAAGACATATCAAAGGAACGGATTTCCGGAAGCTCTTTTTTCAGCCTGGATGCGAGCATTTTGGACGACCCGATGCCGCTAGAACAGACGATCAGCGCTTTGATCTTCGCTTCTTCCCGTTTGATTTCCAGAGCGGAGCCGAAGTGAAGAACAATGAAAGCGATCTCATCATCAGAGAAAAGAAGCCCCGGAAAGAATTTTTCCATTCCTTCTTCTACGGCCATGTACAGCAGAAAGTAGTCGCGTTTAATTTGCTCGGTCATCGGGTTGTACATGTCGATATTTTCTTTTACCCGGTTGATCGCAGGCTCCAGATGGGCGATTAAACCGTCGTATAAAGAACCGTTTTCCGTCAGATCAATTTTAATTTTTTCAGAAATGAAGCCGATCAGCTGCTTCGTTTGCAAGGCCGTTTCAACCTCTATGTCTTCCGGTTTGAATTCCGTTTTGTATTTGCGGTTGGCGCTCCGCAAATGAATGGTGATATAACCGATCTCAGCTTCCGGAATTGAAACGCCGAACGCTTTTTCAAGCTCTTTTGCCATTTCCAGCGCAGAGCCGTACTCCCTCGTCTGCTGCAGCGCTTTTAGTTCCGAAGCCTCCATCGTGATGGTTTCTCCGAGCCTGATCCGGTCCATCGCAAAGGTTAAATGAACCGCAAGCGCCATGTATGAGCTGTCAGATAAGGCGATCGCGATTTTTTCCTTGAGCTGAATTAAGAGCCGGTCCATTTTCAAAAGTTCCGCTTTATTTACGACGCCGAACATTTTTTCAGCATCGTCCGGTTTTCCTTTAATATTCAATTCAACCGCTTCCAAAAAGCTTTGAATATCAAGGCGGTTGACGATGAGATTGCCGACGATTTTCCGTTTCGCATTTTCCGGCCCCGTCAGCTGAATGCCGAAGCCCCTTTTTCGGATCAGCGTCAAGCCGAAGGGCGCAATCCAAGTCTCCAGCTCATCCAGGTCATAGCTGATCGTCGCGTTTGTCACTTGCAGTTCGTTCGCCAGACTGTAGAGCTTGATCGGCTCTTGAGACTCTAATAGTGAACATAGAATTAAAAGTTTCCGCTCCTCAGCGCTGTATTCATGCTGTTCATAGGACAGGTCTGACAGGAGTTTTTGTTTGTCCTCCGGGTTTCCTACCGCTTTCAGTCCTTTGCCGGGCTGTTTATCAAGTGCCAGACCGAATGATTCCATCATCGGTTTGATTGTTTTCAACTCGCGGTGAACGGTTCTTGTGCTGACTTGTAAAGCTTCCGCCAGTTCATGCACTGTCTCGTACCGGTTCTGCAGTAATAGATGTTTCATTAATTTTTGTTCTCTCGCTGTCATATACATGAAACGCGCCTCCAGATTTTCTAGTTGTGAGAAGTATGGCATATGGGGAGTGCTGCCGGGGAAAGTGGTGTAAGTTATAATATAAAACGCTTTCAATGATTATTCAACCATTTTCAAATGGCAATTTGGCACTGGGCCGTGTGACAGTATTGAAAAAGAAAAATGTGTCAGATAATATGCCATGACGCTTGTTACTCTTGATCCGCACGGCTATACTTCAAAGTGACCTTACTTGTTTTTAGACATTGCACACCACATAAACAAACGCCCGGAAGATAGCTTCCGGGCGTTTGTTCTGTTTATGGAATATCGCAGCCTTGGACACCGGTATAAATCCGGAACCACTGATCATGGCTGAGTTTGTACGCGGAGGCACGCACCGCGGCGGAAATGCGGTTCTTTTTTCCGCTGCCGACAATCGGCATGATGTCCGCCGGGTGGGTGAACAGCCATGCGTACATGACTTCGTCAATGGAAGCGGCGCCGATTTCTTCCTGTACGGAACGAAGCGCGGCACGGATACGGACGTCCTTATCTGATTGTCCGGTAAAGACGCTCCCGCCCGCAAGCGGTGACCACGCCATCGGCGGAATGCGTTTTTCCTGACAGAAATCCAGCGTGCCGTCATGAATATTTTCCAGCTCGTACGCCGAGATTTCAATTTGGTTTGTGATGAGCGGATCATCCAAATAGGATTCGAGCATTCTGTACTGGTGCGCTTTAAAGTTCGACACCCCGAAATATCTGACCTTTCCCGAGCTTTTCAGCGCATGAAACGCTTCAGCCACAGCCTCCGGGTCCATAAGCGGGTCCGGTCTGTGAATGAGCAGCACGTCCAGATAATCCGTATTCAGATTCAAAAGCGACTGCTCCGCCGACGCTAAAATGTGAGACTTCGATGTATTATAATGATGCGATTTGTTTCCGGGCCGTTCCGGTGATTCAATGACAATCCCGCATTTTGTGACGATTTCGATTCGCTCCCTTATTGAAGGCGAAAGGGACAAAGCGCCGCCGAACAGCTT
Organism: Bacillus sp. ChL18; assembly: GCF_026241425.1. NCBI lineage: Bacteria > Bacillati > Bacillota > Bacilli > Caryophanales > Bacillaceae > Bacillus > Bacillus sp. ChL18. Next base: position 219,479 of record NZ_JAPHWE010000003.1, on the reverse strand, counting down.
TTCACACGTATAACCGCCGTATATATCGGCATGGTCGAAGGTGGTGATGCCTTGGCTGATGCACCATTCAATCAGATTCAGCAGCTCTCCGTCTGAAACATTCCATTCGTTCAGACGCCAAAGCCCGTGTATCACTCTTGAAAATTCCAGGTCTTCAGCCAATTGAATGCGCTGCATGTGAAATCCCCCTTTTTCTTAGAGCCTCTTGTATCTCTGTTTTCAGGAATTGCCCATGCTGTTTCATTCTGCTTCGGCGGCCGATTTTCCTTTCAGCCCGCAAAAATCGTCATTTAATGATTCTGAAACTGCTTTTTCGCTTTTTCAACGACGTAATGGCTTCCGCCGCGTTTTTTGACGTCTTGAATCATCATCGCGATCAAAAGGTCTTTCTTTTTATAATCGTAACCGACAAACCAGCCGTTTTCTTTGCCGTCTTTATCTTCTTTAGACGTTTTCAGCTCGGCTGTACCGGTTTTTCCGGCTACGGTAATGCCGCTTACGGCCGGCTGATATGCAGAGCCGCGCGGATCTTCAACGACGCCTCTCAGCCCTTTCGTGATTTCTTCGGCATTGGCTTTCGATACCACTTGCTTATGCCAGATTTGCGGTGTTTTTTCTCCGTCTTTGATCAATGTCGGTTTGACGAGATTTCCGTCTGTTACAAATGCGGTATAGTCAGCCGCTAAGTGCAGCGGAGACATCATCATCTGCCCCTGGCCGTAGCCCGTATCTCCGAGAAGGATCTCGGAATCAAGCTTGCCGTTAGCGATTGAAGACTTTTCAATCGGAAATTGGTACGGAATCTCTTCATCAAAGCCAAATGTTTTTAATCCTTTTGTAAACGCGTCCGCTCCGGCATCTATGGCATTTTGCGCAAAGTAGATGTTGTCCGATGTGATCAGCGCGTTTTCGAGATCCACTTCATTCAGGCGCTCTGATACGCGTGTGACATGGTAACCGCCCCAGCTTGAATCTTTCTGCCACTCTTTTCCGGTGATTTTTTTCTTTTCTGACGCTTTCAATGTGCCGTTTGTCAGGCCGACTGCCGCGGCAATCGGTTTAATCGTTGATCCCGGCGCATAGAGTTTGTTGAATTTCGCTGAAAACGGATTGTTTTTATCTTCATTCAGCTTTTTCCACTCTTTGCCGCTCCAGCCGAAAATAAAGCCGTTCGGGTCATAAGACGGTGCGCTGACGAGCGCGAGTGTCTCTCCCGTTTGCGGTTCGAGGGCGACTGCCGCTCCGCTGTCATCTTTCATAGAATCATACAGCTTCGTCTGCGTTTTCATGTCAATCGTTACATGAATATCCTGCCCGCTTTCGGCTTTCTTTTCAGCAATGACCTCACCTGTTTGCGGGACGTAAATTTTCCAGCCGGCCGTGCCGCGCAGCTTGTCTTCATATACATTCTCAAGGCCGGCGATGCCGATTTTGGAAGTATCGCTGTATTGGCCGTCTTTCGCTTTTTTCAGCTGCTCTGCTGTGATGGTTTTAATATAGCCGGTCAGATGGGCCGCTTTTTCACCGTACGGATAGTAGCGGGAGCTGACCTTCGTTTTCGTCACGCCGTCTAATGCGAGCAGGCTTTTGACCTTGCTTTCATCATCCGGTCTGATTTTTTGAATCGGGACATAGGAGTCGTCTTTTACCCAGCCCTGGTTCAGTTTGCTTTTGATATCGTCTTCAGAAAGGTCCAGTTTTTCAGACAGTTTTTTGATCACGCTGTCTTTATCCTTGCCGAGTTTTCCAGGGATAATGCCGATTTCCGGCACCTCGGTATTCACGGCGAGACCTTTTCCGTCTTTGTCGTAAATTTGTCCGCGCTTCGGTTCTTCATTTGCGATCTGCACGGTTTTGTCATCGGAAAGCTGTTTGAAAATAAAAGAAGGATTCCAGTCAATGTTCCATGATTCTCCATCGTCTGTTTTTTCTTTTTTCAGGACGGCCGTGTTTTCAAAAGCGACCTTACCTGCTTTTGTATCCATGCTGACTTTATAATCGATGTGCTGGAGGTCATCTTTTTTCTTGTCGTCTTCGTCCTGTTTTTCGGCAGTGACTTTCAGATTTTTGACCCCTGCTTGTTCATAAATGGTTTCATATCGTTTTACAAAATCCTTTTTGGATAGTTTTTTCTTTTCATCCTGGGTGAGGCTTTGGTACATCTTATCGTAATGACCGCCGTTCCAGTCTTTTACGAAATCTTTCATTCTGTCTTCGGCCGATTCCGTTTTCGAGCAGCCGATCAAACCTATGATTCCTGCGAGTAAAAGTAATAGGTATAACCCTTTTTTCACTGTCTATTCCCCTGCCTTCCAACTGTTATTTTCTCCTAAACCAAATCAGGCTGGCAAGAATTTTTTTCTCATAGTGTTTAAAATTTTTTTGTTTTTCCTGCCGTCACGGGCCATATTCTTATACAATGTATCTATTAAAAAAAGGGGGAATTTCAGATGATCAGAGAAGCAGCCATGCTTTATGTAAAAGAAGGTCTTGAGGGAGAATTCGAAGAGGCATTCCGCCGGGCGGAGCCGATTATCGCGGGTATGAAAGGTTATCTGTCCCATTCCTTGTCCAAATGTATGGAAAAGACGCATAAATATTTGCTGCTTGTGGAATGGGAGACATTGGAAGATCATACAAAAGGCTTTCGCGGATCGCCGGAATATCAGGAATGGAAAGCCTTACTGCACCGTTTTTATTCACCATTTCCCATTGTGGAGCATTTTCAGGATCTATCAGACTCAGATCGCGTGAAGCGTAAAACCGATTAAGGAGATTGACCATACAAAAACGGCGGTATAGATATTGAATTTCCCGGAGCCGTCGTTTTCTTTCCGTTTTTCCTCCAGCCCCTGAATGAACATGACCGCACCGAGAAACACGAGCATAACCGGCTGTATGACAGAGGTATGTTCCGCATACGTAAATGCGGCGGCCGCAAGTATAATAATCAGCATCGCGAGTGACAGTTTTAAGGCGCGCAGCAAAGCAATCCATCCTTTCTGTTATCATTTTTTGAACACAATTCTATTTCTGTCTTTATCCCCCATTATTCTAGCGTATTTTTTGCGCGGATAGAACGAAAGTCGGACAATTTTAAGTTTGTTTTAAGGAGCACGAAAAGCGCGCTCCCGATGAAAAGGAGCGCGCGGTTATGAGCGGGCGAGGCTTCCGTATCCGAGCCCCCGCAGGACGCATGCCATGACTTCATATCCCTTGCTGTTGGGGTGTATGCGGTCATGAGAGAGATATTCATTCATTTTTCCTTTGAAAGCGCTGTGGACGTCGGCGATTTTGACGTGCGGCGCCGATGCGAGTGTGCTGAGGTGCGCATTATAAGAGGATATCCATTTTTCTGCAATGGAGATGCCCGGGAAAGGATTGTATAAATTAAAGACGCGGATCTCATAAGGAGACGGGTGCGGCCCTTTTAAGGCAGCGATCTTGGCTATCATCTTTTCAAAGTTCTCATGGCAGTGACTGGACACGCTGGTGAACACCGAAGCGTCCGATGTTTGCTGATATGCCTGAACCGAATCGATCAAATCGTTGCCGCAGCCTGTAATCGTAATCATATCAGCAGCCTGAATCCGCCTCTGAATGTACGGCAAGGACATAAGCCCGAGAATTTCTCCCGTCTCAAGGCCTGATTTGGCAAAGATGGATACGTCGGTTCTTGTCTGTAAATCTTCTGCCATCATACGCCCGAACCGCTGGACAAAACCGGCGGAAAACGGCCCGGATCCCCTTCCCGTCGTCAAAGAATCCCCCAGCGCCGTATAAACAAGTCCCATTTACTTTCCTCCACTCGTTACTATCGATATTGTAATGTACGCGAGTGAAGAAAAATTGGCTCGGTCAATAACCCAATTTCTCAGAAATATGCTGTGCGGCGTTTTTGACCTTTTCGGTTAAATACGGCAGCCTGTCCTCTGAAAACCGGGCTTCGAAGCCGGCGATGCTGATTCCGGCAGCCACCTTACCTTCGTGATTGAAAATCGGCGCTCCGATCGCCGCCGTGTAATCCTCTAATTCCGAATAGCTGATCGTATAACCTGATTGTAAGGATCTTTCAATAGATTGAAGCAGTTCAGCCCGATCCGTCATCGTGCCTGAGGCGATAGCGGCAAGCTTTGTCTTCTGAATGTATGTGTCGATCTCCTCTTTTGGCAGAAACGATAGAATGCTTCTGGCGCACGCTCCCGCGTACAGCGGCGACCGGCGGCCGATTGCCGTATACAGGCGGACGGTTTGGGCGCCTTCAATTTTTTCGACGTAAATGGCTTCATCCCCGTCCCTCATGATCAGCTGAACGGCCTCATCCACTTCGCCGCACAGCTCTTCCATAATCGGTTTGGCTATTTTCCTGATATCCAGACGTTCAGAGACGAGCTGGCCGAATTGTAAAAAGATCAGACCAAGCTGATAACGGCCGTCCGCCGCCCGGGTGAGAAACCCCGTTTCCTCCAGTGAGCTTGCCATCCGGTGAACCGAGGTCTTCGGCATCTCCGATAGAGAAACCAGTTCATTTAAGCTCAGGCTCGGTTCAGTGAGAAACAAATGAAGCAGTTCCATTGATTTGATGACGGTTTTGTTTTTGTTTTCCATGGTCTTTAGCCCCTTTGTCAGATCAGCCATTCCATTTTGAGCCTTGCTTTCAGCTCCTTCAGCTGCTGTTCCTTCTCCAAAAGCAGCATTTCCGCTTCCTCCAGCGAAACGGCCCGGAACGTGATGTGTTCCCCCGGCATCGTTTGGGCGACGAGAGGAAGATCGGCGGATATGATATGCGCCATCCGCGGATAGCCCCCCGTCGTCTGTCTGTCAGCCAGCAGAATAATCGGATTGCCGTCCGGAGGCACCTGCACCGTTCCGAACGTTACGGCCTCAGATACCATCTCCAGCGGCTCCCGCAATTCAAGCGGAGCGCCCTTCAGCCGGTAGCCCATTCGGTCGGATTGAGGCGTGACCGTATATGACTCTTGATAAAAACACAATTTTGCTTCTTCTGTAAAAGCGTGAAATTGAGCGCCTTCAAGCACTCGTATGACCGGATTTTTTTTCAGCGGCAGAAACCCTCTGCTGCTGACAGACCAATCAGGCGCTGAGAAACCATGCTGTCCGAAAGAATCGCTCAGACGGTACGCGATTGATTCCGAACATGGCGTCATACGGCCGAGCGGCAGCTCATCATCTTTTTGCAGCGCTCTTCCGCAAAAGCCGCCGATCCCCGCTCTGACATACGTGCTTTTGCTTTCCATGACGGCGGGCACGTCAAATCCCCCCGCGACGGCGAGATATGCGCGGCTCCCCATCTTGCACGGCCCGAATGAGACGACGCTGTTTTCCTTTATCAAAACCGGTTTCCACAGAGGAGCGGGCTCCCCATTAATATGAAGGGCAAAATCAGCTCCCGTGACGGCAATAACCGCAGGTTCTGAAAATTCAAAGGAAGGCCCGGGCCCCATGAGCGTAATTTCCAGTCCCGCCTCTTTTTCTTGATTTCCGGCAAGAAGATTGGCGATGCGCAGAGAGATCGTATCCATTGCGCCGCTTCCCAGCACACCGTATTTCTGATACCCCGTGCGTCCCGTGTCCTGAACCGTCGTCAAGAGACCGGGCTTTACCACTTTCATACTCATTCGGCTCCCTCCTTGATGCGGCTGTACTCCTCTGCCGTGATCCGGACGAATTTCACCGTATCGCCCGCTCTCAAAAGACTCGGCGGATGTTCTTCCGGCCTGAAAAGCCGGAGCGGGGTGCTGCCGATCAGCTGCCAGCCGCCGGGAGTGGATATCGGATACACACCGGTCTGCATTCCCGCGATTCCTACTGAACCGGCCGGGATGGACGGCCTTGGCGACGCCTTTCTCGGCGCTCTGATCCGCTCAGACATTCCTCCTAAAAACGGAAATCCCGGCGCAAATCCGAGCATATAAACGAGATATTCGCCTTCAGTATGAATACGGATGACGTCTTCCGGGGTCAGATCGTTCATCTCAGCGACCTCTTCTAAATCGGGACCGAAATCACCGCCGTAGCAAACGGGGATTTCCATCACCCGGCGCTCTTCTTTGCGGTCGGTCATTATATGGCTGAGACGTTCTGTCACTTCTTTCTTGACAAGGGCAAAAGGAGAGACGCCTTTTTTTATGTTTGAGACGGCATACATATCATAAAAGATCGTTAAGCTTGTGAATGCCGGAATACATTCAACGAAGCCCGGGAACGGCCGTTCTTCCATACAGGCTGCCGCCGCATGCACCCGGCTGTTGACCTCTTCGCTGATGTGCCCGCCAAAGCGGATGATAACGGCGGAATCACCGTACGGCTTTATATCAAGCGCTGTATTTCCGCTATACTGCATCATTGTCATCACCTCGTTGTATTCTTTCTCACTTACAGGACAGCAAGCGATTCATTTCGTATATCGGTGATCAGCATGTGCCCCGGTGAATGTGTTATCACAATATCAGGCTTTGCTTCCATGATCACCGCCTGGGGTGTAACGCCGCAGGCCCAGAATACGGGAACTTCACCTTCCCGCACTGTTACGGCATCTCCGAAATCCGGCTGTTGCAAATCGCTGATACCGATGCTTTGCGGATTTCCGATGCGGACGGGGGCGCCGTGCACGGCGGGAAAACGTGACGTGACCTGCGCCGCGCGGACTGCAAGCTTTTCCGGAATCGGTCTCATGCTGACGACCATCTTTCCCGAAAACGGGCCGGCGGGAACACAGTCAATATTTGTTTTATACATGGGAACGTTCACGCCTTCATCAATATGCCTGATTGGAATGTGCTGATTAATAAGGGCTTGCTCGAATGAAAAACTGCAGCCGATCAAAAACCCGACATAATCACCCCTCCAATACGGCGTAATATCCGTTACCTCTTCAGTAAGCACGCCATGCCGATAAATCCTGTATTTCGGAAAGTCCGTCCGGATATCAGCTCCCTGCGCAGCTATTGCCGGAACGGGTGAACCCGCATCCGTCACGTCAAGCACCGGACAAGGCTTTTGATTGCGCTGGCAGAATAAGAGAAAATCAAAGGCAAGATCCTTTTGCAAAACGACGAGATTGGCTTGTGCGTAAGAAGCGGCCATCCCCGCCGTCGGCCCGGTCATCTGCCCTTTCCTGATCAGCTGTCTGACTTCTTCGGGGCTCATGTCACTCATATGTTTTTTCATATCATCAGCTCCATAGCTGCGGCATTTGCGTGAATAATGTATAGATGCCCATAACCGCCATGACAACTACTACGATCGCCCCTGCAATCGTGAGCCAGATCGGATGCTTGTAATCGCCGACGATTTTTTTCTTATAAGCGCCCAACAGAATCATCGCTAATGCAAGCGGCAGGATTAAGCCGTTAAGCGAACCGACCGCGACCAGAATTTTGGCAGGCTGGCCGATCGTGACAAAAATAAGAGTGGATACGATGATAAAACCGATAATTACGCCATGTGAGTGCTTTTCGATTTTTGTTGAAAATGATTTAAAAAATGATACCGATGTATAGGCGGCGCCGATGACAGACGTGATAGCGGCAGACCACATGATGACGCCGAAAATTTTATAGCCTACATTTCCCGCCGCAAGCCGGAATACAGAAGCCGCCGGATTATCAGGATCAATGCTCAGGCCCTTTGAGACGACGCCGAGCACGGCGAGAAACAGGGCAATCCGCATAACCGATGTAATCAGAACGCCTGTGATGGAGCTTTTCGTAACCTGAGGGATGACTTCTTTCCCTTGGATGCCTGAATCAAGCAAACGGTGACCGCCGGCAAATGTAATGTATCCGCCGACCGTGCCGCCGACAAGCGTCACGATCGCCAGCACACTGATATGATCAGGCATAAAAGTTTTCACAACGGCGTGTCCGACCGGCGGAGCCGTCGTTACGGCAACATACACCGTCAATACGATCATGACGATTCCGGCGATCTGCATAAAACGGTCCATGACTTTTCCGGCTTCCTTTATGACAAAAATCAGAATCGCAACCGCAGCGCTGATTAAAGCGCCGATCTCCGGTTTGATTCCGAATAATACTTGAAGACCGAGACCCGCGCCGCCGATGTTTCCGATATTAAACGCAAGCCCGCCGAGCACGACCAAAAAAGCAATGGCATAACCGGCGCCCGGAAGCACCATATTGGCAATCTCTTGGCCGCGCTTTCCGGAAACCGCGATAATCCGCCATACATTGGTTTGCACGAAAATGTCCAAAATAATAGAAATTAAAATGATAAAGCCGAAGCTTGCCGCCAATGTATTGGTAAACGTGGCCGTTTGCGTCAGAAAGCCGGGCCCGATTGATGATGTCGCCATCAAAAATGTCGCGCCTAAAAGAATCGACCATTTGCCGGAAGCCTTTCCGGCTGTTTTTTTCTTTTGCTCCATGCTGTCTTCCTCCCTCTGCTGCTCAGTCTTTTGCAAGCGCGCTGATTTGAATGTCTGCCGCTTTTAATTCTTTTTTGATTGTTTTTGCGAATGTGAGGGCGTGGGCTCCGTCTCCGTGAATGCAGACCGTGTCCGCTTTCAGGCTTACAGCTTGTCCCTTACGTGATGTCACCGTGCTGTCTTTCACCATTTGAATCACTTGACCGACCGCTTTTTTGTCATCCTGAATCAGCGCATCCGGCTCTGAACGCGGCGTCAGTGTGCCGTCTTCCTGATAGGTGCGGTCCGCAAACACTTCGCTTGCCGTCCTCAGTCCGATTCGATCTCCCGCTTTAATCAGCTCGCTTCCGGAAAGCCCGAAAAGAATAAGCCCGGGATCAAAATGACAGACCGCCTGAGCGATGGCTGCTGACAGGCCGGGATTGACGGCGGCCATATTATATAAAGCGCCGTGCGGCTTCACATGCTGCATCTCGACACCTTCTGCTTTTAAAAACCCTGACAGCGCGCCGATTTGGTACAGCGTCAGATCATACGCTTCCTCGGGTGTAATCGCGATCTGCCGCCGCCCGAATCCCTGCAGATCGAACAGCCCGGGATGAGCGCCGATTTTCACGCCTTTTTCCGCCGCAAGCGCAACCGTTTTACGCATCACGCTAGGATCACCCGCATGAAAGCCGCAGGCGATGTTTGCAGATGTCACATAATCCAAAATCTCTTCATCCAGTCCGATTTTATAAGCACCGAAACTCTCTCCTAAATCACAATTGATGTCAATCTGAAACATAAGATCCCTCCTGTATTGTAAACGTTTTATATTATTATCATTCCGCTATTCGGAATGACTATTCCGAATTGTTGAATTTCTCTTCATTATATTTAATTCTGACAGGTTTGAACATCCTTTTGTCAGAAAACCTACCATGGACCTAGTCATAAATCTGACAAACAAAAAAAGAGAGCCTCATACTGAGACTCTCTCTTTTTTCTATTATAACACCCAGTGGCGGATCGCTTTGGCGACCCCGTTTTCCGTGTTGACATCAGTCACCCAGTCAGCTGTTTCTTTCACAATGTCCTGCGCATTCCCCATGGCGACGCCGACACCCGCTTTTTCAATCATGGCAATGTCATTCAGACTGTCACCCATGGCCATCACATTTTCCATCGTGAAGCCGAGTTTTTCCGATACCTTCGCCAGCGCAGCCGCTTTGTTGATACCGAGGGCATTGACTTCGATGTTGATCGGACTGGAGTTTGTGATCTCGAGCTCCTTGTATTCCTTGAGCTCTTTCAGCACCTCATTCCGCACTTCGTCATCCTCGATTTCGAATCCGAACTTGAGCCACTGATGATCCGTAATCGTTTCCGGGAATTCCCCTCTCCACACTCTATCGACGGTAGAGGCCCAGAAATTCGTGTTGTGCTTATTCCTCAGATCCCATAATTTTTGAATATGATCGGTATGAAGAAGCTTGCGCTCAACCAGCTCAAAGTTGGAATCCCAGATTTCGCTGCCGTTTGCCGTGATTAAAAAGGATGACAGCTCGAGAGACTCAGCCAGTTCGCGGCAGGTCATCAGCGTGCGTCCTGTGCTGATGACGACGTGAATTCCCTTCGCCTCCGCTTCCTTGATCGCCCGCCGGTTTTCCTCCGGGATGAGCTGCTCGTCATTGAGCAGGGTTCCGTCCATATCAATCGCGATCAGTTTAATATCTGCGTCTTCTCTTTGTATCGGCATATATGTACCTCACTTTTTATAATGTAGTCGTCTCTATTTTAATACATATGACCCACAGGAACAAAAAACCGCTTCCTGCGTTTGGCGGGGAGAACGTTGAGGAAAAGAAATATTGAGGTGATGGAGGATGAAAGAAAGAAAACAAAAGAACAAACCGAATGAAAATCCTGAACATCATGATTTAACCGATCCGATTCCGCTGGAAGAGCTGAAGGAAAACGCTAATGACGAAAAACACAAACATGACCAAAGGGACAATTCACAAAGTGAAAGAGATTATGATACAAAATAACACGCTTGTCCGAAAGCCGCCGCTGGAGGCGGCTTTTTTTACGATGGCTGGATAAATATGCTGAGCTCAGCTTCCGCCACAGGCTTCCCGGCAACGGACGCTTTCGCCCGGCCGAACACAAAACCGCGCCTGATTCGCGTGACCTCAAACAAAAGATCCAGACGGTCTCCCGGCAAAGCGGCACCTAACCTTTCCGCTTTCTTCACCGCGGATAAGAGACCGAGGCCGTCACCGCCGGTAATTCCCGCGCAAGCCGCCGTTTGGGCCATTGCTTCAACGACGAGCGAAAATGGCATCTCTCTTTGGGATTCAGTTATAAACCAGTCATTTTCACTGATATTTTTGTAAGCAGCCGCCCATTTTCCGGCTTCACTGTTCGTCGTGCCGTCAATTAAAAGAAACGGATAACGATGTGGCAATAGCTTCTGATTCATCACGCAGCCTCCCTTCCCTCTCATTATAACGCAAGAAAAAACCCGCGTCCCCCGACGCGGGTTCATTTTTATTGATTGAGCTTTTTGAGCACGATGCCGTGCAGCGGTTCATGCGGCTGAATACCGCAAATGTCTTGAAGAACGCCGCTCGTGCCTTTTTCCGCGATAAGCTTTTGCAGCTCAACCGCTTCCGGATCATCCTGATAGTCAAAGCGCAGGGCGGCGGCGATGCCTTCTGCCAGCGCGTTCGGTTCTTTTATTTTTTTGGCCGGCCCTACTAATCTATCATTCGCTCCGAGTTTTCTGAGCGGTGATCTGGCGACTCTTGTCACATCATCCGTGATGTATTCATTTTCAAAGCGGCTGATGATTTTTTTCATGTACTGCTCGTGTTCGGCTTGCTTAAAGCCGTACGCTTTCACCAAGTACTCGCCCGTTTCTGAAAGTGCATCGTACACGACACGCCGGATTTCCGGATGGCCGATGGCCTCTTTGACGGTTTTTAATCCGCGCTGATAGCCGACGTACGCCGTAACGGCATGACCGGTATTGACGGTAAACAGTTTCCGTTCAATGAACGGCGTAAGGTCATCCGTAAATAACGCGCCTTCCAGTACCGGCTGGCCGCCGGCAAAGCCGGTTCTGTCTATGACCCATTCAAAAAACGGTTCTACGGATACTTTCAGCGGACCTTCATGGTGCTGAATCGGCACGATCCGATCCACCGCAGAATCCGGGAAGCCGACCGTCCGGTTCACGAGTTCCCGTTCCGCTTCCGTCAAATGTCCGAAAACTTCTTTTTTCAGAAAACTGCTGCCTCCGATCATATTTTCACAGGCAATGATATTGAGAGGCTCAGAGGACGTTCTGCGCTTCAGCCCTTCCGCGATGGACGGGGCGATGAGTCTGAGAACGTTCGGGCCCACCGCCGTCGTAATGATCGCCGCTTCATTGATCAGCCCGTACAGTTCTTGTTCTTGCACCGCGCTGTTGATGGCTGAAACGGGGCCGATGATTTCGGTCTGCCGGCCGCCGTCGGCAAGCTCCACGGTATATTCCTTCTTTTCATTGAGAAGGCTGACCATCGTTTCATTCACATCAGCGAAAACTACCTCATAGCCGGAATGATGGAGCAGGGCGCCGATAAAGCCCCGCCCGATGTTTCCCGCTCCGAAATGAAGGGCAATCATGTCAGTTCACCTCGCTGAAAATAGCGGCCAGTTCTTCTTCCGTCTTTGCACTGATCAGCCGTTCGATGTTTTCTTCCTCTGAGCAGATGATGGCGATGTTTGACAGGATGTCTAAGTGTTCATTGTTTTTTCCGGCGATACCGAAAACGACCTTTGCCGTATTGCCTTCACCGTATTCCACACCGTCCGGAATCTGGATGACGGAAATGCCTGAATGAAGCACCTCATCCTTCGCATCTTCCGTGCCGTGCGGGATCGCGATGAAATTCCCCATAAACGTGGATGATGTTTCTTCACGTTCGAACATTTTTTCCACATAGCCGTTCTTCACGTAGCCGTTATCGATCAATGTCTGTCCCGCGAGGCGGATGGCATCCTCTTTTGAGTTCACCGTCTGGTTCAGTTTGATGTTCGCTTTAGCCAATACTTCCATGATGAAGATCCCTCTTTCTGTTTGATTAGTTTTTAAGCTTTTCAATCAGTTCATCGTATTTCGGACTGTTCAAGAAATTATCAACCGAAATGTGCACCGCCTGCGGCAGCTTCGCTTTCGCGCGGTCAGTCAGGTCCTTATGCGTAATGACGATATCCGCATCATTCGGCAGATTATTGATCGACGTATTTGTCACATCAATATCCAGGTCTGCTTTTTTCACTTTGTTTCTTAAAATGGAGGCGCCCATTGCGCTCGATCCCATACCCGCGTCACACGCGAAGATAATGCGGCTGACTTGGTCGGCGGAAATATCAGCGGCGCTGTTTTCCGGCTCTTCCTCTTTGTCCGCCAATGCGGCCGCCGCTTCACTTTTCCTGCCTTTCATTTCCTGCATTTTTTCCGCCGCGGCTGTCAAATCTTCTTCGCCCGCTTTAGACGATTTCAGAATAAGCGCCGAAACGATAAACGATACGGCCGCGGCAACGATGACGCCCGCCAGCACGCCGAGGTAGCTTCCTTTCGGCGTCAGCGCTAAAATGGCGATGATGCTTCCCGGAGATGATGCGGCGACAAGACCCGCGTTAAAAATCGAGAATGTAAGCAGTCCGCTCGCTCCCCCGGCGATCGCCGCGAGGATCAGCATCGGTTTCATTAAAATGTAAGGGAAATAGATTTCATGAATCCCCCCGAAGAAATGAATGATCGCCGCTCCCGGAGCCGTCGATCTTGAAGAGCCTTTCCCAAAGAACATATATGCCAGTAAAATACCGAGTCCCGGCCCGGGGTTCGCTTCCACTAAGAACAGAATGGATTTACCCGCTGTGGCGGCCTGCTCGATTCCGATCGGACTTAAAATGCCGTGGTTGATCGCGTTATTCAGGAACAGGACTTTCGCCGGTTCTACGAAAACGCTTGCAATCGGCAGCAAATTCGCGTGGACAATGACTTCCACACCCGCCGCCAGCAATTTGTTAAGAGACAGGACGACCGGGCCGATCGCATAAAACGCGATAATCGTCAGCACCGCGCCGATAATTCCCGCCGTGAAGTTGTTGATCAGCATTTCAAAACCCTGTCTGACTTTATCTTTAAACACACGGTCTAATTGTTTAATGAGATAACCGCCCAAAGGCCCCATAATCATTGCCCCTAAGAACATCGGAATGTCCGCTCCGACAATGACTCCGATGGCCGCCGTCGCTCCGACGACTCCCCCGCGGTGATCGTAAATCATTTTTCCGCCCGTATATGCGATTAAAAGCGGCAGTAGATACGTAATCATCGGGCTTACCAATGTATTCAGCTGCGGATTCGGAAACCATCCCGCTGGAATAAACAGCGCGGTGATAATTCCCCATGCGATAAATGCGCCGATATTCGGCATGATCATACCGCTTAAATAACTGCCGAACCGCTGTATCTTCACTTTCATGCCAGCTTGCTGTTCTTGCTGCATGTTCATTCCCTCCCTGTTTGCTTGCCTTCAGATGAAAATAAATAAGACACGGGGTTTCTCTCTCCCCCCTGTGTCTTCATCATAAAACGCTTACAATCCCCATTCAATGAAAAGTAAAGAGGAGTTTGGCACAGAGACTGTGACAACTCCTTAACAAAAAAAGACACCTCATCAAAGGTGTCTTACCGCTTTCTGTATATAATGTGTCCTTTTGTGACGACGAGTTTGGCAATGAGCCGCTCACTGACAATAAACACCGGATACGCACATACGAGCGCGAAAATGGCGGCCGGCACATACCGCGCTGCCGGAAACATCGGCATGACGGCGGTTCTGGCCATCTGCACAAGATAAATCAAAAGCACCGTGATCGCAATGGCCGCAGCCATAATCGGAGCGGATACTTTATATTCACGCAATTTCACATGGCAATGCCCGCACTGAAACTGGCACGGGATCATGGATGATCTGACCATGTCGCCTGTAATCGGCTTGCCGCAGTTCGGGCAGGTCGTTTCTTTCATGTTTATTCCTCCATTCAACTCTTCTATTATAACAGAGTCTGACTACGTCTTTTACATTTGTGATTGTTCAACATTTTTTCACATATTTTATCATCAGGCTCTTGTGTGCATTTGTGAAAACATCTACTCTTAGAGGGAGGTTCATCACTCATTCGCATAAAAAGGAGGATGCAGAATTGCTTCCGATTCACAGACAGCAAACCTTGCTTGAATGGCTGAAAGAAGAGGGCGCGCTGAAAATCTCTGACATAAGCGAGAGATTCGGCGTCTCCGAGATGACCGTGTACAGAGACGTCAATCAGCTGGCGGATGCAAACCGGATTATCCGGACACCCGGCGGCATTACGCTCCCTCCCGCTTCAGAACAAAGCGCCAATCAATGCGGCTATTGCCTGCGGCCGATTCAGCATTCGTATTCTGTTCAGCTTATTACCGTTTCACAAGCCGTTGAGCAGATGTGCTGCATTCATTGCGCGATTTTGCGGTATGAGGATAAAAAGGAAGAAGTGTCCCACGTCATTTGTAAAGATTTTCTTCTCCAGACGACGCTGACGGCCGCTTCCGCATACTTTTTAGTCCATGCCGATATTGACCTTCACTGCTGCCGGCCTCAGGCGATTCCCTTCTCAACGCTTGATTACGCAGAACGGTTTCAAAAAGGATTCGGCGGGATCATTTGCACCTTTGACGAGGCGGCGGACATCATCTTACACGACAGGCAGAAGGGATGCACCTGCAGCAAGACATAACAACAACCAACCGGAAGGCGGTGTCATCATCCATGAGACAGAACAAACGCTGGCTCATCTTTTTGCTGTTCCTTGTTTTGATTCCGAAAACAAGCTTCGCCCACGCCTACATCACAAACTCAAATCCGGGTGTGAACAGCGAATTAAAACAAGCGCCGAAGCAGATTGAAATTGAGTTTAATGAACAGATTGAAGAAGGCTTCCACTCCATTAAGGTCTATAATTCATCCGGCGAACGGGTTGACGCGGGCAAAACGGTGATTCAAAAAAATAATGCCCGCATCATGACCGCGGCATTGAAAAATAATCTGCCGCATGATATTTACAGAGCGGAATGGAACGCGGTATCGGCCGACGGACATCCGGTATCCGGCGTCATCCCTTTCAGTATCGGAAAAGCCGGCGGAAAACTTCAGGAGCAGACATCATCGCAAGCGGCGCTTCATCCCGAAGCGGCCATCGACCGCGGTATTTTGTACACCGCTCTCTCCCTGTTTATCGGCACGGCTTTTTTCCATCTGTTTTGGTACAGAAATAATAAAGATTCATCAAAAGCAAAACGAACTGTAAAGCTGCTCGTGATTTCTTTATGTTTAACGGGGCTCGCGCTTATCTGCCAGCTCCCGATCCAGACGAAAGAAAACGCGGGCGGCGCTTGGAGCGCCGCGTTTCAGCCGGACTATGTAAAAGAAACGCTTCTGAAAACGGCAGGCGGGTACGTCTGGATGATCCAGATCAGCTTATTTATCCTGCTCGCCCTGTCCATGATCCCGCTGTTGAAGAAGAAAGCATTCCGGTCATTTGCGTACTGGACGGCACCGCTGTTGTTCTTCTTCGCTTCGCTTTTGGCAAAAGCATTTGCCGGGCATGCGGCGGTTATCGACGAAAAAGCGGTCGGCATCGCGATGGACTTTCTCCATTTATCGGCCGCGTCTGTATGGATGGGCGGTATCGCCGCGCTTGTGCTGCTTCTTTCATCAGAGTGGAGAAAACCCGATAAAACCATCGCTTGGGAAACGGTCAGACGGTTTTCTCCTTGGGCGTTCGCCTCTGTCGGTGTGCTGTTATTTTCAGGCGTGCTGAACGGATTTTTCATTATCCGCACGTTTGATTCACTCTTTCACACCGCTTACGGTAAGACGCTCCTTTTGAAAATCGGACTGTTTGTCATCATGCTTGTGCTCGGCGCCGTTCACGTATGGATGACGAAGTTCAGCAGAAAAAGGAGCATCAGCGCAACGATAAAGGCCGAATGGGCACTAGGCATTGCGGTGTTATTTACAACCGCCGTCTTCACAAGCCTGCCCAGCCCGCCGCCGCCTGCGCCATTGCCTTTTAACGGCTCAGAAACGATCGGAAACGGGGAAACCCTGTCCTTGCACATTACGCCGAACCAGCCGGGTAAAAATGAATTTCAAGTCATTGTCACCGATCACAACGGCAGCTTGGTAAAAGACATTCAGCAATTTACGGTCACTGTTTACCAGACGGGCTTCAGCGGCAAACAGCATGAAAGCACCTTTGATTTGAAGAAGACGAAGGAAGGCACATTTGAAGCCGCCAACCTGTCCATCACCGAAAAGGGAAACTGGAAGATCAAAGTCCACGGGCTGACAAACGATTTTAATGAAATCAACCAAATATTCTCAACGACAAACTAAGGAGTGTATCTCATGTTGAAAAAAAAGGCTTTATTATTCATATCCGCCGTGACCCTGTCACTCGTCGGTTTTACGGCGACAGCAAGCGCCCACGTCTCAGTCAAACCCGCGGAATCCGCGGCCGGTTCTTGGGAAACGTACACGATGAAAGTGCCTGTGGAAAAGAATGAGCCGACAACGAAAGTCGTGCTGAAAATGCCCGCCGGCGTTGAATTTCAGCAGTATCAGCCGATTCCGGGCTGGAAAACATCCGTATCCAAACATGATGACAAAGCGGTCTCCGTCACTTGGGAAGCAAAGGACGGCGGCATTCAGCCCGGCCAATTCCAGCAATTCACGTTCGTTGCGAAAAATCCTGAAAAGAGCGGAGATGCCGCTTGGGACGCTTACCAATATTACAAAGACGGCAGCATTGTAGAATGGACGGGTGATGAGAAAGCCGACACGCCCCACTCGATTACGAAAATCACGAAATCGGCCAGCGTGACGGATGCGCACGGAGCTGAACAGTCAAACGAAGAAAGCAAATCCGGCGTATCAGCGCTTGATATTGCGGCCATCGTTCTGTCAGCTGCTGCGATTATCCTTTCCATCGCGGCGCTTGTAAAGAAAAAACGCGCGTAAGCAAAAAGCGATCCGGCTCTAAAGAGCCTGCGATCGCTTTTTTTCTTATCCGCGGCCTGCCTGGAATGACGGATATTTGGTCATTCCTCCGTCAGCAAACAGCGTAATGCCGGTCACGTAGCTTGATTCCTTCGAAGCAAGCCAGACGGCGACAGCCGCGATTTCTTCCGGCTCACCGATATATCCCATCGGAATCATGCTTTCCACATCTTTTCTCTGAACGGGATCCGCAAATTTTTCCGCGTTGATCGGCGTATTGATGGCTCCCGGTCCGATATTGTTAACACGGATGCGCTTCGGCGCGTACTCAAGCGCCAGCGTTTCCGTCATCAATTTGATGCCGCCTTTACTCGCCGCGTAGTGAACAAACAGCGGCCATGGAATCATTTCATGTACGCTCGACATGTTAATGACATTTCCTTGAATATCATTCTCTACGTAATATTTAATGGCTTCGCGGCTTCCTAAGAAAGCGCCGGTCAGATTGGTATTGATGACTTTGTTCCAGTCTTTAAGCGGCATTTCATGCGACTGAACCGGATTTTCCATGCCGGCGTTATTGATCATGACATCCAGTGTGCCGAATTCCTTCACCGCGGTCTGCACGATGTTTTTGACATCTTCTTCTTTTGTGACGTCTCCTTGAACGATGACCGCTTCGCCTCCCGCTTTTTGAATCTCTTCTTTAACGGTTTGGGCGTCTTTTTCATTACTATAGTAGTTAACCACGACTTTCGCCTGCTCCTGTCCGAAGCGGATCGCCATCGCTTTTCCTAATCCTGATGAAGCTCCCGTAATGGCAACGACTTTTCCTTTTAAATCCGTGTACATGTTCAAACCTCCTGCATATGTTATGAATTTGATTTCGCAACGCCTAAGAATACCGCGGCCACAATGATCAGGATAATCCCGATGGCAATGGCGACCAGCTGACGCTTCGTTTTGCTCTCACGGAGAATGAAGATTCCGCCGAGCGTGCTGATGACGATCCCCATTTGAGAGAGGGAAAAACTTGTCGCAACTCCGACGCGCGGCTGTGAGATGAACAGAAACATATTCCCGAGCGCCCAGATGATTCCCGGCAGAATGTTCTTGAGGGCGTACTTATTAAACGGTTTATGCTTGTACGTCAGGAGCAGTCCGCCGATGACCATCCCGATCGCCTGCGGCAGTAGCGCTGACCATCCGGATACGCCGAACAGCCGGGCCACAACGACATAGACCAAATAACCGAGCGTGGAGATCAGCAGGATGACAATGCCTTTTTTTAAGTTTCCCGGTTCTCCGTCCGCCCGCCCCTTTTTATCTTCTAAAGATGTGAGCACAATCCCGATGATGATAAAAATAAGGGCGAGAATACCCAGCGTAATCGCGATCGGGGTTGACCATTCTTTGAATACGATCACACCGAACAAAGAAGTCGAGACGAGCTGCATTCCCGTTGATATCGGCATCGTTTTTGAAACACCCATCAGCTGTATGCTTTTAAGCTGATTGCTTTGGCCGAGCGACCAAAACAGCCCCGAGATGATGCCGACAATAAAAATGCGCCCAGACAGCACCGGGTGGACAAACAGATACAGCACAAACGAAACGATGAGCGCCCCGATTGTCGTTCCCAGCGTCTGGCTGTAAGGCCCGCCGCCTAATTTGACGTTAAATAACACGATGCTCCCCCAAAATAAAGCCGGGAGAAGAGCCAGTAATATATCCATGATGGCGACCTTCTTTCAATCGTATTTGCTGTTATTTTGTCTGGAATCGAACCGATTATTCCCGCAAGATCAAAAAAGCCTGCCGGCGATATTCACCGGCAGACCGCTCAATAAAAACAGCCCCGCTTAGAAGCGGGGCTTTCTTTTCGGCTCATTAAAGTCCGATAGACATGTATTTGGTTTCCAGGTACGGTTCAATGCCTTCCGTACCGCCTTCACGGCCGATGCCGCTTTCTTTCATTCCTCCGAACGGCGCTTGAACCGCGGACGGACCGCCGTCATTCCAGCCGATGATGCCGTATTCAAGCTGTTCAGAAATATAGATGCCGCGGCGGTAGTTTTCTGTGAAGAAATAAGCCGCAAGCCCGAACGGCGTATCGTTCGCAAGCTTGATCGCTTCATCAATATCTGAGAACGTAACGATCGGCGCAACCGGGCCGAATGTTTCTTCATGCATGATGTTCATGGATGTATCTACATTTGAAAGCACGGTCGGCGTTACGAAATAGCATCCTTTTTCATCGTTTTGGTCATACGTTCCGCCCGTCAGCACTTTTGCGCCTTTTTCCACGGCGTCATTAATTTGGCCGACGATTTTATCGAAGCCTTTTTTGTTGATGACAGGGCCGACGTTTACGCCTTTTTCAAGGCCGTTTCCGACTTTGAGTTTCGCAGCTTCTTCACTCAGTTTTTTCGCAAACTCGTCTTTTACGGATTCGTGTACGATCAGCCGGTTCGCACAGACGCAGGTTTGGCCGGCGTTTCTGAATTTAGAGGCCATTGTTTGGGCTACCGCCAGATCAAGATCAGCGTCTTCATCCACGATCAGCGGCGCATGTCCGCCAAGCTCCATTGACATATGTTTTACGGTGTCGGCGCTGTTTTTCATCAGGATTTTTCCGACAGGCGTTGAGCCGGTGAAAGTAATTTTGCGGATTTTCGGGCTGCTGGTAAAGACGTTTCCGATTTCGGCTCCGTCACCGATCACCACTTGCAGCACGTCCTTCGGAATTCCCGCTTCATATGCGAGACGCGCAAGGGCGTAAGCGGAAAGCGGCGTATCCTCCGCCGGTTTGATGATGAACGTACAGCCTGCCGCCAAAGCGGGCGCGGCTTTTCTTGTAATCATCGCATTCGGGAAATTCCACGGCGTGATCGCGGCTACCGGGCCGACCGCCTGACGGGTGACGACAATCCGTTTGCCCGTTGTCGGCGCAGGTACGGTTCTGCCGTAAATCCGTTTTGCTTCTTCGGCGAACCATTCAATATAGCCGGCGCCGTATAAAACTTCTCCGACCGCTTCTTCATACGGTTTGCCGTTTTCTTTCGTAATTAATTCCGCAAGTTCTTCTTTATGTTCAACAATCAGCTCATACCATTTTCTTAAAAGTGAGGCACGTTCTCCTGCTGATGTTTTGGACCATGATTGAAACGCTTGATGTGAACGTTCAATCGCTTTTTCAACATCTTCGGCCGTCTGCTGAGGGATGCTTTGGATCGCCTCTCCCGTTGCCGGATTGTACACTGTTAATTGTTCTGGCATATTGAACATTCCTTTCTCTGCTATAGTAAAGCCATTGAATGCTTGTTGATGTATCTTATACTTTTATGATAGCAGACACATCCGCCGGCATTCCAATAATTGAACTCACAGAGCTGCTTCGATAATGGAAAGGCCTTCTTTGAGCTGCTCATCCGTCACGACAAGCGGCGTCAGGAATCTGATAATGTTGCCGTTTATGCCGGCCGTCAGCAGCAGCAGTCCGTTCTCGTTCGCCGTTTTAGCGATCGCCGCGGCTTTTGCTTTGTCCGATTCCCGCGTGTCCGGATCTTTGACAATTTCGATGGCCGCCATCGCGCCGAGTCTGCGCACTTCTCCGATGCAGGCATGCTCTTTTTTCCACTCGAGCGCTTGATGCTCAATGATCCGGCCGATCTCCTCGGAACGCTGATTCAGCCCTTCTTCTTCAATAATATCCAAGACCGCAAGCGCAGCCGCACAGCCGAGCGGGCTTCCCGCATATGTGCCCCCGAGTTCCCCCGGCGCGGCGGCATCAAGCATTTCCGCCCGGCCGATGACGCCGCTCAGCGGCAATCCGGCCGCAAGTGATTTGGATACGGTGATCAAATCAGGAACGGCTCCGAAATGCTCAATCGCAAAATATGTTCCCGTTCTGGCAAAACCGGTCTGGATCTCATCCGCTACAAAAACGATGCCGTGTTTTTTACAAAAAGCGGCGACGTGCTGCACGAAACGTTTTGACGGAATGATGAAGCCGCCTTCTCCCTGAACCGGCTCCATTACGACACAGGCGACGGTTTCCGGTGCAACTGCGGAGATAAAGAAATCCTCAAAAGCGCTGATGATAAAGTCGTCATACTGCTCGTCGCTCATGCCGGCCGGCTTTTGATAATAGTAAGGAAACGGCGCCTGATACACCTCTGAGGCAAATGGGCCGAAACCGAATTTATAAGGCTTCACCTTGCTCGTCATGCTCATCGTCATGTTCGTGCGGCCGTGGAACCCTCTTGTAAATGACACGACAGCCTGGCGCTTCGTATATTTTCTGGCGATTTTCACGGCGTTTTCCACCGCTTCCGCTCCCGAATTGAGAAAAATCGCTTTTTTCGCATGATCTCCCGGCGCAAGGGCGCAAAGTTTTTCGGCCAGCTCAATATAAGACGGATACATCATGACGTTAAATCCCGGGTGAATCAGATCCTCCGCCTGTTTCTTCACGGCCTCCACCACTTTCGGATGGGAATGGCCGACATTCAGCGTTCCGATCGCTCCGGCAAAATCAATGAATCGTCTGCCGTCCAAATCGTACAAAAGCGCCCCTTCCCCTTTTACGGCCATGCCGCGGTTTCCGTTGCCGACCCCCTTGGAAACGAATTGATCCCGTTTTTGCTGCCACTGGGCAGTTGTCACTTCCGTTGATGCTGTTCGACTCATAGATTCCATCCCCCTGCATTGTTTTCTTATCATTCTGACTTCTTTTTGGTATGATAAAAAGTACCAAAATCAATTTATCCATGGTATCAGAAAGGAGCAGGGTCTGGATGCTGACGATTTCCATTGATCATTCGGAAACGGCGGATTATATCTATCAGCAGATCTATCAGCACATAAAAGCGGCCGTTTTGAAGCGCAGCCTGATGCCTCATACAAAGGTGCCGTCTAAACGGGAGCTTGCCGAGACGCTGAAGGTCAGCGTGAATTCAGTGAATTCAGCTTATCAGCAGCTGCTTTCGGAAGGTTATTTATATGCGGTCGAAAGAAAAGGCTTTTTCGTGGAGGAAATTGATACGGTTTATCATGAAGAAGCGCCTTCGCTCCTATTGCCTGATGATTTAAAAGAGCGGGAGACGGATAAGAGCGGCTGGATTTCATTTTCACATATGAGCGTGGATACGGCGCATTTCCCCCTGAAAAGCTGGTTCCGCTGTGAGCATAAAGCAGCCGCCCGTTCATTTCATACACTCGGTGAACTCGTCCATCCGCAAGGTTTATATGAAGTCCGTGAAACAATTTCGCGGCTTATTTCCCTGACAAGAGGCGTTACATGCCGCCCGGAACAAATCGTGCTCGGAGCGGGCACGCAAATGCTGGTGCAGCTGCTGACGGAACTGCTGCCAAAAGACGCGCTCTACGCCATGGAGAACCCGGGATATATGAGGATGTACCGGCTGCTGCAAAACCTCGGGAAAAAGGTTGCGACGATCAGCCTTGATGAAAAAGGCATGTCCATGGACGAAATCGAAAAACGCCGGCCCTCTGTATTGATCACCACGCCTTCCCATCAATTCCCCTCAGGCGTGATCATGCCCGCTTCCCGGCGGATTCAGCTTTTAAACTGGGCCGCCGAACAGAACGGCCGCTTCATCATTGAAGATGATTATGACAGTGAATTTAAATATGACGCCGATACGATACCGGCGCTTCAAAGCCTTGACCGGTTTCAAAATGTCATCTACATGGGGACCTTTTCAAAATCCCTTTTCCCAGGTCTGCGCATCAGCTATATGGTTCTGCCGCCCGGGCTTTTGCGGACGTTCAAAGAGAGAACGTATGACCTGCATACGTGCAGCACGCTTGCCCAGCTCGCGCTGAAAGAATTTATCGAATCAGGTGAATATCAGAAACATATTAAAAAGATGAAGCAGCATTATAAGAACATGCGGGAACGCCTCATTTCGGCTTTGGAAGAAACATTCGGAGATAGAATCAGTGTAAAGGGCGCCAATGCGGGGCTTCATTTTGTCACTGAGTTTGACTGCGCCCGTTCAGAAAAAGAGATATTGGCACGGGCGGATGCAGAACAGCTCGATCTGTTTGCGATGAGCCGGTTCCGTCTGAAAACGGGAGGCGATTCAAATAAGCCGCAGCTCATTCTGGGATTCGCCCGCCTGAAGGAGAGCGATATTCAAGAAGGCGTCTACAGGCTTTACCGGGCAGTTTTCGGCGCATAAAAAAACCCCCGGAATTCGGGGACTTATTACCAGCGGTCCGGCTCTGTCTGCAAAATCGCCTCCAGCAGGCCGGGAAACGCCGTTTGTAAATCATCTTTGCGCAGGGAATAATAACGGTGCTTCCCGTCTATGCGCACTTGGGCGATCCCCGCTTCCCGCAGCACTTTGAAGTGATGGGACAGCGTTGATTTAGCGACCCGGACATCAGCGCAGGTTCCGCACGTTTTTTCTGTTGTTTCCGCCAATTGTTTGACCAGCTCTAAGCGGAGCGGATCACTCAGAGCATGAAGAACCTTTGTCAGCTGTAAGCGTTCGGTTTCAGGATGGTTTGGAATGTTCATGAGTCAAATGTAACACATAAAAGCGGCGGGTGACAATTTAGGTGGTGAGGGTTTTTCCTTTACCTTTCGCAATGAAACATGTTACAGTTAGTTCGATAATATTCGAACTATAACAAATTAACCCAATCAGGAGGAATAACAATGATCGTCTTACAGGCTTACATGAAAGTAAAAGCGGATAAACGCGAGGAATTTTTAGGAGAAGCGCAATCACTTGTTCAGCATTCACGCGCGGAAGAAGGAAATGTGCAATACGATCTTTTCGAAAAAGTCGGTGAGGAAAATACATTCGTCATGCTTGAACAATGGAAAGATGAAGAAGCGATGAAATCCCACAACGCAACTGACCATTTCCAAGGATTCGTGGCAAAAGCGAAAGAAGTGCTGAGTGCGCCGCTTGACGTCGTCCGCACAGAACTGTCAGAGTAACGAAAGGATGAATGACATGAACGAAGTCCTTCAATTATTAACAGACCACCGTTCCATCCGCAGCTACACAGATGAACCCGTATCGGATGAACAGCTGGATCTTATCATCCAAGCCGCTCAGGCAGCGCCGACTTCCATTAACGGCCAGCAATTTACCGTTATTGCGGTGAAAGATAAGGAGCGGAAGAAAAAAATATCCGAATTGGCGGGCGGCCAGCCGTGGATTGACCAAGCGCCGGTTTTCCTTTTATTCTGCGCTGATTTTAACCGCGCCAAAATTGCGCTTGAAGAATATAATGATACACAGCTTGAGATCACGAACGGTTTAGAATCCGTTCTAGTCGGAGCCGTAGATGTCGGGATTGCGCTGGGTACGGCAACGGCTGCGGCTGAATCAATGGGACTCGGCACTGTGCCGATCGGCGCCGTGCGCGGCAAGCCGGACGAACTCATTGAATTGCTGAAACTTCCGAAATACGTTTTCCCGGTTTCCGGTCTCGTCATCGGCCATCCGGCAGACCGCTCCGCGAAAAAACCGCGTCTGCCGCAAGCAGCCGTTCTGCATCATGAAACGTATCAAGAAGAAGATTTAAGAACACATATCGAGGCCTATGACAAGCAGATGTCCGAATACATGAAAAAACGCACCGACGGACAGGAAACGAGAAACTGGTCACAAGGCATCACCTCCTACTATAAGCAGCTTTATTATCCTCACATTCGTGAAATGCTTGAAAAACAAGGGTTTAAGACGGATAAATAAGCGGATCAGCCTGCCGGAACACTCCGGCAGGTTTTTTCTATTTCTCAAACAAAAGCGTTGACACTATGTAAAAATTTTTGTTAATATTTTCATCATATACTCATTGGTTTCCTGTGAACCGATGGGTTTTCTATTGTGACGAAAGAAGGAATCTGGGCTTATGAATGATAAGAAAACGGATATTCTGCTGGCGGCAAGGAAGCTTTTTTCCGGGAAAAGCTTTTCGTCGGTTTCGATGCAGGCGATCGCAGAGGAGTGCAAAGTCTCCAAAGCGTCTTTATACAAACTGTTTGAATCAAAGGAAGACCTGCTCCTGGAGCTGCTCGATTTTAACCAGAAACAGATGGTAGCCGCCGCTTCATTATTGAATGAAGAAACAAGCCTCTCCCCTGAGGAACGGTTTGCCAAAAAACTGATGGCTGAGCTTGAAGGCTTCAGGCGCAATCAGCAGTTTTTTAATATGCTGATGTACGGAAGCCCCTCTTCCATTAATGAGCGGGTAAAACGGCATATTCACAGGGCCCGCTCCACCTTTATCTGCTGGCATCGCGATTCACTGATTCAGACGTACGGCGAAGACATTATTCCTTATGTATGGGAGCTGGTGATCGTCCTGCAGGGGCTCCTGAGAGAATGCATCACGCTGATTAAGCTGGAAAAAGAACCGCTCGCCCTGGAGCCGCTCACGGAGTTTATCATCCGCCATCTCAATCTCATCGTCGAAAACAGGACAACCGAAACCGCTTTGCCTCAGGAGATGATTGACCTTTATATCGCCTCCGCTTCCTCATTTGAGCCGAAAGACAAAACCGTATTGCTGGCTGAAAGCCTGAAGGAACTGAAAGAAGCGGTCTCAGTCCTTCCGGAGGAAAAATATGACGTCGCAGGACTCGCTTCCGCGGCGGCTATGCTGGAGAAAGAATCAGCGGACAAACAGCCGCGGGATTTTCTTATAAAAGCGCTCATCGGTTATTTGGAGCAGGCCGGACCGCTGCACCAGCCGCTTGCAGCCGTTAAAACATTGCTCAAACTATAAAGAAAGAAGGAATCAGCTTGAATAAGAGTATTGAAACTGCACCATACAAACGCTCTGTCATTGTCGGGATTCTTTTGGCGGGAGCGTTCGTCGCCATTTTGAACCAGACACTGCTTATCACGGCGCTGCCGCACATTATGAATGACTTCAATATAGACGCCAACAAAGCACAATGGCTGACAACATCGTTTATGCTGACGAACGGGATTTTGATTCCGATTACCGCATTTTTAATAGAGAAATTTACGAGCCGCACCCTCTTGATTTCCGCCATGAGTATTTTCACGGCGGGCACCATTGTCGGCGCATTCGCCCCGAACTTTCCGGTGCTCTTAACGGCCCGGATTATTCAGGCGGCCGGCGCCGGAATTATGCTGCCGCTCATGCAGACGGTATTTCTCACGATTTTCCCGATGGAAAAGCGCGGCCGCGCCATGGGTATGGTCGGCTTGGTTATTTCGTTCGCGCCGGCGATCGGCCCGACGCTTTCCGGATGGGCGGTCGAAGCATTCTCTTGGCGGTCTTTGTTTTATATCATCTTCCCGATCGCGGTCATCGATTTGCTTTTAGCGATTATTCTGATGAAAAACGTCACGACATTACGAGAAACACAGATTGATATTTTATCCGTGATCTTATCGACCCTCGGATTCGGCGGCCTGCTTTACGGCTTCTCAAGCGCCGGTTCATCAGGGTGGACCAGTGCTGAAGTGCTGACTTCGCTGCTTGTCGGAGCGGCCGCGCTGATTTTCTTTATCGCAAGACAGATGAAGCTCAAAAAACCGATGCTGGAATTCCGCGTGTTTTCTTTCGGGATTTTCAGCCTGACCACCCTGCTCGGAACGCTTGTCTTCGCGCTGCTGATCGGAACGGAAACCATTCTTCCGCTTTACACGCAAAAAGTCCGGGGCGTATCCGCGTTTGATACCGGATTAATGCTTTTGCCGGGCGCGATTGTGATGGGAATGATGTCTCCGTTTATCGGCCGGGTGTTTGACAGAATCGGCGGAAAAGGCCTTGCGATGACCGGATTCTTCATCATCCTGCTCACGTCCCTTCCGTTTATGAATCTGACAGACTCGACGTCTCTCATTTGGATTGTCGTCGTTTATACCGCGCGGCTTTTGGGAACAGCCATGATTATGATGCCGGTGACGACAGCGGGAATCAACGCCCTGCCTCGCCACTTAATTCCGCACGGCACAGCCATGAACAATACCGTCCGCCAAGTCGGCGGTTCTATCGGTACGGCGCTTTTAGTTTCCGTAATGAGCAGCCAGGCCGCACACGCCAATGCGTCAACTCCGGGAAACGCCGCCCTGCACGGTATGAATGCGGCATTTGTCGTAGCCGCCTGCATCGCGCTGGCCGGCTTCCTCTTATCTTTTACATTAAAGAAAAAACCGCGTCAGCCCGAGCAGCAGCAGGCCGTTACGCGGTAAACCAAAAAGAACCCGATCACGTATGTGACCGGGTTCTTTTTTTACTTCTCGATTCCGTCTTTTACTTCTTTCACCATCTGCGCCATGGATTCCAGGCCGCCTCCTGATAAATACCATGTAGCTGAATCAAGGTAGACAACATGGTTGTTTTTCACAGCTTTCACCGATTTTACATAATCATTTTCAACCACTTGTTTTGTTGAAGATTTTGTGCCGATCGCTGTTCCGCGGTCAACGACAAACATGTAATCAGGATTTGTTTTGGCGATATATTCATAGGAAATGCTTTGTCCGTGCAGTGAGGCTTCGATGTTTTTGTCAGCCGGTTTGACGCCGAACACATCATGAATGAAGCCGTATCTTGATTTAGATCCGAACGCGCTGATTTTGCCGTCGTTCGCCATCACCACTAACCCGTTTTTATCCGTGCTGCTTGTCTTTTTCTTCAGATCGGCAATGGATTTGTCAATTTTCGCAAGCTTATCTTTCACTTCATTTTCTTTGTTGAAGATTTTGCCGATCACTTCGGTGTTTTGCTTGAATCTGTCAACGTAGTTTGTATAGTCATCATCAAGATAAATCGTCGGCGCGATTTTTGAGAACTCTTTATAAGAATCAGATTGTCTGTGGGCGATAATGATTAAATCCGGATCAATATCCGCGACTTTTTCAAAATCCGGTTCTTTTAAACCGCCGGTATTGGCGTATTTATCACTTTTATATGAAGATAAGTATTTTGGAAGGTTTTGTTTCGGAAGTCCCGCCACGTGATCCTGTAAACCGAGTTCATCCATCGTGTCCAGCATTCCGAAGTTGAATACGACGACTTTTTTCGGATTCTTCGGCACTTTGACTCCTTCTTTGTTCAGATCATCTTTGATTGTGATTGTTTCTTTTGATTTACCTGATGTTTTGTCCCCGTTTCCGCATGCAGAAACAACAAAAATCGTAACGAGCGCAATGAATAGCAATGCGAATTTTTTCATAATTTTCACCTCATCTGGTTTTTAAGAAAAGTACACACCGATCCGCTGACTGTCAATCTCTTGAATCGGGATGGTCATATCATAAATATCTTCAAGCACGGAGGTTTCAATGATCTCCTCCGCCGGCCCTTCTTTGACGATCCGTCCGTTTTTCAGTGCGACGATATGGTCTGAATATACGGATGCGAAGTTGATATCGTGAATCACTACGACGACCGTTTTTCCGAAGTCTTCCACAAGCCGCTTCAACAGCTTCATCATTTCAACGGAATGCTTCATATCTAAATTGTTCAGCGGCTCATCGAGAAAAATATAGTCCGTATCCTGAGCGATGATCATCGCGATAAACGCCCTCTGACACTGGCCTCCGCTGAGCTGATCGAGGTATTTATCCTTTAATTCATCCAGCTTCATATAACTGAGGGCCTGGTTGATATGCACCCAATCTTCATCCGTCAGTTTCCCTTGGGAATACGGAAATCTGCCGAAGCTGACCAGGTCTTTAATCGTCAGCCTGATATTGATTTGGTTCGTCTGCTTCAAGATGCTGATTTTTTTTGCCAGATCGTTGCTTTTGCAGGCCCCGATCTCTTGCCCGTCGACCGTGATTTCCCCGGAATCCGTCTTAATCAGCCGGCTCATGATAGACAGCAGCGTGCTTTTTCCCGCGCCGTTCGGACCGATAAATGAGGTGAGCCTGCCCTTTTGAATGGATAGAGACGTTTTCTCAAGGACGGTTTTCCCTCCGTATTGTTTGCTTACATTTCTGACCTCTACCATGATTTATTCTCCTTTAACAGCAGATAGATAAAATAAATCCCGCCGGCAAAATTAATGATGACGCTCAGCGTCGTGGAAAACGTGAACACTTTCTCCACGACGAACTGGCCTCCGACGAGCGCGACGATGCTGATCAGGACAGAACCCGCGATTAAATACGTGTGCCTGTAGGTTTTTAAAAACTCTCTCGCCAGATTGACGACAAGCAGTCCTAAAAACATAATCGGCCCGACAAGAGCCGTAGAGACAGACACAAGAATGGCGACGACAATGAGCATCTGTTTCACAAGCTTATCGTAATCAATCCCAAGGTTGACGGCGTGCTCCCTGCCGAGCGACAGCACGTCAAAAAACCGCGTGAACCGCCAGACATAAATGCCCGTCAGAAGAAAGACAGCACCGGCAAACCATAAAAGATCGGTGTTGATATTGTTAAAGCTGGCAAACATTTTGTCCTGAACAACCTGGAACTCATTCGGATCAATCAGCATCTGCATAAAGGATGACAGACTGTTGAACAGCGTGCCGAACACGACGCCGACAAGCAGAAGGAAAAACACGTTCCGCCCCTCGCCTTTAAACATGAGCTGATACAAAACGAGTGACAAGAGCACCATCAGCCCGACGGAGATGACGAAATTAAGATTTTTGTTCATCATGACGATATTCATTGAACCGAACAGGAACACGATGACGGTCTGAATGAGCATATACAGGGAATCGAGGCCTAAAATACCCGGTGTCAGTATGCGGTTATTTGTAATCGTCTGGAAGATGACCGTTGAAAACGCGATCGCTCCTCCGGTGAGCATCATGGCAAGCACTTTGAAGCATCGTCTCGGCAGGGAGTATTCCCAATTGCCCAGTCCGTAGAACAGGAAAAATCCGATACATATCATGGCGAGCGCCGCCAGCAGCGTAATTTTTTTATTATGACTCATATGCTTTTCTCCTTAACAGCATATACAGGAAGATGCCGCTGCCGATAACACCGACCATCAGGCCGATGGAAATTTCGTACGGGAAGATGATCACCCTTCCCAAAATGTCGCAAAACAGCACAAAAACAGCGCCCAGCAGAGCGGTGTGAGGCAGGCTGCTCCTCAGGTTGTCCCCTTTGTAAATCGACACCATATTGGGAATGATCAAACCGAGAAACGGCAGCATCCCGACGGTCAGGATCACCAGTGAAGCGATGAGCGACACGATAATCAGACCGATATTAACGACGCGTTTGTATTTCAGGCCGAGATTGACGGAAAAGCTCTCTCCCATTCCCGCCACCGTAAATTTATCCGCATACACATAAGCGATGATCACCAGCGGGATACTCAGATATAAAAGCTCATACCGGCCTTTGACGACCAGTGAGAAATCCCCCTGCAGCCAGGACGACAGGTTTTGGATCAGGTCGTATTTATATGCGATAAACGTGGCGACTGAACTGACGATATTCCCAAGCATTAAACCGACGAGAGGAATAAAAATCGCATCATTAAACTTGATTCTCTCGAGGATTTTCATGAACAGGAAATTTCCCGCCAACGCGAAAACGAAAGCGATAGACATTTTCACAAGCGGACTGGCTGACGTAAAAAGCATTAATGAAATCAAAATTCCGAGCCTTGCCCAGTCCATCGTTCCCGCAGTCGTCGGCGATACAAATTTATTCCGGCTGATCTGCTGCATGATTAATCCGCAGATGCTCAGGCTCATGCCGGCGATGATAATGCTCACCAAACGCGGCAGCCGGCTGTCAAACAATGTACCTGCCTGTTCTTTATTTAAATGAAAAATATCCAGCGGCGACAAATCTTCTACACCGATAAATATAGAAGTACACGCCAAAACCGCCAGTAGCAAAAGTAAGTAACGTAGCTTCATGCTGCCTCCCTGCACCCATCACAAACGGTATGACTGATTGCCAAACAACTCCCATATACCCCACTCGTAATGATTATCATTATCAACGACAATTATAATCTTATCATCTTTCCAAGCGCAGTCAATACAGTTTTGCTTTCAAAAGCGGTCATCCGCGGGCCGTACACTAAATTGTCTTACAATCAGTCTATCAAGAATTTGCAGGATTTTCTATAACCTTCATTTGGCTGCTTATCATTTTTTGCACATGATGACACGCTTGAGGGAAACAAATCTGACAAACAGCGGAAAAATTCCTCCATGAAAACACAAATGTTCTCCCCACGTAGAAAAAATCCTTGATTTACATGTTTGAAAGAGAGATAATAAAAATTAAATTTGTGAGAAAATTTAAATATTAGGGGATGTAAATCATGAAAGTTGTAAAATTCGGAGGCAGCTCTCTTGCGTCAGGAGCCCAGCTTGAGAAAGTGTTTCAAATCGTGACGGCTGATCCCGCGCGGAAAGCCGTCGTCGTATCGGCACCGGGAAAACGCTTCTCGGACGATACAAAAGTGACGGATCTGTTAATCCGCTGTGCGGAGCATTATTTGCAAAAAGGTGCAGCGCCCGAGCTTGCCGAAACGGTCATTGAACGGTACGCAGCCATCGCGCGTGAGCTGAACCTGGATTTCTCTATTATAGAGAGAATCCGCAGTGACCTATTCGCTCTCTTAAACAGCTGTAAAACCAATCCCGAACAATATATGGATGCGGTGAAAGCGAGCGGCGAGGACAACAACGCGAAGCTGATCGCAGCCTACTTCCGGCGCCAGGGCGTGAAAGCGGAATACGTAAGTCCGAAAGAAGCGGGGCTGTTTGTGACGAATGAACCCGGAAGCGCGCAGGTGCTCCCTGAGTCTTATGATCATTTGTACCGTCTGAGAAACCGTGAAGGCTTGATCATTTTTCCGGGATTTTTCGGTTACACGAAGGAGCATGAGATTGTGACGTTTTCCCGGAGCGGTTCTGATATTACCGGCTCCATTCTCGCCAGCGGCTTAAAAGCTGACCTGTACGAAAACTTTACTGATGTGGACGCCGTCTATTCCGTCAACCCGTCAATCGTGCGGCATCCGAAAGAAATTAACGAACTGACGTATCGGGAAATGCGTGAGCTCTCCTATGCCGGATTTTCCGTTTTTCATGATGAAGCGCTGATTCCCGCATTTCGGGCCGGCATCCCCGTTCAGATTAAGAATACGAATAATCCGAATGCAAAAGGAACACGCGTCGTCAGCAGCCGTGACAATACGAACGGGCCAGTCATCGGCATCGCAAGCGACACGGGCTTTTGCAGCATTTACATAAGCAAATATTTAATGAACCGGGAAATCGGTTTCGGCCGCAAAGCCCTTCACATTTTGGAGGAAGAAGGATTGACGTATGAACACGTTCCATCCGGCATTGACGACATCACGATCATCCTTCGGCACAATCAGATGGACTCAGAACTGGAACACAGGCTCGTCACCCGTCTGAAGCAGGAACTTCAAGCAGATGAAGTCACAGTCAGGCACAATCTGGCGCTGATTATGGTCGTCGGGGAAGCGATGCGCCATAATGTCGGCACAACCGCCAGGGCATCCAAAGCACTGTCGGAAGCCGGCGTCAACATCGAGATGATCAATCAAGGGTCATCGGAAGTCAGCATGATGTTCGGAGTGAAAGAAGAACAGGAAAAACACGCGGTGCGGGCACTGTATGACGAATTTTTCGCCGGAGTCTTACTCTCATAGGACACCGCCTCTTTTTTCTCTTGTCCACTAATATCCCTTACAAAGCAGCTTCTTTTACATATTGTATGGTATAGACAATATGGAGGTGAAGCTCATGTCAGGATATTCTGGAATCAGCTCTTTCGCTTTGATCGTTGTTTTATTTATCCTGTTGGTTATTGTAGGTACTGCCTATGTTGGCGGTTTCTAAGCATCGCTCCGTCTATATGAGGACGCTGCGGGTTTTGACCTGCGGCGTTTTCTTTTGTTTTCCGCCGCTGTCCGAGTCCGGACGCGCAAAAAAAGACTGCCGGGAACATTCCCATGCAGTCTTTTCCTTTGTTCAGGCTATTTTCTTCTCACGTCATTCCTCTTTCAGCTACATGGAAGTCAGCCTGATCTGTCTGGCCTGCTCCTGTCACTGTAAAAATCGCGGCGGCTGCTAAACAAATAACAAACCATTTAGATTTCAATTTCATACAAACCCTCACTCCTTTGTATTTGTTTCCTTGCCTCTTCGACTTTCAGAAAATAGTCAGAAGAAATCTTAAAGCAATTTTGTTCATAGTAATATTTAGCTGCTTCTAGTGCTAAATCCTCTATATCGGCGTATAAATTTTTATCTTCCAGGTAACGGAAACACGCGCTGATTGTTTCCTCATCCGGTTTCGCCTGATACAGAGCCTGCAGCCATTCGAATTTTACCGTGTAAACGGGATCGTCTGTTTCTTTAGCATATTCATATCCCCGCTTGTGATATTCCGACGCTTTTTCTTTTTTTCCGAGTTTAAAGTAAATGAGTGTGATTAGAAAATATGCTTGAGGAAGAGAATTGACGATTCTTTGTGATTCAAATGTATCAACCGCCCGTTCAAAGTACGGAATCGCTTCGCCGATGCGGTCCTGATTGTAGTAGCACAGTCCGAGGTTATACAGCGCCCTCCCGACAAGCTGCGCTTTTTGTTCTTTTTCGGCCATTTGCAGAGCGTGCTGAAAATGTTTGGCCGCCTGTTCAAAGCGCCTTTCATCCATTAAATTGACGCCGAATACAAAATGGCATTGAATGATCCGGACGTTATATGTGTCCTGCTCTACGTAAATTTCATAAGCGTTTTTTATATGTATCAAAGAAAAATACGTTTGTTTCATATGATAATAAGCTTCGGCCACTTTAAAATAAAACTCCGCCCGTTCCACATGGTCCGATACGAAGGCCAGTTTTTTCTCAGCTTGTTTATAATATGTAATCGCTGAGATAAATTCTCTTTTATCAAATTCAAACATGCCTTTGAAAAAGTTGACGTAATAATCGAGAAGCCCTTTGAGGCCGGCCTGGCTGTTATCAATGTTATCAAGAATTTCCGACAGGGTCGGCTGGTCTTCTATCTTCAGTTTTTCCAGCGGCTCCAAGTAGTCCAGCATCAGCTGATGGCGAAATTCCATGAGGGAATAATAAAGCACTAAGTTCGAATCAGGCTCCATATGGTCAAGCTCTTGTTTGATCTCGGCCTTCAAGATCTCCGCATCCGGCACGCTGAATGTTCTGATGTATCGATACCACTCGTTAATTTTCTGCCCGACTGCTGAAGAAGGAATTAACCCGCTCTTCATTCCTTCACCCTCCCCATCCAAGACCTGTTTACCAGTTATTTTATCACGTTTCCGTCTCTTTCCATCCCGAAAAACACGCAAACTTTGTTTCGGCAGAGCGCAATTTTCCGAGTGGAGTTAAAACAGACGGCGGCCAGACGGGACCGCCGGTTTCAAGATGATTCATTTTTCGTATTCAGCGGAAGGCGGATTGTAAAGGTCGTGCCTTTCCCTTTTTCGCTGTCAATATCTATCGTGCCTTTGTGCATTTCGACGAGCTGCCTGACGATGGAAAGGCCGAGTCCGTATTCGCCGTATGCCGTATTCGTCCGGGACACATCCGCCTTATAAAACCGCTCCCATATATGCTCAATTTCCTCTTTGGAGATGCCGATCCCGGTGTCTTCGATTTCAATCACCGTTTCTTTATAGCCTTCATACCCGCGCAGCGTGATGTCTCCCTTTTGCGTAAATTGAATGCTGTTTTTCGTGATGTTGACGAGAATCTGGATCAGCCTGTCATAATCGGCGAACACTTTGACGCCGTCCTCCACTTGAATCCGCAGCTGATTTTGTTTTTTCTCCGCCTGCTGATTGAGATGCTCTTTAATAATTTCAAACACCTCGATGAGCGGCAGACTGAGCTTGTCCAGTTTGATTTGCTGGGATCTGATTTTTTCATAATCCAGATTTTCTTTCACGAGCCTGAGCATCCGCTTCGTTTCTTCGCTGATCAGCGAGAAGCATTTCTCTTTATCTTTTTCCGGGATGGTGTTGCTGTTAAGCCCCTCCACAAGTCCGTTAATGGTCGTCAAAGGCGTTCTCAGCTCATGGGAGACATCGGCGATAAATTGGCGCCTCCGTTTTTCCAGGCGGTCAATCTGCTCTCTCGATTGCTTCAGATTTTTGGCCATGGTGTTGAAATCGGACGCCAGCATGCCGATTTCATCGCCGCCGCTGTTCTTGAGCGAAATATCGTAATCACCGGATGCCACTTTTCCGGTCGCATCCCGCAATGTCTGAATCCGCTTGACGTGAAATTTAGATAAAAGCCAGCTCAGCAGAATCGTGATGATAAGGGTGCTGATGATCGCGTAAATCATATAGCGGTTGACCTGGCTGATCATCTGCTCGACTCCTCTGACTGGAGACACGAGCAGCACCGCGCCTTTAAATTGATCGTTGATAAAAAGCGGTTTTGCGACAAGCGATACTTCCAAGCCTTCCGTATTAAAACGGTTCATCTCCGCTCTGATCTGAACGGTTTTCCCTTGCTTCAGCATGTGCCACTCTTTACTTTTCAGCTTCTCGCGCGGCGGCATATCGTCAGGAAAAAAGTAAGGCCGCTGATGTTCATCAAAAATAATAAACCTGGTCTCGCGCGTTTTTAACATGTCCTGATACGGATACAGGCGGCGCAGATCAAGATCGCGGCCGTTCAGCTCACTTGTGATCTGCTGCGCGTAAGAAGACAGCTCATCCACTTTATTTTGATACGCAAAATCTTTCACAAAGTGCGAAAACAGGGAAATGATGATGAAAAAGGCCAAAATCAAAATGCTGACATGGCTTAACAGCAGCTGATATAAGTATTTAATCCTCATCAAATTTGTATCCTACCCCCCACACCGTGTATAAAAACGGTTTTTCGTCACTGGACAGTTTTTTGCGCAGCCGTTTAATATGAACATCAACCGTACGTTCATCTCCGTAAAATTGATAGCCCCACACCTGCTCAAGCAGCTGCTCTCTCGAAAAGACCTGGCGCGGATTTTGTGCGAGATAAAAGAGCAGATCGAATTCTTTCGGCGTCAGATTCTCGACAGGTTTTCCGTGCAGAAACACTTCCCGCGTCTTCTTATTGATTGAAAAACACGCCGTTTCGATCAAGTCGTCGCTTTTTACGGCCTGCCCCGTCGCCCGGTATCTTCTGATCACCGCTTTAATCCGCGCTACTAGTGTCAGCGGGCTGAACGGCTTGGTGACATAATCGTCGGCCCCCATTTCAAATCCGATCACCTGATCAGACTCCGTGTCCTTTGCGGTCAGCATAATAATCGGCACACTGCTCGTCTCTCTTATTTTCCGGCAGATCGTCACTCCGTCCATGGATGGAAGCATAATGTCCAGAATGACCAAATCCCAGTCCTCTTCCGTGAACCGCTGATAGCCTTCCACTCCGTCATGGACAAATTCGGCTTCAAACCCTTCTTTAAAAAAGAACATTTCCGTCATGGTGCATACGCTTATATTGTCTTCTATCATTAATATCTTCATTGGTTCCTCCGCTTATCTTGACGCTTTTTCTTATAATAGCACCATTTTACTCGGATGTTTTCGGGTTTCACAATTGTTAGTTTTTATTTCATCACCCGGAAATAGTTTGTTCATATTTTTTTCATACATTTCTCCTACTATATACATATCGGATGACCGGTGCTAAAGAAGGCCGGTTTTACAAGATCTGACACCCACACGGAGGAACAGACATGAACTTTATAAAAAGAGCCTTTTGGAGCATGAAGGAAAAAAAGGGAAAAACATTTTTGCAGCTGGTTGTGTTTTCAGTGATTTGCATTTTTGTCCTGTCCGGTCTTACGATCCAGTCAGCGGCAAAGAAATCAAGCGAACTGGCAAGGCAGCAGCTCGGCGGGAGCGTCACACTCCAGGCTGACCGCCAAAAGCAAATGGCGCAGCAGCAAAAAGACGGTGAAAAGAGGACGTTTGAATCAACGCCGATTTCCGTCTCAGATGCCAAGAAGCTTACATCTTTACAGCATGTTAAAAATTACAACTTCCTCACGACAGTGTCAGCAAATGCAGAAAGCTTTGATGCGATAAAAAGCTCAGGCGAATCAGCCAGTTCCGGCACCGGCCGTTTTCAAGGCGGCGGAAGACAGATGATTTCAGCGGATATCTCGATCGAAGGCGTGCTCTCTACGGCATTGCTTGATGATTTCACAGGCGGGAGTTCAAAAATCACTGACGGACGAGCTATCACAAAAACAGATGCGGACGCAAAAGTCGCCGTGATCAATGAAACGCTGGCAGACCAAAATAAGCTGAAAGTCGGCGGCTCCATTACCGTTTCCTCAGCAGCGGATGATTCTGTGAAAACGAAGCTTAAAATTGTGGGAATCTATAAAACAACATCATCAGGAGACGATCAGGCACAGCATTTTTCATTCTTAAATCCTGACAATAAAATCTATACGCCTTACACCGCCGCGGCGGCGTTAAAAGGGTCTGATTACAAAAACAAAATCAGCTCAGCCGTTTATTATATGGATGATGCAAAATATATTGACTCATTCGTTGCGGCTGCGAAAAAAACATCCATAGATGATAAAACCTACACGCTGACGACAAATGATCAGGTGTATCAGCAAATGGCCGGTCCGATTGAAAATGTCGCGTCATTTTCTAAAAACGTGGTATACCTTGTATCCATCGCGGGCGCGGTCATTCTCGGGTTGATCGTGATGATGTCGATCAGGGAACGCAAGTATGAAATGGGTGTCTTGATGGCGATCGGCGAAAAGCGCTGGAAGCTCATCGGACAATTCTTAACGGAAATTCTGGTTGTCGCCGTGATTGCCATCGGGATCGCATCCGTCACGGGCAGCCTTGTGGCGAATCAGCTCGGAAATCAGCTTCTTTCCCAGCAGGTCAGCTCAGCCGATGATTCAAAGCAAACAAGCGGCTGGGGCGGCGGAGAAATGCCGCGGGGAGGCGGATTGTTCGGTCAGCATTCATCCGGCGCGGATGTCATCAGTACAATGCAGGTAAACGTCTCGCTGAATGACCTTCTGATTCTTGGCGGGATCGGCGTCGCAATTGCCGTCATCGCCACATTACTGCCGTCTGTATCAGTCATGCGGCTTCACCCTAAAACGATCCTGACCAAGCAGGAATAAGAGGAGGCAGCATAATGAGCCTATTAACCTTTCAACAGGCCGGCTACTGGTACCAAGACAAATCACAGCCGCTGTTTAAGGATATAACGATCAGCTTTGAAAAAGGGAAGTTTTATACAATTGTCGGCGCCTCCGGAACGGGGAAAACAACGTTTCTGTCTCTGGCGGGCGGCCTTGACACACCTAAAGAGGGAAGCATCCTTTATAACGGAGAAGACATCTCCAAAATCGGATTAACCAAATTCAGAAATCAATATGTCTCTATCGTCTTTCAATCTTATCATCTGATCCCGTATATGACGGCGCTCCAGAATGTCACAACGGCGATGGAGATCACCGGCTCTAAGGAGAACAACAAAGATGCGTTCGCGCTCAGCATGCTGAAAAAAGTCGGCATCACCGAACAGCAGGCCCGTCAGCGGGTGCTGACATTAAGCGGCGGACAGCAGCAGCGCGTTTCAATTGCGCGGGCTTTCTGCTGTGACACGGATTTGATTTGCGCGGACGAGCCGACGGGAAATCTCGACGAGGATACGTCAAAGGAAATCGTCCGGCTCTTTCAGGATCTGGCGCATAAAGGCGGCAAATGCGTCATCATGGTGACGCACGACGAACAAATCGCCAAAGTTTCGGATATCAACATCCGCTTATCAAGAGGAAGTTTCACGGTCAAAGAAAACGGCACGGCCGTTTCCTGATACCGCGCCCCTGCCAGCGCAGACAGGGGCGCACCCTATATCCCCCTATTCAATAGAAGTGAACGTAAAAAGAGCGAGGGCTGCATCCCCTCGCTCTTTTTATTTATATCAGCTGTAAATAACGGTCAATATTTGATTGTCCGGCTGCTTTGATCAATTCTTCCGCCTTTTCCTCTTCCCCCGGCAAAGCGAGCCGGAGTTTGTCTTTAATGTCTTTTTCAGAAAGACCGTTTCCCGGCGCTCCCTTCGGACAGTCGATACGTGTTTCATAGACATGACCGCCGGAAGCCGTGACCCGTACAATTGTAAAACGGCCCTTCGGAACGGCGTTGTCAGCCGGCTGAATTTGGTCATCACAGCTGCGGTGAATCCGCTCAAATCCTTTTTGAAGGGATTCCGGAATCGGCTCAGATGTGAAATGTTCAACTGAAAAATCCTTACCGTGCAAAGCTAAGGTGATCACATATTCCACGCTGAATCTTCCCGCTTCGCCTGTTTTCGGACGCCGTTCTGTCAATGCGGCGTCCCCGCCCGGCGGAAAAATCACGTCGATCCGTTCCGTTTGGCCGAAAGTGAGACCATGTTCGGCCTTCAGCTTGAGAATGGCGTCCGCTGCATGATGAGCCGCCGAGCAAAACGGATAAACCTTAAACCAAAGTCCCGGGCTCACAATCCGCCAAGGGTTTCCCCACCTGTTTACAAGCAGGGTTTCTGCCCGTTCAAGATCGCCGTACAGTCCGAAAAAACCTTTCTCCCCGTCGAGCGCATGAACTGAGCCGCCGAAACCGGCCTTTGCAAGCTTTACGGCGAACAATCCGGCTTGAGCGGCCAGTCCGGCGTGGAGCGGCTTCATTTCTGTCCCGAATTGCACTCTCATGCCTCCGGAACGGGCAGCCGCAAACCCGATTGCTTTCTGCAATTGGATTTGATTCAGATTCTCCGCGAATCCGACGGCGCATGCGGCCGCAATGGCACCTAACGTTCCTGTATTGTGCCAGCCTTTCTCGTAATGATGCCTTCCAGCTGACTCGCCGAGCCGCGCCATCACTTCGATTCCCGTCACATAAGCACCGAGAAAGCGGCTCTTGTCTATCAGGCCGGCTGATGCGGCTGCAATCAAAGCCGGAAGGATGACTGCGCTCGGATGTCCTCTTACATCAGAATGAACATCGTCAAAATCAAGCGCATGTGCGATGAATCCGTTAATGAGCGCGGATTGGGACGGCGTGGTTTTTTGATTTCTGCCGATAAGCGGCGCTATCGGCGCCCCGCCTTCTTCTTCGGCCAGTTTTACCAGCTTTTCAACTCCTTTATCCCGTCTCCCCGCAAAAGCTGCCGCTGTAAAATCAAGCAGTCCTTTGCGCGCTTCTTTCATCGCTTCAGCGGATGTTTCCGGCACAGACGACATGACGGCCTGAGCAAGCCCGGCCGTCAGATTTTCCGTATTCATTCCGTCTGCTCCAATACATTGACGGCAAGCCGGGCGAAAAACTCAGCCGCTGCCGGGAGCGCTTTTTCGTCGAGTGTGAAGGCGGGATGGTGCCATTCTTCTGTTCCGTTTGTTCCCATCCAGACGAAAAAGCCGGGGATTTTTTCTTGATATAACGCGAAGTCTTCGCCGCCGGGCGACTGTTCTGCCCGAACGGTCTGAAGCCCAAGATCTTCAGCCGTTTGTTCCGCCGCCTGTATGAAACGGGCGTCGTTCATCACTGACGGAAGGTAAGGATACCAGCGGAATTCGGCTTCTGCCCCGAACCCGGCCGCGATTCCTTCGGCAACCCGCTTCATATGTTTCGGCACAGCGTCACGCGCTTCTTTTTGAAACGTCCGGACGGTGCCTTCCATTTCAACATGGTCCGGGATGACATTCCAAGAGCTGCCGCCTTGAACTCTTGTGATGCTGACGACGGCATTGTGAAGCGAGCTGATATTTCTGCTGACAACCGATTGCAGGCCGCCGATAATCTGCCCTGCCGCCTGAATCGGATCAATGCTGTTATCAGGGATTCCGGCGTGGCCGCCTTTTCCTTTAACGGTGATTTCAAAGCGGTCGACACTCGCCATCAGCGGGCCTTCTTTCAGACCGACCGTGCCGACGGGGAGGTCAGGTTTGTTATGCATGCCGAATATCGCCGATACACCGTCAAGCGCGCTGGCTTCAATGACCTGTCTTGCTCCGGCGGCGATTTCTTCCGCGGGCTGAAAAATAAACCGCACCGTTCCTTTCAGCTCATGCTTTCTCTCATTTAATAAAAAAGCCGTGCCGAGGATAGATGCCGTATGGAAATCATGGCCGCAGGCGTGCATCACGCCGCTGTTGCGCGAAGCAAACGGAAGGTTTGTGTTCTCTTCGATCGGCAATGCGTCGATGTCTGCTCTGACGGCGATGACGGGGCCGCTTTTGTCTCCTTTGATTTCAGCAATCACTCCGGTTTGAAGTTTCGGCACATCAAGAACCGTGATTCCTTCTTCCTCCAGCCAGCGGCGGATTTTATTCGTCGTTTCGAATTCCTCGCCTGACAGCTCAGGGTGTTCATGAAGGTCGCGGCGGATATTGATTAAACGTTTGTTTAATGATTCATACGTTTCATTTGCCATTTCTTCTTCTTCCCTTCTTAGACAAGTTCGGCGGGCTCTCCCACTTGCTTAATGAATTTTTTCGTCCGTTCGTTCTGCGGATTGTCAAACAGCTCTTCCGGCGTTCCCTGTTCGATGATGCGTCCGTCCGCCATAAATATGACCTTGTCGGCCACTTCACGCGCAAACGCCATCTCATGCGTGACGATGATCATGGTTGTCTGTTTTTCGGCAATTGATTTGATGACTTGGAGCACCCCGGCTACAAGCTCAGGGTCAAGGGCCGAAGTCGGTTCATCCAGTAAAATCGCGTGAGGATCAACGGCCAAGGCGCGTGCAATCCCGATCCGCTGCTGCTGCCCGCCCGACATCGTAATCGGGTAGCTGTCCGCTTTGTGTTCTAAACCGACTTGCCGCAGCAGATCCATACCGATCTGTTCCGCTTCTTTTTTCGGTTTCTTTTGCGCGGTGATCAGCGCCTCTGTCACATTTTGCAGGGCGGTTTTGTTTTTGAACAGGTTGTAATTCTGAAACACCATCGCCGTCTGCTGGCGAAGCTTATGAACGTCTTTGCGCGAATAGGACGCTGCATTCAGTTTTGCATCACCGATTTCAATGATGCCGTCATCCGGGCGCTCCAGCAGATTCAAACAGCGGAGGAGCGTTGATTTTCCCGAGCCTGACGGGCCGATGATGGCCGTGACTTCGCCGCTTTTGATCTCAAGGTCGATCCCGTCAAGTACGGTAAGGTCTTTAAATGCTTTTCGAATATGTCTGACTTGTATCATCCTGAGCCTCCTCCTATGTGCGATAAGGCTTGCTGATCGCCCGTTCGAGCAGATCCTGCAGCACACTGTAAATAATCGTAAGAATCCAGTACATGACCGCGACGGCTAAATACGTCTCAAAATATTTGAGGTTGCCTGATGCGTACATTTTTCCTTGGGCGAACATTTCCATCACTCCTAATGTAAAGGCGAGCGATGTTTCCTTTAACAGGCCGATAAACGTATTTCCCGTCGCGGGAAGCGCGTTTCTGACGGCTTGCGGGAAAATGATCCGTCTGTACGCCTGGGATTTTGTCATTCCGACAGACAAACAGGCTTCAAGCTGCCCCTCATCGACTGAGTTGAGCGCCGCGCGGAAGATTTCAGCCAAGTAGGCGGCATTCTTCAGGCTTAACCCGATAATCGCCGCAGTTAACGCCGTCATCTTGCTCATTCCGGGAAAGAGCTGGGGCAGGCCGTAATAAATTAAGAAAAGCTGCACGAGCGTCGGAACGCCCCGGAAAAATGAAATATACACCTTTGACAGCTGGTGAAGCACAGGAACACGATTTTTTGTGATAAGCGCTAATATAAGGCCGCCGATCACGGCAAATACCATGGCCGCGACGGCCATTAGTAATGTGATCGGCAAGGCTTCGATTAACGCGGGAAAAGCTGAAAACATAAATCCCCAATCAATGCTGTTCATTCTCGATTTTCACCGCCGTTTCTTAATGCTTTGTTTCTGTTGTGATGTCTTCTTTAAAGTACTTTTCAGACAGCTTTTTCAGCGTGCCGTCTTTTCGCAGGTCTTCAATGGCTTTGTTTACTTTTTTGCGGATTTTATCGTGAGCCGCATCTTTCGCAAACGGGAAAGCGACTTTTTCATAGACAATCGGGTCTCCTGCTAATTTCAGAGGCAGACCTGTCTTTTTGATCTGGGCGATCAGGACGCTGCGGCTGTTCACATAAGCGTCAACCCGTCCGTAAGCCACGTCTTTCAGCGTGCCTTCTTGTGTTTCATACGTTTTAATGTTGATTTTTTTATCCGGGTCCTTGCTCTCAAGGTTTTTCGCGTGGTTTGAGCCCAGAACGGCCGCCACTGTTTTTCCTTTTAGATCGTTGACTGATTTGATGTCTTTGTTATCGTTTTTGACGACGATTTGAGTGCCCGCATACGAATACGGTTCTGTGAAGTTATACGTTTTCTTGCGTTCGTCCGTGACAGCGACCTGGTTAGAGATGGTGTCGAGTTTGCCGGTCTGGAGCTCTCCCATCAGACCGCTGAATTCAAGCAGCTTCCAGTCCAGTTTCATGTTGATTTTTTTCGCGACGGCTTCCATGACATCCACGTCAAAGCCGGTCAGCTTGCCGTTTTCTTTATATGCAAACGGATAGCTTTGTCCCGTGGCGCCTACATGCAGTACGTTATCGCCGCCTTCGTTTTCTTTTCCGTTTCCGCATGCTGATAAAACCGCCAAAAGCGCGGCAGACAGCAGCAAAGCCCATGTTTTCTTCTTCATTGAAATCCCGCCTTTTCCTATTAAAATGTTAATCCTGCAATTGTTTTTTTAAATAAATGGTGATGTGCCCTTTTCCTAAATCCTTTTCGCCTGCACGAACGTAGCCTTTCCGCTCGTACATGCCGATCAGCCACGGATGCTTGTCCGCTGTGCCCAGTGACACGAAAGGCGCTTTTAATGTATCGCGGAGCACTGTATTCTCCAGCCACTCCAGCATGTCTGAGCCCGTCCCTTTTTTTCCGGTTTCAGGATCGACGGCGAACCACCAAATATGAGGGACACCGTACGGCCCGGGATTCGGCCCCCACGGCATCCGCAGAGAAATCGTCGCCAGAATCCGTCCGTCTTCCTCCAAAACGTAACAGGCGTTTTTTTGTATGTTATTTAAAACGAGTTCTTTATCCGCCGTGGCAGCGGCAAAGTTGATGCCGAGCTTGCGGATCGGTTCATACGCCCGCAGTGTCAGTGAAAGCAGCTCATCAGCGTCTGCCTCCGTTGCGAGCCGGTATTGTCTTGACATGATGAGCCCTCCTTTAGTCGGCATATCGGTTTGCCGGTTTTTCCAGTCCGAAATGTTCTCTGAGCGTCGTTCCTTCATACTCTTTTCTGAACACGCCCCGTTCTTGTA
Source organism: Bacillus sp. ChL18 (assembly GCF_026241425.1). Lineage (NCBI taxonomy): Bacteria > Bacillati > Bacillota > Bacilli > Caryophanales > Bacillaceae > Bacillus > Bacillus sp. ChL18. The sequence continues at coordinate 174,656 of NZ_JAPHWE010000003.1, read as the reverse complement.
AAATCGGAATCACTTTGTCTACAAAAAGAGTGAGACCTTCAGGCAAAAGCGGCGGCATGATGTTGAAACCGTCACAAGCTTGTTTTCCGACCCATTCTTCCATCTTATCGGCAAGCTGTTCTGGCGTTCCGACAAAGATATGATGGCCTCTTGAACCCGCCACATATTTGTAAAGTTCGCGGATGGTCATGTTATCGCGTTTGGCCATCTCCTGAACGAGCTTGAACCGGCTTTTAACGGCATTCGACGCATCCGCATCCAATTCAGGCAGCGGGCCGTCAAGCGGGCAGGCGGAAAGGTCGACGCCGCCCAGATAGTTTTGCAGAATGTTCAGGCCGACAGACGGGATGATGAGGTCTTGGAGCTCTTCATATTTTGCCTGCGCTTCTTCTTCGGTATCGGCAATAACGGGAAAAATTCCCGGCATGATCGCGATTTTTTCAGGATCACGGCCGAAAGAAGCCGCTTGTTCTTTAATAGATTGATAGAATTCCTGCGCGGACTCCAAATGATTTTGCGCGGTGAAAATGACTTCCGCCGTTTTGGCGGCCAGCGCTTTTCCGTCTCCTGATGATCCGGCCTGAATAATGACCGGGCGCCCTTGTGGTGTGCGGGCGACATTTAACGGCCCTCTCACGGAGAAATATGTTCCTTTATGGTTCAATTCATGCATTTTGTCTTTATCGAAAAATGCTCCTGATTCTTTGTCACGGATAAAGGCGTCTTCCTCCCACGAATCCCATAATCCTTTGACGACTTCAACGAATTCTTCCGCGCGCTGATATCTGAGATGGTGCTCAAGATGCTTTTCGCCGCTGAAATTAAGCGCGGTCGATTCAATCGAAGATGTGACGACATTCCAGCCCGCGCGGCCGTTGGAAAGATGATCAAGCGATGCAAATTGTCTCGCGATATGGAACGGTTCGCTGTATGTGGTAGATGCGGTCGCCGTCAGACCGATGCGGGATGTGACCTGAGCGAGCGCCGACAGCAGCGTAAACGGCTCAAAGCGCGTCAGCACATTCGGATGTGATTTGCCGTCTATTGATAAACTGTCCGCCAAAAACAGCATGTCCAATTTCCCCCGCTCAGCCGTTTTTGCCAGTTCTTTGAAATAATCCAAATTCATGCTCGCGTCCGCCGGTGCCTGAGGATGTCTCCAAGAAGCGACATGATGGCCGGTGCCCGCAAGAAACACACCGAGTTTGATTTCTTTTTTCTTTGTCATGATGGATCTCCTTCTATTCTGAAATACGGTTCGGAAAATATTAACACCACTAAACCTATATTTCCTAGTAATTTTATAAGAATAAATCAAAATGTACAATTGTCAGGCAAGTTTGTCAATGCATTAAGACAAAAATCATGATTTTTAAAAAAACCCGGCGCACCGGCCGGGTTATTTCTTCGAAACTGTATAGACTGTCCCTTTGACCTTTTTCTTAATAACGGCAATGATAAGCAGCAAAACGGGGAACAGCACTTGAAACGGAAGATGAATATAGATCGGCACAATGTTTAAGCCTTCATTCATGTGTTCCGAAAAATTGCTTGCGATGCTGATGGAGAGAATCAGCACCCCCAATCCGACCGGGAAGGCCAGCTGGGACGGATTTTTTTCTTTAAACAGCGTGGACACGCCCACGACAACCGCATATGTAAAAAGGCTGACTTTGAAAAAACCGCCGATGACGAGCACGAGCATGAAAAAGACATCCAGCCGGTCTAAAAACTCTTCCACTTTAATTGTCTGTATGGTGCTCAGCAGCGGAAATTGAGAGCGGAGCATTAAGTTGACGTCCAGCACACAAATATTAATCGCCACTGACATTGCCAAAAACAGCCCGCTGATGATAATCGCCATAAATCCGGTTTTCTTCACCTTTTTCCGATCTTTTAAATAAGGGAAAATCATGACAAACACGATTAATTCACCGAACGGGATGAACATCGTCTGTTTAAACACGGAATAAATGACCGTTCCTGCCCCCTCCGCTAAAACGGGCTGGAGAAATCTGAGGTTTATCGTGCCTGAGCTGATAATGAGGATCAGCCCGACGGCTGTCAGGAAATACATAATGCCAAACAGCAGCTCGCCGGCTCTCGCTATCACTTCAATTCCCTTTCTGACCGCAAATATCGCGGCGATCATCAGCATGGCATTCACAATTAAAATCGGCGTGTCCTGATAGGCGAAGGTGACAAGCATTTCGCCAAAATCCCGCAATACGCGGGCGGCGATATAAGCAAAATAGAGAATATAAAGAAGGGAGACCGCCCAGCTCAGATGTCTGCCGATCAGTTCGTTCATGTAATCTCTCGGAGAAGACTCAGGAAAAAATTGATACAGCGCCTGATAAACGTAGAAAAGCCCGAGACCGATAACGCACCCGAGAAGCACGGACAGCCATGCATCCCGCCCGGCCATCGTGCCCGGCGGGATCAATAACGAACTGCCCAATTCAAACAAAATGATCATAATAAACAGCTGACGCGTGCCGATTTTCGCATTTTCCATACGCTTCGCTCCTTTCTCCTCAAATCAATCATGCTCAAGCTTGTCTGAGAGAGGATTATTCCGCAAGCCCGTTCTTCTGATAATGACTTCCGTTTTGACATCTACGGGGAGATTGGGGAAATATTCTTCATCCCACTTCCCTTTGAACTTTTTCCATTTGTCTGGATGCTTCCGATAGATCAGGTCTCCGAAGCCGACGAAGTCATTCTTATGGGCTTTTATATCTTCAATCGATTTGGTGATATCTTTCTCAAGCTGCCCGCTGAGCGCCTTTTGCATCGTCATCAGCACTTGCGGATCAGACAGATGGAAAGGGTATCTGACAGCGTCCACCAGCCCCTCGACCTGAGCATGCACGTGAATATGCGGTTTTCCGTTCGGAAAAGTGGCCGTCACCTTTGTATTCTGACGGGTGACCTGCAGACTGATTGCATGCTTCACGTTCTTCCAATCCGCATTGATGAACGTATGCTTGATCCTATTGAGAAGCCATACAGCCCCCACACTGTCGTCATCCTCAATCCAGTAATCCAGCCTCCCATCCTTTTTGAACACCGCCAGTCCGTCCGCTGACAGCACTGCTTTCGGTTCAGTTGTCTGCGTATTTTCCATCGTAGGACCGGCTTTATCGTCTCCGTGCATTTCATAACCAGGAATAAACGGCGACCCGGTCGGAGAAGCGAGATCAATCAGAACGTCCTGAAGGCTGGTTTTAATGACTCTGCCGTATTGTTCCTGCGTGAAGCTGAGCGTCTTGTTCACTTTATTGGAAGGGATTTTATCAATCGGCGTCAGCACTTTAATAATGTCTTCAGCCTTACAATTATGCGCGATCACAACGGTTGCGGTCGTCCTGAATTCGGTGTCGCGGTCAAGATTGTCCAGAATAAAACTGAGCCCTTCCTCTTTCGCCAGTTTTTCACTGAACACCACGAGATTCGTATGCGCAAAATAGAGCCTTCTGGACACTTTCATCGAGCCTTTTCTCAAAGCTTCCGTCAAATTGTCTCCGGACACCGAATAGACGGAAACCGGAGGCCGGTCTCCCGCTCCGCCGCCCTGCAGACCGCCGGCCACGTTTCCCGGATTGATAATTTGAAAGTGAAGGACGTATTTTCCCGTTTCGGTCCGGTCAATACCGATGGCGGAAATCACCGCTAAATCGGTCAGCTCCCTTTTATCCCAGCATCCGGATACAAACATAAGGGAAACCATCGTACAAAGGATAAGCATCCATTTACGTCTTTTCATTACCGTCGCCCTCTTCTACATCTTTATTAACCATTCCTCTGGATGTCTCCGGTTTCGGTCTTTGATGTTCCCCTTGGCGCCTGTTGTTTTCCTGCACGAGCAGTCCCGGCCTTTTTTCATCCGCCCATAACGGAGCGCGGAGGAGGGAATCCTTCAGTCCGCCCGGGGTTAAAGGAGCGAGCGGGGACATATACGGAAATCCGAATGAACGCAGGCCGCACAGATGGACAAACATCATGATAATGCCCAGAATCAGCCCGTAAAATCCCATGACCGCCGCCGACAGAATAAAGAGAAACCGGATCAGCCGCGCAGATATCGCCATGTCAAAAGCCGGGGTCGCAAAGCTGGCAATCGCCGTCAGCGCGACGACGATAACCATGGCCGGGGAAACGATGCCGGCCTGTACGGCGGCCTGGCCGATGACAAGCGCTCCGACTATGGAAACGGCGGAGCCGACAACTCTCGGAAGCCGGACACCCGCCTCCCTGAGAATCTCAAAGGCCACTTCCATCGTCAGCGCTTCAATCACGGCCGGGAACGGCACCGTCTCCCGCTGGGCCGCGATGACAATCAGCAGCTGCGTCGGAATCATTTCCTGGTGAAAGGTCGTCGCCGCCACATAAATCCCCGGCGCCACCAGTGAAATGAAGAAGATCAAAACCCGCAGCACCCTGATGCTGGTGGCGATATCAAATCGTGAATAATAATCCTCAACCGATTGAAAAAATTGAATAAATAAGGCCGGCGCGAGGAGAACGAACGGCGTTCCGTCCACGATAATCGCAAATCGTCCTTCCAGCAGATTCCCCGCCACAACGTCCGGCCGCTCCGTATGATATACGGTGGGAAACACGGAAAACGGCGCGTCTTCAATGAGCTGTTCAATGTAGCCGGATTCCAAAATGCTGTCGATGTCAATGTGCTTCAGCCGTTTGCGGACTTCCTTAATCAGCTTTTTATCGCAAATTCCGTTAATATACATCAGCGCGACATCCGTATTCGTTTCGTGTCCGATCTCCATTTTTTCAACCCATACATCAGGCGTTTTTATATACCTGCGGATCATGGAAATATTGGTTTGCAGAGATTCAGTGAATCCCTGCCGCGGGCCGCGGAAAGAGACCTGAGTGCTCGGCTCTTGAATGGACCGGTGCTCTCCCCCTTCCGTGCTGGCGATCAGCGCCTTGTCAGCCCCGTCGACAAAAATGAGCGTGCTGCCCGCCACCAGCCCGGCATAAAGACTTTTCCACTTCTCTTCCTCTTTCACCCCGCCGATCGCAAGCGTTTTATCGTATATCAGGCAGACCGCTTGTTCCGGCTGAACGGACGGGATGTCGATTAAATCCTCCAGAAGGGATTGGCTGACGAGCTGTTCGTCTACCAAACCGGCGATATACACAATTGCGGCCGGAAGCTCTTCTTTTCCGATTTTCAGCCGGCGGATGACGACATCGGCACTGTTGCCGAACCTCTCAGACAGTTTCTTCATATTTTGCTTTAAGCTGAGGGAGATCGGCTCACCCCGCTCTTTGTCCGGCTGGCTGTCCGCTTCTTTTCTGCCTTCATTGTCACGGTCGTTTTGATCGGCTTTTTTTTGTTTCTTCTGCTTGAAAAATGGCGGCATATCGCAAAAAACCTTTCCTCGTTTTTTTCATATTCTTCCTGTACGGCAAAAGATTATGCACGGCGGAAAGTCTGTATAAGTTTTGCGTAATCGAAAAGGATAAAAAGGGAGAGTGTTGCTCATGAAAATATTGGGAGTTTCATTTTTTTTGCTGGCTGCCTTGCTGGTGATTTCACTCGCGATGGATATGCTGCAAGGTTTCAGTTTCTATGGAGCGGTCCAAAACAACCTGTCCGCTTTTAAATTGACCACCTTCTCAGAATGGCTGATGCTGTTTTTATTCGTCCTCTTTTTAATCAGAGAAATGATCGCTTTATATAAATCAGGTAAAAAAGATGCCTGACAGGCGCACGGCTGTATTGTGTCAAAAAAGAACACATCCCTCCTTCTCTCGGAGTTCATGTGTTCTTTTTATTTTTCGATGCAGATTGTTTTCAGATGACGATATTTCCGCTTTCCGTATCTGTCGTGTGTTTCACAATGACGCCTCTGATTATGCGGTTGCCGATGATTTTGGTGCTTGCGGAGGAATTGGTTTGGATGGCGGAAGCAGAAGCGGCGGAAAGGTTGTTGATGGTATTGCCCGACACGAGGGAATTGGAGGCTCCGTTCAGATAGATGCCGATCGGGCTGCCCGCCGTTCGGTTGATCGTGAGCGTATTGTCTATGACTTCATGCGTGCCTGAGTTCAGATACACGGTAACGATGAGCGGTGATGATTCAAAGCGGTTGCTGATGACAGAGGTTCCCGAGGATGTTGAACTGAATACGGGATAGTTTTTATAGTTCTTAAAGAGATTGCCTTTGATGACAGCCCTGGCGTCATTTGTTACAGATACGGCATAGGACTCCGCGGCGCCCTGATACGCATTCGGAATGAGCGTATTTCCTTCAATAACGGCATTTCCGCCTGTGACCCATATGCCCCGGCTGAACGATTTCAGCACATTTTGTTTTACGGTGATATTGCCGGCCGACATGCTGATTCCGTCTGTCACCTGATTCAGAGTGTTATTCGTAAAGACGGCGTTTTCCGAAAGCGTCGCCCGCATCCCCGTGCTTCGTCTCGTTTCGGAACGTCCGTTTTCAACGACATTGCCGTCAACGGTCACATCTTCTGCCTGATAGACGGAGATGCCCGTATTTTCAAATTGATTGATTTTGTTGTGGGTGACGAGGACGCTTTTTCCCCTTACATCTATTCCGGTGGAAAACCCGGTAATCAGATTGTTGGAAATAACGGCATTGCTGCTGTCCTGTCCCTGTGACACACCTTGTCCGGCGACTGCGGTTCTTGAGCCGCCGTCTGACCGAAAGAAGACATTCCCCGAAATGACGGTATGTGCCCCATACCCGTAGCTGATTGTGTTATCGGAATGATTTCCTTCAATTAACACATTATATCCGTTAAAATTGGTGACTGAGCTTGCGGCGTTTCCGGAGAAGAAGTTGTTGCGGACCGTAATATGAAGAGCTTCCTCATAATCAATATCGCCTTCTCCGTACGATTCAATATCGATTCCGAATTTCGGAGCCGTTCCGTTCCCTTGCCCGGCGTCTTCAATCACGCATTCTTCCACCGTAACGGTATGGCAGCCGGTGATTGAAATGTTGTTCCGCCTTGACTGCCTGACCTCACAGCGGCGGATGGTCACCTGTTCTGAAGTTTCGTAATCACTGTTTGTTTTTAACCCGAGCGGGCTGACAATTATGCCGTCTCCCGTAAAATCCGAAATCTTCACATTTTCGATCAGCACATTGCTGCTGCCTTCAATACAGATTCCAAACCCCCATTCATGGGTCGACCGCAAAGGGACATTGGTATACGTGTGTTCATCCCGTTCCCCGATGATCCGGCCGCCGGTGATGGTGACATTTTCACGCCTGCCTATATAGAAAGCCGAGTAGCCCCAGGAGCTGTTCGGCGCCACTTTAATCGTGCATTCCGGATCTAAAACGATGGTGAGATGGCTCGGCACGTTAATCCCGGCGTTCCGAAACGGCTGGCTTCTGTCCCCGCCAAGCGTGCCGTTGATTTTATACGTTCCGGGCGGAAAAAACACCGTATGACAGCCTTCGCTTACGGCCCTGGCCAAGCATTGATTGATGGCGACCGTCACGTCGGTTTTTCCGTCTGCCGCCACACCGCAATCCGTAATATCCAATATACGATTCGGCAAGTAATAATCTCCTCCTTCCTCTCTTATTGTCATCTTATTCCGCTCTATCCCGCTCCGCCTGTACATACTTTAAATTTTATTAAAAAAGTTTATAAAGATAGTTTCGTCAGATAATATAACAAAATAAGTCATTGGAATTAGGAAGATTCGTCTATATTCAACGTTTTAATATCTTTTCATTCTGGAATTTTTTGAATTCAGTATAAATTATATTGACACAAGTATTATATAAGAATATGATTTTTGTAATACACTTTTTTAAGAAAGGGTTGGCTCAGGTGGCATCTATTGATAAGGACTCTATAACAGAAACTGTGCCGCAACGAGGCTTTTTCGGTCATCCCCGCGGCTTGTTCACACTGTTTTTCACCGAATTTTGGGAGCGTTTCTCCTACTATGGTATGAGAGCCATATTGCTTTACTATTTATACACGGAAGTCGCTCATGGCGGTCTCGGCTTTGATAAAACGACCGCAGTTGCCATCATGTCCATATACGGGTCTCTCGTATACATGTCGAGCGTCATCGGCGGATGGCTGGCCGACCGGGTATTCGGCACGGCAAACACCGTATTTTACGGCGGAATTTTAATTATGTTCGGGCACATCGCTCTTGCCTTCCCTGGCAGCACGGCGGCGTTTTTTACCAGCATGGCTCTGATCATTATCGGAACCGGCCTGCTTAAACCAAACGTATCCAGCGTTGTCGGAGATTTATATACGAAGGAAGACGAGCGCCGCGACTCAGGTTTCAGCATCTTTTACATGGGGATCAACCTCGGCGGATTGCTTGCGCCGCTAATTGTCGGAACACTCGGACAGAAGTACAACTACCACTTAGGCTTCGGATGCGCCGCGGCCGGTATGTTCCTCGGACTGATTGTTTTCGCTCTTACGAGAAAGAAATACCTTGGCAAAGCAGGCTCCAATGTACCGAATCCGATTTCTAAATCATCAGTGATCGGCACGGGAATCGGAGTGGTCATCGCAGCAGCCGTTATCATCGTTCTGATTCAAACCGGCTGGCTGACGATCCAGCGTGTGATTGACACCGTCAGTATCCTCGGCATTGTCATTCCGGTTATTTACTTTATCGTGATGTTCACGAGCAAAAAAGCGACGAAAACGGAAAAATCACGGCTTGCGGCTTATGTTCCGCTGTTTATTGCAGCCGCAATGTTCTGGGCGATTCAGGAGCAGGGCGCGACGATTCTTGCTTTATATGCGGATCAGCGCACGAGACTTTCCTTTGCGGGCATGCATCTTGAGTCTTCATGGTTCCAGTCTCTGAACCCGTTATTCATCGTTATTTTCGCGCCGGTGTTCGCGTGGATCTGGATGAAGCTCGGCAAACGCCAGCCTTCAACACCGATTAAATTCGCGATCGGCATTATCCTTGCCGGATTATCATTTTTAGTCATGGTGCTTCCGGTTATGGGCGGAAGCGGCGAGCTTGTGAGCCCGCTTTGGCTTGTGCTCAGCTTCCTTTTGGTTGTGCTTGGTGAGCTTTGCCTTTCACCGGTCGGTTTATCCGTCACAACAAAACTTGCGCCTGCCGCTTTCTCAGCGCAGACGATGAGCATGTGGTTTTTAACAAACGCCTGCGGTCAAGCCCTGAACGCAAAAGTAGTCGGTTTGTTTGATAAGATTTCTGAAGCGGCCTACTTCGGCTCAATCGGTCTTGTTTCGATCATTCTCGGTATTATTTTGATTCTTCTGTCTCCCGTTATTAAACGGGCGATGAAAGGCGTACAATAAAAGAAAAGCCTGCGGAATCGTCCGCAGGCTTTTTTATGCGTCTATCGTTTTAACTCCTCAAGTGTTTCTCTCCATCTCTTCAAGACATCTTCCGGTTCGTGAAGCTGGATGGCCGGTCCGGATGTCAGATCCGCGTATTTCGCCCGATCTTCCTTGACGGTGATCACGCGGCAGCTGAACCGTTCCCGCTCGTGTTTTGCCTCTTTCAGCGGCGGAAGCGCCTCACATTCCAATGTGACGTAATATGCGGCTCCTCCGTGCCAGGCGATGAAAAGAGCTTGTCCCGAATGCAGCAGGCTGCTTACGGTCGTCGTGTTTTTCCATAAGGCGAGCCGGAGATTTGTTCTGCTCACGGCCACGATTTCACCGGCGCTGATCATGGCCGCGTGCGGACGGCCTTCTTTTGTCACAGATTGCAGCACAAACGCGTCGTGCTGCTTTTTTTCTAGCTCCGTCCCATCTAAAAGCGTGTAAAGCGCCTCCGGCAAGTGCTCCGTCAGCATTACGCTTTTCTTTCCGGAACAGCGGGAACATGTGCGGCCGTCTCCGTTTCTTTCGGATCAATTTTAAATGCCGGATTGAATGCCGCCGGATTCGTGATGCTTTCCGGTTCACAGGATCTCCATGTGAAAAAGCAGGTTTGGCATTGGTAAATTTCCCAAGCGCCTTTGACCGGCGATTGGCTGACGGTTTCTCCTTTTTTCGATTCACAGCGCGGGCATGTTTTCATTGCAACCTCATCCTTTCTTATTGATTCATTAAGTCCATCAGTTTTTGTTCCCACTCTTTCGTTGTCAGCGGAGAATCAAGCGGCTGCGAATAATGGCCTCTTGTTTCCGGCGCGACAGGCGTTGTGGCGTCAAGAATCATTTTGTGTGTCATCCCTGCCGGATCAGACCCCGGGTCAAGCGGAAGGACGGACAGGTCAGGAATGATGACTGCATCGTGTTTCGGATGCATTTTCGTTGAGAGCGCCCACATGACTTGCGGCAGGTTAAACGGATCGACATCTTCATCCACGACAATGACCATTTTGCAGTAGCCGAGTCCGTGCGGCGTGGTCAGGGCGCGCATGCCGACCGCCTTGGCAAATCCGCCGTAGCGCGTTTTCGTGGAAATAATGGCGATCAGCCCGTGCGTATACATCGCATTCACGGCGACAATTTCGTTCGGATAAGCTTCCTTGAGCTGCTGGTAAAGCGGCACGCACGTATTAATGCCGATCATATAATCGCACTCCGTCCACGGCATGCCTAAGTATAAATGTTCAAAAATCGGATTGTTTCTATGATATACCCGTTTGATTTTGATCACCGGCATGCTGCGGCCGCCTGAATAATGGCCCGTGAACTCACCGAAAGGTCCTTCGTATTCCCGTTTTCCCGCAAGGATCTCTCCTTCCAGAACGACTTCAGCGCCCCAAGGGATGTCTAAATCAGACAATTTAGATTTGACGATTCTGTAGGGCTCCCCTTGAATCGCGCCGGCCATTTCATACTCGGATTGATCGTATAACAGCGGAGTTGACGCAGCCGTCGTAATCACCGGCTCACAACCAAGCGCTATCGTAACGGGAAGATTCACGAATTCACGCCGCGTTCTTCAGCTTGGCGAAGATGAATCGCAATATCATGCTGAGGCACGGGCTGAATGCCGAGGCGGTCTTTTCCCTTTACCTGCATTCTGTAAATGCCGACATTCTGCTTGCCGAAATTGTCCGGATCTTCAAGATCGCGGGAAATGACGCACGCTTTATCCAGATAGTAGCCGCCGTCCCCCTGGTTGATTCTGAATAGCGGGAGAATGTCAAATAGATTGATATCTTCCGTTATTTCATTTTCATGAAACGGCGCGGTTTCTTCCCGTTTGACCGGCACCGGAAATGCATCGTACCGTTTGGCGAACTCAAAGAATTGTTCTTTAACAGGCGTATCTTTCGGCATGCCGAGCATCATCGCGTGATTCGGCCACGAGCCGATGACATTCAGAGCCACCTGCGCATGGTGATGTCCGTAAATATTGTTAAACAAAAGCGCAGGGGTTTTATCCCCGAGATTGCTGGCTGCACGCGCGGCGGCGCCCAGATCCGGCTCCGGTTTCACCTCTTCGTTGACTGTTAAGAGCTGCCCTTCTTTTTCAAGAGCGGCGAGAAATTCCCTAAAATCCTGATAGGCCATTATCAGATTCCTCCTTTTTGTTTTTCAATTCCGTACCACCGTTTCGCTTCCGGCAGACGGATGCCGAACTGATCGAGCGTCCGGAACACAATATGGTCGATCAATTCATCCATGTCAGCCGGCTTGTTATAAAATGCCGGCATCGGCGGAAGAATGACGGAACCCATTTTTGTAAGCGCTAGCATATTTTCTAAATGGATTTGGCTGAGCGGCGTTTCTCTAGTCAGCAGCACAAGTTTTTTCCGCTCCTTCAGGATGACGTCAGCCGACCTTGTCAGCAGATTGTCAGCCATTCCGGTGCGGATGCTTGCCAGTGATTTCATGCTGCACGGAGCGATGATCATCCCGTCCGTTTCAAACGAACCGCTTGAAATCGCCGCGGCTTGGTCTTTGTGAGAATACGTATAGGATGCGAGTTTCTCGACATCTTTTAACGTATAATCGGTTTCATGTGTAATGGTGACATTTGCCCAAGGAGAAACGACAAGATGGGTTTCGATCTCCGCGGCTTTTAAATATTCTAAAAGCCTGATCCCGAATATGGCTCCCGTTGCCCCGGTCATTCCGATGACGAGCTTCATATTGACCCCTCCTTTACGCTTGAAATGTGGTGTCAAAACCATCATACTCCTGATATATCCATATGAAAAATATTCGTTAAATCTATGTATCATACCTTAAAGGTATAAAAGAAAGGAGCGAGCGTTCTCATGGATATCCGGCAATTGCGTTATTTCATCACCATTGCCCAAGAGCAGAAAATCACGACGGCCGCCAAAAAGCTCCATATGGCACAGCCGCCTTTAAGCAGACAGCTGAAACAGCTCGAAGAAGAATTGGGCGTCATTCTGTTTGACCGCAATAAAAAGAAACAAATGACCCTTACATATGAAGGAAATGTCTTTTTGAAAAGAGCGAAAGAGATTCTTCATAAGTTTGAGGATGCCATTATCGAGGTACAAGAGCTGAAGGAAGAGGTGGCCGGGACACTTGCCGTCGGGTCAACCATTTACTGCGCAGCGCTCATGCTTGAGAAAGTGTCACAGATGAAAGAGCGGTTTCCGCATCTCACCTTTAACATTTGGGAAGATGAACCCGTCTCACTGCTTGAGCTTCTGGAAACCCGGCAGATTGACGCCGCCGTCACCACCACCTTGATTAAAAACGACGGCATTGAATCGAAGGAGCTTGAAGACATTCCGTGTGTATTGGTGCTGTCCGAGCATTCAAAACGACTGTGCGGAGAAACGATTAAACTGAATGACATCGCCTCTTTGCCTCTGATCCTTTTGCGCACCGTCAATGGAAGAGGTGTGTATGACCAAGTCCTCCATGTTTGTGAACAGTATGGTCTCGACCTTCAGGTTGTCTGTGAGTGCCATGACTCCGCGACGCTCTTGAGCCTCGTATCATCAGGGTTCGGCGCCACAATTCTGCCTTTGACGATGATTCCCGTCCATATGCGTTCGCATGTCAAAACGGTTATCATCGAAGACAACCCGTTTGTCATGACACCGGCCGTCATCTGGAGGAAAGACAGCTACCTGCCGAAGCCTGTCAGACAGTTTTTGGAATTATTTTGATCCCGGAACACGAAGAATTCCCGCTCATGAAAACCAATTACTTGACTCATACTAAAAAAAAGTTATCCTTTACAGTTGGGAGCTATTTTTTCTCAATAAAACTACTCAGAAAAGTGGGGAATAAAGAAGATGAAAAAAGCATTATTCGCTTTGTTCATGATGGTCAGCATCGCAATGCTTGCAGCCTGCGGAAACTCACAGGACAGCGGATCTAAGTCAAAAGACGGCGATCTTTGGGCTTCTGTCAAGAAAAAAGGCGTACTGACCGTCGGCACAGAAGGAACGTACGAACCGTTTACCTTCCATGATAAAAAGACTGACAAACTGACTGGATATGATGTTGAAGTGATTCAAGAAGTGGCGAAACGCCTCGGTCTGAAAGCTGACTTCAAAGAAACGCAATGGGACAGCATGTTTGCCGGTTTAAACGCGAAACGGTTTGACGTCGTCGCCAACCAAGTCGGCAAAACAGGCCGTGAGGACCAATATGATTTTTCTGATAAATACACAACGTCAAATGCAGTCGTCGTGACGAAAAAAGACAGCACGATAGCGAAAGAGGCTGATGTCAAAGGAAAAACAGCGGCTCAGTCATTAACAAGCAATTACAATAAATTAGCGAAAGAAGCCGGCGCGAAAATTGAAGGCGTTGAAGGCATGGCGCAATCCCTTCAGCTCATTCAGCAGGGCCGCGCTGATTTGACTTACAACGATAAGCTTGCCGTACTGAACTACTTAAAAACGTCCGGCAATAAAAACGTGAAAATCGCGTTTGAAGCAGGCCAGCCGCAGCAGACGTATTTCGCATTCCGAAAAGGAAGCGGCGAACTTGTGACTCACGTCAACAAGGCGTTAAAAGAAATGAAAGAGGACGGGACTCTTTCTAAAATAGCGAAAAAATGGTTCGGCGAAGATGTTTCTAAGTAACTTGCCGGAGCCCGTGATTGCAACAGCCATTCCATGGGATTTGGTGCAGCAGTCATTCTGGCCGATTCTTTCCGGGGGAATCTATTACTCGATTCCCCTTACCATTCTTTCCTTTATTTTCGGAATGATCATCGCGCTGATTACGGCGCTCGCCAGAATGTCAAATATGAAACCATTGAGATGGGTGTTCAGCGTATACGTATCAGCAGTGCGCGGCACTCCTCTTCTCGTTCAATTGTTCATCATTTTTTATCTGTTCCCGACATTTAATATTACGCTGGACCCTTTCCCAAGCGCAGTCATCGCGTTTTCATTAAACGTGGGCGCCTACGCTTCTGAAATCATCCGGGCATCTATTTCATCCGTGCCGAAAGGGCAATGGGAAGCCGGTTATACGATCGGCATGACCTATCGCAAGACATTGTTCCGCGTGATCCTGCCGCAGGCGTTTCGCGTGTCCATTCCGCCATTATCAAATACATTTATCAGCCTGATCAAGGATACATCTCTCGCGTCACAGATTCTCGTCGCGGAGCTGTTCAGAAAAGCGCAGGAAATCGGCGCGCAAAACCTTGATCAAATCTTGGTCATCTATATTGAAGCCGCCTTTATTTATTGGATCATCTGCTTCTTGCTGTCAATCGTACAGCACGTGATCGAACGGCGTCTCGATCGTTATGTGGCCAAATAAGGAGGTTTCGATATGCTTTCCGTCAAAGGATTAAATAAATCATTCGGACAGAATGAAATTTTAAAAAAGATAGATATGGAGATAGAAAAAGGGAAAGTCATCGCCATTCTGGGGCCGTCCGGTTCAGGAAAAACGACGCTTCTGCGCTGTCTGAACGCGCTTGAGATCCCCAATCGCGGCGAGCTGGCATTCTCCGATTTTTCAATAGATTTCTCCAAAAAAGTGAAGCAGGCTGATATTCTTCGCCTCCGCCGCAAATCAGGCATGGTCTTTCAGGCGTATCATCTGTTTCCTCACCGCACGGCGCTTGAAAACGTCATGGAAGGACCCGTTCAAGTGCAAAAGCGCGACAAGGAGCAAGTCAGAAAAGAAGCGATAGAGCTTCTGGAAAAAGTCGGACTGAAAGACAAAATGGATTTATATCCGTTCCAGCTTTCCGGCGGTCAGCAGCAGCGGGTCGGCATCGCCCGCGCGCTTGCGATTCAGCCCGAGCTGATGCTGTTTGACGAACCGACGTCAGCGCTCGATCCGGAGCTGGTCGGCGAGGTGCTCAAAGTGATTAAGGATCTGGCGAACGAAGGCTGGACGATGGTCGTCGTCACCCATGAAATCAAATTCGCGCAGGAAGTGGCCGATGAAGTCATCTTCATTGACGGCGGCGTCATTGTGGAACAAGGACCGCCGGCCCACATTTTTTCCGCGCCGAAAGAAGAACGCACGCAGCGGTTTTTAAATCGTATACTGAATCCTTTGTAGGAGCGGGAGAAGAAGCGAAACACTGATTTCGCTTCTTCTTTTTTTTGGCGGTTATGCTACAATGACAATTAATGAAATTTTATGAAAGAAGGGACCTCTTTGAAGCGGGAATTCTTGATGCGCTGGACGTTTTATTTTGCCGGTCTGTTAATTTTGTCTTTCGGGGTATCGTTAACCATTAAAGGAAAAGCTCTCGGCATCAGCCCTTGGGATGCCTTTCATTATGGGCTTTTTCAGCATTTCGGGCTTTCTGTCGGCCAATGGTCCATCGTGGTCGGCGCGGTCATTGTGGCTTTAACCTGCCTGTTCACGAGGACACTCCCGAAAATCGGCGCTATCTTAAACATGGTGCTGATGGGAATGTTTATTGATTTCTTTTCGTTTCTGCTTCCTGAGACGCACGCTTTTTCCTTAGCGGCCGTGTGTTTTTCTATCGGATTGCTGCTGATCGGGTGCGGCGTCGGTATTTACGTATCAGCAGGGCTCGGCGCGGGCCCCCGGGACTCTCTGATGATGCTGATATCTGAAAAAACGGGCTGGAACGTGCAATGGGTGCGGAACGGCATTGAGCTGACGATTCTTGCCGCAGCCTGGATGATGGGCGGACCGATCGGCGCCGGAACCATTATTACGGCTGTTTTGACGGGGCTGATTCTGCGTTTTTCTTTGCCGCAGTCCTCTAAACTGTTAACATACGCGATCTCCGGGCGGGCAACGTCCGTTCATTAAAAACAAAGCCGAAACGGTTTTGTTTTTTTATTTTCGGACAGCTTTCGTCTGATATGATAGGATGGTTTTGACAATATTTTCAGACGGAGGATCTGGACATGAAGATTTACGGAGTATATATGGACCGCCCGCTTTCTGCAGGGGAAGAGGATCGGATGATGGCGGCCGTGTCCGCCGAAAAGCGGGAAAAATGCCGGCGCTTTTACCATAAGGAGGATGCTCACCGCACCTTGATCGGCGACATGCTGATCCGCACCGCTGCGGCGAAGGCTAACGGACTTGATCCGGCCGGGATTTCATTCAGCGTTCAGGAATACGGAAAGCCGTACATCCCCGCGCTTCCGGACATGCACTTTAATATTTCCCACTCCGGTCGCTGGATCGTGTGCGCCGTTGATTCAAAACCGATCGGCATTGATATTGAAAAAATGAAGCCCGGCACGATTGATATCGCCAAACGGTTTTTTTCGCCGACGGAATACAGTGATCTGCAAGCGAAACACCCCGATCAGCAGACCGATTATTTTTACCACCTGTGGTCGATGAAAGAAAGCTTTATCAAACAGGCCGGAAAAGGGCTTTCCCTGCCGCTTGATTCATTCAGCGTCCGCCTTAAAGCCGACGGCCATGTGTCCATTGAGCTCCCGGACGGACATGAACCTTGTTTCATCCGCACATATGAGGCGGACGAGGAGTATAAGCTGGCCGTTTGTGCGGCGCATCCCGATTTTTGTGACGAGATTGAGATGAAAACGTATGAAGAGCTGCTGTAAGCATAGAAAAAGGAGGGTGTCCCCCTCCTTTTTTGTCAGCCTGATATTTCCGCCTGTTTCTGCAGCTGCTTTGCTTCTTGATAAATTTCTTCGAACAGATCCGCGATGTGTTCTTCTTCAACACATGAAAATGCGATTCGCAAATCGGTTTCATTAATGGATATCGTCCCGATTCCTCTCTTTTCAAGCAACGACACTCTCAATTCGCCGGCGTTTATGTCTTTCAGCCGGACACACATGAAATAGCCCGAGTTAAACGGATAAGGCGTCCATACGTCTTCATAGTGCTTGTTTTCTGCAAGAACGGCTTTCACTTTGTCAGCCCGTTTTTTCATGATATTATATTTCAGCGATTTTTCTTTCTCGTATTCCGGTGACTGCATCGCCCGCAGCATAAACGTTTGGGACGGGTGCGGGGCGCTTGAAATCGTTCCCCTGATAATCCCTTTTGTTTTTTCCTCGAGCACGCGCAGCGCTTTTTCGCTTTTTGTGCTGTACGTAATAAAACCGACGCGGAAGCCCCACGCGTAATTTTCCTTCGTCGCGCCGTCTATTTTCACGCAAAGCACCCGGTCGTGCACTTGGGCGAGTTTGCTAAAGATGGATTCCTGAATGGCCGTTTCATCGTAAAACAGATTGTAATACGCATCGTCTACGAGCACGACAATCTCTTTGCCGGCTTCTGCCGCCTCCAGGATCACGCTGACGATTTCTGCCGCTTCCTCTTCTCCCGGCGTATAGCCTGTCGGATTATTCGGGAAATTCAGCACGACAATCGCCTTTTCTTCCTGCTTTTTCAGCAGCTCGGACAGCCCCGCCGCATTAAAACGCCCATCCTGCTGAAAAAGCGGGTACGTCTCAATGGATGCCTTGCGCCGGACACCGAAAATGAAATTGTAATTTCCCCAATATTTATCAGGCAGAAGCAGTGTATCCCCTTCATTGACGAACAAGTCGGCGGCGATGCTCAGCCCGTGTGTTAAAGCGTTTGTCACGATCGGCGTGCTGATGTCTTTGCCGGCTAATGAAGGATTTTCGAGACGCATTTTTGTCAGCCATTCCTGTCTGAGCGGCTCTTTTCCCTGCGGCGGAGCATAATCGTAGATATCATCGGGGTTATAGGCCGACAGTGTCTCTTGAATATGGGAAAAGTGCATGGACTCGCCTTGTGAGGTGGCAATCCCGATCGTGGCATTATACTTTCCGGCCTTGGCTTTCGCTTCCGCCGATTGTGTCAGCACCCCTTTCGGATAAAACAACTCTCTGCCCAAATCAGAAAGCATATGAAGCACGTGCAGGTTTTCTTCAGATAATGTTCTGTTCAGCTCTTTTGCTGCATCATTCATGTACGACAATCCCTTCAAAATTATATTCCATCAAATCATAACATAAAATTTTTGATAAATGAGAAAACGCGCGGGCGGATTTTGTTACAAAAAACAGACAGCGAATGCTGTCTGTCATATCCTATAACAATTGGCCTGCCGTGCTCCTGTTAATAATCTCATAGATTCGTTCCGCCACTTTTTCAGTTTCACTTAATATGAACATGTGGCCGTCCGAAAACTCATGAAATACGGGATTGTCGACCCATTTTTTCCATCCGTCCGCATCTTTGATACATTTTTTATCTTTCCGCCCGTTAAAAATATGGGCGGGTGATTGAATCATGTGAGAATCAGACGGACGGAAGCTTTCAAGCGCGCGGTAGTCCGATCTGAAAGAAGGCAGGAAAAATGACATGACCTCCTTATTCTCCACTAACTCCTGCGGCATTCCGCCAAGCTCGATAATATGGGCGAGAAATTTTTCATCATCAAGATGAGACACTTTTTTCCTTTCCACATGCGGCGGCTGAATGGCTGAGATGATCACGGCCTGCGGGTAAATGCCCTCCCGCTCCAGCTTTTGCGCCAGCCTGAAAGCGACCATGCCTCCCATACTGTGGCCGAACAGCACAAACGGGCGGTCAGGATGGAGATTCAACTCCTGCTTGTATAAACTGACAAGCTGTTCAAAATCCTCAACGGGGGACATTTGATTTGTTCCGTGTCCCGGCGGTTCCGCGGCAAGCATCTCACACTCACCTTGAAGATAGGTGTGGAGCGGGCGGAATGATGCGGAATAGCCTCCTGCGAACGGAAAACAGATGAGCTGCGTTTTTTCTGTGGTATCGAACGATTTAAAGAGCTGGACCATTGGCGGGCTTCCTCCTTTTCTATCGTGAAGTTGTCAGCTTCAGATGTTCCTTCCTTAGGAATTCGAGCAAATATGCCGCATTCCTTTCGAGACATTCTCCCTGAAGCATTTCTGCGTGCGTGCCGCAGCCTTTTTTCACACGGTATTCACCTGTCGTGGCTTCCTCCCACGAAGCGAGCCACGGCGGCATCGCAAAGTCCGGTGCTGACGTTAATAGATCTATATCCGCTTTGACCGTGCCGGTGCTGACGGTATGCACGAAATAAGAATAAAACGCGTTTGTTTTTTTGGCGAGACCTTCTTTGACGGCTTCGTTATTCAGCGCTTCATTGTCCCGGTTTACCTTCATCAGGGCCTGGACATCACTTTCTACGGTGCGGCCTTCTAAGTCGCTGATGCCTTGTTTTTTATAAGAATCAACCATGATCAGCCGCTCCACTTTCCGTCCTTCGGCTTCAAGCCGTTTGGCCGTTTCAAAGGCGAGCGTGCAGCCTGCCGAGTATCCGAACATCTTGACCGGTCCTTCCGGCTGGAGCTGATTGATCAGCTCTGTGTAGTGTTCGATGCGGTTGTCTTCCTCGATAAAATCAAACGCACAAATTCTATAGCCGGACAGCTGTTTTGCCAGCGGCTGGTACATCAGCCCGTAACCGAGAACCGGCGGGAACGCAAACAGTGTGTCAGACTGTTTTTTATTCATGATGGTGAGATTTTTCATACCTTTTTCTTCACCGTGAAGCAGATAACCGGCAATGTCTGCGATTGTCGTCGCTTCGAATAACAGCTGCACCGGAATGTCCGTACCGAGCTCTTTTTTAATGCGCGACGCTGCCGTCATCGCTTTTAAGGAATGGCCTCCGAGCGCGAAGAAATCATCATGAATCCCGATCTGCTGTCTGCCGAGAATTTCGGACCAGATGTGCGCAATTGTTTCTTCCGTCGCGTTTCGAGGCCCGATCCATTCTTTCGCCAGCTGAGTCTGATCCGGTTTCGGCAGCTGCCGTTTATTGACCTTCCCGTTTGTCGTTAACGGAAGCTCCTCTAAGAAAGTAAAGGTTTGCGGCACCATGTAAGCAGGAAGCTGTTTTTTCAAGTGCCTCTTTACGTCTTCAGCTGAAAGCGGCGTCCGGTTCACGAGGTAGGCGTTGATTGATGCATCTCCGGACTCATGGCGGTCCGCAACAACGACCGCATCTTTCACACCCGGGTATTCCTGCAGCTGCTTTTCGATTTCTTCAAGCTCAATCCGGTGTCCGCGTATTTTGACCTGGTCATCAATACGCCCGGCGTATTCAATTGTTCCATCCGGCAGCCAGCGTGCTAAATCCCCTGTGCGGTAAAGCGTTTCTCCCGGCTTGAACGGATTTGGAATAAACGTTTGCTTCGTCAGGTCGTGACGGTTCAGATACCCTTTTGATACACCCATTCCGCTGATGCACAGTTCACCGACAGCCCCAAATGGCTGAAGCTGATTTTGCCCGTTAAGAATATAAACACTTGCATTGCTGATCGGCTTTCCGATCGGTAATGAGGAAAGGGAATCCGGGATATCGTGCACGACGTGAGCTGTCGCAAACACCGTTCCCTCAGTCGGCCCGTAGCAATTAATCAGCTTGCCAGGCCCCATGATCTCAAGCGCCTTTCTGACGTGAGGCACTGACGCGCGCTCACCTCCGAATAACACGCAGCGAAGCCCCCTCAGCCACTCCTCTCCCGCATCGGTGAGAAGATTAAAAAGTGCGGTTGTCGCAAACATGACATTGACATTCTCCTGCCAGATCAGATCAGTGAGCCGTTCTGTATCAAGCAGTGTATGTTCATCTGCGATAATGAGCCGTGCCGCATTCAGTATTGATGCGTAGAAATCAAAGGTAAATGCGTCAAAGGCGTAATTGGAAACAGATAAGAACGTATCTTTTTCAGAAAATGCCATGTAGTCTACATGCTTGACCAATCCTTGAATATTGGCATGAGTGGTGATATTGCCCTTCGGCTTTCCGGTTGTGCCGGACGTATACATAATATACGCCGGATCATCGGGATCAATTGCGGCTGCAGGATCGCTTGCCTGTTCCTCAAACCGTGCTTGATCATCGATGATGAGTGTTGTTCCTGTATACGGCAGCTGAGCCGCTTTTTCTTTCATCTCCTGATGTGTCAGCAGACAGGCTGCCGCACTGTCAGCCAGCATGTACGAGATTCGGTCTTCCGGCAGCTTCGGATCAACCGGCAGATAAGCCGCTCCCGCTTTTAATACGCCGAGAATGCCGATCACCAGTTCAAGCGAGCGCTTCGTGTACAACGCGACAACGGAGCCTTTGCCCGCACCTTGCTTTTGCAAACGGCGCGCAAGACGGTTCGCTTCCTCATCTAATTCACGGTAGGAAAGAGTCTGGCCGGAATACGTAAGCGACGGCGCATCAGGATTTACATTCACCGCTTCCTTGAACCAATCCGTCAGAGGCTTCGCCTGATGAGTCTGAGCCGGCGGGTTTAAGCCGGTAAGCAGAAGCTCTCTTTCCTTTTCATCAACAAGTCTGATCGTATTGACAGGCTGATCCGGCTTCTGGATGAGCTGCTGAATCGCTGTGAGAAGCTGAGATTTTAAGCGCAGGATAAACGCCTCATCAAACACATTCCCGTTATAGGCAAGCTTAATCAGCATCTCATCACCTGGAGAAGCCATCAGGTTGAGATCATAATTCGATTTCTCAAAAACGTGTACATCCTCCATATCAAAGCCGTTTTCACTGTTCTCTTCATTTTTTGCATCCTGAAGCGGATAATTTTCAAACACAATGATGTGGTCAATCAGCTTTGGCTGATCGGCCTGGCTTTGGATGTCATAGAGCGGCACATATTGATGCGGCTCAGACTGCAGCGATTGCTCCTGCAGCTGCTTGAGCAAGCCGTTAAATGTGGTATCCCCAGACAGCTTCACCCGCCTCGGAACAGCATTGATAAACAGCCCGACCATATGTTCAACGCCTTTGATTTCTGCGGGACGCCCGGAAACGACTGTGCCGAAGATCAAATCGCCGGACTGCTGGTAGCGGCTGATTAATACACTCCAAACCGCCTGCAGCGCCGTACTCAAAGTGGTATGCTGCGATTTTGCAAGCTCGGTAAATGCTTTTGTTTCCTCCTCCGGCAGTGAGAAGAGCAGCTCTTTCGGCTCATAGCCGTCCTTTTGTTTCTTTCTTTGCTCCGCAAATGTCGTTTGTCCTTCAAAATCTTCTAAGTACCCGCGCCAGTAATGCAGTGATGCTTGTTTATCCTGCTTTTCAAGCCACTTGATATAGTCTTTATACGGTTTGACCGGCGGCAGGCTGTACGGCTTTTGTTCACGCAGGGCATTGTATACCTTAAACAGATCCTGCACGACGATGCCGAAGCACCAGCCGTCCAAAATGATGTGGTGGTAGCTCCACACCCATTCAAAGCTTTCTTCCGATTTTTTAAAAATGGCTGCCCGCATCGGAATATCCCGCGTCAAATCAAAGCCCTTGATCTTATCCTGTTCTTTGTATTCATTGATTTTGGCTGTTTGCTCGCTGTCCGTTACATGTGTCAGATCGATTTCTTCTATCTGAAACTGCCGTTTTTTCAATACGACTTGGACCGGCCTTTTTACTTTTTCGTGAATGAACACGGTACGAAATACATCGTACCGGTCCATGATCACATTCATGCTTTCTTCGAGGCATTTGATATTCAAGCTGCCTTTTACTTTCATTGTCATTTGTTCGATGTAAAAACTTTGGCCGGGATTCAGGAGAGTATGAAACAGCATTCCCTCCTGCATCGGCGACAAATAATACATGTCCTGAACTTGATCTTTTTTGAACTGGCTCATCTGCTCCGCTCCCCCCTTCTGTTATCTGTTTTTGTCACGTTAAATTCTCCTCAAGCATGTCAAAGATGTCTCCCATTTCATCCATCTCAAGATCCTGCGCGCTGAAATCGCTCGGCGTAAATTCTTTCTCCTCTTTGGCCGTGCAATGGCGGATGATCATTAAGAGATTGTCTTTAAACCGCTGCATCTGTGTTTCGACGGTGCTTCTTTCATATTCTTGCTGATTGTATGAGCAAGAAATGACGAAGCGGCCGCCTGTAACCATCCCGCTGAAGCTCAGTGCGTATAACGCCTCTGACTCTTCGCTGACTTGACGTCCCATATCATATGGAGACGGCTCAAACCATTCCGTTTTCACTTCATTGTCAAACTGCCCCAAGTAGTTAAAACTGATTTCAGGCGTGACGCCTCTTTCTGTTTTATCGGATGACAGATACCGGAGAATCCCGTATCCTACACCTTTATCAGGAACGCGCCGCACCGTCTCTTTTACCGTTTTAATAACGGAAGAGACGCCGTCTTCCTTGCTGATCTGCAGAATCAAAGGATATTGGGCCGTAAACCAGCCGACCGTCCGTGAAATATTGACATTCGGTATGATTTCTTCCCGGCCGTGTCCTTCTAAGTTGATGCCGACTTTGCCGTTTTCCGTCCATTCACCGATCGTTAAGCCGAGCGCGCTGAGCAGAATGTCGTTGATTTCCGTTCCGTACGGATGATGAACATCTGTGAGCAGCTGCGCCGTTTCTTCCTCAGTCAATTCACATTTCACGGCCGCCGTATGTTTGACGAGCCGTTTGTTCGGATCATGATCTTTCGGCAGCGGCTGGAGTTCTTCCGCATCTGCCTGCGCCCAATAATCCGCCTGCTTTTTCAGCTCTTCTGATTGCGCAAATGTGTTCAGCGCCTCCGCCCAATCTTTAAAGGAGTGGGTTTTCTGCGGGAGGACGATGCTGTTTTGCTGCTGCGCCTGTTTATAACCTGAAGCGAAATCCTCAAGCAGAATTCTCCATGAAACCCCGTCCACGACGAGATGGTGAATCGCGATTAACAGATGATCGCCTTGTTCTGTCCGGTATTGCTCCGCTTTTAACAGCGGACCGTTCTCCAGATCAAGACTTCCCTGAAGATGATCGGCAAGCCGCTGAATCTGGCTTTTCAGCATATCCTCGTCAGTTCCGTACAGATCAACGATGTCAAAGCTTGCCTTGCATTCTGTGGCAGGGAGGTATGTCTGAATGATGCCTTCCCTTTCTTCACGGTAAACCATGCGGAGCGCATCATGGTGTTCAATCAATGCTTGCAGGGTTTTTTCCACCAGGTCCGGATCAAAGCCGTCTTTCGCGTGAAGCATGACGGATTGATTCCAGTGGTGTTTGTCGGTAAAGTTTCGTTCAAAGAACCAGCGCTGAATCGGCGTTAACTCCGCTTCGCCTTCGACAGGGCCCTGGTCGGCCTGCTTGCCTTCCGTCCGCTCCACATAAGAGACGAGCTCTTCGATGGTCGGATGCTGGAAAAGATCCTTCATCTCCAGCTTGTAGCCGTGCTGGTTCAGGCGGCTCGCCATTTGGATGCCTTTGATCGAATCGCCGCCGAGCGTGAAGAAATTATCGCTTACGCCGATCTGGTCAAGACCGAGCACTTCCTGCCAAATGTCAGAAAGCAGCGTCTCCATCTCCGTTTCCGGCGCTTTGTAAGCGGCGCTTCCCGCTTCAATGTCCGGTTCCGGCAGGGCTTTTTTGTCAATCTTTCCGTTTGCGGTGACCGGAAGCTCGTCCATCTCCACCCAGAATGCCGGCACCATGTAGTCAGGCAGCGTGTCTTTCAGCGCGGATTTGAGCGCTTCAATATCGTCCTGCTGAGGCGCGACATAGGCGCAAAGCGCGGTATTGCCCGCTTTGTCTTCCACCGCCGTCACCGCTGCGTCATGAACGTCCGCAAGCTGGGCGAGGCGGACTTCGATTTCTGAAAGCTCGATCCGGTAGCCCCGCACTTTGACCTGCTGGTCGATACGGCCGATGTATTCAATGCCGCACTGCGCGTTCCATTTGACGAGGTCGCCGGTCCGGTACATGCGCTCGCCGGGCACGAACGGATCTGCGGTAAACCGCTTCGCCGTTTCTTCTTCACGGTTCAGGTATCCGCGCGCAAGACCGCGGCCGGCCACACACAATTCACCGGCAATGCCTTCCGGCTGCACCTGATCGCCGTCCCCGAGAATATAAACTCTCGTATTGGCAATCGCCCGTCCGATCGAAAGCGATCCTTCCTCCGGATTGATGACGCCGCTTGTCGCGACGACGGTGTTTTCCGTCGGGCCGTAGTTGTTGACGATCGTGTACGGCTGTTTCACCGCCCGCTTCAGCTTGTCGCCGCCGACGAGAAGCATGCGGAGGGAGGTATTTTCCAGCTCCATAAATTGTTCGGCCAGCTGCGTCGGCAGGAAGGTGATGGTCACGCCGTTCTCCTCGAAATAGTGATTTAAGCGGGTGATATCCAGCCGGATCGCTTCGTCAATGACGTGAAGCTCCGCGCCGATGGTCCATGTCGGGAACATCTCCCAGATGGAGGCGTCAAAACCGAAGCCCGCGTATTTGGCGCTTTTATCATCCGCCGTCATGGCGAATGCGTCGTGATGCCAGAAGCACAGGTTCACCAGCGCATGGTGTTCGACCATGACACCCTTCGGCTGTCCGGTCGTTCCTGACGTGTAAATCATATAAGCGAGATGATCCGCCGTTGTTTCTGTCTGCGGATTCGCTTCATCGTTTTCATCAAGCGGCAGGCTCAGAATGGAGCGTCCGCCGTCAAGCAGGATCGTTTCTCCTTTGTAGCTTTCCGGTACGTCCAGCGCTTCCTGTGTGAGAAGAAGCTTGGCGCCGCTGTCCTGCAGAATGTAGCTGATCCGCTCTTCCGGGTATTCGGAGTCAATCGGCACAAATGCCGCGCCCGCTTTCAAGACGCCGAGTACGCCCGCGGCCATTTCCAAGGACGGTTTCGTCAAAATGCCGACACGTTCGTCAGCCGTGACGCCGCAGTCCATGAGAATGCGTGCGATGCGGTTCGCCCTTGCGTTCAGCTCGCCGTACGTCCACTTCGCGCCGTTGTATGCCGCGGCCGGCCGGTTCGCGTGGCGGGCGGCCGTTTCTTCAAAGAGACGGTGAACCGTTTTGTCCCGCGGCACAAAAATTGTTTTTCCTTTCCATGCGTTGAGGAGAGCTTGTTTTTCAGCATCGCTGATCAGTGAAATCTCAGGCAGCTTTCTGTCCGGGCTTTCTGCCGCTTGCTTCAGAATCCGCAGGAACCCGGCGCTCCACTTTTCAATTGTTTCTTTTTTAAACAGATCAGCCGCATATTCAAACTGAAGGCCGAGGCCTTCTTGATCCGTAAAGCCGCCGAGTGTCAGATCGAATTTCGCCGTGCCTTGGTTCGACTCATACGGAGTGATGCGCAGGTTCTCCAGTTCCAGTGTTTCTTTATCCGGATCTTCTGTCGTCATCATGACCTGGAACAACGGGTTGCGGCTCATGTCTCTCGGCAGGTCAAGCTTTCCGATCAGATCCTCAAACGGATAATCCTGATGCGCCAGCGCGTCGAGATTGGTTTGTTTCACCCGTTCGAGCAGCCCGGCGAAGGTCTGCTCTTTGCGCGTTTCATTGCGAAGCGCAAGCGTATTGACAAACATCCCCGGCATTTCCTGAACTTCGGCGCTCGTTCTTCCGGCTGTCACCGAGCCGATAATGATATCGCGCTGCCCCGTGATTTTGCTCAAAAAGACATGGAACGCGGCGTGAAGCACCATATGAAGAGTCGCTCCCGATGATTCCATTAATTCACGCACCGCTTTTTCCGTTTCACGCCCCGCTCTGAAACGGACGGATTGTCCTTTAAAACTTTGGACCGGCGGACGGGGAAAATCAGTCGGCAGATTCAATTCAGGAAGCTCGCCGGAAAATGCGGAGAGCCAATAACGCTCATGGTCTTTCATCCGTTCGGCCTGCTCAGGTTCATTCTGCCAGACGGCGAAGTCTTTATAGTGCAGGTTCGGCGACGGCAGACTTCCCCCTTTATAAAGGTGAGCGAGCTCTTTGACCAGCATGCTTCTGGACACGCCGTCGGCAATAATATGATGCATATCCAGCAGCAGCAGGTGTTTCTTTTCATTCAGTCTAACAAGAGCGGCTCGAATGAGCGGAGCCGCGCTCAGATCAAACGGCTTAATGAATGCCTGAATGATTAGATTTGCTTTCTCCTCGTCCGCTGCTTCAAAGATGTGCAGGTCAATGTCAGCCTGTTCTGCGATCTGCTGCATCGGGCGGCCGTTTTGATCGATAAAGGACGTCCGCAAAGACTCGTGGCGATTGATCATCTGATTGAGGGCTTCCTGAAGCCTTGAAATATTGACTTCTCCTTCCATCAGAAGAACGGACGGCATATTATAGCTGATTGTCTCCCGGTCAAGCTGGTTCAGTACGTACATCCGTTTTTGGGCGGATGATAACGGGTACGCGTCTGCACTGTCTGCCGGTGTGATCACCCGATATCCCTCAGATACCGCCGATTTTTCGATATATGCGGCAAGCAGGCGGACAGTCGGCTGTTCGAACAGCGCTTTTAACGGAACCGTTTTGTCCAGTTCAGCCTGAATATTGGCGAGGAGCATCATGCCTTTTAAAGAGTGCCCGCCGTAATCGAAGAAATTATCGTCGATGCCGAGCGTATCCGTACCGAGTGTCTGTTTCCAAATGCGGCACAGCTTTTCCTCCAATTCCGTTTCCGGCAAGGCTGAAACTGTTTGCGCCGTTTGGCTGACGCCCGGTTTCGGCAGGGCGTTTTTATCAGTTTTTCCGTTGGCTGTGAGCGGAATGCGGTCTACTTCCACGAAATAAGCCGGAAGCATATGAGACGGCAATGTTTCGGAAAGCCGTTTGCGAAGCTCAGAGCCTTTCAGCTCGCTGCCGGCTTTATAGTACGCGCACAGTTCCGGCAGCCCGCCTTCGCTGACTGCGAGAACGACTGCCTCCTGAATGCCGTTTACGCTTAACAGCACGGTTTCAACCTCTTTTAATTCAATGCGGTAGCCCCGGATTTTCACCTGATCATCCGCACGGCCGATAAATTCAATCGTCCCGTCAGGAAGCCTGCGGACGACATCTCCCGTTTTGTACATGAGGCTGTCCGGTGAAAAAGGATTTGAGAGAAATTTCTCCGCCGTCAGCTGCGGACGGTGAAGATATCCTCTGGCAAGCCCCTTCCCGGTAAT
Organism: Bacillus sp. ChL18; assembly: GCF_026241425.1. Taxonomy (NCBI): domain Bacteria; kingdom Bacillati; phylum Bacillota; class Bacilli; order Caryophanales; family Bacillaceae; genus Bacillus; species Bacillus sp. ChL18. The sequence goes on along the minus strand of NZ_JAPHWE010000003.1, from coordinate 146,369 downwards.
ATAAAGCTCGCCGCTTGCGCCCGGAGGAACGAGCTGCATTGCTCCGTCCAATACAAGCGCGCCGGTATTCGCGATCGGGCGGCCGATGACGGGACGCTGCTCATATTGATCAAGGCGCTCCATATTGATCCGTCCGGCAATGGCGCCGATCGTCGTTTCCGTCGGCCCGTAGTGATTGATGAAGTCGGTATGGGCGTATACGTCATGAAACTTGCGGACATCGGACGTGATGATCTTTTCTCCGCCGAGCACCACTAAACGAAGCGGGCTGAAACGGCGTTCTGCCGCAAAACGGGCTGTATTGACGATCATATGGAACAATGACGGCGTCAGTTTCACATACGTAATGCCGTTTTTCTGTATATACTCACCAAGCTGATCAGGCGCGGTGTACGTCTCTTTCGGCACAATGTGCAGCTCGCCGCCCGCCTGAAGAATAGGGAATATAGCCGTATAGCCGAGATCAAATGCGTAAGAAGACAGCAGCACAGATTTGTCAGCTTCGGTCAAACCGGCTTCACGGCTGAACCATGTGACATAATTGATTAGATTGCGGTGCTCCAGCTGGACGCCTTTCGGTTTGCCCGTTGTTCCCGAGGTATAAATGATATAGGCAAGCTGGTCGGCGCCGGGATTCGTTTCAAGCCGGCCGGCGCTTTCGTTCTGCCATTCTCCGTCTTCCATTACGACCGTTTTTCCTTTATAAACGGCGGCCGCGGTCATGTTTCTCTCATTGACGACCAGAAGCTTCGTTCCGCTGTCTTCGAGAGAGTAGCGGATTCTCTCTTCAGGAGTCTCAGGATCAATCGGGAGAAATGCCGCTCCGGCTTTCATGACGCCGAGAATCGCGGTAATCAAGTCGGCCGAACGATCCATCATAATGGCCACGATGTCCTCACTGCCCGTTCCGCAAGCCTGAAGGTGGCGGGCAAACCGGTTCGAGCGTTCATCAAGCTCACGATATGTCAGACTTGTTCCGCCCGCAACCGCCGTGAGATCAGGCGTTTTTTGCGCTTGCCGTTCAAACAGCGAAACAAAAGTGCCCTCAGGCAGTTCCGCTTCCGTACGTTTTTCATCAGAAAGGAGCGCTTCCCGTTCAGGAGCGGACAGCAGGCTTGCGTCGGCCAGCTGAATATCCGGATTTTCGGCGCAGGCTTTAATCAGATTGACAAAATGAGCGCTCCAGCGGCGGATGGTTTCGTCCGCAAATAAGGCTTTCGCGTAATCAAAGCTCAATCCGACCTCTTCTCCGCGTTCAGCCGCTTCTAAGGAAAGATCAAATTTAGCGACATGATGATGCATGGAGTATGAAGAAATCTCCAAATCTCCGAGCCGCAGGGCCGGGATCTCCATGTTCTGCATATTAAATAACACGCTGAACAGCGGACTCCGGCTTGTGTCCCTCGTTAACGGCAGTTTTTCAATTAATTCTTCAAGCGGATAGCTTTGATGCTCAAAAGCTTGAAGGCTCGCCGTTTTCACCTCATCCAGAAATTGTTTGAACGTTTTTTTGCCGGCAGGATGCGATCGAAGCGCAACTGTGTTGACAAACATGCCCGGCACGTCTTGGAGATCAGGATGCTGTCTACCGGCCGCCGGAGACCCGACTATGATGTCTTCCTGACCCGAATATTTGGACAGCAGCACTTGAAAAGCGGCTAACAAGAACATGTACATCGTCGTATCCGTATCAGCCAGCAGCTTCTTAATCTGCGCCGTCACCTGTTTATCAAGCCCGAAGATGACGCGTTCCCCTTCAAAACTGCGCTCGGCAGGACGCGGGAAATCAAGCGGCAGATCCAGCACCGGCAGATCGCCTTTGAACGTATCAAGCCAGTAGGCTTCGTGCTGTTCGAGATTTGCTTTTTCACGCTGCCAGATTGAAAAATCCTTATAATGAATCTTTGGCAGCGCAAGCTCCGTGCCTTGATAAAGCTTCGCAAGATCACCGATGAAAATGCCCATTGAGCTTCCGTCCGTAATAATGTGGTGCATGTCAATCAGCAGAAGATGCCGATCTTCTTCAAGCCGGATCAGCTTCGAACGGACAAGCGGCGCGCGGTTGAGCGCAAACGGCCTGATAAAGGCTTTTGTCAGCTCTTCTGCATCTTCTTCCCGGCCCTCGGCGGTTTCAAGCTCAAACGACACATTTTTATGAATGGTCTGCACAACTTCTCCATCTGCCATGTCAAACGACGTACGCAGTGTCTCATGACGGTTGATTAATGCCTGCATGGCCTCCTCAAGACGCTTTTTGTCTACTGATCCTTCCAGCAAAAGTACAGCAGGGACGTTGTAGCTCGTGCTGGCCTGTCCGAGCTGATTAAGGATATACATCCTGCGCTGTGCTGAGGAAACAGGATAATGCTTCTGATAAGGCGCTTGTCGGATCGGTTCAAACTGCTGTTCCTCCTCGCTCTCATGCTCCAAATAATGCGCAAGCTCCTGAATGGTCGGCTTTTCAAATAACACTTTAATCGGCACTTCTTTTTGAAAGTGCTCCTGGATTTTAGCGGTCATCATCATGGCTTTTAAAGAATGTCCGCCAATCGTGAAGAAATTGTCAGTCACACCCGCTTTTACACCGAGAATGCCTTCCCAAATGTCCGCGAGTTTCTGCTCCGCTTCCGTTTTCGGCGCTACGTATTCTTTTTGAACGGCTTCAGCCTGAGGCTCAGGCAGCGCTTTTTTATCAATCTTTCCGTTCGCCGTCAGCGGAAACTGATTCATCTGGATGAAGTGCGCGGGAATCATATATTCCGGAAGTGATTCCGAAAGCGTTTTGCGCAGGTCTTCCGGCGAAAGAGCTTGGTCTGCTGTAAAGTAAGCGCAGATTTCATTTTCATCCGCTTTATTTTTCCGGATCACAGCCGCAGATTCCGTCACATTCTCCGCCTGGCTGATTTTCGCCTCGATTTCGCCGAGCTCGATTCTGAAACCGCGGACCTTTACTTGGTTGTCAATTCTGCCGAGAAACTCGATCGTGCCGTCCGGAAGCCACTTCGCCAAGTCCCCCGTCCGGTATATCATTTCATCCGGTCTGAACGGATCGCGGACAAACTGCTTCTCCGTTAATTCAGGCAGATTCACATAGCCCCTTGCCACTCCGCTTCCGCCGACGCACAGCTCACCGGGCGCGCCGATCGGCTGGAGGTTGCGGTTTTCGTCCATAATGTACGCAGTGGAATTTCCGATCGGCTTCCCGATCGGGACCGAACCGTCATAATCCTGATCAATGAGAAAACTCGTCGAAAACGTCGTATTCTCAGTCGGCCCGTAGCCGTTCCAAAGCGACAGCTCCGGTGATGCCTTTCTCACTTTGCTGACGATATGCGGCACAAGCGCATCACCGCCGATGATGAGGTGCCGGAGCGTGTTAAACATGCCGGCATCCTTTTGGGCAAGCTGATTAAACAGCGGAGACGTCAGCCACATGGTCGTGATCCGCTGCTCTTTCAGAAATTGGGCGAATTGTCCGGCGTCAAGCAGCGTCTCTTTTTTCACCGGGTGCAATGACGCTCCGTTCAGCAATGCGCCGAAGACTTCGAAGGTTCCGGCATCAAAGCTGACGGCTCCCGTTTGCGCCATCCGGTCTTCTTCATGAACCGGCACGTAATTCGAATGTTTGACGAGCCTGATGATATTTCTGTGTTCAATCATGACGCCTTTCGGTTTGCCGGTCGATCCGGATGTATACATGATATACGCCAAGTCGTTGCCGCCGGCCGGAAGATTCAAGTCTGTTCCGCTTACCGTTTCATCCGCGCTTTCATCCAGCATGACGACCGGGACTTGCAATGCGCCCGCTTGTTCTTGATAGTCCTGAACTGTCAGCACGAGCCGAATCGAGCTGTCTTCCGCCATAAAGCGGAGACGGTCCTCCGGAAAAGCCGGATCAATCGGCACATATGCGCCGCCTGCTTTTAAGACGGCAAGCATTCCGACAACGGTTTCCGCAGACCGGTCGTTCATAATAGCGGCGGTCCGGCCTTTTTCCAGCCCGCTCTTCACAAGGTGTCTCGCCAGGCGGTTGGCCGCTTCGTTCACTTCACGGTAGGTCCATTCGTGTCCCGCTTCTTTTATCGCGATACTTGCAGGCGTCCGGTTTGCCTGTGCTTCAAACAAACGGTGAACGGCCTCCTCTTCCGGAAGCGCCGTTTTCGTATCATTGAATACCTCAACAATCTGCCGCTCTTCTTCGCCTGAAACAAGGCCGAGTTCCCGCACGGGCGCGTCAGGCGTTCCGACCGCGGCTTTCATCATGCGGGTCAGATGGTGCGCCGTTCGTTCGATGGCATCATGAGCGAAAGCCGCTCCATTGTATTTGATTTTGACAGTCCACGTTTTTCCCGGATACACGATAAGATTGAAATCAAAGCTCGTCTGCTCAAAAGCATGTTCCACTTTAATGGAAAAGCCGAGTCTTTCCTCCATGCCCCCGTTTTCCAGCTCTTTGTCCAGCGGATAGTTTTCAAACGCGACCAAATGATTTAAGAGGCTGCCGTCCAGGGCGGAGCGCTTTTGAATGTCATAGAGCGGCACATAATCATAGCGCTCGGCTTCCACGGCGTTTTTCTGAACTGCCGCCATCACGTCCGAAAAGGCTGCACCTTTGTCAATCTTGATTCTGACAGGAATCGTATTGATGAACAGCCCCGCCATCGTTTCTATGCCGTTGATTTCTGAAGGACGGCCTGATACGACGGTGCCGAACACCACATCGTCTGTATAGTTGTATTTGCTGAGCACCGCACCCCAAACGGCCTGAAACAGGTTAGGCCCCGTGACTTGATGCCGGTTGGCGGTCTGCTGAATCTGTGCGACCAGCTCTTCATCCCAGACAAAAGAATATTCTTCATTTTGGTAGTCTTTCTTTTCTGCTGCCAGACGGCCCGGGAGCAGGCTCGGCTGTTCGAAATCCGCCAGGCGGCTGCTCCAATATTGTTCCGCTTCCTCATAATCCCGGCCTCCGAGCCATTTGATATAGTCAGAGTAAGGTTTGCCCTGGCTTCCCCCGGCGTGCCGGCCGGCACGAAGCGCTTCATAGTTTTGAAACAGGCTTTTCATCAAAACGCCCATACTCCAGCCGTCCATGACGATATGATGATTGCTCCAGACGAGATACAGCTCCTTCTCACTGAGTCTGAACACCGCCGCTTTAAAGAGAATATCCTTCGCCAGATGAAAGCCCTGCTGCTGCACGCCGCGTTTATAGCGTTCGATATACTCAGTTTGGCGCGCTTCATCTAATTGACTGATATCTTCATAGTGCACCTTCGTCTTCCGCTCCGCCAATACGACTTGGCGCGGTTTTTGAAGCTGCTGGTGCACGAATACCGTACGCAGGATGTCATATGTCCGGATCAGCTCATTGACGCTTTTTTCAAAAAGCTCCAGCTGAAAGCTTCCGTGAATCCTAAGCTCTAATTGTGTGAAGTAGGAGGAAGAATGCGGATCAAGCAGCGCATGATACAGCATTCCCTCCTGCATCGGTGTGAGTGCATACACCTTTTGAATCGATTTTTTGCTCATATGTCACCTCTGTCTTTTCTGTTAGAGAATTTCCATTAATTTATCAAGTTCATCAAGCGTCAGATCATCATCGCCAAGATCGCTAGGCGTAAGCTCAGGTCCGTCTTGGGCCAGGCAGTGATCTATGATTTTCAAGAGGTGCCCTTTAAAGCTGTCACTGAACGATTGAATGGTTTTTTCATGAAATTCGAGAGAATGATAGGCAAACGTCATCGTCATCTGCCCATTTTCTATAAATCCGACAATATCAAGCGCATTCGGCTTCTCTGTGTCAGGGCTCAGCGATTGTCCTGACGGCATCCCGGATCTTGTAAATAAGCCGGAATCCGACATCTCATTAAACTGGCCTAAGTAGTTAAAGCTGATATCCGGATCAATCTCAAATGAAAGATTCTCTTTATGCTCAGGCGCCGTTACATAACGCAGAATGCCGTAGCCGACTCCTTTGTTCGGGATGTGTCTGATGTCTTCTTTCATTTGTTTCAGCTGATATGAAAGATCGTCGGCGTGCTTCATCTCAAGGATCATCGGATACATGCTCGTAAACCATCCGACCGTCCGGGTGATATTCAAGCCGTCAAGAATGTCTTCGCGCCCGTGGCCTTCCAAATGAACGCCGATCGTGTCTTCACCCGTCCACTCTTTCAGCGCCAGTCCGAGCGCCGTGAGCAGGATGTCGTTCATTTCGGTGTGATAGGCTTCATGTACGTTTGTCGTCAGCTGTTCAGTTTGTTCAGGCGTCAGAGAGAAGCTGACTGTTCTCGTATGTCTCATGCGCTGATCACCAGACTGCCTGTCTTTCGGAAGCTGAGTGCATACCTCTTTTTCCTCAAGCTCTCTCCAGTAATCCGCTTCTTTCAGAAACGCCTTCGTATTTGCGTATTCTTTGATTCTCTCAGCAAATTCGGCGAATGAATGTGTTTTCGGCGGCAGCGCCGGTTCATTGCCTTGCTTCAGCTGCGTATAAACGGACGTGAAGTCCTCCAGTAAAATCCGCCAAGATACACCATCCACGACTAAGTGATGGATTGCGAGAAGAAGGTGGTCTCCATCTTCAGCCCGGAAGAGCCCGGCCTTCAAGAGATGTCCTGTTTCCAGTGAAATACTGCTTTGAAGACGGTCTGCTTCCCTTTCGATACGGTCCTCATGGTCTTCAGCAGGTCCGTTCAGCTCAAAGACGTTCAGTTCAACAGACGCATCCTCAAGCCCTCTGTAATACGGTTTTTGTTCACGATAAATCATCCGGAGCGCATCATGGTGCACCGTCAGGACATGTAATGTTTTTTCTGTTATCTCCGGATCAAAGCCGTCTTTCGCGTGAAGCATGACGGATTGGTTCCAGTGGTGTTTGTCCGTGAAGTTTTTCTCAAAGAACCAGCGCTGTATCGGCGTTAACTCCGCTTCGCCTTCGACAGGGCCCTGGTCGGCCTGCTTGCCTTCCGTCCGCTCCACATAAGAGACGAGCTCTTCGATGGTCGGATGCTGGAAGAGATCCTTCATCTCCAGCTTGTAGCCGTGCTGGTTCAGGCGGCTCGCCATTTGGATGCCTTTGATCGAGTCCCCGCCGAGCGTGAAGAAATTGTCGCTTACGCCGATCTGGTCAAGACCGAGCACTTCCTGCCAAATGTCGGAAAGCAGCGTCTCCATCTCCGTTTCCGGCGCTTTGTAAGCGGCGCTTCCCGCTTCAATGTCCGGTTCCGGCAGGGCTTTTTTGTCAATCTTTCCGTTTGCGGTGACCGGAAGCTCGTCCATCTCCACCCAGAATGCCGGCACCATGTAGTCAGGCAGCGTGTCTTTCAGCGCGGCTTTGAGCGCTTCAATATCGTCCTGCCGAGGCGCGACATAGGCGCAAAGCGCGGTATTGCCTGCTTTGTCTTCCACGGCCGTCACCGCTGCGTCATGAACGTCCGCAAGCTGGGCGAGGCGGACTTCGATTTCTGAAAGCTCGATCCGGTAGCCCCGCACTTTGACCTGCTGGTCGATACGGCCGATGTATTCGATGCCGCACTGCGCGTTCCATTTGACGAGGTCGCCGGTCCGGTACATGCGCTCGCCGGGCACGAACGGATCTGCGGTAAACCGCTTCGCCGTTTCTTCTTCACGGTTCAGGTATCCGCGCGCAAGACCGCGGCCGGCCACACACAATTCACCGGCAATGCCTTCCGGCTGCACCTGATCGCCGTCCCCGAGAATATAAACTCTCGTATTGGCAATCGCCCGTCCGATCGAAAGCGATCCTTCCTCCGGATTGATGACGCCGCTTGTCGCGACGACGGTGTTTTCCGTCGGGCCGTAGTTGTTGACGATCGTGTACGGCTGTTTCACCGCCCGCTTCAGCTTGTCGCCGCCGACGAGAAGCATGCGGAGAGAGGTATTTTCCAGCTCCATAAATTGTTCGGCCAGCTGCGTCGGCAGGAAGGTGATGGTCACGCCGTTCTCCTCGAAATAGTGATTTAAGCGGGTGATATCCAGCCGGATCGCTTCGTCAATGACGTGAAGCTCCGCGCCGATGGTCCATGCCGGGAACATTTCCCAGATGGAGGCGTCAAAACCGAAGCCCGCGTATTTGGCGCTTTTATCATCCGCCGTCATGGCGAATGCGTCGTGATGCCAGAAGCACAGGTTCACCAGCGCATGGTGTTCGACCATGACACCCTTCGGCTGTCCGGTCGTTCCTGACGTGTAAATCATATAAGCGAGATGATCCGCCGTTGTTTCCGCCTGCGGGTTCGCTTCATCGTTTTCATCAAGCGGCAGGCTCAGAATGGAGCGTCCGCCGTCAAGCAGAATCGTTTCTCCTTTGTAGCTTTCCGGCACGTCCAGCGCTTCCTGTGTGAGAAGAAGCTTGGCGCCGCTGTCCTGCAGAATGTAGCTGATGCGCTCTTCCGGGTAGTCGGGGTCAATCGGCACAAATGCCGCGCCCGCTTTCAGGACGCCGAGTACGCCCGCGGCCATTTCCAAGGACGGTTTCGTCAAAATGCCGACACGTTCGTCAGCCGTGACGCCGCAGTCCATGAGGATACGCGCGATCCGGTTCGCCCTTGCGTTCAGCTCGCCGTACGTCCATTTCGCGCCGTTGTATGCCGCGGCCGGCCGGTTCGCGTAGCGGGCGGCCGTTTCCTCAAAGAGACGGTGAACCGTTTTGTCCCGCGGCACAGAAATTGTTTTTCCTTTCCATGCGTCAAGGAGGGCTTGTTTTTCTGTTTTATTCACCAATGAAAGCTCAGAAAGCTTCGCAGCCGGATTTTCCGCTGCGGCTTCTAACAGTTGAAGCCAGTAATGCTTCCATGTCTCTGCCGTTTCCGGTTTAAACAGCGCGGTGTTATATTCAAGCACAAACGTTAAGCCTTCGTCTGTGTCCTCAGCCGTCATTGTCAGGTCAAACTTGGCTGTTTTTCTGTCAAACGGATGGTGCTTCAGCTCAATTCCTTCCATGACCAGATCTTCCGCATTTGCATTTTGCATTGAAAATACTGCATCAAACAGCGGATTTCTGCTCGTATCACGCTGCACCCCAACCTTTTGCAGAAGGTCTTCAAGCGGATAATCCTGCGCGTCAAATGCATGTAAAGCGGTTTGTTTCACTTCTTTAAGATAGTCCGTGAACGTTTTGTCCGCTTCCGGATACGTACGAAGCGCGAGTGTATTCACAAAAACACCGATGACGTTTGCGAGATCCGCATGTGACCGTCCCGCAACCGGCGAACCGACAATGATGTCATGCTGTCCGCTCAGTTTTGAGAGAAAGGCGCTGTATGACGCCAGCAGCACCATGTACATGGTAGAATCCGTTTGTTTCGCAAGACTGCGAAGAGCCGACGTCTGTTCCCCAGTCAGAGAAAAGACCAGCTTGTCTCCTTCAAAGGTTTGCACGGCCGGACGGCTGTAATCAGCCGGCAGCGTCAATACCGGAAGCTCGCCGTCAAGCTCCCGAAGCCAATGCTCCTCCTGCTTGCGGTACTGCTCTGATTGAATAAATTTCTGCTGCCATACCGCATAGTCTTTATAATGGATCCGCAGCGGATCAAGCGTTTCGCCGCCATACAAGCGGGACAGTTCATCTATCAGCACGCCGACTGAAGCGCCGTCCGAAATGATATGGTGCATATCAAACAGCAGCAGGTGGTCATGTTCAGCCAGCTTGACCAGTCCCGTTCTGACGAGAGGAAGCTGATCCAGGCGAAACGGCCGGATAAAGCTCTGAATAATCCGTTCAGCATCTTCTTCAGAGGCTTCATAATATTCCATGTCGATATCAGCTTTCGCCCATATGCGCTGAACCGTTTCTCCATCCTTTATGTCAAATGTCGTTCTGAAGGCTTCATGGCGTTCTGTCAGCTGTTTCATGACGGATTTCAGCTTTTCTGCATCAAGCTTTCCTTTTAAGCGGAGCACAGACGGCATGTTATAGCTTGTTTCAGCGCCTTCCATCTGCTGAAGCACGAACATCCGCTTCTGCGGTGAAGAAACCGGATACGTTTCCCGCTCGGCCGCCGGTGCGATGCTCTCTGCCGTTTTCTGCTCAGCCCCTTCAATCAGCTGCGCCAGCCCCGCAGCCGTCGGAGAAGTGAACAGATCCTTTAAGGTAAGCTGCACGCCGAATGTCTTCTGGATAAGGGCCAGCAGTTTCATCCCCGCTAACGAGTGGCCCCCGATCTCAAAGAACTGATCATGGACGCCGACCCGCTCCATTTGCAGCACCTCAGCCCAAATATCCGCCAGTTTTTGTTCTGTTTCATTGCGCGGTGCCGTATATGACACGGCATTCGCTGCGGTCACATCCGGCATCGGCAGCGCCCGCCTGTCGATTTTTCCGTTTCCTGTAAGAGGCAGTTCATCCAATTGAATAAAGACGGACGGAATCATATAAGCCGGAAGATCCTTCGCCGTATGCTCCCTCAGCTCCCGGGAAGAGATTTCCCTGAGGCCGACAACATACGCGCAAAGAAGTTTGTCACCCGCGCCCTGATCCACAGCGAGCACAATGCATTCCTGTATCTGGTCATGACTTTGAAGCTGATGCTCAATTTCGCCAAGCTCAATCCGCTGACCGCGGATTTTCACCTGATGGTCGATACGTCCGATAAACTCGATATCGCCATTCGGAAGCCATCTGGCCAAGTCGCCCGTTTTATACATCCGTTCACCTTCCTCAAACGGATGCTTTACAAATTTTTCTTCCGTCAGTTCAGGACGGTTGTAGTAGCCTTCTACGAGACCTTCACCGCTGACGCACAGCTCTCCCGCGATACCCGCCGGCTGAATGCGTCCGGCTGAGTTCATGATGAAGACTTCCGTATTGCTGACCGGTTTCCCGATCGGAACGGAGAGCGTATCCTCTTCAATGACATCCACCGGATGGTATGTCGCAAACACTGTGCTTTCCGACGGGCCGTACATATGAAGCAGTCTTCCTTTTCCGACTGCCGCAAGCGCCTTTTTGACATGTTCTACAGACGCTCTTTCGCCCCCGAACATGATTTTCCGAAGTGTCGTCAGACAGGACGGCTCCATATCAACAAGCAGGTGGAACAGGGCCGTCGTAATCATCAGAATGCTGACGTTCTCCCGTTTGACCACCCGGGACAGACGTGACATATCCAGCACCGTATCTTTCGGGACGATCACAAGCTTTGCACCGTTTAACAGCGAACCGAACATATCAAACATAAAAGCGTCAAAGACGTAGTTTGACAGACCGAGCACTGTGTCCTCTTCAGAAACGGTCAAATAGTTCGTGTTTTTTACCGTCCGCAAAATGTTGGCATGTGTGACGATGTTTCCTTTCGGCGTTCCCGTCGTGCCCGATGTATAAGTGAGATTGGCAATCGTTTTGGAATCAAACGGCAATGCTGGATTGCGAGAGTCCTTTTCATAGCTCGCCTCATCATCAGCAAGCACAATGACGCCTTGAAAACCGGCCTTTTCCGCAAGCGGCTTGAGACTTTGCTGAGTCATAAGCACATTCGCCCCGCTGTCGCGGAAGAAATGCTGAATCCGCTGAACCGGATGCTCAGGATCAATCGGCACATAGGCGGACCCCGCTTTTAACACAGCCATAATGGAAACAATCATATCCATTGACCGTTCACACAGAACAGCCGCGGTTTTCCCGCCGCCTCCGACTGAAAGAATATGCCGCGCAAGCCTGTTGGCGCGTTCATTCAGCTGCTGATAAGACAGGGTTTCCCCTTCGAACTGAAGAGCCGTCCGGTCAGGGTTCTTTCGGGCTTGTTCTTCAAAGATCTGCACGATCGTTTGCTCTTTCGAGTATGCCGTGCGTTCCGGATTGAACCGGTGTAATTGAGTCAAAGCCTCCCGTTCAGAAAGCAGATCATATTCGCTGATTTTCGCATCCGGCTGAGCTGCCGCGCTCTCCAGCAGACGGACATAGTGCGCAAGCATGCGATCCGCAGTTGAGCGCTTAAACAGCTTCGTGCAATAATCCAAATCAAGCGCAATGCCTTCCGCTGTTTCCCGAGCCTGCATGGTCAGGTCGAATTTGGCGATGTTGAAATTTGTTTCATGAAGAGACAGCGTCAGATTACCGATCTCCGGAATTCCGTCCGAAGCATTTTGCAGACTGAACATCGTATCAAATATCGGATGCCTGCTCATATCCCGGGGCACGTTCAGCTCCTCGGTCAGCCACTCAAACGGATAGTCCTGGTGAGAAAACGCGTCCAGCACCTGCTTGCGCACATGACCTAACAAGCCGGCAAATGTCTGATCCTGCTTCACGGAGCTTCGCAGCGCGAGCGTGTTGACAAACATCCCGATAAGCCCCTCAGTATCAGAGTGATTTCTTCCCGCTGACGGTGTTCCCACGATGATGTCTTCCTGTCCTGAATACTTAGAAAGCAGCGTATAGTAAGCTGATAACAGCACCATGTAAAGGGTGGCTCCGTTTTTCTCGGCAAGCTTCTGCAGCCGTTCCCGCAGCATTTTCGGCAGCTTGGCGGACACGCGGTCACCTTCAAAGCTTTGCACCTGCGGCCGCGGATAATCAGGGAGCAGCTGAAGCACCGGCAGTTCGCCGCTGAAGACTTCTTTCCAGTACGCCCGCTCCTTCTTGTAGCCTTCTTTCGCCCGTTCCGCCTGCCATACGGCATAATCTTTATATTGAATGCGCAATTCAGGCAGCTGATTTCCGCCGTAGATGTCAGCCAGTTCCTTCAGCATGATGGAAATAGACACCCCGTCAGAAATCAGGTGATGCATATCAAACAGCAGCATATGGCGATTGTGACCGAGCGTTTGCAGGCCGATTCTGAACAGCGGCGCCTCAGATAAATCAAAACGGCGCACAAAGTCCTTCATGACCTGTTCATTCGTTCTTCCGCGCGCTTCGATCATTTCAATATGAAACGGAACATGTTCGTGAATCACCTGTCTCGGCGTGCCGTCCTCTGATTGAAACGATGTTCTGAGCGCTTCATGCCTGCTGATTAAGGCAGAAAATGCACGCTCAAGCTTTTCACGGTCTAAAGCGCCCTCAATCATGGCCGCAGCCGGCATGTTATACCCGACTCCCGCGTCTTCAAATTGGCTCGCGATATAAGTCCGCTGCTGAGCGAGCGAAAGCGGATAGCTCGCCTGCTTCTCAGCCGGCTCAATCGCACTGAATGCCGGTCCTTCGTTTCGGTTTTCCGCATAATCGGCAAGCGCTGCAATCGTCGGATGCTCAAACAAGTATTGCAGCGGAATTTCAACGCCCATTTGCTTATGAATTTTCGTCAGAAGCGTCATGGCCTTTAATGAATGACCGCCTGACTCGAAGAAATGATCATAAATGCCCGCCTTGTCCATTCCGAGGACTTCCTGCCAGATGACGGTGAGCGTTTCCTCCGTTTCATTTCTCGGCGCGGCATATTCGGATGAGCTGACAGCCTGCACATCAAGCGCAAACAGCTTTTTGCGGTCCGCCTTCCCGCTCGGCGTGAGCGGAATTTCGTCCGTTTTTGTAAAGTAAGCGGGCACCATGTAATCAGGAAGGTGCTTTGACACATACTCTCTGTACTCGGCAGGGTGAAACTCGGTTCCTTTTTCCTGAACGATATATGCGCAGACATCTAAGCTGCCCTGCTGATCCGGCCGTGCCAGCACGACGGCCTGCGCCGCGCCCGGAGCTTTTCTGAGCACCGTTTCAATTTCTCCCAGCTCAATGCGGTAGCCGCGGACTTTCACCTGATCATCTTCACGGCCGATATATTCGATCGTCCCGTCCGGCAGCCAGCGCGCCATATCACCCGTGCGGTACATGCGGCCGCTTCCGTTAAACGGGTCTTGCAAAAACTTCTCTGCGGTCAAATCCGGCAGATTTAAATAGCCGCGGCCTACACCGTCACCCGCGATATACAGCTCACCGGCCGTGCCGTCGGGCTGAAGCCGCTGGTGCTTATCCAATATATACAGACGGGCGTTGCCGAGCGGTTTTCCGATCGGAACGTACGCCGCCTGTTGATTCATTCCGTTATCGGCTGACACCTGATGCACGGACGCATCTACGCACGTTTCTGTCGGCCCGTAGACATTTGTCAGACGCGGCGCCCTGCCCGATTGATGAAAGAGCGTCATCAGCTGCTCGGCAACAGCCGCGGACAGGCCCTCTCCCCCAATGAGCATGTGGCGCAATTCAATTCCGCTGACATCTCCCGCCGCAACCATCATCTGCAGATGCGCAGGCGTTCCGTCAGTGGCTTCAATCCGGTTTTGACGATAATAGTCCAGCAGTGCCGAGCCATTCGTTACAGTCGTTTTCGGCACGATATAAAGCGTCTGTCCCAAAAGAAGCGATGCAAAAATCTGTTTGACGGACGCATCAAAATGAAACGGAGCCAAAAGCGCCATTCTTAACGTCTGCTCACCGCATTGATAAATCTCCTGCTGCAGTGATTGCACCAGATGATGAACTTGCCGGTGCTCAATCATCACGCCTTTCGGCCGCCCCGTTGTACCTGACGTGTAGATGATGTAAGCCAGCCGGTCTGATTGTGTGCTGACACCGTCCGCAGCCGTTTCAAACTGAACAGCCTCGTCAAAATCAATCCGTTCGGCATCCGCTGCAGGCACCTGTATTCCGGTCTCCGTCAGAACAGCCTTCGCTCCGCTGTCCTCTAAAATGTACTGAATCCGATCCGCCGGAAAGTCAGGATCTATCGGCACATAAGCGCCGCCCGCTTTCAAAATTCCCAATATTGCCGCAATGACACGCTCAGATCGGCCAAGCAGCACCGCGACAGGAGAATCGGCTGATATCCCGGCTTGAAGAAGGCGTCCGGCAATACGGCCTGATTGTTCATGCAATGTGCGATAGGACAATGTTCGGCCTTCATACACAACCGCGGGTTTGTCAGACAGTGACTTCACTTTCTCTTCAAACAGCCCCGGTATCGTCATCTCCTTGCGGTAATTCACCGGATTGCCGGAGGCCCGTTTCAGCAGCCGCTCTTTCTCGGATTCAGAAAGAAGAGTAAGTTCATCAATTATGCGATCAGGAGATGAAATCGCATCTTCAATCAGCGTGATCAAACGTTCAGAAACAGATTCAATCTCTTCCGCCTTGAAAATGTCGCTGCGATAGTCAAAATCAATCGTCAATTTCCCGGTGTCCCATCGTTCCTTCACATGAATCGAAATATCATTTGTACCGCTTCCGCTGAAAATAGGGTCTGTCAGGAAGGACAGATTCTCTTTTTTCTGCCACTGCATCACCTGGTACTCCAGAGCCACCGTAAACAATCTGCTCAGCGAACTCTTCGAAGCGCGCAAATCATTGACTAGCAGGTTATACGGATACTTTTGGTGGCGGAGAATTTTCATCAGATCCTTCATCCGGCCTTTAACGAATTCCAAGAACGACTGTCCTCCGTCAACGCTTGTCCGCACAGGCACCGTAGATACGAACATCCCGAGCATCTGCTTTTCTTTCGCATTCGTCCGGTTTCCCATAAACGTACCCGTGACAACGTCATCCCGGCCGGTCACTTTGTAGAGATAAGTGATCAGAGCTGACTGGAACAGAGATAGTACGCTGACTTTATGCTCCTCGCAGAATGAATGAATGCGGCCATATAAGTCGTGAGGAATTTCTTGAGAAAACCGTTTCGCATCAAGACCCGCATCTGCCCGGCTCCGTTTCAGGGACACAAGCTCCGGCACGGTCTCAAACTGCCCGTTCCAAAAGTCCCGATCCTTCTTAAACCGCTTCGACTGCACATATTCCTGCTCTGTCAGCACGTGCTCGATAAAAGAAGGAATCTCCGTCTGTTCCCCACTTGTCCCGCCTGAAAGCTCCAAATAAATATCAGTAATCGCATTGCCCAGAATCGTCATGGAAATCCCGTCTGAAATAATGTGATGCACATTTGCGTAAAACCAGACCTCATTTTCACTGATCGTGTGCACGGAAAAACGGAATAAATCCTGATCATATAACGCCAGAGGCTTGCCAGCTTCTTCACGCCCCCATTTTGACAGCTCGTCCGCAGAGCAGCCGGCTTGCCTGATATCTGTGTGTCCGATGGAGAGCGGACGGTATTCGCTCACATATTGAACGGGCTCCCCCTCATCATCAAGCCGCAGACGGATTCTCATCGACTCATACCGCCGGACGAATTCCTGTATCGCTTTCTCAACGTAATGAGCCTGTACGCCGTCTTCAGAAATGAGTTTCCCGAACCCGGCAAGATTTGAAATACTTGTGTTCGGATAGAATTTTTCTGTATACCAGATACGTTTTTGAGCATTTGTTAAAGGATAAAAAGTTATTTCCATATGTGTGCGCCTCCCCTTTTTAAGATATAGTTGTCAATTCTCCCTTAGAAACAGCCTCCCTCTATGTCCCTAACTCATTCTCAAGCCAAAAGAACCACTTACCTCAAAAACGATCCCGATTCAATCACCGCCGAAATCCGTCATCCGTTCACCCGCGCAGTCCGAAATACGGCATCAAATTTATGAGAAATCAAGACAAAAAGCCATTGATTGTAAGCACGAAAGGTTTACCTATTTCTGCATGTATTTCTATATATCTACTTACGTTCACTTTATATGAAAATATTGTTTTTATCACCGAAAAATGGGTGAAAAGTTTCATGCGGCACACCGAAAAAAAATCCGACAAATCCAGAGGGTATTTTGCGGCATCCCGCAATTTATTTTCAAAAATATTATTTACGTAAAATTAAAAATCTTTAAACTATAATGAAAATCTGTCGAATATCCAGTTATGGCAGAAATAAAAAAAATTTACGTACGTAAGCTGACCCGGAAAAAACAGCGCAAGAACCGAAACAGACGGCCCGAATGTTCGCAATATGATTTCATTAAACCGCAAAAAAAGCACTCTATTTTACATAGAGCACTTCAAAAAGATTCCTTTATTGCAGTTTTATCAATGTTGATTAATTCCATATAATCTTTTCCCCACTTATACATGGCGTCCAGAATCGGCATAAGGCTTTCTCCTTGCGCCGTTAAAGAATACTCCACTTTCGGAGGGACGACAGGGTAAACTTCCCTGTGAACGATCAGATCCTGCTCCAGCTCCCTGAGCTGATTCACAAGAATTTTGTGCGTAATATCCGGAATTAAAGCTTTCAGCTCATTAAACCGCTTCGTCCCTTCTTTTCCCAAGTGCCACATAATCAGCATTTTCCACTTCCCGCCTATCACGGCAAGCGTCAATTCCTTTTCGCAATTAAACGTTTTCTCATCCATTCGGCTCACGGACAATTCTCCTTCCTCTTACTTTTTGTACGGTCATCATCTATTCATACACGCTTACTTTTTCACACAACTTTCATCAGTTTATACTACCACGCAGTTTTGCTGAAACAAAGCGCATTGCCTGCGGGGACAGTATCCTCAAAGTAACTATTAGACTTCAAAGTGCGTACTTCTCAACATGCGGGGCACTCTATAGAATGGAAATACATGAAAAAGAGGAGTGGATATAAAGTGGAATTACAGCTGGCATTAGACTTAGTAAATATCCCGGAAGCAATTGAACTTGTGAAAGAGGTCGAACAATATATAGATGTTGTAGAAATCGGCACTCCCGTTGTCATTAATGAAGGACTGAAAGCCGTGCAGGAAATGAAAACAGCCTTTCCTCACTTGAAAGTGCTTGCCGATCTTAAAATCATGGATGCAGGCGGTTACGAGATTATGAAAGCGGCAGAAGCGGGAGCCGACATCATCACCGTTTTAGGAGCGACAGACGACTCAACGATCAAAGGGGCCGTTGCCGAAGCAAAAAAACAGCAGAAAAAAATCCTCGTCGACATGATAAACGTAAAAAACCTTGAAACACGGGCAAAAGAAATTGACCAACTCGGTGTTGATTATATTTGTGTTCATACGGGTTATGATCTTCAAGCAGAAGGAAAAAATTCATTCGAGGAACTGACGGCGATTAAAAAAGCGGTCAAGAGCGCTAAAACCGCAATTGCCGGAGGCATTAAACTTGATACGCTTCCTGAAGCCATCAAACAAAACCCAGATTTAATCATTGTCGGCGGAGGCATTACGGGAGCTGACAATAAAGCGGATGCTGCTGCTAAAATGAAACAGCTGATCACACAAGGATCATGAAAACGACTGAATACTTACATGAAATACTAAATGAAATATCCCGCACCGCAGCATTAATATCCGACAGTGAAGCTGACAAGCTTGCGGATCAGATTTTATCGGCAGATCAAATCTTCACGTCCGGAGCGGGGCGTTCCGGCTTTATGGCTAAAGCGTTCGCCATGAGGATGATGCACATCGGCCTGAACGCTTACATCGTCGGTGAGACGCTTACCCCTCCCCTCCAAGAAGGCGGTCTCGTCATCATCAGCTCAGGCTCAGGCGAAACAAAAAGTCTGCTTCATACAGCTGAAAAAGCCAAAAGTCTTAACGGTATCGTCACTGCATTAACGATTAACCCCGGCTCAAGTCTCGGCAAACTTGCGGATCTTACAATAACGATTCCCGGCTCTCCTAAGGAAGAGACCGGCGGAGACAGAAAGACGATTCAGCCGATGGGTTCTTTATTCGAACAAACTCTTCTGCTGTTTTACGATGCGGTTATTCTAAAAATCATGGAGAAAAAAGAATTGAATTCAGCAGACATGTTTACAAAGCATGCGAATCTGGAATGATTTGCTGACGGCCTTCTTATCAGATGGCCGTCTTTTTATCGTCTTGTTGCGCACGGTCATGCAGGCCGAGGTTTTCGGGTCGGACACTCGCAGACGAAGATATCCTGCCGGTGAGCTTATCGCTATAATAAGTCAATTGACGATACGGCCGCAACCGTTCATTTCTGAATAGGGAAACGGCAAAAAACACTTTCTGATCGAATTTTTAATGAATAAAGTTGATTTGTGCAGATGGTTTTACAGATATTCAGCTGAATTGCGGCTGAGAAATATATTTTAACAGCTTTACAGCCGGCCGATTCTGCATTATTCTTGGACCAGCTTAACAGCAATTTATAACTGGAGGTGATTGATACTCTTGAAAACATTAAAAGCACTGCTGCTTGTTCTTATCATCATTGCCGGAGCAGTCGCGGCCCTGATCAAGGGTGATCTTTTCTCAGATAACGAGCAAACCGTTCAGAAGAGTGATTACGACAAGGTAATCCTATTTCCGTCCGATCGATATCCGGAAACAGCAAAGCATATTAAGGACGCGATAAAAGAAGGGCATTCCAGCATATGCACCATTGACAGAGACGGAGTACATAAGCGTCGTGAGCAATCTCTTAAACATGTACCTGTAAAAACGGGATACGATAGGGATGAATGGCCGATGGCGGTTTGTAAACAGGGCGGAAACAACGCCTCCGTAGAATATATTTCTCCGGCAGACAACCGCGGAGCCGGCTCATGGGTCGGACACCAGCTTACCAATGATCCCGACGGAACGAGAGTATTATTTAAAATCAAGTAAAAAACAGGAGGAACAGCGCATTGATTAAATCATGGAAACCGCAAGAACTGGCCATTTCTTATCATCAATTTACAATCTTCCAAAAAGATTCAGAACCGCCTGTTATCGATTGGACCGATGAAGCCATTGAAAAAGGATATGCGGAAGCTGACGGAGCTGTTTCATTTGAGGCAAGGAGAAATACGAGGGCATTTATCGTTCTCAGGCTTAACACAAGTCAACCGGTACCATCCTATGAGAAAAAAGCGACTGTTCCCTTTGAGGCTGTAAAAGATGGAATTGAGATTGAAAGCGTGATGTCAAAGCGGCTTTTCTTTCATATTCCGAAAGGCCGATACAGCCTTACCTGTTATTCAGTGCCTGCCGAAATATCCGATCTTCATGCGGATACGTATATTATTGATGCAGCCGCAATGTAAAAGAAATCCCTGAGAGAATCATATTTCTCTCAGGGAACTTTTATAAACTTTTACCGTTTGTTTCAATTACATTCCGGTACCAATAAAAACTTTTTTTCCTGATCCGTTTCAAATCCTTTTCATCTTCTTCATCTCGATTGATATACACAAAACCGTAGCGTTTTTGATAGCCGTTCAGCCAGCTTAACAGATCCGTGAATGACCAGCTGCGTAGCCGATGAGATGAACTCCTCCGTCACTAATAGCCACTCTGCACTGTTCACCCATACTGAAGGATTACCGTCTTTATCCCAGGCTCCTTCAGCCTGATAGGCAGCCGAGGCTGCCCCCCATAGAAATGTATCAGGGAACAGGCCCTGTTTTTTATGTATCATGTGTTTCATCCTCCTGATGCCTATGATATTGATATACGTTATGAAACGCGTTTCAGAGCAATCCCGATAAAAACAAAAAAGCATCCGGCTTGCCGGATGCTTAAGAATGATGATGCCGCTTTTCCAATTTATGAGGCGGAGGCTTCGGGACAAATCCATTTTGTTTCATCATGTTAAAGCGCCTGTCCATATGCTGTTTAATATGTTCTGCTTTTTCTTTCGGCAGGACCCCGTACTCAACATATTTGGATATGACATGTTTTCGTTTTTCGAGCACTTCTTTTTCGAGTGATTCAATTTCTTTTTTCTGCTGTTCCGTGAGTGACATTGTTGAAGGCATTTTTGTTCCGGCTGCATGTGCCGGCATTGTGAAAACCATTGCTGTAATGAAAAACGCAGCTAAAGACAATGCAGCTTTTTTCATGATTCTTTCCTCCTTTAACGTTTGTTATATGTTTCTCCCTCATCCATTTTTTATGCAAAAAAAAGAGCGAAATTATTCGCTCTTTTCAATCGATTCGTCCGGCAGCGCGTACGTGACATACGTTCCCGCTACAAAATCGTGGATTGACCGTCTGTCTTCTCTCATTCCGACCATGAATGCGCTCACGATCACACCGATTCCAAACGTCACGCCATATATCAGGCCGCCCACAAGCACTCTCAAAATCATAGTGAGAAAGCCTACCTGAGTTCCGTCTTTTTTGACGATACGGATACCGCAGATCTTTTTGCCGATAACATAACCGTTCCAGTATACAGGGAGCAAAATACCATAAAGAGTCAAAATAATGCTGATCATTGCGCTCTCATTCGGATCTTTTCCTGTTGCCAGCATAAAAATAATCGCCAAAGGCACTGAAGTAATTAAATAGTCGAGTACCACAGCTCCCAATCTGATCCAAAATCCCGCCGGTCTGTAAATATTCATCGTGTTTCTCCTCGCTATGGCTTTAAAATCACTTTAATGTTGCCATCTTCTTTTTTGTCAAATATATCATATGCAGCAGGAGCTTCCGCAAGACTCATTTTGTGTGTAATGATATCCGTCGGATCAATTTCATTTTGTTCGATCATTTGATACAGCATCGGCATCAGATGAATAACGGGTGCCTGGCCCATTTTTAAAGAAACGTTGCGTGTGAAAAAATCACCGAGCGGAAAGCCGTCCGCTTCAGAAATGTATGCGCCCGTGAGCTGCAGGGTTCCGAACTTCTTAACGGCTTCTGATGCTGTAAGAATCGGACTGATCGTTCCGAACTGATTCGGTTTTTGCTCTGTTTTTTCTTTTGAAAGCGGCGTGCCGTCCATTCCGACACAATCAATCACTACATCCGCGCCCCCTGACGTTTGTTCATGCAGCAGTTTCCCGATCTCATCATGTTCTGAAAAATTGAAGGTCTCTGCTCCGTTTATGCGTCTCGCATGTTCAAGGCGATGCGGGACTTGATCGACTGCGATAACCCGCTTTGCTCCTTTTTTCCACGCGAATTTTTGCGCCATTAAGCCGATCGGACCTGATCCCAGAATCACGACTGTATCCCCTTTTTTCACTCCGCTGTGCTGGACGCTCCAAAAGGCGGTCGGCATGACATCTGACAGAAGCAGCACCTGCTCATCTTCAAGCTCACTGTCTGCCGGAACCAGAAAAGAAGAGAAATCAGCATAAGGAACACGTAAATATTCAGCCTGCCCGCCGGGATAATTACCGTTAAACTCCGAAAAACCGAATAAGCCGCCGGCATCTGTATGAGGATTTGGATTAGATTCATCACACTGGCTTTCCATCTGGTGCTTGCAATAATGACATTCTCCGCATCCGATATTAAAAGGAATCACGACCCGGTCGCCTTTTTTCAGCTTTTTGACTTGACTGCCCGTTTCTTCAACGATTCCCATCGGCTCATGCCCGACGATATAACCCGGATCGGCGGGTATCCCGTTTTTATGTAAATGAAGGTCTGAACCGCATATCCCGGTTGCGGTGATTCGAACGATGACATCTCTCTCATCTTGAATGGCGGGTGCCGGGACTTCTTTCACTTCCATATGTTCTTTTCCTTGGTATGTCAGTGCTTTCACACTTGGTCAGCTCCTTTTTCATCACTCCTTCCCTTTTCACCTGCTTCTAAACTTGGCCGGTATGTTATTCGGCCCGCTGAATATCCCATTGAAAAGGATCTTCAAGCTGCGACCAATCGGAATCGAACTCAGACGGCGTGAGCAGGCACTGATCCAATTCCTTTGTAATGGCTGCTTCATCTAAATCTGTTCCGATAAACACCAGGTTCGTATGACGGTCTCCGAATTGGTCGTCCCAATCTTCCAGAATCTCCGGTTCCTGCTGTTTAATCTGCTCCTGCTCAAGTTTCGGCATTGCCGCCACCCAATAAGAAACAGGCTCAATCGAAACCGCCGGACCCGCCTGAGACATCAGCAGCGCAAGGCTGTTGCGGGTTGCGCACCAAGCAATTCCTTTTGCGCGCACAATGTTGTCAGGCATTGATTGATGCAGCCAGCTGTCAAAACGAACGGTATGAAACGGCAGACGCCGCGAGTACACAAACGAAGTGATGCCGTACTCTTCCGTTTCGGGAGTGTGCGCTTCATGACCTGCCGTCAGTTCCTTTATCCATCCTGCTGATGAACTCGCTTCCTCAAACTCAAATAAACCGGTATTCAATATGTATTCGGCGGGCACTTCTCCGCGGACGGACCGGATCAGTCTGGCACGGGGCTGTAATGCGCGAAGGACTGTTTCCAGCTGTTCAAGCTCTTTTTCGCCCACCATGTCGCATTTATTTAAAATGAGCACATCACAAAACTCGATTTGGTCAATTAATAAATCGGCAATCACCCGTTCATCCTCTTCTCCCGCCGCTTCCTTCCGGTCAAGTAGGCTGTCACCGGACTGGAAATCATGCCAGAAGCGGTTTGCATCCACCACGGTCACCATTGTGTCCAGCCTGCAGAATGTTGTCAGATCAATACCCATTTCTTCATCTATATAAGAAAATGTCTGGGCAACGGGAATCGGTTCGCTGATCCCTGTTGATTCAATCACTATATAATCAAATCTGCCGTCTTTCGCGAGTTTCTCAACTTCGACTAATAAATCTTCACGCAGCGTGCAGCAGATACAGCCATTGGATAATTCTACGAGTTTCTCATCCGTCCTTGACAAGCCGCCTCCCTGCTTCACCAAGCCCGCGTCTATATTTACTTCGCTCATGTCATTGACGATGACGGCAATTTTTAAACCGTTGCGGTTTTGTAAAATATGATTCAAAACGGTCGTCTTTCCGGAACCAAGATAGCCGCTCAATACTGTAACCGGAATTTTTTTCATGAAATAGCCTCCTATCAAAATAGAATAATTACGATTTACATACTGCACCTGCCTTATTTTCATCATGATGTACATGGTTATAAATCGTAATCGTTACTATTTATTCTGATATATTCTCCGTTTAAAATCAAGTGAAAATGATAAATCATAAAAAAGACACGCTGTCATACGTGTCTTCCGCCCAAACTTAAACATCCGCAGGACTGTTTTCAGTGCCATAGCTTTTTCTCCAAAAATAGCCTGCGGCCAGAACAAGCACAAATGCGAGCAATGCGATACATGAAAAAGAGATAAAACCGATCGCATAAGTACCCGTCATCTGCTTCAATGATCCTAAAATATTCGGAAGGAAAAAACCCCCTATGCCGCCGGCTGCTCCGACGATCCCCGTCACCATTCCGATTTCTTTTGCAAAGTGCTGAGGGACAAGCTGAAATACCGCTCCGTTGCCCATACCGAGCGCCATCATTCCGATAAACAGCAGAACGATCACCGTTGAAAGCGGAGGCAGGCTGCTGACTCCCGCCATACACAGAGCCGCGATGACAAACAGTACAGCGAGAACTTTCGCACCTCCCGCACGGTCTGAAATCCAGCCTCCTGCTGGGCGAAAAAAACTGCCCGCCGCGACACATATTGTAACGAAATCACCGGCATGGATTTTTGACAATTGATATTGATCAACGAAAAAAATCGCCAAAAAACTTGATAATCCCACAAAACCTCCGAAAGTGACGCCGTACAAAAGACAGAAACACCATGTCTCCTTCTGCCTGAAAACGTGAAGGTAGTTTTTAAGCGGCTGCGGTGCGGGCTGTGCAGGAGAGTCCTTCGCCATGACGATAAACAGTATAAAAACAATCATCAACGGAAGAAGCGCAATTCCCATTACACTGTGCCACCCAAACTGTTCTGCAAGGCGGGGACCGAACAATGTCGCAAACAAAGTGCCGCTGTTGCCGGCACCTGCTATCCCCATCGCAAGCCCCTGCAAGTGAGGCGGATACCACCGGCTCGCCATCGGAAGCGCAACAGCAAAACTTGCGCCCGCTACGCCCAGCAGAATGCCGATCGCATACAGCTCAGTCAAAGAACGGCCCCCGAATGCCCCCCAAAGCAGCGGGATCATCGTGATCAGCATCCCGATCACGGCTGTTTTCTTCGGCCCGATCCTGTCCGTTAACACACCTAAAATGATCCGAAACACAGATCCTGATAAGATCGGCAGAGCCACGACAAACCCTTTTTCAAAAGAAGATAACCCGAAATCCTGAGAAATATAAACGCCGAGAGCCCCCAGCATGACCCAAATCATAAAACTCACATCAAAATATAAGAAGGAACAGAGCAGAGTGAGCGGATGGCCGCTTGTTTTTAATTCCGACAGCTTCATAACATTCTCCTTTCCGGTCTTCTATCATTTCAAATTGCTGAATCAAGAATATATGACCGGCATTCACCGGAAAAGACATGTGTAAGATAATGCGACACATTTAATGCGTTAATCAGGCAATGTGCCATAATTTCTCATAGAGAAGCAAAACTTACAGGCAGCTGCAAAGGAGGTTTGGCGAATGAAGAAACAACGATTAATTGCAGCAGGGAACGGAATGGCCGGAATCCGCTGTATTGAACACATTTTAAAGATGAACCGTGACATGTTTGAGATTGTTATTTTCGGAACCGAACCTCATCCCAATTACAATCGCATTCTCTTATCCTCCGTTTTACAAGGTGAGGTTTCGCTTGATGACATTACGCTGAATAGCCGCGAATGGTACGAAAAAAACGGAATTACGCTTTACACGGGAGAAACGGTTGTAGACATTGATACAGAACGGCAGGTTGTCACAACGGATCGAAAGCGCAGCATGACTTACGATCATTTCATCGCGGCAACGGGCTCCTCTCCTTATATTCTCCCCATACCCGGAGCAGATAAAGAAGGTGTGTACAGCTTTCGGACAATAGAGGACTGCCAATCCCTTATCAATGCGGCCGGCCGGTATCAAAAGGCGGCGGTCATCGGCGCCGGTTTATTAGGTCTTGAAGCGGCCGTCGGCTTACGGCAGCTCGGCATGGACGTCAGCGTCATTCACCACTCTTCCGCCATTATGCAAAAACAGCTTGATCAAACGGCATCCCATCTGCTGCAGAAAGAACTGGAGCGAAAAGGCTTAGTCTTTCTTTTAGAGAAAGACACAGCATCCATTACAGGAAACTCACGGGCGGAAGGCATCCGTTTCAAAGACGGTTCTTCCATAGAAGCAGACCTGATTGTCATGGCCGCCGGTGTGAGGCCCAATATCCGATTGGCTGCATCTGCCGGACTTTCAGTGAACCGAGGAATCATCGTCAATCAATTCATGCAGACGAACAAACCGAATGTGTATGCCGTCGGTGAATGCGCAGAGCATGACGGGATTGTATACGGATTGGCGGCGCCGCTTTATGAACAGGGAAAAGTGCTCGCACAGCATCTATGCGGTATTCCGTGCGAAGGGTTTCAAGGCTTTGCACAATCTGCGGCCTTAAAAATAGCCGGTATTGATGTATGGTCGGCAGGAAAGGTGCACGAGGATGAGCACACAGCCGGCATATTGTTCCATGATGAGCATGCAGGCATCTACAAAAAAGTGCTCTTTGAGGACGATAAACCGGCCGGCTTTATTTTATTCGGGGACACGCGCGGTAAACAGCGGCTTCTCGACAGTCTTGTGAAGCAAAGAGATATTTCCATCGTGAAAAAACAGCTCATGGAACCGGATCAAGGCGGTATATCCTTTGAATCCATGCCTCCCCATGAAACCATTTGCCAATGCAGCTCAGTGACCAAGGGCTCCATTGAAGAAGCGGTGAACAAATATAGCTTAAAAACCGCGGAGGAAGTGAAGCACATGACAAAAGCGTCCGGGTCTTGCGGAGGATGCAGGCCGCTCGTTGAAGACTTGCTGAAGTATATGGCGAGCGATGATTACACAAAACCCTCCCGCCAGCCTTCGTTTTGCGGCTGCACCGATTTGACGGAAGAAGAAGTCATCGTGGAACTTCGGCGCCGTCCGTTCACTGATGCCGCCGAGGTAATGAAAGAGATCGGCTGGAAAACAGAAAACGGCTGCCGCATTTGTATTCCGGCGCTTCACTATTACCTGGAAAGGACGCGGCCTGATTTTATGCAGTTCAATGAAATATCGGCAGAAGAGACATGCACCCTGATTCCGCAAATGTACGGCGGACTGACAAGTGCGGCAGAGCTCAAAAACATCGCAGACGTCATCGAAGAATACGGCATCCCCGGCGTTTCGATGACTGACAGTCACCGGCTGAGGCTTTCCGGAATCAGGCCAAATGACCTTGCAAGCATCAGAAAAGCACTGAACATGCCGGTTTTCTCCCCCCGGCACCGCTGGACGATTCAAATCAAAGCATGTACGTGCGGACAGCATCGCTCCTTTCAAGAACTGGCAAGCAGGATTGAACGAGATACCGACATGCTTGCCGTCCCCGCTTATGTATCCGTCAGTTTGTCATGTGAAAACAATTGCACCGATGCTTACATTCAGGATATCGGCGCGCTTCAGACACAAACTTGCTGGGAGATTTATATCGGGGGCGTCCGCGGAAAACAAGCCCGCGCCGGCAGCCTTTTTTGTGTGACGAATAACGAAGACAGTACCGCCGCTATGATGAAAGGCCTTATTCAGTATTATCGCGAAACGGCTCACTACAACGAAGCGATTTATCAATGGGTTGACAGACTCGGCCTCGTCCATATCAGAGAAATGCTGTTTGAAGAAGATATGCGGACACAGCTTCTGAAAAATCTCAGTTCAGACATATCCCTGCTGCAAAACCTGCCTGCCGGGAAAACGCCATACGAAAGGATGAAGCTTTTTGACTGAACCGATGCTCCGTTATTTCCGTGACAAACTGCAAGATATCCAATCGGAAAAAACATATGAGACGCAATGCCCGTTCTGCAGCATGCAATGCAAAATGCAGCTTACGGAACAAACCTTCGCGGCACGAAAGAAATACACTGCAATCGGCATTGATAATCCGACGACACATGGCCGTTTATGTACAAAAGGCATGAATGCCCATCAGCATGCCGTGCACTCATCCCGCATTACACGCCCCCTGCTTAAAAAAAACGGTGAATTTGTGCCTGTCTCTTGGGCTGAAGCGCTGAATCGCATAAAGGAACAAATCAATCTGATCCAAACCGAACACGGCAATGATGCGATGGCCGTCTACGGGAGCGCCTCCATTACAAATGAAGAAGCCTATCTGCTTGGAAAGTTCGCACGGGTCGGCTTACAGACGAAATACATCGATTACAACGGGCGGCTCTGTATGTCTGCCGCAGCAACAGCGGCCGGCCAGACATTCGGCGCGGACAGGGGCCTGACGAATCCATTATCGGCCATTCCGCATACACGTGTCATCATCCTGGCAGGCACAAATATCGCCGAATGCCAGCCGACGATCATGCCGTATTTTGATAAAGCGAAAGAAAACGGGGCTTACATTATCGCTATTGACCCCCGGGAAACGGCGACGACCAAAATAGCCGATCTTCACCTGAAAATCAAGCCCGGCACAGACGCCGCCCTGGCAAACGGACTCGTCAAAATCTGCATTGACGAACAGCTTACAGACAAAGACTTTATCCGTACACGCACAAACGGATTCGATAAGCTCAAACGGCATACCGACGCTTTGGATCTGAAAGAGATCTCCGAGCAGACAAGTGTTCCTTTGGAGCATATGCGAAAGGCCGCCGTGAAGTTTGCCAAGGAAACATCCGGCATGCTGTTTACAGCGCGGGGGATCGAACAGCAGACTGACGGTACCGCGGCGGTGAAAGCTTTCTTAAATATGGTGCTGATCACTGGAAAAATCGGCAAGCCCTTCTCAGGTTACGGGGCGATTACCGGTCAAGGCAACGGACAAGGCGCGAGAGAACACGGCCAAAAAGCGGATCAGCTTCCGGGCTACCGTTCTATCGAAATTGAAGA
The DNA here is from genome assembly GCF_026241425.1 of Bacillus sp. ChL18. Lineage (NCBI taxonomy): Bacteria > Bacillati > Bacillota > Bacilli > Caryophanales > Bacillaceae > Bacillus > Bacillus sp. ChL18. Next base: position 117,727 of record NZ_JAPHWE010000003.1, on the reverse strand, counting down.
ACACCGGGCGTATATTGCGAAGGTGTGGGGGATTCATCAGGATGAGCTGCCGCGAAAAGGCGTCTCAGCCTATGAAATGATAGAAAAAATAGATAGCGGCGACATCAAAGGACTGTTTCTCATGTGTTCCAATCCGGCTGTTTCCGGCCCAAATGCGAATTTCGTCAAACAAGCAATCAAGAAACTGAGATTCTTTGTCGCAGTTGATTTATTTATTTCTGAGACCGCGGCATTCGCAGATGTGATTTTACCCGCCTCCTCTTATTTGGAAGACGAAGGCACGATGACAAATGTAGAAGGCCGCGTGACATTAAGAGAAGCGAGCCGCACCTGCCCCGGAGAAGCGAAACATGATTGGCAGATTATCTGTGACGTTGCCTCGGCTCTTGGTAAAGGGCATTATTTTCCCTATACGTCAGCGGAGGAAATCTTTAACGAACTGAGAGAAGCGAGCCGCGGCGGAATTGCTGATTACGCTGGCATCACCTATGACAGGCTCAGGAGGGAAGGCGGCATTCAGTGGCCATGTCCTGAAGCGGATCACCCCGGAACCGGGCGATTGTTTGAGCACTCATTTGCCCATCCCGATCACAGAGCTGAATTAAGCGTGATTCCAAATGAACCGGCCGTCCCGAAAGAGAAGCCGAGCGCCGGCTATCCGCTTTATTTAACCACGGGAAGGGTGATGTCTCACTACTTAACGGGTGTCCAAACGAGAAAAAGCTCCGCCCTGGCTGCAAGACATTTCGAATCCTTTGTGGAAATCCACCCAAAAACGGCAGCCGCCTATCATATCGAAGACCGTGTTCTCGTGAAAGTAGAATCCCCCCGGGGCAGCATCACCGTCCGGAGCAGATGGTCGGAGAACGTACGAAAAGACACGTTGTTTGTCCCCATCCATTGGTCTGACACGCAAAACGTCAACGATTTAATTGGTGAAGCCTTGGATCCGGACTGTAAAATGCCCGGTTTTAAGATGTGCGCGGTACGAATCAGCCCTATATAATTTTTCATAAAATTTTTAGATTTTTTAGTATTTTTTGTTACATTTCATAACATGCACCTTAAATATTTGTTTTTGCTGTGCTACGCTAAAGAAAACATAGATAAGGAGCGGATCATCTGATGGGAAAAAAACAGCTAGTCCTTGTTGGAAATGGAATGGCCGGGGTAAGAGCGATTGAAGAAATACTGCGTGTTTCAAAAGACGAATTCGAGATTACAATATTCGGGGCCGAACCTCATCCCAACTATAACCGAATCCTTCTGTCAAAAGTGCTGCAAGGCGATACCGACATTCAAGACATTACGTTAAACGATTGGAACTGGTACAAAGAAAACAACATCCAGCTGTATACCGGTGAAACAGTCATCAAAGTCGACACGGAAAACAAAACCGTCATCACCGATGCAGACAGAATCCAGCCTTACGATGAACTCATCCTGGCGACGGGCTCTGTCCCTTTTATCCTTCCGATTCCGGGCGCAGACAAACAAGGCGTCACGGCATTCCGGGACATAAAAGATACAGACACGATGCTCGCCGCGTCAAAACAATATAAAAAAGCAGCCGTCATCGGCGGAGGACTGCTGGGTTTGGAAGCCGCACGCGGACTGCTGAATCTCGGAATGGACGTGTCTGTCATCCACCTCGCCCCATTCCTGATGGAGCGCCAGCTTGACGCAGCGGCGGGACGCCTGCTGCAAAACGAATTAGAAAAACAAGGCATGACCTTTTTCCTTGAAAAGCAAACCGAAGAAATTCTCGGTACTGACCGTGTCGAAGGCGTACGCTTCAAAGACGGCACAAGCATCGAAGCTGACCTGGTCGTCATGGCGGTCGGCATCCGCCCGAATACACAGCTTGGCACAGAAAGCGGCATTCCGGTAAACCGCGGAATCATTGTCAATGATTATATGCAGACTGACATTCCGCACATTTACGCGGTCGGTGAATGTGCCGAGCACCGCGGAATCGCATACGGTCTTGTGGCGCCGCTCTATGAACAGGCGAAAGTGCTGGCCAAACATATTTGCGGCATTGAAACAAAACCGTATGAAGGCTCCGTTCTCTCCACTCAATTAAAGGTATCAGGCGTCGAAGTCTTCTCTGCCGGTGACTTTGACGAATCAGAGGACAAAAAAGCGATTAAAGTGTTCGATGAGCAGGACGGCATTTATAAAAAAATCGTCCTGAGGGGCAATCAAATTGTCGGCGCTGTTTTGTTCGGCGACAGCAGCGAGGGCGGCCGCCTGTTTTCTATGATTCAAAAAGAAGCCGATATCTCCGAAACTTCCAAAATATCAATCTTACAGCCTCTTGACCAGGAAGCAGGCGCAAGCATGACCGCGGCGATGAGCGACGATGAAATCATCTGCGGATGCAACGGCGTTTCAAAAGGCGCGATTATTCAAGCCATTCAGGAAAAAGGCTGCACATCAACGGACGAAATCAAAGCATGCACCGGGGCATCCCGTTCCTGCGGAGGCTGTAAACCGCTCGTGGAAGACATTCTTCAATATACACTGGGCTCAGAATTTGACGCGTCCGCGCAAAAAGAAGCGATTTGCGGCTGCACCTCACTGTCGAGAGATGAAGTCGTAGAAGAAATCAAAGCCAAAGGGCTGTCGCATACAAGAGAAATCATGAACGTGCTCGGCTGGAAAACGCCGGAGGGCTGCTCCAAATGCCGTCCTGCCCTCAACTACTACTTAGGCATGATTAATCCGGCTACATACGAGGATGACAGAACATCCCGTTTTGTGAACGAACGGATGCACGCCAATATTCAAAAAGACGGAACATACTCAGTCGTGCCGCGGATGTACGGCGGCGTGACCAACTCTCAGGATCTCCGCAAGATCGCCGATGTCGTCGACAAATATGAGATCCCGCTCGTTAAAATGACCGGCGGCCAGCGGATTGATCTCATCGGCGTCAAAAAAGAAGACCTGCCGAAAGTATGGGCCGAGCTTGATATGCCGTCAGGCTACGCGTACGGAAAAACACTCCGCACAGTAAAAACGTGCGTGGGCGAACAATTCTGCCGCTTCGGCACGCAAGACTCCATGGCACTGGGCATTGCGCTTGAGAAAAAATTCGAAGGGCTCAATACGCCTCATAAGGTCAAAATGGCCGTGTCCGCCTGCCCTCGGAACTGTGCGGAATCAGGCATTAAGGACCTTGGCGTTGTCGGCATTGACGGAGGCTGGGAGCTTTATGTCGGCGGAAACGGCGGAACCCATTTGCGCGCCGGTGATTTGCTGATGAAAGTAAAAACGAATGAAGAAGTCTTAGAATATGCGGGGGCTTACCTTCAGTACTACAGAGAAACGGCAAACTATCTGGAGCGGACATCCGCATGGCTTGAGCGCGTCGGTTTATCTCATGTCCAATCCGTATTAAACGATCCGGAAAAACGGCAGGAGCTCAACGACAGAATGAATGAGACACTCTCTGTCCACAAAGATCCGTGGCAATACTTCCTTAAAGATAAAAAAGCTTCTAAAGATCTATTCGAAAATGTCGTCACGACTTCATAAAACAGTAAGGGGGAACGGACATGGTTAATAAAGATATGACAAAGGTTTGCATAGGCAGAGTAGACGAATTACCCGAGGAGTTAGGAAAAACCGTATATATAGAAGATAAAGAGCTTGCCGTTTTTAAGCTTTCTGACGGGAGCGTGCGCGCCGTCGAAAACCGCTGTCCCCATAAAGGGGGCGTCCTGGCTGAAGGCATCGTCAGCGGAGAATACGTCTTCTGCCCGATGCATGACTGGAAAATCTCCTTAGAAGACGGAAAAGTCCAAGAGCCGGATCATGGCTGTGTCAAAACATACGAAACACTGATTGAAGGAGAGAATGTATACCTCCTGTATTGAACAAAGACCGGATCACTTTTTCAAGTGGTCCTTCATTTTTTAAATTGCTGAAGGGATGACGCCATCATGAAAAACGGAATCGTATATTTTGTCGGTGCCGGACCAGGAGACCCGGGGCTGATCACCGTAAAAGGAAAACAGGCTCTGGAGAAAGCGGATATCATTTTGTATGACCGGCTCGCAAACCCAAAGTTTCTTGAATATGCCTCACCGGACTGCCGGTTCATTTATTGTGGAAAGCTGCCCGACCGCCATTTTATGAAACAGTCTGAGATAAATGCCCTGCTGATTGAAAAAGCGGCGGAGGGCTGCACCGTCGTCCGCTTGAAAGGCGGAGACCCAAGTGTGTTCGGCAGAGTCGGCGAAGAAGCGGAGGCGCTTCATCAGCACGGCATCCGCTACGAAATGGTGCCCGGCATCACCTCGGGAATCGCAGCGCCGCTGTATGCGGGAGTCCCCGTCACCCATCGTGATTTCGCTTCGTCCTTCGCGATGATCACCGCTCATGATACATCATTGCAAGGCAGGCCGAATCTCGACTGGGAAGGGCTTGCCCGAAGCGTTCAAACGCTTGTGTTTTACATGGGCGTTAAAAATCTGTCATTTATATGCCGGCAGCTTATGGAGTACGGAAAATCCCCTTCCGTTCCCGTACTCGTCATTCAATGGGGGACGTGGGGGCGGCAGCGAAGCGTTAAAGGAACGCTTCAGGATATCCATGAAAAAGTTCAAAGCCAAAACATCACCAACCCTGCCATTATCGTCATCGGTGATATTGTCAATTTTCAAACACACAGCTGGTTTGAAAGCAAACCGTTCATCGGGCGGCATATCATGGTTGTCACTCATGGCGATGAAGAACATACATTGACAAACAAGCTGCGCGAGTATGGCGCCGATGTTATTGAATGGCCGAAGCGGATCGTTAAAAAAATGCCCGCAAACGAAAACATCCTGAAACAGATCAGCACCTTTGAACATATATCTTTCACATCGCGCCTTGCGGTATGCGAATTCTTTGACACACTGGCTTTCAAGCAGATCGACATCCGCCGGGTGACCGCAACCCTGAATGCGGCGACTGAGGCCGCAAAGACGGAACTGACAAAACGGGGCTTTCTCCTATCCGAATGTCAAATTGATTCTCCGCATTCACTCATTGTAGGAAGCCGTCAAGCAGCAGAAAACTTGTCAGACTCAAAATCATGCTCTTTTTATATCACCCATGAACATATCGCGGATGAGCGGTTCACTTCCATGATCGAACGCACGATCAGTGAGTCTCCTCTGCAAATGATTATCTGTACGGGCAAAGAATCCGCTCAGCATTTGATCAGCGCCGGAAAACAAATCGGCATATCACCGGATCCGTCAGCAAACCGCCCTCCCGTCATCTGCATGGGCGAAGACGTCCCCGCCGGCTGCGGGTTTACCGCCGTGAAAAATCAGGAACAGTTATTTGCGTTTATACGAAATGAAATGAAAGACATGCTGGTTCACAGCTGATACGCCGGAATGCTTTTCTGACCCCCAGGCTCAACATCGGGGGTCAGCCCTTTTTTATTGTGTCACCAATTTTTTATGGTGAGTCGAATACATCGCCATCTGATCCGCCTGCGGGTCCAAATAGGCTTTGGCGCTGTTCACGGCGGTCGGCCCCTCCGTGAAACCGCCGGCAATCAATCTGAGCTTGCTTTCATAATGGGCGGCGTCACCGGCGACAAACACGCCCGGAAGATTCGTCCGCATATGTCTGTCAGCTTTAATTCTGCCTTCTTCTATCTCAAGCCCCCAGTCCTTCATCGGACCGAGATCAATTTTAAACCCGTGGTTGATAATGAGCTCATCAAGCTTGATGACTTCAGAAAGTCCGGACTCAGTTCGGCAAATGGTGACGCTCTCGATCCGTTCTCCGGTGCCGTTGAGATGCTTCAGTCGATACGGCGCAAGCACCCGCACGGAAGACCGCTTCATTTTCGCCACGCTGCTTTCCAAACCGCCGAACTCCTCCCTGCGGTGCAAGACGGTAACAGACGCCGCAATCGGTTCCAGCTCATTCGCCCAGTCAACCGCGGTATCTCCTCCTCCGGAAATCACGACATGCTTATCTCGAAACGAATCAAGCTTCTCCACCTTATAATGAAGGTTCTTTCCCGAATAACGGCTCGCATCCGCGCTGTCAAGTTCATTGACCTCAAGCGTTCCCATGCCGACGGCCAAAATCACCGTGCGTGTATAGTGCTTTTCCCCTTTGGAACTTTCCAGCACAATGGTTCCGTCTTCCAGCCGTTCAAATCCGGTCACCCGCTGATTCAACACGATATCCGGCTTAAATGTCGCAGCCTGTTCCTTCAGCTGCTTAATCAGCTGTTCTCCGACAATCCCAGGTATTCCGCCGATATCACGGATGATTTTTTCAGGGAAAAACATAGACACTTTCCCTCCGAGCCGCGGCAAAAACTCGATCACTTTCGTTTTCAGCTCACGCATCCCGCAATAAAAAGCCGCAAACAGGCCGATCGGGCCACCGCCTATAATCGTGACGTCATACACCTCATGATTTTCCGCCATCGTTCTGCCTCCCGTTTATATCTATACTTCAACATTTTTAATTGAGAATCAATATCAATGAAAGTATAACACATATTGTGGAGCAGTGTTTATTCATTTCTCATCTTGCGGAAAAGGAGTGATTCAGAAGTGAGGTTAAGCGGGAAGGTATTAAAACTGAAACCAGTACAACGACTGGTTTCTTTTTTATCTCTTTTTCATCAGCATGATATCGAGATACAGCTGGCACCTTGTCCTGAAGTCGTTTAAATTAATTGATGTCATGTCAAGAATCTGTTTGATACGGTAGTTCAATGTGTTTTGATGAATAAAAAGCTGTTCTGCGGCTGGTTTTGTTTTGCAGTTATTGAGGAGATAGATTTCTAACGTTTTCAGCAGTTCGGTACTGCTTTCTCTGTCTTTGGCTTTTAATAACGCTAAATCATCGTTTACATATTCCAGTGAGGCGTTTTTTTCTTCGATGCTTTCAAGATAGCGGTAAATCCCGAGCTTACTGTATTCGTACGGGATATTTTCCTGGTTTCCAGTAATTTCGGCGGCCTTTATGACTTCAAGGGCCTCTATATAACTTTTGCCGAGCTTCAGGATGCTGCTGTATTCATTGCCGATTCCGATATAGATGGGAGTGGGGATCTTCTGAAAGTGAAAATGAGTCAGCAGTTTGTGGATAAATTCAGATGCTGCCGAAGTGCCGGAGCTTTTTTGCGAGAAGCTTGCGACGACGATGACAATATTGGAATCAATGGTTAAGACGTGACTGACTTTATCCCGCAAATTCAAGTACGATTTGATGTTTTCCTTCACATCTTCGACTGCCTCCCCATCCCCATTTGCGGCGTGCAGGACGACCACTGAAAAAACCGACGGCAGCACGGCGTTCATCTTTTCCGCTTCCCGCCTGAACTCCTTTTCAGAGGAGAATTGCTGAAAGATCGCCCGTTTCACCAGGTCTTCCGCTCTTTCTTCTTTTTCTTGTTTCAGCCGGTTCGTTTTATAGATGATTTTTCCGACATGAAATGAAGTTTCATATAAAAAATCGAGCTCCTCGTCCGTCAAGTTTCGGTCGAGCTCCTGAATCCAGATGTAGCCCATCACTTCCCCTTTATGTTTTGCGCTTACAACCACTCTCTGATTCAGTCCGATACTGTCTATTTTTTCGACACGGAACGGTTCAGGAACGGTTTTCAGCTTTTCGATCACCCCGTCCTTCAGAAACCTTTCAAAAATCTGCACGGGGCATTTTTTTGAAAATATCGTCTGCTGGTTGGCGGAGTCGAAGTGATTAATGTAATAAGAATTATAGGCAAGCAAAAAGAAATCCGCGCTTTCCAGAATAACGGGCTTCTGCAATTCATAACTGATGAAATCAATTAATTTATCAATGTCCGTAAATGAAAAAACTCTCTCTAAAAGCTCTTCCATACCTATTTCTCCTATGCTCTTTTTATCTTTATCATACTCTGCGGGGTGACTTTTTGTATAGAAAAAAATTCACATATTCCCAAAACGGCATGATCCGAAAGCCTGTATCGTGAAAAGAGGAAAAAGGGCGGTCCCTTCTTCCTCTCGTTCCTTGCTTTTATTGAGAAAGTGTATCACGGTAATCATGAAACTGATCTGTGACATCTTTTGACGGAGCCTGTGTCAATAAGCTGACGACAAATACAGCGGCAAGGCTTACAGCAAAGCCCGGAATGATTTCGTACAAAAAGTCTGAAAGACCGGCATTCGCCCAAATGATTACGGTAATCGCTCCCGCAATCATGCCGGCGAGTGCCCCCCATTTCGTCATCCGTTTCCAAAATAAACTGAGCAGTACGACCGGCCCGAATGACGCGCCGAATCCCGCCCATGCATAGCTGACAAGACCAAGTATCGTGTTGTTTTTCTCCCAAGCGAGCACCAAAGCGATGATTGACACCGCAAGCACTGCCATTCTCCCCAGAAATACGAGTTCCTTATCAGAAGCCGAACGTCTGAACATGGACTTATACAAATCCTCTACTAAAGAACTGGACGTAACGAGCAGCTGAGACGAAATCGTACTCATAATGGCCGCTAAAATCGCAGAAATGAGAAATCCCGTAATAATCGGGTGGAACAGAATGTTGCCGAGCTGAATAAAAATGGTTTCCGGATCAGCCAGCTTCAGTCCGTGCTGGTGGTAATACGCGATTCCCGCAAGACCCGTAAACAGCGCGCCTAGTGCAGACAAAATCATCCATCCCATTCCGATCCGTCTGGCGCGTTTGATTTCTTTCACAGATGTGATCGCCATAAAGCGCACAATAATATGCGGCTGCCCGAAATAGCCGAGCCCCCACGCAAATAAAGAAATAATGCCAAGGACGGTGGTCCCTTTGAACATATTAAACAGTTCCGGGTTGACGGAACGGATATCGGCAACGGTTTCCCCCGGTCCGCCCGTATGAAAAATCGTCACAATCGGCACGAGAATAAGCGCCGCAAACATAATGATCCCTTGGACAAAGTCCGTCCAGCTTACCGCCAAAAAGCCCCCGAACAAGGTGTAGGCGACAACGACGCCTGTGACGACCCACAGCCCCGTGTGGTACTTCAACCCTAAAATGCTGTTGAATAAGACGCCTCCGGACACCATGCCGGATGATACGTAAAAAGTGAAAAAGATAAGAATAACAAGACCTGAAAACAGTCTGAGAAGCTTCGTATGATCACCGAAACGATTTTCAAGGAAACCCGGAATGGTGATGGAATTCCCCGCTTTTTCGGTATACGTTCTCAGCCTCGGCGCCACGAAAAGCCAGTTCGCCCACGCTCCGAGAACAAGTCCGAACACAATCCAAGCGCCGCTTAACCCCGTCGAGAACATGGCGCCCGGAAGCCCCATCAAGAGCCATCCGCTCATATCCGCCGCTCCCGCGCTGAGCGCTGTGACGGCAGGGCCTAAAGAACGCCCCCCGAGCATGTAATCCGTCAGATTTGACGTCCGTCTGTAGGCGTAATAGCCGATAAACAGCATGCCCGACATATAAATACAAATGGAAATAATCAACTGAATGTTTGCTATGGCATTTCCTCCTCCGCTTTATATGTTTATGGTGAAATGGACACCCCCCGCGAGGAGGATGCCCATTCAGTCCCTCTTAAAACATTTCACTGATTGTTTTCGCCTGCATGTGGAGGGCCAAATAATCCGGGCCGCCCGCTTTTGAATCAGTGCCGGACATTTTGAAGCCTCCGAACGGATGGTAGCCGACAATCGCTCCCGTACAATTGCGGTTGAAGTACAGGTTGCCGACATGGAATTCCTGTTTCGCCCGTTCAATATGTTTGCGGTTATTTGTAATGACCGCGCCTGTCAAACCATATTCAGTATTGTTGGCCACTTCTAAAGCTTCATCAAAGTTTGACACTTTAGAAAACGCCACGACAGGCCCGAAAATTTCTTCCTGCATGAGTCTGGCTTTCGGATCAAGGTCAGCGAAGATCGTCGGCTTGATAAAGTAGCCTTTTGAATCATCTCCGGTGCCGCCGCTTACTAAACGGCCTTCTTCTTTTCCGATTTCAATGTAGCTCATGATCTTGTCGTAAGAACCTTGGTCGATGACAGGCCCCATATAAACATCTGCACTGTCAGGTTTAGCAGTTACTTTTGATTCCGTAATTTCAATGACACGCTCCAATACTTGATCATACACTTTTTCATGGACAACTGCACGTGAACCTGCAGAACATTTTTGTCCGGCAAAGCCGAATGCAGATGTAAAGATGGATTGAGCCGCTAATTCAATGTCCGCATCCTCGTCGACAACAACCGTATCTTTACCGCCCATTTCAGCAATGACACGCTTTAAGTGCTGCTGGCCCGGCTGCACTTTCGCCGCGCGTTCAAAAATTCTCGTACCGACTTCACGTGATCCTGTAAATGTGATAAGGCTTGTTTTCGGATGGTCAACAAGATAATCGCCTACTTCTGCTCCGCTTCCCGGCACAAAGTTGACTACGCCTTTTGGCAATCCGGACTCTTCAAGCACTTCAACAAATTTTGCTGCAATAACAGGTGTAGCACTCGCAGGTTTTAGAACCACTGTGTTTCCAGTAACGATCGGCGCCACTGTTGTTCCTGCCATGATCGCAAACAAGAAGTTCCACGGCGGAATAACAACTGTCACTCCAGTCGGCGTGTACACATATTGGTTTTTCTCGCCTTCACGGCTGTTGACCGGTTTGCCTTTTGCCAGTTCGATCATTTGGCGTGCATAATACTCCATGAAGTCAATCGCTTCAGCCGTATCTGCATCAGCTTCGTTCCAAGGTTTTCCCGCTTCCTTGACGAGCAGGGCGGAGAATTCGTGCTTTCTGCGGCGGACTTTGGCAGCTGCGCGGAACAAAACGGCCGCTCTTTCTTCAGGGGATGTGTATCTCCACTCTTCGAACGCTTTCGCAGCAGCTTCAATCGCTTGCTCAGCGTGCTCCTGGGACGCCTTTGACACTTTTCCGACGACTTCTTCTTTATCAGCCGGATTGATTGAAACGATTTTCGCTTCCGTCTCTACCTTTTCACCGTTGATGACGAGCGGATAATCTTTTCCCAGATACTCATTTACCGTCGCAAGCGCTTTCTTAAATTCTTCAACGTTCGATTGATCTTGGAAATTCGTGAATGGTTCGTGTTTATAAGGTGTAGTCATTGTCATCTCTCCCTTTTTTACTTCTTAGTCATCCCTTTAAAGGCGAATGCGATGTTTGAGGGGCGTTCGGCGAGCCGTCTCATGAAGTAGCCGTACCAGTCATCCCCGTAAGGCAGGTAGACTCTCATGCGGTATCCTTCTTCCACCAGGCTGAGCTGGGTTTGCGAGCGCATGCCGTACAGCATCTGAAACTCAAAACGGTCGTTTGGAATGCCGTGCTCTTTGGCAAGCTGTTTTGTAAACTCGATCATTTTGTCATCATGCGTGGCAACTGCCGTATAATGTCCTTTTAAAAGCTGTTTGCGGATGAGTCTTTTATAATTTTCATCGACGTCGCTTTTTTCAGGATAGGCCACCTTTTCCGATTCTTTATAGGCCCCTTTGACAAGCCGCAGAAACGGATTCAGCGGGCTGAGGTCATCAAGATCCTTCTCCGTTCTGTACAGATAAGCCTGCACCACGGTGCTTACATATTCATACCGGCTCCGGAAGTCTTTAAAGATATCCAGCGTTTTCTGGCATCTCGTTTCATCTTCCATGTCAATCGTCACCATGACTTTATGTTTTTCAGCCGTCTGGAGGATTTTCGTCATATTTTCATAGACGAGATCGAGATCTATATCAAGACCTAAAGATGTCATTTTTAATGACACTTGGGAATTCAGCTGTTCATCAGCGATTAAGGCGATGGTCTGCATGCACTCCTCGGTGCGTTCTTTCGCGACATCACCGCTGTTGACAAATTCACCCAAATGATCGACAGTAACTGACAGCCCCTGGCTGTTCAAATGTCGGATTGTCGGGATAGAACTGCGGAAATCCATTCCTCCGATGATTTTGCCGGCTGCCACACGGCTTCCCCAGCTTCGCGCCATCTTATTGAGAAAGCTGCTCTTGGATAAAAATAAGAAAAAATCTCTTGTAATCACTTCCAACCTTAACACCCCGCAATCTAAGAAGTATTTGTATGAGTCTATTGTAAATGGACAAAACATCCTCTCACAATATTCTAAAAATACAAAGATTCTGATAAATTTTTGTGGTTTTACCACAATCAGCTTCTTAGATAGCAGGCGGATTATGCCGAAAAATGGCGGACGGAAATGACGGCAATCGTCAATTTCCGCCTTTTTCCCCCCACGCCTCTTCGACGGACTGAATCAATAGCTGATTCAGTTCCTCCGTTATGTCAGGTTTCGGCGTTTTGATCGTTTTGACATAGTGCCCGATGCGTTCTATTTCTTCTTCTATAAATGCATGAATGATCGTATTTCTCGGTTCCGGAGCCAGCTCCTGACCGCTTTTTTTCCTTGTAAGCAGTGTATTGATTTCAGAAATGAGCGCTTCATCCGTCAATAAGGCATCGGCCAGTACGGGAAATGACATCGGCGGTACGGAGCCGAACGTTTCAATCCATCTGCAGGCAAGGAGAGGACGCAGAACATAAAAATACTTTTTAATCCTCACTTCACTGCCTCGCAATTCCGTTTTTTCATTCCGTTTTGCCATATTGAGATAATGATAGATGCCGGCTTCAGGCGAAAAGGCGCGGTTTTTCAGTTTTCGAAGCTTTTCAGCCGCTGAGAAAGCTTCATAATAGATCATCTCAGAAGAGAGCCATTCCAAAAGAGGCGGATTTGATTTTTTATAAAGCCTAAGCGCTTTTCTCAGTTCCCAGCCGCTGATGTCAAGCATGTCATGAATCGGCTCTTCTATGACATCCCTATGCGGTTCGATCGAAAAGTACCATTCTTTTTTCGGCACATAGAGAAACCGTACATCGTAGTCGCTGTCGCTTGACGGAAATCCCCATGCGCGGCTCCCTGATTCTACGGCATAAAGCACCTTGACGCCGTGCTGTGCTTCAATTCGTTTTAATTCTTCGATGATCCTTTGTTCCATCTGTATCCGTCCTTTTCCGTGATGATTCCTGAAAAAAGCCCAAGTACTTGGGCTTTTCGCTATCGTCAGCCTTTCAGATGCGCTTTCAGAAAGGCCAGCTTTTCCGTATGGAAAGAAGGTATGTATTCATGTCCGAAATACCGGTAAACCTTCAATTCTTTTTCCGTTTCCAGGTGATTGTAAGCGGCAAACACCGTCGACGGCGGAGTCACGCGGTCAATCAGCCCGATGGACATGAGCACCGGAACTTTTACGCGGTCCGCCAGATTCATGATATCAAAATAGGCCAGTGTATTCATCGCGGCCTTCTCCGTTTCAGGGCTGCCGTTCTTTCTGAAAAAGGAGTTAATCTCAAGATACGGCTCATCAAGAGCGACATCAATGGCCCGCTCAAAATTGCTTAAATAAGGATAATCGGCCGCAACCGCTCTCGGGATGTCAGATAGTGCCGCCGCGGCGATTGAAAGTCCGCCTCCCTGGCTCCCGCCGATGACGGCGATCCTCGTTTCATCCACTTCCTCAAAGCCGCTGATGACTTCCAAAGCCCGGACGGCGTCTAAGTACACGCCTCGGTAATAATATGTATCTTTATCTAAAATCCCTTTTGTCATCCAGCCGGGAACGTGTCCGTGCGGTGAGACACCTGTATCTGTGCTGCTGTGCTGACCGCGGACAAGCATGCCGAACGCGGCATATCCGTGTAGCGCCCAATTTACGATGTCATGTATATCCCCGTCATAGCTCGCGTTATAGCCGTGATATTTCACGATGGCCGGATGCGGTCCTTGCCGGTCGGGAACGGCGTACCATCCCTCAATTTCCGCCTTGCCGAAGCTTCGGTATGTCAGCCGGAATACTTTCACACCGTCAGCCGGGTAGCTTTCAGCCTTCAATTCAGGCTTTGCCTCTTCCTTTGCAAGCTCATGTAATGATGATGCCCAAAAATCCGAAAAGTCATGAGGAGCGGTTTTATTTGGTTTATAGGTTTGCAGTTGGTCGAGCGGCAAGTCGTATAATTGCATATCCGATTATTCTCCTTTGTTTTATAAGATTTAATTTTCTGACTCTATCTTAACACGATTTTGCACTCATTTTCTAAACATTTTAATAAACGTTTGTTTAAAAACAAAAAAGCCGTGCGCTCACAGCGTCACGGCTCTTTTTACATCGGCTGATACAGGTCCCAGCCGATTTTTAACGTTTCTACGATATAATCGGCTATTTCTTCTGGTTCCAGATTATCCGTCGCCACTTTTGAATTATGTTTATCATAGATGCTTTGGCGCTCGTTAAAGAGCTGCTGCATTTCATCCATGGAACGGTTATGCAGAACGGGACGGCTTTCAATCAGCAGATCAGCCCGCTGCTTCCAATTCTCCCATGATAGATCAAGATGGAGCACGAGACAGTTTTCAAGGCAGCACTGTCTGATTTCCTCTTGTTTAAACGAACCGCCCCCAAGTGACACGATCTTGAATTTTGTATTGCGGCAGATATCTAATATATAGTCCTTTTCAGTCTGACGGAAAAAGGCTTCACCTTTTTTCTCAAACATTTCCGGGATGGACATCTTGAAATCTTTCTCAATCTGCAGGTCAATATCAATGAAGTCTCTGTATAATTTCTTAGCGACCAGCTGGCCGATTGTTGTCTTTCCGACACCCATGAATCCGATCAGTACGATATTTCTTTCTCTTACGGGAATGGCACGTTTTGCGTTCATCTTCGGCGAAATCCTCCTAAGAAATGAAAAAGTTATGTTTATTATATGATAACTCAATATTGAAATATAGAGATAATGCAATGAAAGAAAACCCATCCTTTATTAAGAAGAGATGAGTTTTTCTTTCTATCGGAGCGTAATGCGTTCCACCTTTCCGACAATGAAAATATAAGAAAATGCCCCGATAAATGCGACAGCGCCGACAAACAGAATCGCTCCGTTATATGAACCGGTCGCAGAAACGATAAACCCGATGATAAGCGGGGTGATAATACCGGCCATATTGGCGAAAAAGTTAAACACGCCTCCAGCCAATCCGATTGTCTCGCTTGGCGCCACCTCACTCAGCATCGTCCAGGATATATTGGACATGCCCTGCGCAAAAGAAGCAATGGATAAGATCGTCAAAACCGCAGGAGCAGAATCCGTAACATTCGCGAGCACGATGGAGCCTGTCAGCAGAAGACCGAGGATGACGGGCGTTTTCCGGGCAACGTTCACCGACACGCCCCGTTTCATCATTCCGTCAGACCAATATCCGCCGAACAATACGCCGAAAAAGGCGGCGATATACGGAATTGATGCGGCGAAGCCGACTTTTAAGAAAGCCATGTGCTTTGCCTCCGCCAGATAAGTCGGAAACCATGTCAAAAAGAAGAACAGCGTGGAGGCTACTGCGAATTGGCCGATATACAAGCCGACAAGCTTGCGGTATTTAAGAAGCTGGACGAAATCCGGCCACGTGATCCTGCCGGCTGATTCTGACACCTCTGTCAGTCCGCCGCCTTCTCTAATATAATCAAGCTCCTCCCGGTTCACTTTCCGGCACCGATTCGGCTCGTGATACATTTCGAACCAGAAAATGGAGAAAACAAGCCCGAGCACCCCTGAGGAAATAAAGACGGCGCGCCAGTCAAATGCCGTTAACACCCAGAATAAAACCGGTGTGGCGAACGCCAGCCCCACATATTCCCCCGCCGTATAAGCACCCGTCGCAAAGGCGCGTTCCCGCCTTGGAAACCATGTCGTGACAATCCGGTTGTTTGCCGGAAACGCAGGCGATTCAGCCAGCCCGATAATCAGGCGGCAGCCGAATAAAAATCCGAAACTGGCCGCAAAAGCCTGCACTCCGGTGAAAACAGACCAGATCAATAAAGAAACGCCGTACGTCCGTTTTGACCCGAAATTGTCCAAAATGAGCCCGCCGGGAATCTGCATTCCCGTATAAGTCCAGCTGAATGCGGAAAAGACGACGCCCAAAAGCGCGGGCTTATGTTCAGCGATGTCTGAATGGACGGGGCGGCGATGGATACACTGGCACGGTCTATATAATTAATCGCAGTGATAAAAAACAAAAGAATCAGTATCACATAACGAGCGCGAGTCGGTTTATTGCGGACGGGACTGAAGTCCGTCAGCTCCGTTTCATTTTTCAATGGCTTCTCCCCCTTACTCGAATGAAATTAATTGTACAACACTTCGGTCAATTATTTAATACTTTGACGCAAAAAAGCGCTAAACAATTTACACACCCCGCTTATAAAAAAGTGTCTGCCCTTTTCATCTGTTTATCCGTATCGCACCCGGGGAAAAAGTGCACATATGATAGAAAGTTACGGGAGGATTACCGATGAAACTGAGTTTTTGCACGACAGGATTTAAAAAAAAGCATATTTTCGACGTCATTTCTTTCGCGAAGGAGCACTCCTTTGAGGGAATCGAACTGTGGTACGGACACGCTAAACAATATATAGAGGAAATCGGCCCGCTCGACAGGCTTGATCAGCAGCTTCAGGAGGAAGGCATCGGGGTGCCTGCCGTCAGTTTGTACACTGACTTCGCCACTCAGGATGAAAGGCAGGCGTTAAAGGATGTTCAAAGGGCATTAAGCGCGGCACGACAGCTGCGCAGTCCCTTGATCAGAGTCTTTGCCGGCAATCTTCCTTCGCATCGGACATCACCGGAAAAGTGGCAGCGTGCGGTTGATCAATTTCAGCAGGCGGCACGGCTCGCAGATGACTATGAAGTCGATATCGGGCTTGAGATTCATTACGATACGTACGCGGATACACCGGAGGCGGCGCTGGCATTTTTGGAGGATGTCGGACATCCGCGGGTCCGCACCATTTTTGATGGCTCCAACCTACACGTCAATCACGTTGACCAAATGTCCGCTTTAGAAAAACTGTATCATACCGTCAGCCACATTCATCTGAAAAACTATCACTGGAATTTTGACAACTGGTATCTCAGCAAGCCGGTGTCTGTTCTGCAAGGGGATTTACGGCAGGAACCCTTTCTGAAAGAACTGTTGAACAGGCAATACGGCGGTTTCGTGTCACTCGAATACTTCGGTCATCATGCTGAAGCGCATATGAAAGAATCTCTGAATGAGATCAGGCACTGCTTTAAGAAATAAAAAACATCCCTTCAGAGGGGATGTTTTTTCAAATTAAGAAAAAAATTTTAGAAACATAGAAGGGATTTTATGGATAATAATCTAATTATTAACACTGTAATACATTTCATTTGAAAAGGGAGTGCTCGAAATGAAATTCAAAAAAGTGTTAACCGGTTCTGCGCTGTCTCTTGCCTTACTGATGTCTGCCGCTCCTGCCTTTGCCGCATCACCAACAGCATCTTCATCCGTGGAAAATAGCCCAATCTCAACGAAAGCAGATGCCGGCATTAATGCCATCAAACTCGTTCAAAGTCCTAACGGCAACTTCGCTGCTTCTTTCGTTTTAGATGGAACAAAGTGGATTTTCAAAAGCAAATACTATGACAGCAGCAAAGGGTATTGGGTAGGGATTTATGAAAGTGTAGATAAATAAAAATGAAATAAACAAAAAACCTCCCTTTCAAAAGGGAGGTTTTTTTCATTCTATTTCCACCAATCATCAAACATTGATGCCGGCACCTGGCGCTTGTGCTCCGTACTGAGGTAGCGTTTTTCCAGCGCCTCAATCACTTTGGAAGATACGTCCTTGCCTTCTAAATAATCATCAATGTCATTGTATGTGATGCCGAGTTCGGTCTCATCAGTCTGCTGCGGTTTTTCATCAAGCAGATCGGCCGTCGGTAATTTCAAATACAGGCGCTCCGGCGCACCGAGCTCTTCTAATAAACGTCTGCCCTGGCGTTTCGTTAATCCGGTCAGCGGCAGCAGATCAGCTCCGCCGTCACCGTATTTCGTGAAGAAACCGGTCACCGCCTCGGCCGCATGATCGGTTCCGATGACAAGCAGCCCCTCTTGTCCGCCGATGGCATATTGAGCGATCATTCTCATTCTGGCCTTTACATTTCCTTTGTTAAAGTCAGACAGCTGATCGCCCGTGTCTTTTTTGTACTGATCAGCGAACGCGCTGACAGCGGACTTAATATCAAATGTCCATGATTTATCAGGTTTAATGAATTTGAGCGCCAATTGGGCGTCATCCTCATCCTGCTGTGTGCCGTGCGGAAGCCGGACGGCGATAAATTCCGCATTTCCGCCTTCTTCTCTGATGCTCTCAGCCGCCAATTGGGCGAGGCGTCCCGCAAGCGTGGAATCCTGCCCCCCGCTGATGCCGAGCACAAAGCCTTTGGCACCTGTTTTTTTCAAATATTGTTTCAGAAAGTTCACTCTGTCCTCAATTTCTTGTTTCGGATCAATTGAGGGCTTTACATGGAGATCATTCATAATCTGTTTCTGGATGCTCATCCCAATCACTCCTCCTGCATTGTTTCTTTATGATCCATTTCCCGTTCATGCTGAAAATGAATCATGCCACTATGTACGACTCTCTGTTAAATATAGCACAGGTCCGGATTTTAAGTGAATCAAATACACCGGGATCAGCTGATTTCCACCCGCAGCGCCGTGATGCTGTCTCCGTTGCATTTTCCTTTTTCGATCGGACAGGAGGAGAATGCGACGACGAGATCCATTTCCGCACGGAGCCGTACATAATCACCCGCGTCAGAAAGAGGCGTTTCGACTGATAAGTTCCCTTTCTCATCGAGCACCGTGTTCATAAAAATGGCGAATGGGTAATGCATATGCGGCCGCGGCACCCCGAATGGTTCAAGCGCTCCGCTCATATTGTCATAGCACGTATCCTGGAGCTCGTCTTTATGCTTTCCGTATAAAAGCCTGTTCATATCCGGACGGCAGGCGGGAAGCAGCAGGTCATGCTTGCCGACTGTATCCTCAATCAGCGTCAGCATCGGCTTGTATAAATTCGAATAAATATGATCACCCGTTTTTACATGAATGGACTGGTTGGCATCAATCGTCGCGCCCTGATCAAGATGTTCATAGAAGTCCTTGGCATGATACGCCGTGAAGTCAGCCACCTGCTGCCCTTCCACATCGACTACTTTTATAATCTGCCCTTTGTGAACCTTCAGGCCGAGCCCTTTTTTCGGCGGTACGATAAATTGCTGTGTCATCAGACTGCTCCTTTTTTTCTTCTATTATGAACTCCGTCCGTTTGTTTCATGTAAAGCAATTTATTGGATGTATATTCCCCTTCTGACGGCTGCAATCTAAGCTTTGATAAAGGGGTTGAACTTCATGGGTAAATCACAGGACCAGCCTAAAGGAAATCTCGCTTGGTGGCAGCTCTCCTTAATCGGCGTCGGCTGCACAATCGGGACGGGCTTTTTTCTCGGGTCCAGCATCGCTATTGTCAAAAGCGGATATTCCGCGCTGATCTCATTTCTTATTGCCGGGCTTGGCACCTATTTTGTCTTTGAGCAGCTCGCGAAGCTTTCGGCTAAACAGCCCGAAAAGGGGTCTTTTTGCGCTTATGCGAGAAAGGCTTTCGGCACTTGGGCCGGTTTCAGCAACGGATGGGTGTACTGGTCGTCCGAGATGCTGATTACGGGAAGCCAGCTGACAGCGATCTCGCTGTTTACGAAGCATTGGTTTCCGAATGTGCCGCTGTGGATTTTCGCCTCCATCTATGCGGTGCTCGGTCTTTTGATTATATTTACGGGGCTGTCCGTTTTTCAAAAAACGGAAAATGTGCTCGCTGTTGTCAAGACGGCGGCGATTTTTATGTTTATCGTGATCGCCATATTGGCGCTGTGCGGTATATTTTCTCATAAACCGGATGTGCAGGTGCCGAACGAATCAAAGGATTTGTTCCCGCACGGCGCGATGGGGTTATGGACGGGACTGATTTATGCGTTTTACGCCTTCGGAGGAATTGAAGTCTTGGGGCTGATGACCGTACACTTGAAAAAACCGGAGGAAGCCTCAAAATCAGGCCGGCTGATGCTTGCCGTACTTGCGGTGATTTACGTCATTTCTCTCGGCCTGGCGCTGCTGTTAGTGCCGCTGGGCAAATTCACCGAGCAGGACAGCCCGTTTATTACATCGCTGAAGGGTTTTCATTTAGATATCATTCTTGATATTTTTAACGGGATTTTTATTATTGCGGGATTTTCCACGCTCGTCGCCTCGCTGTTTGCCGTGACGACATTGCTTTGTACAATGGCCGATGACGGGGATGCGCCGAAATGCTTCAGATTAAAGGAAAACAAAAAAATCTGCTGGCCTGCGCTCGGATTGACGTTTGCCGGACTCATCGTCTCCATCATCCTGTCATTGGTGCTGCCGAAAAATATATATGAACACATGACAACCGCGGCGGGTCTGATGCTTCTTTATACGTGGCTGTTCATTTTGTTCTCGGGCAAGAAACTGCTCGAAACGACAAAGATGGGAACCGCACAGATTTTTATCGCCCTTGTGCTGATTGTCGCGGCCGTCTCCGGGACGCTGTTTGAGAAATCGAGCCGGCCCGGTTTTCTGGTCAGCCTTTGTTTTCTCGCCGTCATTGCGATCGTGACATGGATCGTACAAAAAAAGCAGGGACACAGCCCTGCCGGATCATAGCTTATTTCGTCGGTTTAAACAGTCTTTTCAAATAAGAAAAGGGACACTTTGACACTTGCGTCTCATCATCACGGAGGAAATATTGCTTCCATTCTAAATTGTCTTTTCCTCCGTACCACCCCAATCGGGGATGAAGAGGGGCTTCATCATACGCCTCTAAGCGTTTTCTGATCAGCCGGCTCATGTTTCGTCCGAACGCGGTTGAATCATTTAATCCTTCGAAAACCCATCTCGGCTGAAACGCCAGCATAAAAAACGGGAAGCTTCTGCTTTGTCTCGCTTCATGCGCAGGCGTCGCGCACAGAATAAAATACGGCTCGCCGTCAAAGCAGAACTCCCATTTATAATGTTCAGGGTCTTCCGGCATGTCTTCCGGCCAGTCATTCGGGTCGCAGCCGCTCATCCGGTTTAAAAAAGACCAGAACAGCTCTTCATACGCCTCAATGGAATAATGCTCAGCTAAATCCTCAGGCGTATCAAAAATCACAAGCAGCGACGCGTATCTTCCAGTATCCCTTGAGATCTTTCCGTACTCGGACAGCAGCATCCCCACTTCCTCCGGGGTTCCGTCTTCGCGGGGATCACCCGCAAAGGATATCCGGAGCTGATCTGTCAAAAATCCCTGACGTCCGGGAATGCACGGAAACGTATCCGCTTTATCGCCTACTTTTTCTGATAGAAGCTCAAAAGCGATTCTCTGCCAATTTGGCAGATCCAATAACTTTTCCTCAAGGCAACTTTTTGTGTACAGCCCGCTTGCCATCGGCCCACCTCCAGTATCGTCAAGATACGTTATGACGGAGATAGGCGATGGGTGACTCTTCTATTTATGAGATGAGCATTTGAATCCCCTGCCATCCGAAATAAAACCCGAAAACGATCAAAGACACACCCGCCGCTCCCGTCAGCCAGCGGAGCGCTTTTTCATGAAGGAGATTTCTGAAAGTGCTCGCGGCGACCGCCATGCAGAAATCCCAGATCAAAATGCCGAGAAGAATGCCGGAGCTGTAAATCAAAAGCTGATTTGCATCGAAGGATTCAGCGGTTTTGGCGAGAATACTCCCGTATATGCCGAGCCAGAATAAAATGCTCAGCGGATTGGAAAGAGAAATAAAAAATCCCGCGCCGAATGTTTTGTAAAAAGCCGGTTTTCCTTTTCCGCTTCTGACATTCATGGCTTCCCTTATATTTTTTAACGTTTCGACTCCCGTATAGGTCAGCACAAAAAAACCGAAGAGCCACAAAAACGTTTTAACGAAAGGTGCCGTCAAAAATTGAGACAGCCCGAAATAGATCAGAATCATATACAGCCCGTCCGCGGCCATGGCGCCAAGACCGAAAATCCATGCATGCCAAAAGCCGTTTTTGATGCCCTTGTCAATTTGCGCCGCATTGACCGGGCCGACAGGTGCTGACAATGACA
Source organism: Bacillus sp. ChL18 (assembly GCF_026241425.1). Classification (NCBI taxonomy): domain Bacteria; kingdom Bacillati; phylum Bacillota; class Bacilli; order Caryophanales; family Bacillaceae; genus Bacillus; species Bacillus sp. ChL18. Next base: position 95,664 of record NZ_JAPHWE010000003.1, on the reverse strand, counting down.
GCCCGAGAACGATGTAGCTTAAAAAGATGTTCATTGGCTTCCCCCTCATTCATGCAACTTGTACAAGTTATTCATGAATGGGCCGTGCTATGATACATTATTTTAATTTCTCAAGCTCGTCTTCCATCATGTCCGTCGCTTTTCCTAAAAAATCGAATATCAGCTGCAGTTCTTCTTCTTTATATTGCCGGCAAAGGCTGATCGTGGACTGGGATAAGGAGCTGAACAATTGCTTCACATTCGCTTTTCCAGCTGTCAGCGGCACGATGATCACCCGCCGTTTGTCTTCCGGGTCTTTTTTCCTCATGACATATCCCGCTTTTTCGAGCCGGTCAATGAGCGCCGTTACCGAACCTGTGCTGAGGCCGGTTTTTTTCCCAAGCTCGCCTGCGGTCATCGGGCCTGCTTCATTTAAGATATCAGCTGATTTTAAATCGGTCGGAAACAGACCGAGAGATTGAGCGGCCGCCTGATGAAACAGGATCGTCCTTGTGGCCATCTTCCGGAATAACTGTATCGCGGTTTCCTCCGTCTCGCTTCTGGTATTTCTTGTTGACAACTGACAGGCCTCCCTATAAAATCAATTTATCTTGACGATCAAGATAATTTTCGGCAAATCTAATATGATCATAGCAAATTTAATGATCAAAAGTAAGTATGGGAGGAAAAAGCATGGAACAAACAGCCGCGAAGGACGCCTCGACGAAGTTTGTCGTCATCGGTCTTTTGCTGGGCATTTTAATGTCAGCTATGGATAATACAATCGTTGCCACTGCGATGGGAAATATCGTGGCGGACCTCGGAAGTTTCGATAAATTCGCGTGGGTGACGGCATCATACATGGTAGCCGTTATGGCCGGTATGCCGATTTACGGAAAACTGTCCGATATGTACGGACGCAAACGTTTCTTTTTATTCGGTCTTATTCTTTTCTTAATCGGATCTGCATTATGCGGAATCGCCCAAACAATGGATCAGCTCATTATTTACCGCGTCATTCAGGGAATCGGCGGAGGCGCGCTGATGCCGATCGCCTTCACGATCATTTTTGATTTATTTCCGCCGGAGAAACGCGGAAAAATGTCGGGCATGTTCGGTGCCGTTTTCGGCCTGTCCAGCGTTCTCGGGCCGCTTTTAGGCGCGCTCATTACCGACTCCATCAGCTGGCACTGGGTGTTTTACATCAACGTGCCGATCGGTATTTTATCATTGTTTTACATTCTTCGTTATTATAAAGAATCCCTTGAACACAAGAAACAGAAAATCGACTGGGCCGGCGCGATTACGCTGGTGGTTTCCATTGTCGGTCTAATGTTCGCTCTTGAGCTCGGCGGAAAAACGTATGATTGGAACTCCGTGCAGATCATCGGTCTGTTCGCTGTGTTCGCCGTGTTCTTTATCGCCTTTTTTATTGTGGAAAGAAAAGCGGAAGAACCGATTATCTCATTTTGGATGTTTAAAAACCGTTTATTTGCCACGGCACAGATTCTGGCGTTCCTTTACGGAGCCACGTTCGTCATTTTAGCGGTGTTTATCCCGATCTTCGTTCAGGCTGTGTACGGAAGCACCGCGACAAGCGCGGGCTTTATTTTGACGCCGATGATGATCGGTTCTGTTATCGGAAGTATGATCGGCGGAATTTTCCAGACGAAAGTGCGGTTCCGCAATTTAATGCTGATTTCCGTGGTCGCTTTCTTTATCGGAATGCTGCTGCTTTCCAATATGACACCGGATACGGCGCGTACGATGCTGACGGTATTCATGCTGATCTCAGGATTCGGCGTCGGCTTCAACTTCTCACTGCTGCCGGCCGCGTCCATGAACGATCTGGAGCCGCGTTACCGCGGAAGCGCCAACTCAACAAATTCGTTTTTGAGATCATTCGGTATGACGCTCGGTGTGACGATTTTCGGAACCATCCAGACAAATGTGTTTACCAATAAGCTCACAGATTCATTCAGCGGCATGAAAGGAGCGGGCGGCGCGATGCAGAACATCGGAAATCCGCAGGACATTTTCCAGGCCGGCACGCGCGCCCATATTCCGCCGCACATTCTGGATCGCATTATTGACGCCATGTCGCAAAGCATCACTTATGTATTTACGCTTGCGCTGGCGCCGATCGTCATTGCGGCCGTTACCATTTTGTTTATGGGAAAAGCGAGAGTAAAAACCTCTCAGGAAATGCCGAAAAAAGCGAATTAAAAAAAGCAGTACATGGCGTTTGTCATGTACTGCTTTTTTATTTACCCAGCGAAATGCGGAGCGAGAATATCTTTCAGCACGTTTGCGCTGCGGCTGAATTGAGCCTGTTCTGTTTCATTCAGCTCAAGTTCCGTCACACCTGCGATACCGTTCCGATTGACGACGGCCGGGACGCCGATAAAGACGTCGTTTACACCGTATTGGCCGTCCAGATATGTGCTGACGGTTAAAATGCTGTTTTCATTACGCAAAATCGCTTTTGTGATGCGGGCGAGGCTCATCGCCACTCCGTAATATGTCGCGCCTTTTTTCTCGATAATATGGTAGGCCGCGTTTTTCACATCATCAACGATCTGATCCAGCTCGTCCTGTTTGTAAGCTGCATTTTTCTCCAGCAATTGCTGCACCGGCACTCCGCCGATATTGGCGTGACTCCATACAGGAAGCTCGGTATCGCCGTGCTCGCCGATAATGTGGGCGTGTACGTTTTGCGGAGCGGCTCCGAAGTATTCGCTCAGCATATAACGGAATCGCGCAGAATCCAGTGTCGTGCCGCTGCCGATGACGCGTTCTTTCGGCAGGCCGCTGAATGTCCAAGTCGCATAAGTGAGAATGTCGACCGGGTTTGTGGCAACGAGGAAGATGCCGTCAAATCCGCTTGCCATTACTTCACCGACAATACTTTTAAAAATGGCGAGATTTTTTTCGACCAGCTCAAGTCTCGTTTCGCCCGGTTTTTGATTGGCCCCTGCACAGATGCACACGATATCGGCATCCTTGCAATCCTCATATGTGCCGTAAGACGTTTTGACCGGATGAGGCGCAAATGCCTTTCCGTGGTTTAAATCCATGACATCTCCCATGGCTTTTTCTCTATTTACATCAATGATCACAAGCTCATCTGTGATCCCTTGGTTAATTAACGCAAATGCATAACTGCTTCCAACAAAACCTGCTCCGATTAATGCTACTTTGTTCACTCGTTCGTTCATCATGTATGCTCATCCTCCAGTGTTTCGTGGTGTCTGTTTTTAACTTGTGAAGTATTTCACATTTATATTGTGCAATACTTCACAAACTTTTGCAAGAGAAAAGTTTGATTTTTGGACAAAAAATATCGATGATGGTTTCCAGATTGTTGACAACATCCTAAAACGGACCCGTTTTAGGATGTTGTCATCTTTTCAGCGTGATTGAAGACACGCTGTCCCTTTCCCAGAAGCGGGGGTTTGCCGGCACGCTGATGTGATGATGGCTCTATCCATTAATGCGGAAGATAACCATTTAAACCAGAATTGTTATACAAACCATTCTGCACATAATCAAAGCCGGGCTGGTTCTGTCCGGGCACTTGGGCGCTGCCATTGTTAAAAATCACTTTGGCGTTGGCCGTATCCGCATTCTCAGGCAGCGTCAGCGTGTACATTCCATCTGCATTCTTAGTCATGGCTTTCCCTGGCCACGATCCGGTTAATTCTATGGCCCTGCCTCCATCATGTTTATAGATATAAGCATTTACCTGGCCCCAATGATCCGGATTTTGATAGCCAATGATGTTGGTTTGGGACGGGTCTTTTTTGACAAACGTGTATTCTTGGGTTCTCGCTGCACCCTCGCCGTTCGTTCCGGTTAACTTGATGTTGTATGTCGTGCCGATTGGATCTCCTTTCCCGATCGTTAATCGGTTCCCATCCTTAAATGCTGTCTGCTGCCCATTATTGATTTGGTAAACGGCTTTTGTTGTTTTCGCATTTGCACGCAGGGTGACCGTCAGCTGATCATTGAAAGAATGGACTGCCCCCGTTTGGTAATTCTCAAGGAAGACATGAGGCGCATTTCCAATGTCGTCAGGATAAAGAACAGCCGCGGATCTGGCATTGATCGTACCTGTCAGTTTGCCGTTCGCTACTTGAAATGAACCGGCGCCGGCCTTATTATCATACCTGCCGTCAGGTAATTTCGTTGAAGTATTGATGGTGACAGAAGACGATCCTGCATTTGCCAGCACAACGCCTTTTGAGCCGCGCTGATTCATAAATATTTGATTGTTCCCATTCGGATTCGAGAGTTCCTCGGGCTGCCCGGCCATTTCATTGTGAAATTGATTGACCGCAGTGATCGCCTGATCTTTAAATAAGGCGCTCCCGCGATCTCCTATTTGACTTTTTCCGGGAAATCTTACACCATTTCCTCCGCCCTCAGGTCTGGAAAAGAAAAGAGGCGTGCTTCCTGAGCGGGAACCAATCACTGCCCAGCCTAAACGAATATCGTCATCACTCATCCATGTGGATTCTTCATCATCATTGGCATACGTATCATGTGATTCCACCCATGTGACTAACTTGTCCGCAGACACGTCAGATGCATAATGGGAGATATTCGACACACTCAGATTACGGTTCTTTAAAGCGGATCTGATGGAATGCCCGTAGTTAGAAGCCGTCACATTCATATAATTCGCATAAGCAGTATCTCTGGACGCGCTGTCTTGCAGGATTTCTCCGTATTGGAACTCCGCTGATGTATTTGTGATATTCGGCCAAAATTGGCTGCCGTAATTCCCATCATCCGGAAGCTCTATATGCTTGGCGGCATCATAGCGGAACCCGTCCGCTCCGTCATTCAATGCTCTTTCCAAGAAACGTTTCAGATAGGTTTGCACCTCAGTGTTCTGTGTATTCCAATCATACAGTCCAAGCAAGGAATTTTGAGTGACGTCCCATCGATCCGACCAATTTTTAATTTGTGTGTTTCCGTGGGTCCAGTTTGGAATACGCTTAATCTCGTCAGAAATCGCGGCATAATCGCTGGTGGTATGATTGATAACCGCATCAACAATGACTTTTACGCCATATTTTTCCGCGGCTGCACACATGTCCTTAAATTCTTGTTCAGTGCCTAAGTAACGGTTGCCGATTTGGTACGATGTCGGCTGATACAGCCAGTACCAGTTCCTCATGCTTTTATCTCCTTGGTTCCCTTCCTTTACTTGGTTAATCGGAGACGTCTGAATGGCTGCATAGCCCGCATCACGAATCTCTTTCATATTTTGTGTTAACGTATTGAACGACCAATTCCAAGCATGAAGGATGGTCCCGTTTTTGACCGATGACGCGGCCATCTCATTCGATTTGTTTGCAGTTTCAGCGTTTGCAGCCGCCGGGCCTGACAAAACCAAATGAAACAGCAATAAAAATCCGGCGAATAACGGCAGTAAAGAGGTTTTGAATCGTTTTTCAAACATTTTTGACACTCCTTATTTCATTTTTGAAGACTGACTGCGGAGTCAAAAATTCCTCTTACTCTTTCTTCAGCTCCTTTCAACTGTTGTGAAGACTGGAGAATTATGTTAACGCTTACATTTCAACTTATCACACTCTCTCTATCAAAGCAACGTGACAGAGTGAATTCAAATCTATATTCCTATCAATTAAAAAGACTTCCCGCTTTCAAACAAAAAAAGAAACCACCTGTCAAGATGATTTCTTTTTTATTTCTTTTATCGCTCTTCTGTAAGACAGCTTCACAATGACATACCGAAGCAAAAACAGAACGCCTCCGCAGACGATAAAAAGAAAGATCATTTTCAGCCAAGCAAAGAATGTATGGGGAAACCCCCTGTCGTACATCGTAATCGCCGCTACCGCAAAAGTGACCGCAATTGAATCTATCCGCTGCTGCTTCACCCGCTTTTGCAATTCTTCTTTGGTGTCTATTCTCGGCATGAGCATTCCCGACGCTCCCGCCCTGATACAATAATAAACAATTATAATGAAGAAAACCGCCAAGCTACCGGCCCATTCCCTAAACGGACAGTTCAGAACAAGTCCGCGTACGATGATGTCAAGCAAAGACAGTGTGCCCACAAGCATTCCGACTTCTGACCAAATCATTCGTTCTTTCTCTTTCACACTCTCACTCTTTCCATTCACGTTTGAAAGTCTGTTCCGACGCTGATTCATGACTTCCTCCCGTACTATTAAGAATGGCTTACAACTCCCATTATATCTTGCCGATTCATAATGATAAACCGAAATATCATTGACAAAAATGTTAATAAGGACCCCAATTGATCAGGACGCCTATGCAGATAAACACAAGGCCGATGACAAACCAAATCAGCGCCAGCGGAATCATGAAGCGAAGCCACTTTACGTACGGAATGCCGCTGGCAGCCAGTACGGCCATCAGCACGCCGGAAGTCGGATTGACACAGTTTACGACGCCTTCCCCAAGCATGACCGCTTCAACCGCGACCTGTCTCGTGATACCCATCAGATCGGCAAGCGGCGCCAAGATCGGAATAAATACGACCGCCTCTCCTGAGCCTGATGAAATCAGAAAATGAAGCAGGGCGCTGGAAATATACATTCCGATGGCGCCTGCCATCGGGCTGAAACCGTGCAGCAGTGACGCAAGTCCATTGACTACCGTATCAAGCAGCTTTCCATGTTCCAGGATAACGGAAATGCTTCTCGCCATTCCGACGATCAGCGCGCCGTAAACGAGCCCCTGACAGCCTGTAATAAACGTTTTTGCAATATCATTTGCCGCCATTCCCGCAATCAGGCCGGACACGATTGAGATAAAAATGAACACGGCGGCCATCTCTGAATCAGACCAATCAAGAGTAAGCGCGCCGTATAAAAAGCCTGCAAGCGACAAAGCCGCGACAGCCAGAATCAATTTATGGCGGACGGTAAACGGGACATGCTTGTCCTCCGGCTCAGAAACCTGCGGGAGTGAACCTGCCGCCGGAAACCAATCGTTCCCCAGCAGACTGGCGTCCTTTGCTTTTCTGAGTTTTCTCGTATACCGATAAATATATAAAATAGATGATAACAGAAAACAAATGTAGACGGCAATCCGCAGGCCGATACCGGAAAACAGCGGCAGCTCCGCGATGCTTTGTGATAACCCGAGCGGTGAAGGCGATAAAATCGTCGCGTTAAACCCGGCATAGCAGCCGATATAAATGACGGCCGCTCCGGCCACGGCGTCCCATTTCAGCGAGCGGGCGACGATCAGGCCGATCGGAATAAAACCGATCACGGAATTAACGACGATGCCGGTTGTGCCGAGGATCGAAAATAGAGATCCGACAATCGCAATAAACAGCAGCTGTTTTGTGCGGAACGTACTGATGACATTACTGATCAATCCATTGATGGCGCCCGTTTTCTCCAAAATCGCAATAGTGCCGCCCGTAAACAGGATTAAAAAAATGATCGGCGCGGAACTTGTCATCCCTTCCTGAATCGCGGTAAAAAAAGCGATCGGGCTGACAGGAGACTGGTCTAAAGAATGATAGCTTCCCGGGACGGCGGACGTCACACTGCCCTTCGTCACCCTGTCAAATTCCCCCGCGGGAACGATGTACGACGCTATCGCGCATAGTAAAGCGACAATGAACAGCAGCACATAAGCATCAGGCATCACAAACAATTTCTTCTTTTTCAATACAGGTTCGGCCTTCGGCACAGCCATACCATCACCATCCCGCTTTAAATTTATAAACTATTCAGAAAATACAGATATGTGCTATATTATATACAGACCGATTGCCTGTTTTCAATATCAAAAATAAAAAACAGACAGCTTTTGAAGGAGGACTTACGGCATGAACAGACTCACAGCGCATGAAAAGCAAGTCATTATGGATATTTTTGACCACCTGCACGCCAATCCCGAAGTAAGCTGGAAAGAATATCAAACAACTGAATATCTGACTGAAAAACTGAAAGAGGCCGGCTGCCGGACCCGCACGTTTGATGATTGTACCGGGGTTGTCGGCGAAACCGGAGAAGGCTCGCCCGTTGTGGCTGTCCGGGCGGATATTGACGCACTGTGGCAGGAAGTGGACGGTGTCTTTCAGGCGAACCATTCATGCGGACATGATTCACATATGACGATGGCGCTCGGCACGATGATGCTTTTAAAGAGGCAGCCGAAACTTCCGAAGGGCACCATCCGCTTTATTTTTCAGCCGGCTGAAGAAAAGGGCGGCGGAGCGCTGAAAATGATTGAAAAAGGCGTACTGGATGATGTTGACTTCTTATACGGCGTGCACGTGCGCCCCGTACAGGAAACGGCAAACGGCCGATGCGCACCGTCCATTCTGCATGGCTCAAGCCAGCATATAGAAGGCCTGATTATCGGAGAAGAAGCCCACGGCGCGAGACCGCATCTCGGCCTTAACAGTATCGAAATCGCCGCTCTTCTCGTCCAAAAACTCAGCTTCATTCATCTTGATCCCGGCATCCCGCATTCCGTGAAGATGACAAAGCTTCAGGCTGGCGGCGAGAGTTCCAATATTATTCCGGGAAAAGCATCGTTCAGCCTTGATCTCCGCGCACAAACCAATGCCGCCATGGAGAAATTAACCGCCGAAACCGAAAGAGCCTGTGAGGCGGCGGCTGCCGCATTCGGCGCAAAGATCGAACTGCAAAAAGAACACAGCCTCCCGGCAGCCGAGCGAAACAAGGAGGCGGAAGCCATCATGGCATCTGCGATCAGCAGCATTCTCGGAGAAGAACATCTGGATGAACCTCTTGTGACAACCGGTGGAGAGGATTTTCATTTTTACGGGGTAAAGGTGCCGAACTTAAAAACGACGATGCTCGGCCTAGGATGCGGTCTGGAGCCGGGACTTCACCATCCCCAAATGACATTTGACCGAAGCGCCATCTTTACTGGGGTTGAGATATTAACGGCCGCCGTCCTTAAATCGTTTGAAACATAAAAAAGCAGCCCGTTTACAGGGCTGCTTTTCCTTATTACTTCTTCAGATCTTCAATTGAATTGACATTTTTCATGTACTGAGGAACGACCAGACCCATCTTGACGCCTGTCAGACTCGTTCCTACATCTTCATATTTGCCTTTATATTTAGACGCATATGCCTTATGGGTATTCGGAAGCCAAGCAGACAATGACGCATCCGCGCTGCCTGTCGCAATCGCAGTCCACATCGGTCCTGCCTCCACTTGCGTCAGCTTCACGTCATAGCCGAGGTCTTGAAATACTTTTCCGATTACATTCGTACTTGCGATTTCACTGTCCCATGCCACATAAGCCAGGTTGATTTTATCCCCTTTGACTTTATGGGCGCCTTTTGTCCATTGAGCCACTTGGTCTTTGTGTTTTTTCACATATTCAGCTGCGGCTTTGGCCGGCTTTTCGCCTTCCTCAACGGCAATCATGACTTCTCCCATATCGTCCTGCGTCCATTTGAACTGGCTGAGAACTTTGGCCGCGTTAGGCTGTTCCTTACTGAAGCCGGTTCTTGTAATCGTATGAATCTGCTCGGCAGTTCCATACGTTTTTTTCGGATCATCAAGGAACTTCAGCTTGTATCTGGAGAACATCCAGTGCGGCGTCCAGCCCGTTACGATGATCGGCTTTTTCCGGTCATATGATTTCTTCAATGTCGCCGTCATGGCAGCACTTGACGCCGTGACGACATTCCAGTCTTTCAATCCGTAATCCTTCACGGCCTCATCCGTCAGGGCCATGATCCCCGATCCCGGATCAATACCGATAATGGTTTTGTTCACCTGGTCCGCAGCCGTTGCCTTACCATCAGTCTGTGAACCGCAGGCAGCCAAAGAAAGAGCCAGCGCAGCGGTAACGCCGACACCGATGATTTTCTTAAGCATCAGGCATTCCCCCTGCTCTTCTTCTTCACTTTAATGTTTTGCGTGATACGGTCGAGTGTAATCGCTACGATAACGATCGCGATACCCGCTTCCACTCCGACACCGGTTTTCAACTGTGTCACGGCGCTGTATACTTCAGAACCGAGGCCCGGTGCACCGACCATGGCCGCGATAACGACCATTGATAAAGCAAGCATGATGCTTTGGTTAATACCGGCAAGAATTGTTTTTGTGGCAAGCGGAAGCTGAACCTTGAACAGACGCTGAGACGTCGTTGAACCGAATGCTTCCGTCGCTTCAATCAGATCAGCCGGAACCTGTTTAATACCGAGAACCGTCATGCGGATCGTCGGAGGCATCGCGAAAATAACAGATGCCACGACGCCTGGCACAACCCCGATATTAAAGAAGAAAATTGCAGGCAGCAGATATACGAAAGCCGGCATGGTCTGCATTAAATCCAGAATCGGTGTAACAATGCGGCGGACCGTTTCTTTCTGAGACGCCCAAATGCCGATCGGAACCCCGATAATAATGGAAATCAAAACAGATGTGACGACAAGCGCCAACGTTTGCAGCATCGGCGACCAATAACCTAAATAATCAATAACAAGGAATCCGATTAACGTAAAGAGTGCAATTCCTCTCGTACTGATCCACCAAGCGAGAGCTGCAAAAATAACAGTCAATAAAATAGACGGGATGAAACCCAAACCGCTCACAATCGCGTTTACGAAAGCGGCCAAACCGTTTGAGATTCCGTCAAAGAAACCTCCGAACGTCATGGTAAGCCAGTCAACAAACCGGTCAACGATATCTGCTAACGGAATTCTAGGCAATCTGTCCATTTACTTCACCCCCTGAACAGAAGAATCCTGAGCTTGTTCAGCAGAATCTTCAACATTTATATAATCGTTATTTCCTGAAAGCGCGCCGATTAATGCGCCTTTTACGACAATGCCTTTCATGCGGTCCTTATCGTCCGTGACGGCGATCGGAATATTCGCATCAGACACGACATCGAAAATTTCCGTCAAGTACGTGCTTTCGTTTACAGTCGTAAATTCAGTATTTAAAATATCCTGAAGCGATAAGTCGGATTCCACCGCTTTTTTCGCATCCGCCGCGTGAATGACGCCGAGAAGCTGTTTCTGTTTATCAACGGCGTAAATAGAAGAAATACCGAGATTCTTCATGAGCTGCAACGCTACACGAGGCCCTTTGTCAATCCTCACGGTTTCAGCGCGCTTCATGATGTGGCCCGCTGTCAGAACTTTGGATAAATCAACGTCCTCAACGAATTTCTCAACGTATTCATTGGACGGGCTCATCAGAATTTCTTCAGGCGTCCCGATCTGAACGATGTTACCGTCTTTCATCAGCACGATTCTGTCGCCGATGCGCAATGCTTCATCAAGATCATGCGTGATGAAGATGATCGTCTTGCCGACAGAGTCATGAAGGTCTAAAAGTTCATCCTGCATATCTTTGCGGATCAGCGGATCAAGCGCACTGAAAGCTTCATCCATCAGAAGAATGTCAGGATCATTCGTCAATGCGCGCGCAAGTCCGACACGCTGCTGCATTCCTCCGCTGAGCTGATCTGGGAATTGGTGTTCAAAGCCTTCAAGACCGACAAGTTTAAGCGAATCAAGCGCTTTTTGCTCACGCTCTTTTTTGTCGACGCCTTGGAGCTCTAAACCGTATTCCGTATTTTCAAGAATCGTTCTGTGCGGAAACAGTGCAAATTTTTGAAAGACCATGCTGATTTTTTTCCGGCGCACTTCCCGGAGCTGGTCTTTTGACATATTTGTTATCATGTCACCATCAATATAAATATTCCCGGCAGTCGGTTCAATAAGCCGGTTTAACAGCCGAACTAAAGTTGATTTACCGCTCCCCGATAGACCCATGATGACAAATATCTCCCCATCATATACATCAAAGTTTGCTTGATTGACACCAACGGTTGATCCGGTCGCTTTCAGGATCTCTTTTTTGTTTTTTCCGCTGGACAGCATCTGAATGGCTTTTTTTGTCTGTTTTCCGAAAACCTTAGATACATTTTCGACTTTTATCTTAATTGGTTTCTCATCCAAATTCATATTTTCCCTCCATAATAAGCAATCTTTAATACCGTAACACGTTTGTAATAAGTCAAACAAACATCATAATCCCTTTTTATTTTGTATCATCACTTTAAAAACATCCCTGTGTCTTATTTTCCTCTGGTATGCTTCTAAATACTCTCTAATCCTCCTTATTGAGGATAAATTATAAAGGAAATCGGGCTTTTATCAGGCTTGAGAACGTTTCCATCGAATGTGCTGCAAACTGATTTCCTATCCTTTTTTTACAAATACAAGAATTTTTTTGCGACATTGTCCCGGAAAAAGAAGTTTTCGCCTCCTGAAAATAAGGAATATTAAGGAAAAATATAGGTCTGTCAACAGACAGCTCACTAAAAAAGCACCCCAAAAGGGTGCTCATTGCGCAAGCTCTGTCTGTTTCGTTTCTTTTCCGAGAATAAGAATGGTGATGACGGCAATCAGGATGGCCGCACAAAAGACGGCGAAAATCACTGTAAACGAAACGTTCCGGGCTGCAAGCGATCCGACGAGAAGCGGACCGAAAATGCCGCCGATTCTGCCGACGGCCGCCGTTGTGCCGGAACCGGTCGCACGGATCTTCGCAGGATACTGCTCCGGTGTATAGGCGTAAAGCACGCCCCATGCGCCGAGATTGAAGAAGGACAGAAGCATGCCGGCTGTGAGCAGCATGGCCAATGAATCCGCGGCACCGAAGAAATAAGCGCTCCCCGCCGTTCCGAGCAAATAGATGACTAAGATGGTCTTCCGCCCCGCTTTTTCGATCAGCCACGCCGCAGAGAAATATCCGGGAAGCTGGGCAAGTGTCATCAGAAGGACGTATTCGAAGCTCTCAATCATGCTGTAGCCTTTCATCAGCATCACGCTCGGCAGCCATAAAAACATGCCGTAATATGAAAAGACGACGCAGAACCAAACGACAGACAGCAGCACCGTCGGACGAATATACGGTTTCGTCCAGACACTTCCCGCCTGCCCGCGTATGCTTTTTTTCTGTGGCAATGCCTGATGCGCCGGTGATTCCGGAAGGCTTTTCCGCAAGTACAGCGCATAAAACGCGGCCAGCGCCGTTAAGAGCAGCGCGGCCTGCCAGCCGAATGACGGTATGACAAAGTAGGAAATCACCGCCGCAAGAAGCCAGCCCGCGGCCCAAAAGCTCTCAAGCAGCACGATGATCCGTCCCCGCTTTTCGGGAGGGGACGCTTCTGACACGAGCGTTGAGGCGACAGGCAGTTCCCCGCCAAGCCCCATTCCGATCAGAAAACGCAATATGAGAAAAACCGTCAATCCCGTTGCGAAAGCGGATATGCCGCTTCCGACAGAAAAGAATAACAGCGTGATCATAAACACTTTTTTCCGGCCGATCCTGTCAGCCAGCATTCCGAATACAAAGGCGCCCGCTGCCATACCGATGGAATTGACGCTTCCGATCCATTTCATTTGATCGGGTGTTAAATTCCAATCAGTGTGAAGCGCGGCGATAATAAACGATAAAATTCCGACATCCATCGCATCAAACAGCCAGCCCATTCCGGCAATCGCCAGAAGTTTTCGCGGAGTGACGGCAGGTTGTTTGTTCATAAGCAGCACCTCAAATCGAAAATGATTACCGTATAAGTTTACACCTGTCTTTACACATTGTCATTATCTTTTTTCGCAAAAAAATCCCGCTTGCCGTAAGCAAGCGGGGTGTGTGTTAATTCTTTAAGACTGCGTTTTTAATATTATCCTGAAGCTGTTGAATCCGTCTCGCGCCGTCTTCACGGAGGCGTTTGTTCTCTTCCTCGATCTGTTTCGTTTCCTGCATACCGCTGACGATCGTATTCCAAGACGTTTCAATCGTCTCAATGTCAATGCTCGGACGGCCTGCCATACGGGCAATCTCCACGCTTTGGTTTGAGATGTTTTCAGCGTTGCGCTTCAGCATTTCATTCGTGCGGCGGTCCAGCTCGCTCATTGAATCAGCCACAAGCTTTTGCCGTTTGACTGTGACAGCCTGAATGATGCCGTTTTTGAAAATCGGAATCGTAATGACGAAAGCGGAATTGATTTTCCCGATGAGCTTCGTATTCCCGCGCTGAAGGAGGCGGATCTGCGGCGCCGTTTGCAGCGCCACCATCCGCGCCATATCTAAATCATAGACACGTTCCTCAAGCGCCTGAAGCCCGTCACGCAGCGTATCAAGCTGCATTTGCGCAAGCTGGTTTCCGCCTGCCGCTTTTTCTTCATAAGAAGGAATGAGCGCCTGCATTTCCTCAAGCTTCATCTGCCCGGCAACGACATACTTTTCAAGCTCCATGTAGTAGTTAATGTTGTTTTCATACATCTCTTCAAGCGTATGGTTCGTCTTTGCCATTTCATCTTTGTATTTTGAAATTTCGACGTGGATTTTTTCAATTTCTCCGCCCAGGGTGCGGTACTTTTGAAAAATCTTTTCAATCATGCTGTTGCCGCGTTTGAACATTTTAGCGAGAAATCCTTTTGGTTCATCGAAATCATTTTTGTCAAAACGGTCCATGATTTTTCCGAGCTGCGTCAGCATTGTGCCTGAATCCGTGACACTTGTTGTTTTCATCATATTTAAGATGCGGTCAGAGAACTTCGAGATTTCAACTGCCGGTTCTTTTCCGTACTCCAGCAGCTCCATTTGGTTTTTCACATCAATCTGCTGCGAAATGCGCTGCACCTCAGGGTCTTGGCGCAGTTGCACCCTGATGTCATCTGCTTTTTGTTCAGAAATCTCTTCATTTTTATCAAGAACAAGCGGATTTTGATTTTCTGTCATGTTTATTTACTCTCCCTGCTTTTGCGTAATGGTTCTAAACAGCTTTCTTACGAGTGACGGCTCCTTATATTCCTGCTGAAACACCATGTCCTCCAGCCAATGGACATCAAATTGGCTTTCTTCTATATAGTGCTCAATATCTTGATGCCCCGGCGGATTATACAAGATGATATCGACGCCGAATTTATTTAAAAACAAAAGAGCGGCGGCGTCCGAACGTGTGAGTTCGCCATTTTGTTCCGTATGATATAAAACGAGTTTCGGAACGGTTTGGGCGTAATCAAACGTCTGAATCAATTGCAGCAGCGAAGCGGGCAGGTTCGTCGCCTGGCGGAACAAATAGATTGCGGCATCCCTTGCCTGCTCCCCGGGCAAAGCCTTCAGCCCTGGGTTTCTGCACATGTCAGAAATCACATTGGCGATGGCGCTCTGCACACCTGAAGGCAGATGCTTGTACTGCCAGATGTTGCTTCTTTTCAGCCTGTCCGCGTCAATCGCTCCTTCTTCGTTCAAAACCTGAGTGTAGTGATACTGGTAGTTGGCTTTCAGCTCTTCCGTAAACGGAAAACTGCGGATCATGTGTGTCTCCTGATAGTCCGCGGCGGTATGGAGTCTGTTCCAATATTCTTTCGTATCTTTGGAAACCCCCATCACTTTCGCAAAAAGGTTCGGAACGGCCACCCGCTCCCTGTCCGCTTTAAATTGCGGCCGGATAAACGCCCGCTCCTTCGCAATGAG
The DNA here is from genome assembly GCF_026241425.1 of Bacillus sp. ChL18. Taxonomy (NCBI): domain Bacteria; kingdom Bacillati; phylum Bacillota; class Bacilli; order Caryophanales; family Bacillaceae; genus Bacillus; species Bacillus sp. ChL18. Next base: position 80,170 of record NZ_JAPHWE010000003.1, on the reverse strand, counting down.
AAATAACTCATCATACGTCGTTTTTAAAGTCACGGACTGCGGGGTATGATCCCTGAACTGCCAAGGCTTATACATCATAGATTCCTCATGGTTCAGCACATGCTCAATTTCTTTCGTTGACCGGTAGGCCGTCGTGGACGTTCTGTCCGGCTTTTCTTTCGGGAATGGCTCAAGGCCGCCTGTTGCGGGGAGCTTTATCACAAAGCTGAGTTCCTCATCCGGATCAATCAAGCTGAACGGATCTTCCGCAGCCGGATGAAACAATAGGACGTCACAGCCGATCAGCATGAGATAATAGAGAAAATAGAGCTGGCTTTTGGTAGCGTCTCCATACCACACCACCTTCGGCATCTCACGCTCTATATCGGCTTGTTCGAGCCATGGATTCAGGTGGTTCAGCGAAAACTTTGACACATCCAAGAGCACACGCCGGAAATCGGGATGATTCAGCCCGTTTTCATGCCGGTCCGCAAAGGTTTCCAAAAGCGTCATAAACGCGGTTCTCAGCCGGCGGTGCATAAGCGGTTCAGCATGTTTGGCAAGCAGCCTGCCCCCATCGAGAAACGCGACAAATCTGGAAACCGAAAGCCCTTTCTCTTTTTGATTGACCGAATGGATGTGCTGGAGCGCCTGAAACGTTTCAGGCGCGATGGTCTTATCCAGCGTTTCGCTTAACACATGGATGTTTTCATGAGAAGACAGCTCGAAAAGCTTATTGTAATACTCCGTCTCATCATAAGGAGTGCCCAAAATCCGGACGGCAAGCCGGGTAAACGCCAGCCCGTTTTCCCGCTCGTAACCGGGACGTTCCGGCAGCGGCCGCATCAGAAACGTTTCCCAGTCATCGTTTTCCGGCTCGGCCTTTCGGATCACCAATTCTTCCTGCCTCATCATCTTCCTCCTTTCTCTTCATGATTATCGGTACAAAAAAGGAAGGAAATGAACTCTCCCTCCTTTTTTGTTTTATTCTTCTTTAGATGCAGCCGTTTGCTCCTGAACCTGCTTTTGTTTGTTGAAATAGTGGATAATAAACGTTACCACAAACGCAGCGATGATGATTCCGAAGAACACAACGTGCGGCATTTCATAATCAAAGGCGCTCGCCGCCATTTTCACGGCGATAATCCCGATCAGCACAAAAGCCGTATTTTCAAGCTCAGGGATTTTATCAATTAAAACAAGGAATACTTTTGCGACTGTACGCATCATGAGAATGCCAAGCATACCGCCGATCAAGAGCACCCACACTTTTTCCGATACCGCAAACGCGGCCAAAATGCTGTCAACAGAGAAGGCCAGATCCATTAACTCAACTGAAACGACAGTGGCCCAGAAAATTCCGAACGTACGGACCATCCATGAATTTTTCTTCATGCCTTCCGTATCGTCATCACCTTCTCCGATCCAGAAATGCTTAATGACGAGCCAAGCCAGGTACAGCGCGCCAAGCACTTTGATCCACCAGAACTTAATGAGCAGCATTCCGATCCCGATAAAGATAAAACGGAAAATATATGCCCCGAACAATCCGTATGTTAATGCTTTCTTCCGCTGTTTTTCAGGCAGATGCCTTACCATAACCGCAAGCACTAACGCATTGTCGGCCGACAGCAGCCCTTCCAGCAGAACCAAGGAACCGATCAGCCCCCATGATACAGGGTCAGTCAGCACCTCACCCCACATTTTCCAATCAAAAAAGGAAGCGTAGGTCGACATAATATGATGTAGAAAATCCAAGTTTTTTCCTCCTATTTAGTAAAACGGTAATTTCCTGCTTACACCTGCAAGCCGTAATTCCGGCAAAGTGATGCCAGACCGCCGGAAAACCCGCTGCCGATGGCGTTAAACTTCCACTCAGCCCCATGGCGGTAAAGCTCACAAACGACAACCGCCGTTTCAATCGAGAAGTCCTCCCCTAAATCGAAACGAAGCAGTTCATTCTGGCTGTTTTCATCGACGACGCGCACGAACGCGTTAGACACTTGTCCGAAATTTTGGCCGCGCGCTTCCGCATCATGAATCGTGACGGTGATGCCGATCTTTTCAATATTTGCGGGTATTTTTGAGAAGTCGACGATAATTTGTTCATCGTCTCCCTCGCCCTCGCCCGTCCGGTTGTCTCCCGTATGGATGACGCCCCCGCTTGGGTGTTCCAGGTTATTGTAGAAAACAAAATCAAGATCATTTACACAGTTGTCATGGGCATCGACAAGAAAAGCCGACGCGTCAAGGTCAAAGTCATGCCCTCCGGAGTACTTGTTCGTATCCCAGCCTAAGCCGATCACCGCTTTTGTAAGGCCGGGGTTCGTTTTTGTCAGATCAACACGCTGTCCTTTCGATAATTGAATAGCCATGTGCCGTCCTCTCCCTTCTGTGTTTGATATGGTTCAGCCGATTTGCAGGCCGTAATCTGTCGCAATACGGGCCAGTCCGCCTTGGTAGCCTGAGCCGATCGCGGAAAACTTCCATTCGCCGTTATGTCTGTAAAGCTCCCCTGCGATAATGGCTGTTTCAATTGAGAAATCTTCAGCCAGATCGTAGCGGATCAGCTCTTCATTTGTCTCTTCATTGACAATACGCACGAACGCGTTGGAAACTTGTCCGAAGTTTTGGCCGCGCGCTTCCGCTTCATGAATCGTGATGACGAATGAAATTTTGTCAATAGCCGCAGGCACCGCGCTCAGGTTGACTCTTACGCTTTCGTCATCGCCCTCGCCCTGGCCTGTCAGGTTGTCGCCTGAATGTGCGACAGAGCCGTTTCCGCCTTCAAGCTGATTATAGAAAATGAAATCATCGGGCGACGCGCATCTTCCTGCTTCATTTAATAGAAAGACGCTGGAATCTAAATCAAAATCATGTCCGCCGTCGTATTTGTTTGTATCCCAGCCAAGGCCGACAACGACTTTAGAAAGACCCGGATTTGTTTTAGTCAAATCTACTTTTTGTCCTTTTGCCAATGAAATTGCCATGTGTGCACTCTCCTTTTTATCGTTTAGGCGTATCGGTTAACGATATCGCCGATTTTTGTATCGTTTGTGCCTTCTCCTACTGCGGCGAATTTCCACTCGCCGTCCTCGCGGTAGATTTCAGCCGCGATCAGGCTCGTTCTGCCTGAATAGTTATCTCTTAAATTGTAAGTCACCAGTTCTTCGCGATTAGCCTGATCAACGACGCGGATGAACGCGTTTTGAATCATGCCGAAGTCCTGTTTTCGTCTGACGCAGTCGTAAATATTGACGACAAACACAAGTTTATTAATCTGAGCGGGCACTTTCGCCAAATCGATGAGAATTTGTTCATCATCGCCGTCACCTTCACCCGTCAGGTTGTCACCCGTATGTACGACACCGCCGCACCGGCTTTTCAGATTGCCGAAATAGATGACGTTTTTGCTGTCTGTCATTTTATCATTTTCAAGCATCAGTACGGAAGCGTCACAGTCGATATTGGCACCGCCTCCGCCGAACAGCTTTCCGAAAAAGCCCCCGGATGATACAGGGTCCCAGCCGAGTCCGACCAGCAGTTTTGACAGGCCGGCTTTTCCTTTTGTTAAATCAATCCGCTGTCCTTTTTGTAAAGAGATCGCCATATGATTCACTCCTATTCTGTAAGGGTGCCGCTAAGCACGCCGCAAGTGCGCATTTTTACTTAATTCCGGGACAAGAATCCCGGTGTTTATTAAGATATACGTCTTTTATTATATCAAAGTTTCATAAAACATAAGAATTTTTGGCGAAAAACGGCGAAAAATCACTTCCTATATTCTCCTTCGTTCCGGAGAGAATAGAGAAAACAAAGAAATTGACGGGGACTGAACATTTTTCCTATCCTTGTATCAATACATGTCAGGAAAGGGGCAGACGAGTGATTGATTTAAGCATACTTGATCAGGCGCCCGTATCCAAAGGAAACGGGCCGCACGAGACGCTCCGCCGTTCAGCGGAGCTCGCCCGCCTCAGTGAAGGATGGGGCTATAAGCGGTACTGGTTTGCCGAGCATCACGGCACAAGAGGGCTCGCAAGCGTTTCGCCGGAAATTATGATCGCTCATACCGCCGCAGCCACAACATCCATCCGTGTCGGATCAGGCGGCGTGCTGCTGCCGCAGTACAGCCCCTATAAAGTCGCGGAAACTTTCCGTCAGCTTGAGGCGCTGCACCCGAACCGGATTGACCTCGGGGTCGGACGCTCACCGGGCGGCACGACGAAAATCCGGCTCGCCCTCACAGACGGGGTAAAGAAAAGCTTGACCGAGTTTAACAGGCAGCTTCAGGATTTATCATCCTTTCTGACAGATTCGGTTCCCTCGGACCATGCTTATGCCGGAATAAAAACAGCGCCTTTGATTGAAACAGCCCCGCAGCTTTGGGTGCTCGGCCTCGGGGAAAACAGCGCCAGACGCGCCGCTCTTCAAGGTGCGGGCTATGTCTTCGGCCATTTCATTAATCCGGAACGCGGGGATAAAGCCTTTCAGATCTATCGGGACCATTTCCGGGCCTCCGCCCACTTTTCCGCTCCCGCCTCGCTCTGTGCCATTTTCGTCATATGCGCGGCTACGGATGAGAAAGCGGAAGAACTCGCCTTAAGCCAGGATTTATGGCTTCTTCGTGTCGGAAAAGGCGCCGACAGCCGCGTGCCGAGTGTGGAAGAAGCGAAGGCTTATCCGTATTCGCCGGAGGATCGTAAACAGATAGAAGAAAACAGGAAGCGGATGGTGATCGGCTCTCCTGCCGCAGTGAAACGCCGTCTGCTTGAACTTTCCGAGCGGTATCAGACAAAAGAGATGATGGTGCTGTGCAACGTCTTTGATTTCGAAGCAAAAAAAGAGTCATATGAGCGTCTTGCTGATATATTTCTGTAAAAAAAAGCCGTCAAACGGAGCAGCAGATGAGACTGCTGCACCGCTTAACGGCGGTTTTTTCGTTCTTTTCCTTTTTTAAACGCATTCCAAATCCCCTGCAGCGTAAACCCGAGCAGAAGCAGAATGATTAACAGTAAAGTGATTGACGGCCCCGGAGGCGTTCCGAGCTGGTACGAAGACGTCAGCCCCATGAACACACTGAAAAGAGAAATAATAATGGCTGCCGCAAACACCCATTTAAACCCTTTGGCGATACGGATTGCAAAAGCCGCGGGCAGTACGAGGAGCGCGGAAACGAGCAGCACGCCGATAATCGGAATAATGACCGAAATCGCCAGCCCCGTCACGATGCTGAATGACATTGACAGCAGGTTTGTGTTAATGCCTGATGTCTTCGCCGTCGCCTCGTCAAAGGTAAGCAGATAGAGCGGTCTGTTCAATATAATGAAATAAAGCAGAATCAGCAGGGTAATACCTCCGATAATATAGACCTGCTGCTGGCTGACCGTGACAAGCGATCCAAATAAATATTGATCGATGCTCATCGACGCGCCGCCTTTTGACAGGCTGATCAGAAACATCGCAAACGACAGCCCGGCCGCCATTAAAATTGCGATAGATACCTCTGAATATGTACGGTACGCCCGCCGCATGTATTCAATGCCGATCGCTCCGATCGTGACGACAACGATGCTCGCCGCCGTAATATTGGTACTGAGAAAAAAACCGATGGCCACGCCCGACAATGAAATATGAGACAGCGTATCCGCCATCAGCGCCTGTCTTCTCAGCACGAGATATACGCCTAATATCGGCGCCATAATTCCGATCATGCTTCCCGCTAGAAAAGCTCGTCGCATGAATTCCAAGTCAAACATTTCCATCCGCCTTTTTCCCCCCTCTCAAGCCGTATGACTTTATCCAGATACTGCTGTACTTCGTTTTGTTCGTGTGTCACCATGACGACGGTGCGGTTGTGATTTTTCACCTGATGGTGCATAAATTCGTAGAAACCCTGTCTGCTTTCATAATCAACCGCGGTTGTCGGCTCATCAAGCATCAGCAGATCCGGATTGCTCGCAAGCATTCTCGCAATGCAGATTTTCTGCTTCTGTCCGCCGGATAAATCGCCGATTTTCCGATGGCGGAAATCCCACATTTCTACCATCTTCAGCGCGTTTTCCACCTCGTGGTGATCCGTTTCGTTCAATCGTTTAAACCATTTTCCTTTCGTATAACGGCCTGATTGCACAAGCTCCAGAACCGTGCTTGGGAATCCTGCGTTAAATGAAGAAATCTGCTGGGGAACATAGCCGATTGTCAGGCGTTTTCCGGCTGCGTTTTTTTTACTGATCTCGGCCGTTCCTTCCCAAGGTCTGAGCATGCCGAGCATGACTTTCATCAGCGTCGATTTTGACGCGCCGTTCGGTCCTGTAATGCCGACGAATTCGCCGCTTTTGATTTCCAGCGACACGCCGTCAAGCACGGGTGTATGCGAATAACCAAAAACGATATCTTTTAATGTAACGAGATTCATGCTGACCTTCCTTTCCCGCATAGAAATAGTGTGCACCCCGCGGCGCACACTATGTTATTTAACCAATAGCGAATCTTTCAGTGCATCAAGGTTTTTCTCCATAATGTCGATATAACCGATGCCTTTATCCCGTTCTTTTTGGCTTAAACCTTCCAGTGTATTGAGCACTTCCGTTTTCGCGCCGATTTCACCGGCAAGTGTATCTGCAACTTTAGGCGATGCAACTTCTTCAAAGTAGATGATCTTCACATCATGCTGTTTGGCAAACGTTTTGAGATCCGCCAGTTTGGCCGCACTCGGCTCTTCTTCAGGAGAAAGGCCTGCAATCGCGACTTGTTTTAAGCCGTATTCTTTGGCGAGATAGCTGAATGCCGCGTGCTGTGTGATCAGTTCTTTTTTCGCCGCTTTATTTAATGTTGTACGGTATAGTTTATCAAGATCCTGCAGTTTTGCAATATATTCTTTACTATTTTTCTCATAGTATGCTTTATTCTTCGGGTCCTGTTTTACGATCTGCGCCGTAATGGTTTTGACCTCTTTTTGCGCAAGAACCGGGCTGAGCCACACGTGAGGGTCCATGCTGTGGCTGTGGTCATGACCGCCGTGTCCATGTTCCTCTTCCTCTTCATCCGAACCTTCGAGTAAGTCAATTCCTTTTGACGCCTTTACAAACTTTGCATGATCAAAGCTCATGCTTTTTTCCGCTGAAGGAACCCATGTCTCCATATATTCGCTGTTGTATACGAAAAGATCGGCGTTTTGAATGCCGGCGATATCCTTCGGCGTCGGCTCCCAATCATGGGGTTCGACCGAAGACGGGATGAGAATGTCTACATCGCCTTTGTCTTTGACAATTTGTTTCGTGAATTCGTACATAGGATAAAAGGTCGTCACGACGTGCAGTTTGCCGCTTTTTGAAGAACCTGACGAACCTTTTGATGATGAATTGCCGCAGCCCGCCGCGATTAAAAAGCATGCCGCAATGACAATGATTCCGCTCCATTTTTTAAACAAGCCGTTTCCCCCTGTTCTGTAAATCAGAATGATGACGATTTCCAAAGCGTGCTTTCTCGTTCATTTGTTACCTATACCATAATAAAACGAAGTAATTACGTTTTGCAAGATATTTTTTTCTAAATTGATATCCGATTTACCTAAAAAGCCCCCGCCATGTATGGACGGGGGCGTCGTATCACATATCAGGCTAGCAGATAAACTCTTGTTTCATAAGGGCGGAATGTGATGCGGGATTCCGTGCCGCCGTCATTTTCATAGTTGCTGAGAAGCAGCTCGGCCCTTTCAGGTTCGGAGCCGTCCGGCCAATAAAAGGCGGCCTCTTCTTTCGATACGTTGCTGATGGACATGAGTTTTTGTCCGTTTGCCTGTCTTTCATACACAAACAGCTGCGGGTCATCAGGAAGCAGCAGCGTGTAGCTGCCTTTTATGATATCAGCATACTGTTTTCGCAGGCGGATCAGTTTTTTGTAAAAGTTCAATATAGAATCGGGATCATCCTGAGCCTCGGCCGCATTGACGGTTTTGTAATTGGGATTGACCTTCAGCCACGGTTCGCCCTCCGTAAATCCGGCATTCTTGCTGCCGTCCCACTGCATCGGTGTACGGGCATGGTCCCGGCTTTTCGCCATAATGGACGCCATGACTTCTTCCCTGTTGCGGCCCATTTCAAATACCCTTTTATGATACATATTGATGGTCTGAATATCTTGATAATCCTCTATTCTGTCAAACGGAGCGTTTGTCATGCCGATTTCTTCCCCCTGGTAAATGTACGGCGTGCCTTTCATGAAATAAAGCAGGGCGGCAAGCATTTTGGCGGATGCTTTGCGGTATGTGCCTTCGTCTCCGAAACGGGATACGATCCGGGGCTGGTCATGATTGCACCAATACAGCGTATTCCAGCCTCGATGTTCCAGTTTTTCCTGCCAATCTGTGAGCACTTTCTTCAAATCGGACAGCTCAAGCGGTTTTACATCCCAATGCTCTTGGCCCGGCTTTTGATCAAGCTCCATATGCTGAAAATGAAAAATCATATTCAGTTCATGCTCATCGGTTCCCGTGTAGACCAGCCCTTCCTCAGGCGTCACTGATCCGGCCTCGCCGACCGACATCACGTCATATTTGGAAAATACCTCTTTCGTCATTTCTTTTAAGTAATCATGTATCCGTGCCCCGTTTGGCCGGAAAGGCTTCGGATCGGCTCGGCGGGCGATGTAATCTTCATATGGCGGCAAATATTCTTTTTTTGACAGAAGATGAAGCTGGTCTATTCGCAATCCGTCCACGCCTTTATCGAGCCAAAATCTCATCATCTCGTATACTAATTGCCGAACCTCGGGATTTTCCCAATTCAGATCGGCTTGTTTGACGGCGTTCATATGCAGGTAATATTCGCCCGTATGTTCTTCGTACTGCCAGACGGATTGTCCGTAATCCGACACCCAATCGGTCGGCGGGCCGTCCGCGGTGCCCGGCCGCCAAATATAATAATCGCGGTATTTGCTGTCCGGATTCATTTCCGCCTCTTTGAACCAGGGATGCTCCGTGGAGGTATGATTTAAGACGAAATCCATCACAAGCTTTAATCCGCGGCTGCGGCATTCTGTAAGCAGATCGTGAAAGTCCTCCATCGTTCCGTAAGATTCCATAATTGCTTGATGATCCGTCACATCGTAGCCGTTATCGACGTTTGGCGACGGGTAAATCGGGCAGATCCATATCACATCAGCGCCAAGTTCTTTTATATAATCGAGACGCGCGATAATCCCCCGCAGGTCGCCTATGCCGTCGCCGTTCGTATCTTGAAAGCTTCGCGGATAGATTTGATAGACAACGGCGTCTTTCCACCAGTCATTCGCCATCTTGCGCTCCCCCTGTTTTTTTAGAAAACCATTTCCTTTATGACCCTGCTCTAAACAAAAAAGAGAAGGTTTCCCCTCCTCTTTTATCTATCCAGCTGAGACGGATAAAGCGTCATGCCTCCGTCGACGAAAAGTGTCGTTCCGGTCACGTAACTCGCTTCTTCCGACGCCATCCATGCGGCGGCCGCGGCGACTTCTTCCGGTTTGCCGAAGGCGTTCATCGGAATTTTTTTCAGCTGGGCTTGCTTATGTGTTTCATCTTCCAGATCCTTATTGGACTCCGTGGCGATCGTGCCGGGAGCGATGGCATTCACCCGGATGCCTTTGTCTGCGTAATTAAGCGCCATCGTTTCCGTCATCATTTTGATCCCGCCTTTGGATGCCGAGTACTGCACGTTTTCAGGGCGGGGTATTTGCTGATGAACGCTCGATATGTTTAAGACCGTTCCTTTTTTGCCGCGCTCGAGCATATGTTTCAGTGCCGCTTTCGCCCCCAAAAAGGTGCCGGTCACATTGACGTCGATGACCCTTTGCCAATCCTCCAGGCTCATTTCATGGGGCATCGCTTCGGTCCCGTTAAAGCCGGAATTGTTGACCATCACGTCCACACCCCCGAAATGCTCCTGCGCGGCATGAAACAGCGCCTGAATCCCTTCTTCTGAGGATACATCGGCTTTTACGGTGACGGCTCGGCCTCCCGCTTTCTCAATGATGTCCGCCGCTTCTTCCGCTCCGGCGGAATCACCGAGGTAATTCACAACCACATTCATCCGCTCCTTGCCGAAGCGTTCGGCAATGGCCTTTCCGATTCCTTTCGAAGAACCTGTTACGATTGCTGTTTTTCCCTGTAAATCCTGATACATTGTCTCTTTTCCTCCCTGATGTTAATACAGAGCATGTACCCGGTTTTAATCAGCTGAAAACAAAAGAGATCATAAAAAGAACGATGAAACCGAAGCTCCCTCGTTCTTTTTTTCATTATGCGTAGTTGTTCATTTGCAGCCTTTTTTGCACGCCGACAAGCCTGCTGAAAAAATAAGCTGCCGCTTTGTAGTTCTCCCGTTGATGAAAGAAATGAGCCGCGTCCTGAAGCAGTTCCTCTGTGTCAGCCAACAGCTCTTTTGATTCCAGAATGTCAAAATACTCTTTGAGCGAATCCTGTCCGCCTTCCCCCTGATAAAGCTCTTTAATCAGACGGAATTTCGTCAGATAGATCTCATCTTCCCATTCCGCCGCGCTTCTCATGCCCCGCGCGCAGCTGGCGGCGGCTTCACTGTATTTTTCCGTTTTAAAGTAGATATGCGTGAGTGAAAAAACAGCCTGGATGACCTGCCGGAAGCTGTGTGCTTCAAATCCGGCGGCCGCCCGTTCAAAATCCTCCGCCGCCTTGCAAAAGTCACCCAGACTGTACATACAGTGCCCGATATTATAATAGGCCGCAGCAATCATATATTGATCATCAAGCCGCTCCGCGTGTTCCAAGGCGCATTCGAGGTATTCCAGCGCTTTTTTATGCTGCTGGGCGTCCATCAGATTTCCGGCAATGATAAATTTGCACTGCACCCTTCTCATTCCGTATAATTCATATTTCTTGTAAATATCAAGCGCCTGCCCCGCGTAATTCATCGAAAAGAAAGTCTGCTTGATATGATAGTACACCTCAGAAATTTTATACAGAAACTCGGCTTTCTCTATGTCATCTTCCACATATTCAAGCTTTTCCTCAGCCCGCTTATAATGAGAAATCGCTGAGATGAAGTTTTTCTGCTTAAATTCATACATTCCCCTGAAATAGTAAAAATAATATTCCAGTAAGCCGGTCAGCTTTTGCTGGTTCATCTCAATCTCAGTGAGCATTTCAGAGAACGGAGGCTGGCAGTCGCCGTCTTTCATGGGTTTTAATTTATCCAGCATGATGCGGTGCCGAAATTCCATCAATGAAAAATACAACAATAAATCCTGGTTCTCTTCCATATCTTCGAGTTCATATTGAATCTCCCGCTTCAGCGCTTCAGCTTTATCGGCTTCAAACGCGCGGATCAGCTTATACCATTCATTCATCTTTACGGCCACTTCTTCAGATGGAATCTTGGATTTCATAGATTTGCCTCCTTCCTCCGGCTACTAATTATGTTATATTTTATCATAGCAAATTTATGGCAGTGAGCAAACAAAGATTTTAATCAATTAAAGAAAGAGAGAATTCACCATGAAACGACCAGTCAGAATTGCGCTGCTTTTGATCCTCTTCTTTTCCGCAGACCTATGTTTTTCCTATGTGCAGAAAGAATTGAGGCCGCAGACGGCATTACAAGATAGAGCCATTCCAAGCGCTCTTCATCCGCTCGTGAGGCAGAATGCGGAGCTATTGCAGACGGCCGCTCTGAAAAAAGGCATCACCGTCGTTATCACAGAGGGTTTCAGATCAATTGAGGAACAAAACGAATTGTACCGTCAAGGACGTTCAAAAAAAGGAAATATCGTCACCTACGCAAAAGGCGGGGAATCTTACCACAATTACGGCCTTGCGATCGACTTCGCCCTGCAAAAAAAGGATGGAAGCCTGATTTGGGATATGACGTACGACGGAAACCGAAACGGCACGCCCGATTGGCTTGAGGTCGTATCGATTGCCAAAACGCTCGGTTTTGATTGGGGAGGCGATTGGAGAGGCTTTAAAGATTATCCTCATTTACAAATGATCCCTGGCTAATAAAACCTTTTCTTTTTTCGCTTTTGCGCATCAATGTACGGAGGATAGACAGGCCTGTACACAAGCTTATATCCTTCATTGCCGGACGGCGTAAAATCGCGCTGCCACTCCAGCCGCAGATGGAAATCGGATAAAAAAGCGGCCTTTGCTTCTTCGGGAGTAACGGCCGGCACCGGATTGATCTTCTCCAGCTGCTCCGGGTCAATGTCAGGCGCCATGTAAGCTTCCACAAGCCCCGTTACGGGACTGACAAGAATTCTCGCAGCGCCGAACCGCAGCGGAATATCCTGATGCCATATGGAAAAATGGAAGCGGAACCTGCCCCTTCCGTCCGTTTTCAGCGGGTTCATTTTAAAAAACTCGTCCGCTCTCGGATAAAGCTTGTATAAAAATTGAAGCGCGACGGCCTCACACTCTTCCGCAGAATAAAAGGCCGGGCCCTGATGCTCAATAAAAGATTTAAAGGCTGTCATTTTCCCTGTCTTTTTGTCCGTTTTCATCTTCATTGTATTTTTGTTGCTGCTTTCAAAATAGCTTTCGATACTCAAATCTTTCCGTTCCGGAACCGACCCTTTCCGCCATGTCGTTCCGATCTCATCCCCGAGATCGCGCCGGCGCGTCTGAACCATATCCGCGGTAAACCCCATTAATTCATCCAGGCTGATTTCCCGTTTATGTTCAAACGCGGGAAGCGGTTTTGCCGGCTCATTCCTGTCTTCGCAAAGCTGCTGATCCGGCACGATATCATCTTCACCGGCCGGATAGCTGTAAGCCGGCAGAATCGGTTCATAGACGAGACGCGGTATTTTCTCAAAATTGACCACATCATAGACAAGACTGAATGTCAGCACACTCATATAATGCGAGACGACTTTTTCCCGATCGACGAATGTTTCCGGAACGGGCGCTTCACCCTTATCCCCGTAATAGATAAACTGCACGACGAAGCCGCTCCTGGTTACGTCAACGAAAAAACCTGAATCGGGAAGCGGCCGGCCGAGCACTTTTTTTGTATAGATAAATCGGATGCACCCATTGCGTTCTTCCCTCGCCTGAAAGGTGAAATTCATAAAAGTAAGCGGGCGGTGTCTCGCCGCAAACCGAAGAGCCGTCAGCTTTAATTCGGCTTCTGACAGCTGTATGTCTGAACTCGGACAGTCGTTGCGTGAATAAGTAAGCAAAGATCCGTCGTCGCCCAGCTCAATCGTGACCGTTTTATCCGGCTGGTTACGATTTTTCCAAATATAATAGGCTTTCGTTTTTTGTTTTTCATCATAATCTTCTATTTCAAGCTCATAGTGCGGCGGTATGTTCCCGATTTCCAGCGCTTTTTTTCTCAGATGTTCTTTCAGCAATGGGGTCATCCTTTCAGAAGAGTGTATAAAAAAGAACTGTTTTTTATTATATAAAAACGCCCTTATCCTTTTAAAGGGAAGAAAGTGCCTTTTATGTGTCTATTTTTAGCAAAGAGGGAAAAGAGCCGTATTCAGAGCGGCTCTTTTTCATACAAATGTCACACTCCCCGTGAAAGCCCCGGGACGAACGCCCATGACCTTCAGCCTATTAAACTCGTGATCGCTTCTCCCGTATGAGCCTCAATAAACCGCGGGAAAACCGGCTTGTATACGAGCCTGTACACTTTTCCGGAGCTGTCGTCATCGTAACAACGATCCCAAGCGAGCTCTGCTTTGATGGCCCGGCGGATCGCGTCCTTCGCCTCTCCCATTGTCAATGAAGGAACGGGATCGATTTCCTCGAGCTCTTTCGGATCAATTTCCGGCGGCATATATACAGTGACAAGACCCGTAATTTTGCTGACACAGATTCTCCCCTCTCCAAATCGCAAATCAACGCCGCCCGAACAAGCCTTATATGTAAGCCCTGCGTTTTCTCCTTCATCATCCGGTTCATCATATTGAACCCGGAAATACTGATCCGCTTCCGGAAACATGGCGAATAAAAAGCGGATGGCCATGTGATGGCATTCTTCCTCGGAAAACTCCGGTTCGCCTTCACTATGTATAAATGACATCACTCCGGCGAGCCGGCCCGATTCTTTATCATGCATTGTTTTCAATACATGTTCACTCCGCTCTTTGAACAGACTTTCTAAGCTTTTATCTTCCCGTACGGATTTTGTTTTTTCAGGACGCCAGGCAATGCCGATGCGGCCGTCTCCAAGATCGCTTTCCCTCTCTTTATAAAAACCGTCGTGCAGCCCGATCATGTCATTGATGCTCATCTTTTCCGCTTCAGGTGCAGGGCGTGAAATCGGGACATACGGCCGCGTGTCGTCTTCCAGTTCTTCATATTCGTCTATTTCTTCATTCTCTTCCTTCAGGTCGGCCGATATCGGCCGCGTCGGAGACACGATTTCATAGACGAGATGGGGCTTGTCATCCCCCTGCATATAGACGGACTGATGCAGGACGGTGAACAACAGCTCTGCTTCTATATGTTTGACAAAGTGAGCCAATGCTTCCCGCTTGTCCGCAATTGTCCCGGGCCTTACAAGATCATCGGCCTTCCCATGGTAAGAAAAACCGGTTACTTCCCCTGCCAAAGACAGGTCGACGTAAAACCCGGTCAGCGGAAGCGGCAGACCGTCAGCCATCTGAACATAGGAATATCTCACATCACCATCATTGGCGGAGCCGCAGTTTTCCAATTCGAACTCAGCCAATGCCCCAGGACGATGGGTTTCTAAAAACGCCCGCATCCGTTTTTCTATGTCCGATTCCGAAAGAGGCGGCAGATCAGTCTGGAAAGCCGGACGGGATAAGTATTTCAGTTTTCCGTCCCGGTCTAATTCGACCATGATGCCGGCTTCCGGGTCATTCTTATCTTCCCACCAAAACAGAACCTCATCTTCCTGGTATTCTTCCACATTACTCTCATAGCGGGCAGGTACGTTTCCGATTCGGAGAGCCAGCTGTTTCAACTCTTCTTTTTTCATCATAACACTTCCTTTTCTTCCAAAAAGATTGATGATTACCAAGACTCTTTTATACAAAACTAGTATAATTAACCTGTCCATCTTCATGACTATCGAATTAATCATTAACAACAGGGGGTAAACCAGATGTCCATCAAAAAAATGAGCGCCGTGTTTTTCATTCTGCTTCTCACGGCATTTACCGCCGCATGCAGCAGCGAAACGAGCGGCGGCCAGGAAAGCAGCACGGCGAAAGTGAAAATAAAAGAGACGGCATGGGCCGCTTCAGACGATACTGAACATCCGGCCGCGCTGAAAGTAACGGTCACCGTCAAAAATACGGGCAAAGACCCGCTTACCGTCAAAAGCAGCGACTTCTCGCTTTATCAGGATGACGCGAAAACAGCCAAAGCCGATAAGGAAGACTTGATGCAGAGCGGCACGCTTCATGCGGGTAAGACAGTGACGGGCAATCTGTACTTCACGGCTGACGAAGGCAAATCATATGAATTGGTATATCAGCCGCAGGCAAAAGACGCGAAGCCTTTATCTTATAAGCTCAAAGTCAAAGGCACAGCCTCAAAAGCAGTACCTGACCCGGCGGACGCATTATCCGCCTACATTGATGTGATGCTGTACGGCAAACACAATAAAGATTTCACCCGCCTGACCGGGGTAAATGAAAAAATGACGGCCGCCGCATATCAGGAATCGGCGAAAGCCAGCTTTATCACCTCAGCAGGCATTTCACAAGAACAGGCGGATCCAAAAGCCATTTCCGCTATTATTGACGCCATGTCATCAGCGCTGCGGGATAACACAGAGCTCAAGGTGCATACCAAATCCATGTCAGGCAAAAAAGCCGTCCTTGAAGCAAAAGTGACGCCGCTTGATATGTCTCCGCTTGCGGGCCAGCTGCAAGACCGCGTGCAAGACTATGCCGGAAAGCACCCTGATGCTGATGAAAATGAAATTGTCAGCCACCTGCTTTCTGTCTATCCGGAAGAGTTTATGCGCCTGAAACCGGCTTCTTCTTCCGTTACAAGAGAAATCGAGATGAAGAAAAACGCCCGCGGCCAGTGGTATCTGGATACAGACGCCGATCTGGAAGGATTGACAGAAGCGTTTTTGAAAACGTCCTGACAACAAGAAAGGAAATAGCGCAGGCTATTTCCTTTTTTGATTTTCACTTAAAGATGTCACTGATATATTGAACCTCATCCTCGGTTAACTGCACATGAAGCGCGTCCAGATTGTGTTTCAGCTGGTCGGGGCGTTTGGCTCCGGGAATGATCGCATCCACCGCCGGCTGCGACAGAAGCCATGCGAGTGCGATATGCGCTGTCTGCGCCCCTTTTTCCTCCGCAACGGCCCGAAGCTTATCCACTCGCTCCAGGTTTTGGCGAAAAGCTTCTCCCTGAAACGGCGGCCTGTTCTTTCGGCTGTCCTCAAAGACTGTGTCTTTTGTAAACTTTCCCGTCAGCAAGCCGGAAGCAAGCGGAAAATAAGGAATAAAGGAAATGCCGTTCTTTTCACAATCAGGCAGCAGATCATGCTCCGCCTCACGCTGAATCAGTGAATATTCCGATTGAAAAACCTCTAAATAGCCGTCCGCGTTAAACTCCTGCAATTGCCGGAAACTGAGATTGGAGGCGCCGATTGCTCTGATTTTCCCTTCGTCCTTCAGTTCTTTTAACGTGCCCGCCACTTCGGAGAGCGGTGTTTTGCCGTCAGGGAAGTGGACGTAATACAAATCAATCACGTCTGTTTTCAGCCGCTTCAGGCTGTTTTCCGCCTCACTCCGGAGAAATTCACGGCTGTTGTCCAGCTCGATTTGTCCATTGACTTCTTTATGCGCGCTTTTTGACGCAATCACGAGGCTGTCCCGCACGCCGCGCTCTGCGACAACTTCACCGATTAACTCTTCGGAACGTCCCAAACCGTATATAAACGCCGTATCAATAAAATTGACGCCGCCGTCCAACGCTGTGCGGATGAGTTCTTTTCCCGTTTCATCATTAAGATTCGGAAACAGATTATGTCCTCCGACCGCATTAGCGCCAAAGCCGATACGCTTTACCCGTAAATCCGTCCTGCCCAGCGTACGTGTCTCATCCATGGCTCAGGCTCCCTTCCTTTTATCGCTCTGTTTAGTATTAGATAACCGGTAAGAATTATCCTGCCTGAGAGCCTATCTATAGAAAAAACCTTGAAAAGCGTTTGCCCTTCAAGGTTTTTTTGCTGTGTATTAAGATGTCAGAGCTGCGGCGAAGCGTTCGGCTTCATCCGTGAGAGCACCCTCGATTTCCTTATAGCGGCTGGAAATCGTTGAGGCGCTGACGCCGTACTTCTTCGCCAGCTTCGCTTGAGAAACGGACGCGCCGTTCAGAGAAATGCTGTTCACGTAATATTCGACCGCCGCTGCGAAAGCTTCAGGCTTTCTGATCGTCGGTGTTTTTTTGACACAGAACGTTTTCCACAGATCAATTACGGCCGGAACCAGCTCAGCCGGGTATTCATCCCCGCTCAGGCCTTTTTCAATGGCGTCCGCCGTTTCCTTCTCCATGTCGTTCGCCCACTCTGTCTGTTTTTCTTCAGCAGCCTGCTCAGGCTCTTCCTCCGTTCCTAAAAGAGCGGCCAGCACAGTGTCGAAGTTTTCCTGCATAAAGCGCTCAGGCGATTTTCCTTCCGCAAGGGCCGGGGCAGCCGCCTTTTTCACTTTGCTGATCAAAGCTTCGGTCCGCTTCACAGGGAAGATCGTAAACTGCATGAAGAACTCCGCTTTTTCCGCTTCGTGGATCGGATAGCCGAGGATCAGGCTTCCCGCCGGCGGAAGATCCTGCTGGCTGACGTCCATTTCCACTTTGAATTGTTTCTTGGTCATCACATCTTCAAAGTGAATCATTCCTTCTTTCACATCTTCAAGAACCATAACGGCAGGTGTCATGCTTTTCCATGATTCAACGATTTCCCGTGTTTTCGGGCGGTTGATCCCGCCGGCTTTTTTCTGAAGATATTCTTCAAAAATCGTCTTGCCGCCTGCCAGCGGACGGAAGAAAATTCCCCAGATGCCGAGGTTGAAGACTCCGATGTCTTTTGTCTGTCTGTCCAGCTCCGTAATGAATGCGTGCTGGTTAATAAATGATGATATGCCGTCTCTATGTGCTGTAAAGGCGTACTCCATTAGGCTTTCCTGAATCTGTTTCGCTTCTTTTGCCGCGATGTCTGCCGGAATGGCAGCTTCTTTGCTTCCGCAGCATTTTTTATATTTCTTCCCGCTGCCGCATGGGCAAGGGGCATTTCTTTTCACTTTTCCCACAATAAACCCTCCGAATTCTGATATAACTTTATTATTTTAACAAAAATAACTTCAGAGGGCTTGGTTTACGGCGAAAAAAGAATATGGAAGAAAAAAAGACCCCGGGATATTCTCATTCTCCGGGGCTTTGAAACTGTTAATTTGTATTTTGTCCGCCGCCGTTCAGACCTTCTTTAATCAGCCCGTTTACTTGGCTGTTCATCAAAAGTCCGATGTGTCCGACACCGTGAATCTGCACGTTTTTCCCGCCGATCAGTCGTGACAGCGGGTTCAGGACGATTAAGTCCGCTGAGCTGTAAATCGATGTATATAAAATCTTTTGGTTCGGATCAGTCCCCGGAAGCGCCCGGTTGGTCACAAGGCCGTTCGCTCCGCCGAGTGTGACGACGTTTGCGATTTTGTCTCCGCCGTCAAGATTTTTAATGTAATAGAGCGTGTTGGCTCCGCCCATGCTGTGCGCGACGATATCGACTTTTTTCGCACCTGTTTCGCTGAGCACTTTTTTCACGTAATTGGATAGTCTCGGCGCATTGTGTCTGTTGTTTCCGGTTTTGTCTAAGAAATCAATGGCGTACATCTCTTTTCTTGACCAGCCTTGGGATGCCAAGTATGTTTTGATTCCCGCGAAGTTAAAGGATGCCCCGCCGATTCCGTGGACCATGACAACAGGGTTATGCCCTGAGGAGGCTTTCGATACGGTTGGCTGGAAGGCAAATACGGAAATGACGGACAGCATACAAACTGTAAGGATGACTAGAATTTTGTTTTTTATTTGTTTCATGAACTTTCCTCCTGCTATGTAATATTTTTGCAGTTTTCATTCTATTAGAGGAGAAAAGGAAAAAATAGTGTATTTTTTACTGTTTTAAACAATTTAAAAAGAGCGGAAAAATGAGAAAGACGCCCCTATCCCGAAAGCACGCTTATGCTTTAATACGGCATACCAAAAAAGGAGAGAACACCCGGTTCTCTTCTCCTAGTACTCATTGAAATAGGTTTGAATCCGCTTAGGGTCATGCGTTTTTGTCAGCGCAAGCATCAGAAGAATCCGCGCTTTTTGAGGGTTGAGAGAGTTAGAAGCTGTCAAATGGTCTTTTTCATAATCTCGATTAGGTGTTACCGTTCCGTTTCCCGTCCTTGTGGAGCGGACGACCGCCAGCCCGCTTTTGACCGACTTTACGGCGCCTTTTTGCGCCTCATCAGACATTGAGCCGTTTCCCGAGCCTGCAAAAATAATGCCTTGCGCTCCTGATTTTACGGCGGCTTCAAAGAGATAGCTTCCGTCATTTTGATAGCCGTATATAATATCGACCTGCGGCAATTTATCAAGTTTATCTATCTGGAAATCTGTATCCTTCGTATGCTTTCGGGTGATGACGTTATTAAAATAGACGTCATCAGCAATTGTTCCGATATAACCCATTTCTTCCGATTTAAAAGTGTCGGCCGCGGTTGTATTGGTTTTTGTCACATAACGCGCCGAAGCGATTCTGTCATTTAATACGACAAGCGCCCCCTTGCCTTTCGCATCAGGCGCAGCCGCTGTTTTTACAGCGCTATATAAGTTGGACGGCCCGTCCGCTCCGATTGCCGTGGACGGCCTCATTGACCCGGCGACAACAACGGGCTTGTCACTTTTGACCGTCAGATTGAGAAAGTAGGCGGTTTCCTCAAGTGTGTCTGTTCCATGTGTAATGACAATGCCGTCTGTATCATCAGACTTGAGCAGCTTGTTTACCCGTTTTGCAAGTTTCAGCAGTGTCTCGTTATTCATATTCTGGCTGCCGATATTCACAACCTGTTCTCCGCTCACATGCGCGATCTCTTTTATCTCCGGAACGGCCTGAATCAGGGCATCAACTCCAATTGCCCCCGCCGTGTACTCCGTAGCGGACGTCTTTGAAGGAGCAGCGCCTGCAATTGTGCCGCCGGTGGCAAGAATTTTAACATTCGGAAGTCCGTCTTTTTTCGCTGAGGCTGCGGCTGCCATCCGGGGCGGTGTTTCTTTCGCTTGAGGAGATTGGGAGCAGCCGGCCGCAATGAAGAGCAGAGCCGTGATAAATGTAATGAAGGGCATGAATTGTTTTTTCATTCTATTCTCTCCTTTTCTTTATTTATGAAGATTTTCCTCCCACCGGTCAACGCGCTTGTCAGGCAACCTTCCGAAGAAAATAACCGTTAAAAAACCTTGACACCGTCATGTGAAATCAAGATAATAGACCAGTCACTATATTTTAAATTTGTCAAAAATCAGTAAGGTGGGAACATTATGAGCTATGGAGATTCTCGTGAAAAAATCCTCGCCGCGGCAACCAGGCTGTTTCAGCTTCAGGGGTATTACGGCACGGGGCTGAATCAGATTATTAAAGAAAGCGGTGCGCCGAAAGGTTCTCTTTACTATCATTTTCCGGACGGCAAAGAGCAGCTCGCCATTGAGGCTGTCAATGAAATGAGCCATTATATCCGTATGAAAATAAAAGAAAGCCTTGATGCCTATCCTGATCCTGCGGAAAGCATTCAAGCGTTTTTACAGGACTTATCAAGCCAATTCACATGTCCGGAGAACTTTGAAGGGTTTCCTGTCGGTTTACTGGCTGCCGAGACGGCTTTAAAGAGCGAAAAGCTCCAGCAGGCCTGTCAAAGCGCTTATCAGGAATGGGAGAATCTGTTCGCGGGCAAATTGAGTTCAGCCGGTTTTTCTGATGAGAGAGCGGCGGAAATCAGCACTGTTTTAAATGCCATGATAGAAGGCGGCATCATTGTGTCCTTAGCCAAAAAAGACAAAATGCCGATCCTCCATATTTCTAAACAAATCCCGAACCTGCTGAAGACATAAAATACGAGAGACATGTACGTATAGAAAGAGAGGAGAATGATTTTGGA
This sequence comes from Bacillus sp. ChL18, assembly GCF_026241425.1. Classification (NCBI taxonomy): domain Bacteria; kingdom Bacillati; phylum Bacillota; class Bacilli; order Caryophanales; family Bacillaceae; genus Bacillus; species Bacillus sp. ChL18. Next base: position 59,044 of record NZ_JAPHWE010000003.1, on the reverse strand, counting down.
AAACGCTCAGCCTTCCAAACAATATAAAGTCATGCCGATCATGATTTCTTTACTGACGGCAGGGTTTATCGGCATGTTCAGTGAAACGGCGCTGAATATCGCCCTGACTGACCTGATGAAGGAGTTACATATCACTCCTGCGACCGTCCAGTGGCTGACGACGGGCTATCTGCTCGTTCTCGGTATTCTTGTCCCGGTATCAGGTCTGCTTTTGCAATGGTTTACGACAAGACAGCTGTTTATCGTTTCACTTGCTTTTTCCATTATCGGTACGCTGATTGCAGCGCTTGCGCCGAGCTTTCCGTTTCTTTTAGCGGCAAGAATCGTGCAGGCTTTAGGAACCGGGCTGCTGCTGCCGCTGATGTTTAATACAATCCTCGTCATCTTCCCGCCGCATAAGCGCGGAGCGGCGATGGGGACGATCGGGCTTGTCATCATGTTCGCTCCTGCGATCGGTCCGACATTTTCAGGGCTTGTGTTAGAGCATTTGAACTGGCATTGGATTTTCTGGATTTCCCTGCCGTTTCTTGTGTTGGCTCTTTTATTCGGCATCGCCTACATGCAGAACGTGTCTGACATTACAAAACCGAAAATTGACGTGCTTTCCATTATTCTGTCTACGATCGGGTTTGGCGGCATCGTATTCGGATTCAGCAATGCGGGCGAAGGATCAGACGGCTGGTCAAGCCCGACGGTTATCGGTTCGCTCACTGTCGGTGCGATCGCGCTCATCTTATTTTCCATCAGGCAGCTGACAATGAAACAGCCGATGATGAATCTGCGCGCTTTCCGCTATCCGATGTTTGTTCTCGGTGTCGTGATTGTATTTATCTGTATGATGGTTATCTTATCGACAACGCTTCTATTACCTATGTATTTACAAAGCGGACTGATGCTGACGGCGTTTACGTCCGGGCTCATCCTGCTGCCGGGCGGTATTTTAAACGGCTTTATGTCTCCGGTGACGGGGCGCCTGTTTGATAAATACGGACCGAAGTGGCTTGTCATTCCCGGGTTTGTCATCACGGCAACTGTGCTTTCGTTTTTCTCAAACATTAACGGCGCTTCAACGGCGCTTCTGATTGTCGCGCTTCATACATGCCTGATGATCGGCATTTCCATGATCATGATGCCGGCGCAAACGAACGGCTTAAATCAGCTGCCGCCGGAATTTTATCCGGACGGAACAGCCATTATGAATACGCTCCAGCAGATGGCCGGCGCAATCGGCACTGCGGTGGCGGTCAGCATCATGGCTGCCGGCCAGAAGAATTATATGAGCACCGCGAAAAACCCGAATGATCCTTCCGCATACTCTCACGCGCTGATTGCGGGCGTCCAGCACGCCTTTATCTTCGCGATGATTGTCGCCGTTATCGGCTTGATCAGCGCTTTCTTTATGAAACGGGTCAAAGTGAATCACTCATAAGAAAAACAGCAGGCTCCCCGTGAGTCTGCTGTTTTTTTATATACCGCGCGCTTCAGCCAGTTCATCAATCGCATAGATCAGATCGTCAGCCGTGTTATAGAAATGAGGCGCCAGCCGGATGATTTGTCCGCTGGGGGCGCATACGATGTTTTTCCGCCTCAACAGCGCAGCCGTTTCCGCCGCTTTTTCATCCCGTATGGAAATCATGCCGGGTCTGTCATCGGCAGACGGCGGCCCTGTGAGATTCAGTCCTTTTTCAGAAGCGTATTCATACGCAAATGCGCTGAGTTTTTTTACTTCTTGGTGAATGCGGTCTGTGCCGGCATCGTTTAATAGAGATAAAGCCGCCTGTGCCGCATATATGCTGATAAATGCCGGAGTTCCGGTCTCAAAGCGTTTGGCTCCGTCCGCATAAGAAAAACGGGTTGAATCCAGCATCGACGCCCGCTGCTGCCCGAACCACCCGGTGACTTTCGGCTTCAGCCGTTCGGCAAGTTCCTTTCTGACATAAAGAAACGCCGTTCCCGGTATGCCGAGCATATACTTTCTCGCACCCGCGGCCAGCATATCAACTCCCCATTCTTTTACATCAATCGGGATGTGCCCCGCCGATTGATAAGCATCGACAAAAAGAAGCGACCCTTCTTTGCGGATATCTCGGCAATGCGCTTCATATCCTGGACAAAACCGGACGTATATGACACATGGGGCACACAGGTGAAAAGCGTCTGTTCCGATATGTACGTCTCATACCGCTCTAACGGGATCATTCCATCTTCAGACGGCACGACTGAAAGCTCCATCTCAGTCTGTGCCTTCAAAATGTGGGCGATCGCCGGAAAATCCAATTCCGTATACACCGCCTGTTTCTTTCGGCAATCCGGTAAAGCGGAAACGACGGCAGAGACAGCAGCCGTTACTGAAGGTAAAACGGCAATTTCTTCAGGATGGGCGCCGATCAATTTCGCAAATTCACACCTTGCCTGTTCCGTTCGCCTAATGGCTTCTTCCCAGTTTCCGCCATGCTGAAGCAGGCTTTCCTGATAGTCATTGATCGCTTTTGAAACCGGCAGGGCAAGAGCGCTTTGAGAGCAGCTGGCGAGCATCGTATGTGTGCGGAGCGCCGGAAATAAAGATCGGTATTGCACCAGAGGCGAATTCAAGACGTGTTTCCCCCTTCGGCAGGAATATATGTCCATTATAGAGTATGGTAAAAAGAAAAGGAGGGTTTTATATGGAGAAAAAAGTATTGCTGACAGGCTTTGACCCCTTCGGCGGGGAAACGGTCAATCCTTCATGGGAAGCGGTCAAACGGCTGGACGGTGCCGCTAAGGGCCCCGCCTCTATCGTATCTGAACAAGTGCCGACCGTTTTTTATAAGTCCCTTGCTGTGCTGCGCGAGGCGATCAAAAAGCATCAGCCTGACATTATCATCTGTGTCGGACAGGCAGGCGGCAGAATGCAGATCACGCCGGAACGGGTCGCGATCAATCTCAATGAGGCGCGCATACCGGATAACGAAGGAAACCAGCCTGTCGGGGAAAACATTTCTCAAGACGGTCCCGCGGCCTATTGGACCGGCCTTCCGATCAAACGGATCGTTGAGGAAATCAAAAAGGAAGGCATTCCCGCGGCTGTATCCTACACGGCGGGGACGTTTGTATGCAACCACCTCTTTTACGGCCTGATGGATGAAATCGCCTGCCGCCATCCGCACATCCGCGGCGGGTTTATACATATCCCGTACATTCCGGAGCAAACCTTGCAGAAGTCTGCGCCGAGCCTCAGCCTGGATCTCGTGACAAAAGCGCTCAAAATCGCCGCGGTGACCGCCGCGGCGCATGAGGACGATATTGAGACCGGCGGAGGCGAACTTCACTAAGCTGCAGACGCCGCCTCGGCCCATTTCTTCCGGTAAACGATGCGGGACAGCGTCACACTGATTTCATAGAGGACGAGCAGCGGAATCATGACGAGAAAGTCAGACATAAAATCCGGAGGCGTAATCAGCACCGAGACGACGATCAGCACAAAATACGAAAGCTTCCGAGCCTTTGCCAGCCGGGTTGGATTCACGATTCCGAGCCGTGTCAGAAACATGACGGCCAGAGGCATTTCAAACAAAAATCCGAACGGCAATGTAAGATTCAGCATAAAGGTAAAATACTTGTCCGCCGTAAATACCATGTCAAAATGGCCGGCGGATAATTGTGTTAAAAATCCGAGCACAATCGGAAACAGCACAAAATACCCGAAGGAAATTCCGATGATAAACAAAACCGAAAGCCCCGGAATGTAAAGCAAAGCGGCGCGGCGTTCAAACGGGGTCAAAGCCGGCGCCGTAAAACGCCAGAGCTGAAAAGCGGCAACCGGAATCGCTGCCGTAAGGGCGCATATTCCCGCAATCATCATATACACCCATAAAATCTCGCTCGGCCCTAAAACGGCCAGCCTTCCATCCAAATCCTTGATCAGCCAGTCATAAATGTCCTGCACAAACCAGCAGGCGCCGATAAAAAATAGAAGAAAGGCGATAACGGTTTTAATGAGACGCTGCCGGACTTCCTCTAAATGCCCGATCAAGTGGGTTTCTTTTTTATCCAATCGTACATCCTCCTTATAGAGAAAGAGGCAGAAACGGATTCGTCTGCCCCCATGTCAGGATTCAGCCTGCCGTTTTGTCTTTCTCAGCCGCCTGCTTGTCCGGCTCTTCATTTGAGACCAATGTTTTTGCGGCGCTTTTAAATTCAAGCAGCGTGCGGCCGGCGGCACGGCCGATCTCCGGAAGCTTTGAAGGTCCGAAAATGATGAGAGCGATGACGAAGATCAGGATCAACCCGGGAATGCCGATATTTGAAAACATGAGTGTGCCTCCTTATTGTGAGATTTTGGCCCGTTTCTTTCTCATTTGCTTTTCATGCGCATTGTTATGGGCGAAGAAACGATCCTCTTCCACCTCGTTTGACTGCTTTAAACCGCCTGCAACCGCAGCTTGAGAGACCTTCCGAATCCCCGTCTGGTCTTTCTGATAAATGAATGAAGCCCGCGTGGATACCTCAGCCCCCGGCTCCGTCACGTACGGCACCACTCTGTAATCCGCTCTCCATTGGGCAGGGGTCACCGTACAGCGGACATAGCCGCGGTAATCGTTGAAAAACTTAATATGCGGGTTTTGTTTTAAGATTTGATCCGTATCGGCCCGTTTATCCGCCCCGTTTCCTCCAGATGTAATGGAAGTCCCGACGAATTCGGCTCCGAAAATCTTTGAATTCGTTTGATTAAAATCGGTATGCAGGTTTGACGCCCAGCTTGCGTGAACATCACCCGTCAGCACGATGACATTGTTCAGGTTTTTGCTTTTTATAAAATTGATGACCCGCTCCCGCTGAGCCGGGTAGCCGTCCCATGAATCCATGCTGTATATCGGATTGGCGGTTGTTCCGAAATTCCATTGCGCGAAAAAGATTTGCTGCGCCAGCACATTCCACTTCGCTTTTGAGGCGGCTAAATTTCCGAACAGCCATTGCTCCTGTTCTGTCCCCATCAATGTGCGCTTCGGATCTCTCCACTCATCAGAAGGCGGCTTATTCCCGTCGCCGTTGGCCTGATCATCTCTGTACTGTCTTGTATCAAGCACATTGAACGATGCCAAATTGCCATAAGAAAATTGCCTGTACAGCCGCATATCAGGACCGTTCGGCAATGACATGCGCCTGAGCGGCATGTGTTCATAATAAGCCTGGTAAGCTGCGGCCCTCCTGAGCACAAACGCTTCAACGGATTGGCCTTTTTCAGGGATAATATTGGCATAATTGTTTTCCACCTCATGATCGTCCCACGTCACGACCCACGGAAATGCGGCGTGGGCGGCTTTCAGATTGGCATCAGAGCGGTATTGGGCATGACGGTTGCGGTAATCTGACAGTGTATACACTTCAGCGCTGCTGTGCGTCCTGACATTTCCCGTTTTTGACACATATTCGTTCGGTCCGTATTCATAAATGTAATCTCCGAGATGGAACACGAGATCAAGCTTTTCCTTCGCCATATGTTTATACGCCGTATAATAGCCGTGTTCATACTGCTGGCATGAGGCAAACGCAAACGTCATGGCGGATACGTCAGCGCCGGGAGCGGGCAGCGTTTTCGTCCGGCCGACGGGACTGAGCTCATGCCCGCTTTTAAACCGGTAATAGTACACTTTATTGGGCTTGAGCCCGTCCGCCTCGACATGGACGGAGTGTCCGAGATTCGGCTTGGCCATTTCCGTTCCGCGTTTGACGATGTGACGGAAATGTTCATCAGCGGCGATTTCCCATTTTACCGGCACGGCCTGCTTCGGCATGCCGCCCCCATTCAGCGGGTCAGGGGCAAGACGCGTCCAGAGAATGACGCTGTCAGACAGCGGGTCGCCGGAGGCTACGCCGAGGGTGAACGGATAGTTTGAAAATTTCGGAGCGGCATTCACTTCAAACGCGCCGATGGATTGCGCGATCGCTAACCCGAGGGAAAGACCGGCGATTTTCCCGGCGCCCTGTATAAATGCGCGGCGGTCAAACGTATTGTTCTGAAAGCTTTTGTTCTCCAATTCCTTGATCCATTCATCTAAACGGCCGTCATGTGTCATGTCAGTTCCCCTTTCGTCTCATTGATCGCCCTTATTATAAAAAAGAAATGTTAAACCGCTATGAAGAAGTGTGAAGGGTTTGTAAGGCTGAAAAATGGACGGCGGGAGACATTTTTCACATTGTTTCGACAAACCTTGCCCCGCCGGGAGAAAACCCCCTCCGTTTCTTTTTGGCTTGTCATCCGTCAAGCGCACTTTTTTCCTATTTTTCTTCACAAAAAATTAAAAAAACACCGTTCATTCTAAGAACGGTGCGCCCGGGATTAAAATGTATTGTACACGTTTTCGCACGTTTCACCTGTCGGCTGATAGAAGCAGTGGGATTTGAATCTGGCGACAAACGGCTGATCATACCAAGTCGGCGGGCAGTTTCCCGGCGGCTTAAAATACCACAGGCTGAACTTAGCCGGCCAAAACCGCTCTCCGTTAATCGTCCGGCGGGCAAGCCTCCGCTCTGATTCGCGCGGTCTTTGATAAAAATATCCGTGAGTCACCGCTTCAAACGCGTGCGGCTGAAACACCATCTGCCTGATGGTGCGCAGGCCTTTAAAATCAGAACAATTCGCCCGCACCCGATTGATTCCCACATTGCCGACCAAAAGCATTCCCTGCTTCCCTTCGCCTTCCGCTTCCGCCCTGAGCAGCCTTGCCATTAGATCCAAATCGGCGCTCGATGCTTTTACGACTGCCATCATGACACCTCCCGTATTTTCTCCCTTCATCATATTCAGCAGCGGCCCAGTGATGACAGCCAAAAGCCAGAAAACAAATGTTCACGAAAAAAGGGTTTATATTTCTCGTTATGAGGAAACATACTAACATGATTTCCATAAGGAGGAATTCGCATGGAACACATTAAAGCGCTTGCCATTAAAGGCATTATGACCATCATTATTCTGTATCTGATACTCGGCTTAGGTTTTCGCTTTACATTCGGCGACGTGCTGCTGATGACCATTGTGCTGGGAGCCATTTCCTACTTTACGGGCGACCTGTACGTGCTTCCGAGATGGAATAATATCACGGCGGCGTCCGCTGATTTCGGAATCGCTTTTCTTGTTGTCTGGCTGATGGGAATGCCGCTGTCCATGGGCATTTCCGGAGGAAGACTGGCGTTTGCCGCTCTTATTTCCGCCGTCATCATCGCTGTCGGAGAATATTTTTTCCATATTTATCTGATGAGAAAAGACTTGGGTGGGTCCCGTTTTTTAGAACCCCGGTCCGAATAACGTAAAAAAGGCCGGATAACGGCCTTCAGCTTGTAGAAAAAATGATGTTTTTTCTGCAAGCTTTTTTGTTTTGTGCTGTTTCTTCACATATTCATTTGATTTCAGATGCAGAAAAAGCACTCCCACATGCCTAGCCTTGCTTGGCTGGGTATGTGGCAATCTTCAACATCATTTTGAATAAGATCAGCGGATCAAGTGAGCGCTGCAGTAAGGTTTGACCTTTTCAACGATGAAAGAGAAGTCTATGTATTTATCAATTTTTCGAAGAAGGTGATCCTCTTTGACGAGTTGGTCAAGCAGAACGAATTCGGCTGTGCTTTGAGAAGCGTTTCTTGTGCGGAACATGAGAAAGACACCGTCCTTTTCTGACTTTCTTTTATTTTATGACAGGGGAATGGATATTTTAAGGAAAAAATAAAGGCTGTCGAGATTTTCTCGACAGCCTGAGCCCCATAAAGGGGGCTTTTTATTTGTAAAGTATAAACACTTTATACATCTTGATATAACTGATAAACCCTTTTCAGCCTTTCTTCGAGCTGTTCAAAATGAACAAAGCGGGCTTCTCTCAGAAACTCAGTCCCATCAATGAACAAAAGAAGCACGGGGACAGTGAAGACTGAAAATCTGCCGGCAACCTCTTCTACCTCGTCGGCGTTGGTATGCCCCAATTTGATATTCGGAAACTGATCCAATACCTTTCTGAGCTGCGGCAGAACAGCGTGACATACTGTACAGGCGGGTCTTGAAATGTAGATAAAACTGAATTGATGCTGCTTAATAAAATTCTCAATAGAATCTAATGAATGTAAGTCTGTCAGCTTTTTCATCAAAATCCTCCTTCAAATCGGCTCGTCTTTCATGACCAAGCTCATCAATACTCGTACATTCACTATACACATTTATATTGATCATATCCGCTTTTTTGCTATTCAGAGCACCTTAACGTTGTGCCTGAAAAATAAAAGAACAGTTACCGCTTTTCAGTAACTGTTCTTAGATACTTATATTAAAAATGCAAAGCGTACGCCCCTGAACCGATGAGTGCAACTCCGATGGAGACTGCAATCAGCACCAAGTTATATTCAAAACCGCCGGCACCATTCGCAAACCCTTTCGCTCCATGTACTTTTACAATGGCGCCTAACATAATGATCGTTATGATAGCAGCTCCAAGCGGGAGGAATACACCTAAAATAAATAAAATTCCGCTTGCGAGTTCCCCGAGACCTGATAAAGCGGCCGCGGCATTGCCTGGTTTAACTCCAATTGACTCGAACCATTGTCCGGTTCCTTTAATCCCGTATCCGCCAAACCAGCCGAATAATTTTTGTGATCCATAAAACAGAAACACCACACCAATCATGATTCGAATAAGTAATAGTCCTGCATCTTCCATTTTTATCTCTCCTTATTTTTCATATTATATAATGTGCTGCAAGGCAGCTTGTTTACCAACAGTCGCTTCAACAAACATCTGTTAAATGTATGCCTTATTATTTTTCTTCATGCTTCACGTTCATCTATCAATCAATCTAATTCTCTCACTTCAAACGGCAGCAGCCCTTGTTCAATATGAGCCCGGTGCGGTTCATACTGCTCAGGGAGCATCAATTTTCCGCCCATTGTTTCTTGTGACTCATCATGGGCAAAGCCCGGCGGATCAGTTGCGATCTCAAATAAGATTTCCCCGTGTTCTCTGAAGTAAACCGCATTAAAATAGTTTCTATCCTGAACAGGAGTCACACCATATCCGTGCGCAGCAATGAATCTTTGCCAATCTAATTGATCTTCGTCATCCTGAGCCCGCCAAGCGATGTGATGCACTGTGCCGACACCCATTTGTCCGCGGCCGATCGGCGTTAATTTAAGATCAATCACATTCCCGATATCACCGGCAGAACGATAACGAACGAAGTCTCCTTCCTTGCCGACTCGCTCAAGCCCCATGATGTTTTCCAGCAGTTCACCTGTTTTTTCAGGCTGTGCTGATAACAGGGTTGCACCGCCAAAACCTTTAATGGCAACATCCGGGGTTACATCTCCGAAAGTCCACGTATTGGCCTCCCCGGCTTCTCTTTCCACGATTTCTAAATGCAGGCCATGCGGATCATCAAATTCTATATATTGTTCTCCAAAACGCTCGATTTTTGTGTATGGCACGTTGAACTTTTCAAGTCTCTTTTCCCAAAATGCCATGGCACCTCTCGGCACGACGTAAGATGTCACGCCAACCTGTCCGTCTCCAATGATGCCTTGACGGGCATCCGCCCACGGAAAGAATGTGATGATTGTTCCCGGCTTCCCGCCTTCATCCCCAAAATAAAGGTGATACGTCCCCGGATCATCAAAATTGACTGTTTGCTTGACCAATCGCAGCCCCAGCACTCCCGCGTAGAAATCTGCATTCTCTTGAGGGTGACCGACAATTGCTGTAATATGATGGATTCCCATCGTTTTTTTAGCCATTTTTATGCGCTCCTTTACAAATATTTAAATATACTCCACAAACTCATTCACAGGCTTTCGGTAGCCGCGCGGCCTTCTGTTTTCTATTTTTTCTTTCCCGATTGTAATCATCATGACAACCTCAAATTGATCATCTATATTCAAAATCTGTTTCACGGCTTCAGTATCAAACCCTATCATCGGACAGGTGTCCCAGCCTTTTTCCTTAGCACTCAGCATAAACATCATCGCAGAAAGTGAAGCATTTCTTATCGCCTCATCTCTCTTAAACGGTTCTCCCCTGTTTTCATAAAACGAAACGGTGTTTTGAACCATGTGATCATACTCTTGTTTATTTAATACCCCCAGCATCTTCAACCCTTCATAGATGTCAGCCGCTTGCTGATATGCCTGCTTATCCCCTAAAACCAAAAGAACCGCTGATGAGCTGAACACTTTATATTGTCCGTTTGCGGCCTGCTTCAGCTTTTCTTTTACCTCCGGGTCAAGAACCGTCACATATTTTGTATGCTGCAAATTAAAAGCTGATGGAGCCAACGCAACCAATTCAAACATTTCGTTGAGCTCATCTCTTGTGATTGGATGTTCTGGAAGAAAGTTGCTTGCAGATCTTCTTTCATTCACCAGCTGTACAAATTCAGCCATTTCTCTCGCACCCCTTTTATCTCGAATTCGAGATATTATAGTATAGAAAATCAAATAACGTATGATTAAAAAACGAAACGTTCTCTTCACTGATCTTTTCGTGAATCAAACGATCGGCAGGTTCTTATCCTGCACTCTAAATAAATTATCTTGAATTAAAAAATCTTGAATTCGAGATAATAATAAAAGATAAATACTCAAATGTCAACAGTTCATTTTTAAATTCAGCGCCATTTTGTCTGTGTACTGTTTAGCCCTGCTCCAACTTTTTTTCTGTCACCTTATTTATTAGTAAACAGGAAACAACCTTGCTATAGACCCACTCGAAACTGAATTGGTACGATAAGCAAAGTGATTACACAAGAAAGGATACGGAGAGCGAATCAAAAGCGCCCCTATTTTTTTGTGCAGTTTTATAGGAGGAAAAAATGACAAGTGAAAGAGAACAAATAAGCAAAAAAGTTGCTTTGATTGCATTGATAGCCAATCTGATCTTAATGGCAGGAAAGATCTTTTTTGGACTGATAGGCGATAGTGAAGCAGTTTTTGCCGACGGTATACATTCTGCAGCGGATGTCGTGGCTTCAATTGCTGTCCTGGCCGTCATCGGCATTTCTAATAAGCCGCCCGATCAAGACCATCCTTTCGGGCATGGCAAAGCTGAGGTCATCAGCGAAGCGATTGTAGGAATAATATTAGTGCTCGTTTCCGTGTATATTCTAATAGAAGCGATTTCGTCCTTTGTTGAAGGTCCAAGCATCCCGCAATACAGCGCATTTTTTGCGGCTCTGATATCCTACGTGGCTAAGCAGATCTTATATCGTTATTCGATCAAACAAGGGAAAAAATGGAACAGTAAAGCGATTATAGCGATTGCATACGATCATAAAGGCGATATCGTTGCCTCTCTTGCCGCTTTTATCGGCGTCCTATTGGCGATTATCGGGAACACATACGGATGGTCCTATCTGTTGTACGCCGATGCAATTGCCAGTGTCATCGTGGCGTACCTCATTTTTAAGATTTCAATGGAATTAATCAGGCCGTCTGTTGACGTTCTCATGGAAAAAAGTGTTGATCCCGAACTGATAGAGGAATATAAAGCGGTTATTTTGCATTGCCCTCAAGTCAAACGGCTCGATAAAATCCGAGCAAGAGAACACGGCCACTATAAATTGCTTGATGTCCGGTTATCTTTGGATCATGATTTGACGATTAAGCAGGGACACGATATTGCCCGCGAAATCAGAAATGAAATCAAAAGACACTTTTCAGATGTTGAAGAAGTGCTCATCCATGTGAATCCTTATTTTGAAGAATGAAAAAGCAGCTTGTAGAGAAAATGATGTTTTTCTGCAAGCTTTTTTGTTTTGTGCTGTTTCTTTACATATTCATTTGATTTCAGGTGCAGAAAAAGCACTCCCACATGCCTAGCCTTGCTTGGCTGGGTATGTGGCAATCTTCCACATCATTTTGAATAAGATCAGCGGATCAAGTGAGCGCTGCAGTAAGGTTTGACCTTTTCAACGATGAAAGAGAAGTCTATGTATTTATCAATTTTTCGAAGAAGGTGATCCTCTTCGACGAGTTGGTCAAACAGAATGAATTCGGCTGTGTTTTGAGAAAAATTTCTTGTGCGGAACATGAGAAAGCCATTTTTTCTGTCTTTCTTTTATTTTATGACAGGGGAATGGATATTTTAAGTGAAAAATAAAGGCTGTCGAGATTTTCTCAACAGCCTGAAGGCCGGATAACGGCCTTATTCGTTTGATTTCACTGATCAATATGCTTTCTGATAAAATGCAGCAGCGTGTTTCCTTGAGCGGTCAATATGACGCCCTTCGCGCCGCACTTCGGACAGGGCGTCCCTTCCTTCTCCTGGCCGGTTCCTTCACAATGCGGACACGTGAGCTCAAGATCGTCGGTTGCGATCACCATGAATATCCCTCCTTTTTTGATTGTCTGTCCGTCTCCAGTCACTTTCCATGGCCATCACCTCCTTAACAACACAAAAAAACCCCGTCCATCAAAGGACGAGGTTTTCGCGGTGCCACCTTTATTAACGGCTGAAAAGCCATTCTCTCAAAAAGTACAGAAACACACGGTTTCAATACTCCTTTCTTGATAACGGGGAAAGAATCCCGGCACCGCCTACTGTCATTTCAGCGCAGCAATTCAGAAGCCCATTCGGCACCGGACGGGGATCGGTTCACAGCGGCCACCGACTCTCTGAACCCCGCGCGCTGATGCGTACTTACTCTTCCTCAGCATTGTTCATCCGTTCTTTTATTTTAAAATGTATCATACGCTGTCATCCGGCGGAAGTCAATAACCTTTCGGATCGGACAGGCCGAGCATGTCCCGCGCCATTTGCATATGCTCCTCTTGCCCCGTCTGAAGCGCGAACTTCGCCGTTTCCACAGGGTAAGCGGCCTGCCATTCTGTCACATGCTGATTTTCGTTTATAAAAATATGCGGAGGGTGCATGCCATGGATCAGCGCGGAAAAATCAGGCCAGTACGAACTGTACTTTATCCACGTTTGCCATCTTTTCCAAAACCAGCTTACCGGCTGCCTCCGCTGACAAACTTTGATCCTTCGCGTAAATCTTTCGCCTCTAAAAAGAAGACGTGAATGAATTTTTTCATATTCACTTTAACCGGAGAAAGCGGCACGGTTTCCTTAGCCTGCATTTCTTTCATTCTCTTGCTGACAGCGGGGAAATCAAAGAATTTCGAGGCGTAATATTCAAATTTGGGGTTTGAAAAATCAGTTGTGCCCAATGAAGCGAAATGGTTTAACGAATGAATGACGGCCCTTCTGATCCGCTGTTCCGAGGCTTTGATTTCCCTGTTAACCTCGGCTTGTGCCGCCGCAGGCCCCAGCTTCCGGATGGCGACGTTTGTAAACATCTGCTTTAAAGACGGGATGTTTCTTTCCGCCTGTTCATCCTCAAATAAATAGTGAAGGACGGCCATGAGGTCATGCGCCCCGCTTTCTCCCACGATGCCTAATTCCGATAAAAGAAATTTTCCTGTTTCTTTGATTGATTTCTCATGCATCCCCCCCGGCCCGCTTTTTTTCGGCTCATTCCGCTGAATAAGACGGCTTAACGAATGTTGGATGTCGCCGATCGAAGTTTCCAGTTCAATCCGCTCTTTTACTTTTCGCAAAACGGTGACGATCTCGATTTTGTTGATCGGTTTGTGGATAAAGTATTCGATGCCGAGAGAATAAGCTTCTCCCACCATTTCCTTTGCCTCCACCTGCGATATCATCACCGCTTTTCCGTTGTACGACCCCTGAAGATGCCGGATCGTCTCAATCCCGTCCCGCCCCGGCATCAGCAGATCAATTAATAAAATATCGACTTGTTTAAAATGGAGATAATGCCCTTCAATCTGGCTTCCGTCCTCTGCCTCACCGACGACTTCGCCTAAGTCCTCGTCCTCGATCATCTGTTTTAAAATGGAACGGATCGCCCGGTCATCATCAGCTATAAAAAAACGCATATTATGAGTTCATCCTTTCTGCAATCAAATGCTTCACCGGCAGCTTAATCGTAAATATGACGCCTTTTGGCTTGTTGTGAAAGGAAATGTCTCCGTGAAGTTCAGTTACGATTTCCTTCACGTAAGTAAGCCCGATGCCCGTTGAAGGTGTGCCGAATTCATCGTATTTGGACGTAAATCCGGGATCATAAACGACCTCTCCGATTTTTTCCGGAATGCCGGGACCGTCATCTTCCGCCTCAAATTCGGCCATCTCCCACTCCGCCCTGCGCAGCGCGAGGCGGATCTCACCCCTGTCACCCATGGCTTCGACGGCATTGGCGGTCAGATTATTTAAGATCGACAAGACGGTAAAGACGTGATAATCGGGATGTTCTCCTTCAATCACGCTCCGGAATTGAATGTCCTTGCCTAAAGATTCGGCGTATTTTTCATTGATTCGGATGACGATGCCGACCAGAGCGGCGGCATTCATGTAATCCCGGAATCTCTCATTGGAAATCAGCTTCGACAGGCCGGAGAATATTCGCTGATTGTCTTTTTTCACTTCATGAATTTCTCCCGCAAGGCGCAGCATTCGGCTCCCGAGCTCCCGGTCGTTCCCGCTCATTTCCCGATACAGCTGATAGGATTCTTTCGTCACATGCTCCGTCGTTTTCAGCGTTTTTTTCAAATGAATCGTTTCTTCATATAAGTTAGACACAATCATCAGCATGTGCTCATGCTGCTTTCTCGTTTGTTTTTCCCTGACCTGAGATTCGTGCAGCTTCATCACGTTGAAAAAACTCAGCACAATAAATGTGTGAGAAACAGCGATAACCGCAATATCCGCCAGCTTGTCCGGCATCATAATCTGCCGGCCGCCGGAAAACTGAACCGTCATTTCAACGGCATCGGACGCAATTTCAATGAGAAAACCGAGAAACCCGATCATCAGCGGCCGATCCCAAAAAAGCCTGACCTTCAGCACATAAAACAAGCAGGCATATGTAAAGTAAAAAAAGAAACTGGGATATTGGCTGAAAAAAGCCTCCGTAAAGCCGGCATGCTCTCCTCCCCAGCACGCCAGGCCGATCCGGAATGCCACAACGGCTGCACCTGTCAACAGCCCTGACAATACTGCCGGCACATGCCGAAGCAGCAGCAGAAAAAAGAAAAAAGCCGGGGCGCCAAAGCTGATCCGATATACCTCATTCAGGGGGTAAAATTTCAGTTCCCCCGCCAGCGGCACGGTGATCAGCATAAGGGCGAAAAGATAGCCGTCTTTTTTCAGTAAATAGTCGAGCCTGATCATAATCACTTCCTTCTTCTGTCTATTTTGAACAAGACCGATACAGTCCGCAAATTTCTTTAGACCCGAATGGCGGGACACTCCGGCTGATTTATAAATCTATCGGCTTATTTTAAGAATGATTTTGTCGTATTTTGTATGATTCTGTAGATGTCATTATACATTAACATGGAACACGCTATTTTTGAAAACGTTTTCCAAGACCGGGTTCCGCTTCGGACAGGCTTGCAATAGAGGAGGAATGTTATGAAAGATACGGTAAGAGAGCGCCTTGAAAAAGAGGAACTGGCTTCACTTTTACAAGATTGGGTCGAGCATTACCGACCGTTTTCCGTCAATGGAAAAAGCGCAAATTATATACCCGCCCTCGGAGAAATCAACGACTCTCAGCTGGGCATTTGCATATTAGAGCCGGATGGCTCAATGATTCATGCCGGTGAATGGAATGTCCCGTTCACATTGCAGAGCATCTCAAAAGTCATCAGCTTTATTGCCGCCTGCATGAACAGAGGCATTTCTTACGTGCTGGATCGTGTGGACGTGGAGCCGACGGGTGATGCGTTTAATTCTATCATCCGGCTTGAAATCCATAAACCCGGGAAGCCCTTCAACCCGATGATCAATGCCGGCGCCATTACCGTCGCCTCGCTGCTTCCGGGTGAAACGGCGCATGATAAATTAGAATATCTCTTTTCCGTTTTTGAAAAATTAATAGGAAAACGGCCTCACATTCACGAGGAGGTCTTCCGTTCTGAATGGCAGACCGCGCATCGGAACAGAGCGCTCGCCTACTATTTAAAAGAAACGAACTTTCTCGAGGCGGATGTGGAAGAAACGCTTGAAGTGTATTTAAAGCAGTGCGCCATGGAGGGTACAACCGAGGACATCGCTTTAATCGGATTGATACTTGCGCATGACGGCTACCATCCGATCCGACGGGAACAGGTCATTCCGAAAGATGTCGCGAAACTGGCCAAAGCCCTGATGCTGACATGCGGGATGTACAATGCGTCAGGCAAATATGCGGCTTTCGTCGGCGTCCCGGCCAAAAGCGGGGTATCTGGCGGCATTATGGCATTGGTTCCCCCAAGCGCCAGAAGAGAACAGCCTTTTCATAACGGCTGCGGCATCGGCATTTACGGTCCGGCCATTGATGAATACGGCAACAGCCTGACCGGCGGCATGCTGCTGAAACATATCGCACAGGAGTGGGAGCTCAGTATTTTTTAATCAAACGAACCAAGAGGTGATTGGATGCAGGAATTCCTTGAAAATGTAATCGGCTCGGCAAATGATTTTTTATGGTCAAAACTGTTAATCGTACTGCTTCTTTCTCTGGGACTGTTTTTTACGTTCAGATCAAAGGGTCTGCAAGTCCGCATGCTGAAGGAAATGATCCGGGTTTTGAAGGAAGGCGCGGCCGCCCGGACAAAAAACAGCATTTCCCCGTTTCAGGCATTTTGCATCAGTATGGCGGCGCGTGTCGGAACCGGGAATATTACCGGAATTGCCATTGCGATCTCACTCGGCGGTCCGGGCGCTATTTTCTGGATGTGGATTATCGCAGTCATCGGTTCGGCTTCAAGCTTTGTTGAAAGCACGCTGGCCCAAATTTATAAAGTAAAAGATCAAAACGGATTCCGCGGGGGCCCGGCCTATTACATGGAAAAGGGCCTGAAGAAACGCTGGATGGGCGCGCTGTTCGCCGTATTAATCACACTGTCATTCGGGGTTGTTTTTAATTCCGTTCAATCCAATACGATCAGTGTCGCCTTTCAAAACGCATTCGGCACCAGCCGGCTTACATTGGGCATTATTTTAATCTTGGTTTTCGGCGGCGTAATCTTCGGCGGCGTCAAACGGATTGCGAAAATGGCGGAATACATCGTAGTCGTCTTGGCCGTTTTATATATCGGTGTCGCTTTCTTTGTCATTCTGACGAACATCACCCAATTGCCCGGCGTTCTGTCGCTAATCGTAAAAAATGCGTTCGGCATTGATCAGGCAGCGGGCGGCGCTTTAGGTGCGGCCTTGATGCAAGGTGTAAGACGCGGGATTTTCTCAAATGAAGCGGGTATGGGAAGCGCTCCAAACGCGGCGGCGACAGCTACGACGAGCCACCCGGTGAAACAGGGGCTCATTCAGGCATTCGGCGTCCTGACGGATACGCTCGTCATTTGCACAAGCACGGCGCTTATCATTTTATTTTCAGACGCGTATCACCAGCCGGGACTGAGCGGCATCGCGCTTTCTCAGGCCGCCTTGAGCGATCATGTCGGCGCGTGGGCGTCAGGTTTCCTTGCCGTCTTAATGCTTTTGTTCGGCTTCAGCGCTCTGATGGGCAACTACTATTACGGAGAAACCAATATCGGATTTTTAAGCCAGAACAAAAAATGGCTGTTCATTTACCGCATCTGCGTGCTCGGAATGGTACTGTTCGGCTGTATTTCCAAAGTCCAGCTTGTGTGGGATATGGCTGACTTGTTCATGGGCTTAATGGTGGTCGTGAACTTAATCGCGATTTTCCTTCTGTCGAAAAAAGCGTTTGCCGCTTTGAGCGATTATGTCCGGCAAAAGAAAGCCGGAAAGGACCCCGTCTTTTACAGAGATGTGCTCCCTGATGATGACGGGATCGACTGCTGGGAGTATTCAGACATCGCGAAAAATGCGAAAGGCAAACACATTTCCTAAACAAAAGGTGTTCGGGCAGCGTCCTGAACACCTTTTTTCTGCCGGTTCATTGACAAAGAGAATAGCGTCCATTACCCTTTTTATATATTTTCAGTAAAGTCAGAAAGGAAGGCCTATGAATCCCATTACACAAATATTAAATGAATACCCGGTTATGATCATAGACGGCGCGATGGCAACCGAGCTTGAGCGGATGGGCTGTGATTTACATGACGATCTGTGGTCGGCCAAAATTCTTTTGGAGAGGCCGGAACTGATCAAACAGGTGCATGCAGAATATTTTGCCGCCGGCGCTGATTGCGCGATCACCGCCAGTTATCAATCGACAATCGAAGGATTTGCAGCGCGCGGCATCCCGGAAACCGATGCGATACGTCTCATTCAGACATCTGTTGAACTTGCCGCACAAGCACGCGATGAATTTTGGGCGCATGAAGAAAACCGTTTACACCGGCCCAAACCTTTGGTCGCCGCTTCTATCGGACCTTACGGCGCGAGCCTCGCTGACGGCTCCGAATATCGCGGGCATTACGGACTGACGGAGGATGAGCTGATCAGCTTCCACCGCCCCCGGATGAAAGCCCTCATAGAATCCGGCGCCGATCTTTTGGCCTGTGAGACCATTCCGTGCCTGTCAGAAGCAAAAGCGATCACAAGGCTGCTGGAGGAATTCCCCGGCACTTATGCATGGATCAGCTTCAGCGCCAAAGACGGACGGCATATCAGCGAAGGCACGCCTATTTCCGAATGCGCGGCTCTGCTCGGCTCCTGCAGCCAAATCGCAGCGATCGGCATCAACTGCACACCGATCGAACATATTCCGCAGCTGGTACAAGAAATCAAACGGGCAACGTCCAAACCGATTATCGCCTATCCGAACTCCGGCGAACAATATGACCCAGTGACAAAAACCTGGAAAGGCGCAGCGTGCGAAAACCATTTCGGAAAAAGCGCGCAAAGCTGGTACGAAAACGGCGTGAGCCTGATCGGAGGCTGCTGCCGGACGAAACCTGCGGACATTCAGGCCATTGCCGATTGGGCCAAGACCTTAAAAACAACTTGACTAATCGGAATAGTTTGTATATTCTATTCAAAAAGCCGGTTCGCCGGAATCTCGTGCCGTTCGCCGGCATGAGATTTTTTATTAGGACGGCCCTCGCAGAAAGTTGGAAAACAATGAACAACAAGAACGAGACGAATTTTCAGAGAAGTATGAAAAGCAGACACCTCTTTATGCTATCACTCGGAGGTGTGATCGGAACGGGGCTGTTTTTAAGCTCTGGGTATACCATTCATCAGGCGGGTCCGGCGGGCACCATTTTCGCTTACCTTTTGGGAGCGGGCATTGTCTATCTTGTCATGCTTTGCCTCGGTGAACTGTCAGTGGCCATGCCGGTGACGGGCGCATTCCACACCTATGCGAAGACCTATATCGGGCCGGCGACAGGCTTTACGGTCGCATGGCTGTACTGGCTGACGTGGGCGGTGGCGCTGGGCTCTGAATTCACGGCGGCCGGGCTTTTCATGCAGCGTTGGTTCCCGCATACTTCGGTTTGGATGTGGAGTGCGGTATTCGCTCTTCTCATCTTTTTATTAAACGCCTTCTCCGTGAAATTTTTTGCTGAATCGGAGTTTTGGTTCTCAAGCATTAAAGTCTTAGCCATCTTACTGTTTATTTTATTGGGCGGAGCGGCGATGTTCGGCATCGTCCCGATGAAAAGCGGTGAGGCCGCACCTATGCTGTCGAACTTTACGGATGGCGGCAGCCTTTTTCCAAATGGCTTTTTCCCGATACTGATGACGATGCTTTCAGTAAACTTTGCTTTTTCAGGGACGGAATTGATCGGAATCGCCGCAGGAGAAAGCGCCGATCCGGAAAAAACCGTTCCGCGCGCCATTAAGACCACAGTCTGGCGGCTGGCGCTTTTCTTTATCGGAACGATTTTTGTGCTGTCAGGGATGATCTCCATCAAGGAAGCCGGTGTGATTGAAAGCCCGTTTGTCACGGTATTTGACAGAGTCGGCGTGCCTTATGCGGCCGATCTGATGAATTTCGTCATTTTAACGGCGCTTCTGTCTGCGGCCAATTCAGGGCTGTACGCGTCATCACGTATGCTGTGGTCCCTGTCTAAAGAAGGGGAGCTTCATCCCGCCTTTGCCAGGCTGACCTCTAAAGGCATTCCTTTTAACGCTCTGATCTTCAGTATGATCGGCGGCATTCTGTCGTTGTTGTCAAGCGTATTTGCAGCGGATACAGTCTATCTTGTTCTCGTCTCCGTCTCAGGATTTGCGGTAGTGGCTGTGTGGATGAGCATCGCCGCATCGCAATTTTTGTTCCGAAGACGGTTTCTTACAGACGGGCACCAGCTTTCAGACTTGAAATACAGGACACCGGGATATCCGGCCGTACCGATAGCGGCCTTTCTCCTGTGCCTCGCCTCCTGTATCGGCATCGCTTTTGATCCGAACCAGGCCATCGCCCTTTATTGCGGGATTGCATTTATGGCCGTTTGCTACACCGCTTATTACTTGAAAAACCGGAAAAGCAGAGCCCGCGTGCAAGCCGTAAAATCCCAATAACCGAAAAAAGAACCCTGCAGCGCAAGGGTTCTTTTTTCATTTATACTTCAACCACCCATCTGAACGAATCCCGCACCTTCCCGACTTGGATGCCGGCAATCGTTTCATAGAGCCTTTCTGACACTTCACCGATCAAACCGTTATTCAGCTCAATCGTTTCTCCGTGAATGTGCAGCGCGCCGACCGGCGAGATGACGGCCGCGGTTCCCGTACCGAATACCTCTGACACCTCGCCTCTCATCGCAGCCTCATAGATGTCATCAATGGCGACCTGTTCTTCCCTGACGCGGATGCCCCAGCTTTTTAACAGCTCTATCACAGATGCGCGGGTGATGCCCCCGAGAATGCTTCCGTTTAATGACGGCGTTACGGCCTCTCCGTTTATGATGAAAAAGATATTCATACTCCCTACCTCTTCGGCATATTTCTTTTCCACCCCGTCGAGCCAAAGCACCTGATCATACCCCAGTTCTTCGGCTTTCCGCTGAGCCTGTAAGCTGGCCGCATAATTTCCGGACGTTTTGACGTCGCCCACTCCGCCGGTGACGGCACGCACATACTCATCCTCCACATAAATCCGGATCGGTTTCAGCTGATCGCCGTAGTACGAACCGACAGGCGTCAGAACAACCATGAACTTGTAACGCTTTGAAGGCCGGACGCCTAAAGAAGGCTCAGTCGCAATTACAAACGGCCGGATATATAAAGAGGTTCCTTTTTCTATCGGTATCCATTCCTGCTCCAGCTCCACCAATTGTATCAATGCTTCCAGCGCCAGCTTCTCGTCAAGAGGCGGCATGCTCATCCGCCGTAACGATTTATTCAGCCGTTTTATATTTTGGTCAGGACGGAACATCAACACCCGGCCGTCTTCTGACCTGTAAGCCTTCAGCCCTTCAAATACGGCCTGCCCGTAATGGAAAACCGATGCGGACGGATCCAGATGGACCGGTTCATAAGGGGTGATTCTCGGATCATGCCACCCTCTCTCCTCTTCGTAATCCATGACAAACATGTAATCTGTGAAGTACTTGCCAAATCCCAATGAAGCGGAATCCGGTTTTTCTTTTCTTGCTGTGACCTTACGTCTTTCAATCAGTTGATTCAACAAAAGCACACCTTTCTTCTAATTGTTTAAATTTTCAGTCTTTTATAAGCTGCCTGTTTTCTCTGCCTGAATCGTGTATGCACAGATATATGAGGATGCAGTTGACCGTATCATATCAAATATACCACTTATAAGAAAATAATTATCAAAATTTTTGATATTTTCAAGCGAAATTCTAACTTTATTTTATTCTGCTTCATTTTTTCCAATGAGGACTTTCTGTCATATTAAATGATTGCGCTTACATAATGTAAAACAATCCTTCCTTTCGCACAGTCAATAATGTGACAAATTTATGGCGGATAGGAAGGTGGTTGCCGCCTGCTTCACGAATTACGTATGAAATGCGCAAGTAAAAGGGGGATTCGCTTGAAAAAATTTATCGCATTCCAGATTTTGATCGCTTTAGCCATCGGAGCATTGATCGGCCATTTCTTCCCGGATTTCGGGATGGCGCTGCGGCCCGTCGGAGACGGATTTATCCGCCTGATTAAAATGATTGTCGTGCCGATCGTGTTTTCAACCATTGTCATCGGAGCCGCCGGCAGCGGCAGTATGAAAAAAATGGGCAGTCTCGGCATCAAAACGATTATTTGGTTCGAAGTGATTACGACGCTTGTTCTGGCGCTCGGTCTGTTATTGGCGAACGTGCTGAAGCCGGGAGTCGGACTTAACCTTTCTCATCTTGCTAAAAAAGACATTCACGAGCTTTCCGGCTATACGGAAAAAGTAGTCGACCTGAAACAAATGCTTCTTGATATTATCCCCGTTAATATCATTGACGTTATGGCGAAAAACGATCTTCTCGCCGTCATTTTTTTCGCGATTTTATTCGGTGTTGCCGCAGCCGGCATCGGCAAAGCCTCCGCACCTGTCATGAGTTTCTTCGAATCCACGGCAAATATTATGTTCAAGCTGACGCAGATGGTGATGGTCACCGCTCCGATCGGCGTTCTCGCCCTTATGGCCGCCTCCGTCGGGCAATTCGGAATCGCGCTTTTGCTTCCGATGCTGAAGCTGATCGGCACTGTGTTCCTCGGGCTGTTCCTGATACTCTTCGTTCTGTTTCCGATCGTGGGGCTTATCTTTAAAATCAAGTACTTTGAAGTGCTGAAAATGATTTGGGATCTGTTTTTGATCGCTTTCTCCACGACAAGCACAGAAACCATTCTGCCTCAGCTGATGGATCGGATGGAGAAATACGGCTGTCCGAAGCGGGTCGTCTCCTTTGTGGTTCCGTCAGGTTTATCGCTGAACTGTGACGGCTCAAGCCTCTATTTATCGGTGTCCTGTATTTTTCTGGCGCAGGCGTTTCATGTGGAGATGCCGCTTTCTCAGCAGCTTCTGATGATGCTTGTGCTCGTCATGACAAGCAAAGGCATTGCCGCCGTCCCGTCAGGCTCCCTCGTCGTGCTTCTGGCGACAGCCAATGCCGTCGGTCTCCCCGCGGAAGGTGTCGCCATCATTGCCGGTGTCGACCGCGTCATGGACATGGCGAGAACCGGCGTCAACGTGCCCGGCCATGCGGTCGCCTGCATCGTCGTGTCCAAGTGGGAAAAAGCATTTAAATATAAAGGACCCGTCACGGCAGACCAGACTGCCCGGACAGAAAGTATATAAACACAAAAAAGACCACCTCATTGGTGGTCTTTTCTATTAATCAATCGCCGCATGATCCTCTTTTTCAATCAAAGCAAGGCGTTCATTGATTTCTTCCTGAGTCATTTCGTGCTCTTTCACATACATGTTGCGTTCGTTCGTACGGCATTCGTGACTGCAGCTGCGCATGTATTTGTATTCATTCTCAGGTGTGCAGATCATTTTTTTATTACATGCCGGATTTGCGCAGTTCACATAACGCTCGCACGGCTCGCCCGTGAAATAATCTTTTCCGATGATAACGTGCTCTACGCGGTTGACCGGTACGCTGATTCTTTCGTCAAACACGTAGCACTGTCCGTCCCACAGCTGCCCTTTCACTTCAGGATCTTTACCGTAAGTGACGATACCGCCGTCAAGCTGGGACACGTCTTCAAAGCCCTTCTTCAGCAGCCAGCCGGAAAATTTTTCACAGCGTACGCCGCCTGTGCAGTACGTGAGAATTTTTTTACCTTCAAGCATGTCTTTGTGCTCTTCAATCCAGTCCGGCAGCTCACGGAACGCCTCAATATCAGGTCTGACCGCTCCGCGGAAATGACCGAGGTCATACTCATAGTCGTTTCTGGCGTCGATCACGATCGTGTCAGGATCCTGCATTTGCTCATAAAAGTCTTTCGGTTTCAAATGCTTGCCCGTCGTGACATTCGGATCAACATCATCTTCGAGACGAAGCGTCACCAATTCTTTTTTATGGCGCACAAACATTTTGCGGAATGCATGTCCGTCAGCCTCGTCAATTTTGATCGGCATGTCAGCAAAGCGCGGATCAGCTTTCAGCGCATTCATGTATTGTTCCGTCTGTTCAACCGTTCCGGACACCGTACCGTTAATGCCTTCCTCAGAAATCAAAATACGGCCTAACAGACCGAGCTCCTTACAAAACTTCAAATGCTGAGCCGTGAACTCTTCAGGCTCATCAATCTTTACATATTTATAATAAAGTAAAACTCTATATTGTTTTTCCATGATTTATACACCCTG
Source organism: Bacillus sp. ChL18 (assembly GCF_026241425.1). Taxonomy (NCBI): domain Bacteria; kingdom Bacillati; phylum Bacillota; class Bacilli; order Caryophanales; family Bacillaceae; genus Bacillus; species Bacillus sp. ChL18. Next base: position 34,826 of record NZ_JAPHWE010000003.1, on the reverse strand, counting down.
TTCAATTAAATTAATGATCGCACACTCTACTATATCATACAGGAAAACGGGCGAAAGATGAACATTTCCGTCCGGACTCTTTCTTCCAGTCACGCTTCGCCTTTTAAAACCTGCTGAAAATAAAACCGATACGTGTTGCGCAAAAAGGTCTCAAGCGAAAGGCCGGCCGAGGTCTGATACTTGCCGATAATAAACGGAAAACGGTCACGGCCTTTTGCCCGCAGAAGATCGGCGCTGTCTTCAGCCAGTTCTGAGATGAGCTCCTCAACGACAGGCCGGCATGCGTCCCGCACGGCTTCAAGAATTTGCTGATCCCCTGTATGCTGGTACTGCTCTATCAGCTTTGCCAAATCCTTTTCTTTCATAATGTTCACTTCCTTACACCATATAAAAAAGAGGAGCAGCTTTTATAAAGCGGACGCCTCCTCCTGTGACTCCGCATAACCGATGATCTGACCGACCTGTAATTCACGGCCTTCAGTCAGGTTATCCGAAGGGGTAAACATATCTTTCTCGAATACTAAAATAACGGTCGATCCAAATGAAAAATAGCCCAGCTCTTCCCCCGTCTCAAGCCTGTTTCCGGTGTTTGTCTGAACGATCGAGTTAATATTCATCGCACCTACCGGAATCATCAGCATCTGCTGGTCAGCACGGGTCAGCTCGTACACATAACGGTAATTTTTTGAGAGCACATCTTTCCCGTACTTCAATCCCATCGTATTAACGGGATAGGAGCGTTTCCCCAACTCGGCCAGCTTCTGATACGTGCAGCTGACGGGAGAATGGAAGCGGTGGTAATGTCTCGGGCTCAGATAAAGCACGGCAAAACGGCCGCCGTTGTATTTGTGATCGGCGTTTTTAAACCCCGTCAGTTCAGCAAACGAATAATCCTTCCCTTTTACCATGAAGGTTTGATTCGGATTAATCATGCCCACCGTCTGAACGACGCCGTCCACAGGACTGACGATGGCGTTCTTCTCTTTTGCCACGGGGCGGAGATTCAAATTAATATCACGAATGAAAAATGACGCCAGTGAATCAAAGTCAGAAGCCGTACGTTCCGTTTCATTCCAGTTGATGCGATAGTGTTTGGAAAACAGCGGAATCATCGGCTTGCTCAGTTTCGATTCACAGAAGTTTTTAATGAGATAAGACGTCAATCGATTATTAGTCAGTTCAATCAATGAACGGTAAAGAACTTTAGCGGCAGTATTAAACATTGATTACTCCTATGAATTTTCCTATAGTAATAAAAATAAAACACCATAAAAACGCTCCGATGGCGGCGAAGCATAAGTAGGTTTTGAATTCCATTCTGCCGATTCCGGAAAAGTAGCAGGTCACGTGTCTGATGCCAGGGATGAAATAACCTAAAATAATGGTGTACGGCCCGTACTTCTTCATCCACCTGTCTACTTTCTCCATCCTCTTTTCCTTCAGGCCGACCCATTTTCCGAACTTATTAATAAACGGCCGGCCGGCTTTTCTGCCGATGAAGTAGCTGATAATCATCCCAAGGAGCGCTCCGATAAAGCTGATCAGAATGGAGAGCCCGTAATTCAGCACGTTTAAATGAGCGAAGTAGCCCACAAGCGTCATCATGACTTCATCCGGAATAGGCAATCCGATAATACCGAGTGTCAGCATAAGAAAAATCGCGATATATCCGTAATCGGATATTAATTGCTGAACTAATTCCATCTTCTGCTCTCCAGGTTTTCAGGCGCCTGTTTTTTAAAGTGCGGAAATTTAATGTTGCTGACCATTAAATAACCGAGCGCGATCGTTCCCGCCCCCAGAAGAAAAGCGTTATTGATAAAGCTCAAAATGACAAGACACATACCCGCAAACGGAATCGGCATCCCGATAAACGTCGGCAGCTTGCTTTGTTCAATATTAAATCTGGAAAGACGGATCATCCCGCAGATACTGTAGGAAAGCGCGATTAAAATTCCGATGAACGGAATCGTATATAGTGAAACACTGTAAGCGAGCATGGACGGCGCTACGCCGAACGTCACGAGATCCGCAAAAGAGTCAAGCTCCCTTCCCATCTCCGATACCGCGTTCAGCTTACGGGCGGCCAAACCGTCAAAGAAATCAAGAAACATCCCGGTGAAAATAAAGATCACCGCAGAGTATATATTATGATACAAAAGGGAATGAATCGATAAGAGCCCGCAAATGAAATTTCCAATTGTAATCATACTAGGTATATAATTCACAGTTTACACAAACCTCCAATTAAAACCATATCAAATCGGACTGCGTATGCATAAAGACCCCATTTTACGGAAACATAAAATGAAATACTTTCAATGCTATCATTCAAATTCTTTTATTATACAGCATTTGGTGTTATTTGAACAATCTAATCAGGTGATTTTTGTTTTTTCGCCGTTCATATTAAGGTAAGCAATCATGGTTTCCTCTATTCCGGATTACCCTGCTTAAATATTCCATGCTGCGATCCGGATTGTCCGTTCTTGATGAATGAAAAGCCGTATGATGTATTGTTATTTCCTTCTCCGTGAAATGAGAACATTACATATAACGATTGCGGACATAAAAAGTTTCAAGAATTAAAAAGCCGGCACAAAACGGCCTCATACATTATCTCACAACCCCGTTTTCCAGTATATAGTCTGTCCAAACAAAAAAGGCGCCTTACCATTACGGTAAAAACGCCTTTTAAGATCATTTTATGTAATTGATAAATGACTGAGTGCTTCAGCCGCTCTTTCTCTGGCCTCTTCAACGGTCTCAGCTGCAGAAAGCGCAACCGCCATACGGCGTCCTACTTTCGTGACGGGTTTACCGAATACGCGGACCTGAGTGCTTTTTACCGCCAAAGCCTTTTCCACACCTTCAACCGCATAATCAGCAAGCTCTTTTGGCGCCTTCAGCGGACGGCTTGCCCCCGGCGACAGCTGAGTGATTTCCGGAATCGGGAATCCCAATACCGCGCGGACATGCAGCGCAAACTCTGACAAATTTTGCGTCACAAGCGTAACGAGTCCCGTATCGTGCGGACGGGGAGACACCTCGCTGAAATATACTTTATCTTCAGTAAGGAAAAGCTCCACCCCGAACAAACCGTATCCGCCGAGCTCGTCCGTTATGCTTTTCGCAATGTGTTTCGCCTCTTTGATCTGCTGTTCCGTCATATGATGAGGCTGCCATGATTCAATATAGTCACCGTCTTTTTGTTCATGTCCGATCGGCGCGCAAAAGGACGTACCGTTCGCCGCGCGCACTGTCAGAAGCGTGATTTCTGATTCAAACGGAATGAATTCCTCAACGATGACCCGGCCGTTTTTCACCCGGCCGCCTTCCATCGCCATGTCCCAGCAGCTTTTCAGCCCGGAAGCCGAGCGGCACACGCTTTGCCCTTTTCCGGAAGAGCTCATCAGCGGTTTTACCACGCACGGAAAGCCGATTGTTTCCGCCGCTTCTTTAAATTCTTCATATGTATTCGCGAATTCATAGCCGGCAGTCGGAAGATGAAGCGTCTCTGCCGCAAGCCGTCTGATGCCTTCACGGTCCATCGTCAGCTTTGCCGCACGCGCATTCGGAATGACGTGAAAACCTTCTTCCTCAAGCTTCAGCAGCTCATCCGTCGCAATGGCTTCCACTTCCGGCACGATCAAGTCCGGTTTTTCTTTCTCAATGACTTCTCTGACCTGCGCTTTATCAAGCATATCAATCACATAGCTTTTGTGCGCGGCCTGCATGGCGGGAGCATGCTCATAGCTGTCAACGGCTACAGTGACAACCCCGAGCCGCTGCGCTTCAATGACGACTTCTTTCCCCAGCTCGCCTGATCCTAATAACAACATCTTCTTCGCCTGATACATGTCTTTTGGCCCCTCCCTTTCTATCCCCCACTCATTATAACGGAAATATTCAAAAAATAAAGACAAGATAGATGACAAGCTCTATCCTGTCTTTTGCGCTGATTCGAGCGATTCAATCGCAGCTGACACGTCCTTCTCGCGATATCGTCCCATTAAGCATAACGATTCTTCCGCCCGGCAGGCGTGAGAAGCAATACAGCGCTTGGCTTCCTCATGATTGTCAAGGATGCCGAGATCACAGAGGCTGACAGGGAAACCGAGCCGGCGGTAAAACGGAAGCAGCTCCTCAATCTCAGGTCTCCGATTCTCAAGCGCGAGCTGCACCAATATGCCGTAAGCAACCTTCTGGCCATGCAGCACCTGATGTGTCTCCTGAAGAAAACTGAGTCCGTTGTGGACCGCATGCGCCCCTGCCATCCTGCACAAACGGCCGCCATACCCGCCGACCGTTCCCGCAAGCATAATGATCGTTTCCGCCGTATGGATAAACGGCACGGACAGCTCGCCTTTCTCCATGCTTCCGACGGCCGCTTCACTGTAACGCAATAACAGATTACGGATATATTCCGCCTGTCTCAGCCCCGCCTGCGCCATCAGCGGCGCCGCCTCCTCCGTATTTCTGATGACCGCCTCGGCCTCATACCATTTCGCCAGCGTATCACCGATCCCGCTTTTCATATATTCAATGGGAGAGGAAAGCAAAAACAGCGGATCAACAAGCGTCAAATAGCTTGAACGCTTATGATAATCAACTCTGATAAAATTGCCGCTCTCATCATATATGACACTCAATGGTGTACTTGCCGCACACGTCCCCGCAATGGAAGGAACCATCACAGCCTCTATATCAAGCCGGTCTGCTGCCGCTTTTGCCAAATCCAAAATCGTGCCGCCTCCGATACCGATGATCACATCCGCGTCTTCCGCCTGCTCACAGACCTTACGCACCCCCTCAGGTGAACAGTATCCTTTATGCTGAATCACATCCCAGGAAGAACCGCCGCTGTAATCGGAGAACGCCTGATAGGATTTGATTCCGGTCACAATAACGGGTTTTCTGAATGTCTCCAGCAGCCCCGGAAGTTCTTTTGCGATTCCTTCCTTGCATATGTACTGATTCGGGCCGCTTCGGACGATATCTTCAGGCTTCATTCGAATCTCTCCTTTGGCTGGAATTTATATATATTTTCCCACTTGTCAGAAAATACATCAACCGGAGGTGCGTCAGCGCTTCGCTTCTTCCGCCTCCAAAAACAGCTCATCAAGCCGCTCCAAAGCCTCTGCCTTTTCAAAACTGCTGAACCACAGATCATCATAGGAATCAAGGATGCGGTAATGGTGGGAAATCAAATGCTGCTGCAAGCGGAACTCGCCTTTTTTCTCGATAGCTTTCCACCACACCTTGCCGCCCATCGTCTTCCCCTTCGGCCTGTCAATTGTGCGGTGAGCAACCGTTTCAATGACCTCCAGCGGATCATCTCCTAATACGGATTGCAGTGTTTCACTTGATCTGAAAAGCGCGCAAACCGCCACAACGTGCGGCCATTCCGCAAGCGCCCGCCCTTTCTCAATCTGCACCAGCGACTTTTTAGAAAGGCCGATCACATCCGCCATTTTCTCCTGTGTGTAGCCTCTCTCCGACCGGATTTTCTTCAGCTGGACTGAGACAAGCTCAGTCATATAATCTTGATCCATCTCAACCTCCATATTTATCAATATAGCCATTTTACACCGGGGCACGCCTTTTTTATATCAGAACATTTTCAAACGAATCAAAAGAACCCGGGATTGGCTTATCATTGAAGCGATGTACCTTTCCGCATAATCCAGAATGATGCGTTGAAATACAAACGTACGCCCGAAGAGACAGGTGCGGGCTCCCTGGCGGTTGAGCTCCGGAGAAAATAAAAAGCTGCCGCAGCAGCAGCAGCTAAAACTTTATAGACCGGAAAATCAGCATTATGAAGCGAATACAATCCATCTTGCACTATAATTGACACGTTTTTTCGAACCCTGATTGACCAATTTAAATCTGTATGAATCTCCTTTTTTCAACGAAGGTGTTTCAAAATAAGTCGTTCCATTTTTCTTTGCATTGGCGGTTTTGATTGTTTTCCAGGCACCTTTGCCGTTGACTTGCTTTTGGACGTATATTTTATACGTGCCCTTCCCTTTACTGTTGGATTTAAAAGTCACGGCTCTCAAGCTGTACTTTTTTGTCGTTTTAGTGAATTTAGGATGATATGTATTGATCACATAGTTAGTGAAATACCCGCTTTTATAAGTATGAAGCCAGTCTTTAGCCTCTGCTTTTTGCGGAGAAGAAAAACCCATAAAACTAATTCCGCTGATTAAAAGAGTAAAAATAATGATGAGCGACTTAAAAATCTTTTTGCTTTTCATCGAGAAAATCCTTCCTTCCTGTAACTATTTACCCTATTTATGTTAATGACAATATAGCCAATCATAAATCCGTCCAACTAACCATTTTGACTGCAGGAAGAGATGTGAACAGCCCTTAAAATGACTATATGACTACTACTTATGATTCTTGTTATTTTTGATTAAGTGATAAAGTTACTTTAAACCGCTATTCATTTGTTGTTTTTGTATCAATTGTCATAGCGAGGTCTTTTCCTATCAATGCCTCTCTTTCGGCGTTTGTGCTGCGGCTGTATGATGGGACTCTCCTTGGATAAACTCCTGCACCCATGACAAACTGTCATACGTTTGCCACCTATGAATGAACGCACACTACACCTAATGGAGGGATTGCAATGGACGAAATGGTCCTGGAAACACAACAATGGCTGAATGAGACGTACAAGGGCAGACACGGGTACAACAAGGTGCCGGAAAACGGAAAAACGGGCTGGGATACCATTTACGGTCTGACACGGGCGCTTCAAATTGAGCTTGGTATTTCAGAACCTGCCGATAACTTCGGCCCGACGACACAAAGATTGTTTAAGCCGTTGAAAAAGCAGGCTCCCGATTCTAAGCCGACAAACATGAATTACATTCTGCAAGGGGCGCTGTGGTGTAAAGGTTTTAACCCCGGCGGATTTTCAGGCGTTTTCTATGAAAATACCGAAAGCGCTGTAAAAGAGTTTCAAAAAGCGGCCGGGCTCACTAAGCAAGACGGCATCGTCACGGCACTCATTATGAAAGCCTTGCTGGATATGAGCGCTTTTCGATTAGTAGCGGGAGGCGACAAAAAAATCCGCCAAATCCAGCAGAACCTGAACCGGGATTACAATGACTACATCGGCTTGATGCCTTGTGACGGCTTATATGCCCGCGATACAAACAAGGCTCTCATTTATGCCCTGCAAAAAGAAGAAGGCATGAGCACAAGCGTCGCCAATGGATTTTTCGGGAACGGAACGACCAGCTTATGTCCTACCTTGACTCCCGGCGACTCACGGACAGGCTTTGTTTTGATTGTTCAATACGCGCTTTACTGTAATGGGAAGTCATTTGACCCCGGTGAATTCGACGGAAAATACGGCGTCGGCGTTGTATCGGCAGTGAAAGCTTTCCAAAAGTTTATGTGCCTGCCGCAGACTGGTTATGCGGACATGCCGACGATTAAAGCTTTATTATCAAGCTCAGGCGACACAACCCGTGCTGCTTCAGCTTGTGACACCGCCGCCATTTTGACGGCAGATACGGCTAAAACTTTGCGTGAGAATGGCTATAAGATCGTGGGAAGATATCTGACCGGGAATGTGCGGACAAGCAGCGGACTGACATCGAAAGCATTAACGTCAAAAGAACTCTCCACTATTTTCAATGCCGGCTTAAGCGTGTTTCCGATTTATCAGGACGGCGGCTATGAATCTTCTTATTTTGTAAAAGACCAAGGAACGAGAGATGCGTACAGCGCTGCATCAGCCGCCCGAAGATTAGGCTTTCCTTCAGGAACGACCATTTACTTTGCCGTCGATTTCGATGCGTATGATTATGAAGTCACAGATAAAATCATCCCTTACTTTCAAGAAATCAAGTCAGCTTTTATGAAAATGCAGGCGTTCTCAACTGCGCCGAAATATGAAATCGGGGTATACGGACCGAGAAACATTTGTATCCGGACGTCAGAAGCAGGTCTGACCAAATATAGTTTTACGGCTAACATGTCGACCGGATTCAGCGGCAACCTCGGATACCCGATGCCGAAAAACTGGGCTTTTGATCAATTTTATGAAGGAACGATCGGAAGCGGAGCGGGAAAAGTCGCCATTGACAAAGACGGATACTCCGGAAAAGACTCAGGTGTAAGCAGCGTCCATCCGCCTTCTGATCCTGTGTATGATGCAAGACTGCGCACACTGACGGATATTTTAACAACCATTCCTGCTTTAGAAAATATATCGAATCTTGCGAATGCCATGTTTGAATTCGACAAGACAGAAACCATTTATGCATCACCTGAAATGGATATTCTTTTATCTACTTCACTTTTGGCAACAGTGCCAAGCGAAGGTTCTCCCAACACAGTTACCATTACAAATGGCAAACCGGGAGCTTATATTACCGGTCTGATGGGAGATTCACAAGTCTCTTTTACAGCATCACAAATTGATTCCTATCAAAACCTGCTTAACAGTCTGAGCTTGTCAGTCCGCAACGGTTATTTAGAAGTGTATGTCAATCCGGCTGCGGGATCGCTGAATATTCAATTTAAAATTTATACACCTGATATTCCGGTCGGTGACAGTGCTACAACTGGACTAACAACTACCATTACATTTAAAATAAAACAAAAGAGCTTCAGGCTGCCGGATTCCGAAGAGGTGTACTCCCCGGATTGGGATTCTGTCGTGAATACCATGGCTATTGCAGGCGCAGGAATTATTGTTATTGTAGGGATCGGTGCTTTAGTCGTTTTAGCACCTGAATTAGGAGGAGCTGCAGCCTTGTTCAGCACGGTTTTATCACTATTTCTATAATTGAACAGGCAGCTCCTTGCTCCAGGAATGCTCAATGAGTATTCTTGGAGTTATTTCTAAAGGAGGATTCGCATGAAGATTGATATGCAGACATACAAGGAAACCGTTCAAAAAATAGAAACCGATTTGATTCCGCGAAGTCAAAATGACGAAGAACTGCTTACATACTTAATGAAACAAGATTCGCTCACACTGAATCAAATGAAAATGTGTTTCACTGAACCGCCCCTCACCTTTCAACATACTGTCAAAATTGTATGTACAGTCACATTCATCACGTTATATATCTTTTTTTTCAGCACTCATTTTAATGATTTGATTGAAATGGCTCTGCAGATGGTTTTCGGCCTGGCCGGCCTTGTTTGGATTATTGCTGTATTTCCGTTTTCAAGAAAAATTCAAGTATCTGACCGTTTCAGACAAAAATCTGAAAACACCCGTATCACCGGAATGATAGACTTTGTCCTCGAACAACGATACAAAGACATGATCAGTTAAAAACCCCTCTGCTTAAGGGGTTTTTTTATTATGCAAACCCTTCACCCCCCTTATCAGAAAAGGCTCTTCCCCTTTGGAAATAACCGGAACACCCAATTTCGTTTTCAATATAATGAGGTAGTGGATCTGCAAAGAAAGAAGGGCGACATGATGGGTATCATTAATGGAAAAATGTTCATTGACCGATTAAATCAGCTTGGAAATGAGATTTGGCTCGATGGTGAAAAGATCGAGGGACAGATTTCTGAACATCCCGCATTTAAGGGCCTTCTGGAAACGAAGCGCTCTCTTTATGATTTGCAAACGAAACCGGATATGAAAGATCAAATGACTTACAGTCTTCCCGGTAAAAAAGAACGGGCCGGGCTTTCATACCTGCAGCCGAAAACGAAAGAAGACGTAAAAAGAAGAAGAAACATGTTCGAACATTGGGCCAGACACACGCACGGAATGATGGGACGAAGCCCGGATTATATGAATACCGTGCTGATGAGCTTCGCCTCCTCCGCCGCGCTTTTGAAAGACCGCGAGCATTGTTTTCCGGAACATGTTCAAGCGCTGTACGAACGCGCTGCTGCTCAGGATCTTTCTTTTACGCACACGTTTATCACCCCTCAGGTGAATCGTTCACAAATGGGTGTAAACGTATCGCCGACACCTATCTCGGCAAAAGTCGTCGATAAAAATGAAAAAGGCCTCATCATACACGGCGCCCGGATTTTAGCCACACAAGGCGGCCTGACGGATGAAGTGCTCGTGGTTTCTCTGCCTAAAATGTATTTTGAATCGGATGAAGCGTTCGCTTTTTCAATCCCTTCCAATACAAAAGGAGTAAAATTCATCTGCAGGGAATCTTTCGTACTCGGAAAATCAGCGTTTGATTATCCGCTCAGCTCAAGATATGAAGAAATGGATTCTATCGTTGTATTTGATCACGTTTTGGTCCCTTGGGAACGCGTATTTTTTTATAATAATTACGAGGCGGCTTTTGATTTTAATATGAAAAGCTCTTTTAACGCCTTCGCATTTCATCAAGTTATCACGAGACAAATTGTAAAGACGGAGTTTCTCCTGGGCCTCGCCCAAACGCTTGTCGAAGCGATAGATGTGGGCGAATATCAGCATATTCAGGCTAAGATGGCTGAAATCATCACCGGTCTGGAAACGATGAAAGCCCTTTTGGAAAAGTCGGAGAATGATGCGGAAACAGATGAATGGGGTTATATGCGTCCGAGTGTCACTCCGCTTCGTGTGGTCAGCACGATTTTTCCCGACATCTACCCGCGCTTCACGGAAATCATTCAGCTGATCGGGGCAAGCGGAATGGTGACTTTGCCGACTGAAAAAGCGTTTCGTTCTGACATCAGAGGAGACCTTGACCAATATTTGCAGGCGGCCGAATTGAACGCTGAGGACCGGGTAAAAGTGTTCCGCCTCGCATGGGATTTGACCATGAGCCCCTTTGGAACAAGACAGACACAATATGAGCGGTACTTCTTCGGTGATCCCGTCCGCTTAACCAGCCATCTGTACAGAAGCTACCCGAAAGAAGAACAGACCGCGGTCATCAAGGAATTCCTGCACATTCATAAATAAAACAAAGCAGAGAGCACATCTCTGCTTTTGATAGCTGGATCGGCTGCCGCCGATCCTATTTTTTATTTTGGCTGATCACCACCATCGTAATATGCGATAACGCGAAAGAGACAAGCGTATACACAACGGCCCACCCGATAAACGAGAAATTCAATACGGTAAAGGTGCATATAAGGCAAACGGCCAAAGCGGCAGCCGGCATAATGAACGCGTTTTTAAACAAATATGTTCCGGCGACTGACAAGATGATGATACAAAGCGGCAGAACACCGAACGCAAAATCCAATTCATCAATCAACAGATGCACTCCCTTCGCTTTTCTTAGTTCGGCCTAACACATCTTATGCCTGAGTACAAAATCGAGTACTTCAAATCTTTCGCTCTCCGGCTGATATTCCCTCCGGTTATTTATTCAAAAAAATGAAAACTTTCCTTAAAGCGTTTACATTCACGTCAGACTGTGATAATTTAAGAAAGCGCTATCATACACAAGTTAATGATTTTTGGATGGAGATGAGGAGAACCAGGAAACCCCGCCCTTTCACAAGGGTGATTTCTGGTTCTTTTTGTCATTTTCAAGGAAAGGAGTCATACATACATCATGATAGACGTTCAGCAAAGGGGAGGATATGATGTTTCAATTGTTTAAGCCCGCTCCGCATATTGAGAGATTGGATGATTCAAAGACGGATGCGGCCTATAAACGGCTCAGGCTGCAAGTATTTTTGGGGATTTTCATCGGGTATGCCGGGTATTATTTGCTTCGCAAAAACTTTGCCTTCGCTATTCCTTATTTTCAGGAACAAGGGTTTTCAAAAGGGGAACTTGGCTTGGTGCTTGCGGCCGTATCAATCGCTTACGGCTTCAGTAAATTTATTATGGGGATGGTGTCTGACCGCTGCAACCCGAGGTATTTCCTTGCGACAGGTCTGTTTTTGTCAGGTGTCGTAAACATTTTATTTGTTTCCATGCCGTGGGTCACGTCAAGCGTGACGATTATGTTCATTTTTATGTTTATTAACGGATGGTTTCAAGGAATGGGCTGGCCGCCTTGCGGACGGACGATGGCTCATTGGTTTTCCATCAGTGAACGCGGCACGAAAATGTCGATATGGAATGTCGCCCATAACATAGGCGGAGGTATTCTCGCCCCGCTCGTGACTCTCGGCATCGCCATGTTTGTTACTTGGAAAAGCGTATTTTTCTTTCCGGCGATTATCGCCATCGTTATTTCATTTGTGATTGTTCTTCTCGTTCGGGACACGCCGCAATCCTGCGGGCTTCCGCCGATTGAAGAATACCGGAATGACTATCCGAAACATGCGTTCAAAGACCAGGAAAAAGAGATGACGACCAAAGAAATTCTTTTCAAATACGTGCTGAATAATAAATTTCTGTGGTATATCGCATTTGCCAATGTCTTTGTTTACTTCGTGCGGTACGGTGTCGTTGACTGGGCGCCGACTTATTTGACGGAAGCGAAAGGATTCTCTCCTGAAGACTCCAGGTGGTCTTATTTCCTTTATGAATATGCGGGAATTCCGGGAACGATTTTGTGCGGCTGGATCAGCGATCGTTTTTTCAAAAGCCGCCGCGCGCCGGCAGGCGTACTGTTCATGGCCGGCGTATTTATCGCTGTATTGGTCTACTGGCTTAACCCTGCCGGTCATCCGCTCATCGATAATATCGCGCTGATCAGCATCGGCTTCTTAATCTATGGACCTGTCATGCTGATCGGGCTTCAGGCCATTGACCTTGCGCCTAAAAAAGCGGCGGGAACGGCAGCCGGCTTAACCGGGTTTTTCGGCTACATCGGAGGCTCTGCTTTCGCCAACGCCATCATGGGTTATGTCGTAGACCGCTTTGACTGGAACGGCGGCTTTATCATGCTTATCTCCTCATGCGTGCTGTCCATCGTCTTCTTGGCTATGACGTGGAATACGGGCAAGCGGGCGGAGCATGTGTAAGAAAACAACATAAAAGATTAATATTTTTGCAGTACAGCATTTACAACGATTTTCTACACTAGAGACAGATATTGATTTTTAAGGGGGAAGAAAACATGCGGAAACATAAGTTGTTTGCTTTGGTATTGCTTTCACTCGGTTTATTGTCATTCATCGTCACGCCTGTATCGGCAGCGGGAAAAGGAAACCTCTTGTCTCCTGACAGAATTTTGACCATTGCCCATCGCGGTGCTTCGGGGTGTGTCCCGGAGCACACGATCCTTTCTTATGAAACTGCGCAAAAAATGAAGGCTGACTATATTGAGCTGGATTTACAAATGACAAAAGACGGCAAGCTGATCGTCATGCATGATGAAAAACTGGACCGCACCACAAACGGACAAGGCTGGGTGAAGGATCATACATTAGCCGAGATTCAAAAGCTCGACGCTGGCTCTTGGTTCAATAAGGCCTATCCGGAAAAAGCAAAACCGCAATACGCCGGACTTCGCGTTCCCACACTTGATGACGTGTTAAAACGGTTCGGCAGACATGCAAACTATTATATTGAAACAAAGGCGCCCGAAACATATCCGGGTATGGAAGAAAAACTGATCGCTTCACTGAAAAAATACAAATTGGCAGGCAAGCATGCGAAACTTGGACAAGTTATCATTCAGTCTTTCAGCAAGGACAGCCTTCTGAAAATCAAACAGCTCGATCCGAAACTTCCCGCCGTCCAATTGCTTGAAGCGGAACAGATGACGTCAATGACTGACGCAGATTTAACGGACATAAAAACATATGCCGTCGGAATCGGACCGGATTACAAAGCGCTGAACGCTCAAAATGTCCGAAACATTCGCAGCCACGGCCTTCTGCTGCACCCTTATACCGTGAACAGCGAGGCGGACATGCGCCGTCTGCTGAATTGGGGCGTAACCGGTGTGTTTACCAACTATGCGGATGTATTCCAAAAGGTTAAAAAAGATTACAAATCATAAAGGCAGCATGGGTTCGGAGATGATGCCGAACCCATGTTTTTTCGTCCGATAAAAAAACCTTGCGGGAACGTTACCGCAAGGTTTTTATCAATCACTATTCTTTTCCGGCAGCGGCTTCCGCCTGTCCGCCTTTTAATTGATCGTTGATTGCTTTGGCGTCTTTCAAATACTCAGTCTTGAAGCCGCTCTTCAGCGCCCACGCATAGAAGGCAAGGGCAACGATTGCGATCAGCCCCATATCCCAGCCGTACGGAATGATGTTCAGACCGCCGAATTTTTCACTTCCGAGCCATGAAATGACCATCATGCTGAGCAGATAGACAACCATCCAGACGCCGCCTTTAAAGTTTCTGCGGAATCCTTTCCACTTCGCTTTCGCTTGGTAGTAGAAATAAATCGGAAGGCCGATCAAAATGATAAACAGCACCTGCCCTGTTAACGGCCAGCGCGCCCAATACAGCACGAGAGACGCGAATACGAAGCCGAGCGGTGCAACCACGCTGAGGCCTTTCAGACGGAGAGGCCGGTATAAATCCCCCGCCGTCCGCCGCAGCGTCATCACCGTCACGGGACCCGTGATATAAGAAATCAGCGTCGCAACGGAAATGATTTCAGCAAGCACGCCCCATCCTCTGAATAAAAACAGAAAGATAAACGATACGATCAGATTGAAAATCATCGCTTGGCGCGGCACGCCGTACAGCGGATGAAGCTTTCCGAAAATGCTCGGCATATATTTATTTTTTTCCATGCCGTAAATCATGCGTGACGTCGTAGCGGTATATGTGATACCCGTTCCTGACGGAGATACGAACGCATCCGCATAAAGAATAATGACAAGCCAGTTGATATTCAATGCGATCGCCAAATCGGCAAATGGAGAATTAAAGTTCAGGTGACTCCAGCCGTGAACGATCATGGAAGGTTCAACCGCACCGATAAATGCGATTTGCAATAGGACGTAAATGACGGTTGCGACCAGCAGCGAACCGACAACCGCAATCGGAATCGATTTGCCGGGATTTTTTGCTTCTCCGGCCATGTTAATCGGGCTTTGAAACCCGTTAAACGCAAATACGATACCCGATGTGGCCACCGCCGTCAGCACGCTTGCCCAGCCGTTCGGCGCAATGCTTGAACCGGATGTGAAGTTTCCGCCGTGAAAACCGGTAAACAGCAGCGCTCCGATTGTCAGCCCCGGAATAATAATTTTAAAGATGGTAATCAATGAATTCGCTTTTGAAAATAAGTTAACTGTCCAATAATTCAGTAAAAAGTAAATAATCAGTAATACGGATGCGAAGCCGAGCCCCTCTCCCGTAAGAGTGCCGTTGTGAACGAGATTGCTTGTCCATTTTGCCCATTCCCAAGGCCATGAGCTCATATATTGAACAGACGCAACCGCTTCCACCGGAATAACGGAAACAATCGCAATCCAGTTTGCCCATCCTGCGATAAATCCAATAAATGATCCATGAGAATATTGAGTATATTTTACCATTCCCCCGGCTTCCGGGAACATTGAACCCAATTCACTGTAAGAAAGTGCGATAAACAAAATAACGATCATACCGATAATCCAGGAAATAATTGCGGCAGGTCCCGCAATCTGAGCCGCCCGCCACGCCCCGAATAACCAGCCGGAGCCAATCATCGACCCAAGTCCGACCATCATGAGTGCAAACGTTCCCATTCTGCGATGTAATTGATTCATAAAGTTAACACCTTTCAATTAAAATATGACTCCAGCGCTATCATGTATTTATAATATTATTCTGAAAATAGTTTTGTCAATCTTTATCGCATTAAAGCAGAAAGCCAAAATTACCCTTCAGATGTTTAAACAGCCGTTAAGCGGGAATAACTACTGCAAGCCAGAAATAGAAAGGAGTTTTTATCGTGAAACAAAAACTGCTCATTTCAGGACTTGCCGTGTCGACTGTCGGAGTGACTTCCTACCTGCTCAAAGATAAATCAAACCGCCAAAAGGTGATGAACTTTATCCGCAATATGAAAACATCGCTCTCCGGGAAGCAGGATATTGAATCATTCCCCGTCAACAAAGCAGGCAACCCGCATCCCGAAGATATTGAAGATAACAAAATGGTATCTGAAGGCTCCATGTACCCGGTTCAATATTATGATGACAAGAAGAAATAATCTGTTCCCGGGCTGCCCGGCCGTATCAAACGGCGGCAGCTTTTTTTATGCAGACGGCGTTTGATAGATCCGCCAATATTGGCGCGAGCCTTTCTCCCGCACGGTAATGCCCAGTTTGGATATTTCCGCTTTCAGCTCTTTCGCGTCAGCCTTTTCCTCCTCTTTCAGCGCCTTTTCTCTCGCTTTAAAAAGAGCATTAGCCCCCGGCTCCAAATCCGGCGTGTCCGGCACCCACCGTTTATATTCTTCTTTAAAAGGATCTTCCGTCCCCAGCCAGACATACCCATGCGCGCGAAACGCATCAGCCGCTTTTTCAACCGCCGGCTCAAGCTTCTCCCGAAAAAGCTCCTGCCCTTCAGTCCCCAATAAGACAAGATGCTTTTCATCCGTAAACACACCGGAAATGCTGTCTTTCGAGTACACGCTTTCTTCATTATATATGGTTAAGGACACCTCGCTGTCCGTCACGACCGCCGTAAGACATTCTTTAAAAACAGTCCGCGTCAGCCACATTCCCCCGATTAAGCCGATAACGGCGATGACAGCCGCAGCCTTCCATCCGTGAAAAGAAGCGATCATTTCCAGCGGCCCGATAACAGGCAGCCAATCCAATGTTACGGCCCATTTCGCAATGACCGGCAGAAACCATCCGATGACCAGCCCCAATAATGGCGGCACCAGAAAAACTAAAGCTTTTTCAACCGATGATAACTCAAGAACCGTCTGTTTTTTTATTTCGTTCATGTTTCTCCTCCGTCTCTGTTTTTCACAACTATCCATTATACAAAGGGTTGGATGATACTGTAAACTGTTTCCGAAACAATAAAAAGCCTCCCGGCCGCCGGGAGGCTTTTTTAAAACAGGAGCTCATATACTTCATTCAATTCCATCGTGCGCTTCTCATCCTGCTCGTTCTCAGCATATTTGATTTCCTTTTCAAGCACCTGATTCAGCGCATCCATTTCCAAATCATTTAGACCTTTCACAAACTCGCCCTCATTTGCATAATGCTTCACCTGAAGCTTTTTATAAATCCCTCGGCACACGTCATGCTCCAAGTGGTTCGAAAGCGACTCGCGCAAATATCCGAGTGTCCTGTCCATCATGTAAGCCCTCCCTTTTCTATAGGAATAGCTTCCCGGAAAGAGAGAAAAACTATACATGAAAGCACCGAACGGCTGTTTTAACTCTGTACCTGAATGGAGAAAAACCCGCTGCTTAATGGCGTGTACGGCCCGTTCAGCCCCGTTGCGGAGAAAGAGAACGTTCCTGAACTGACATAAGAAAGAGGAACACTGTAATATTTAATATAGCCTGTAACGATATTGCCGTTTTTCGTATATTCATCTTCCAGCGCTTTTGACGTAAGATTTGTAATATTCGTTCCGTTGTTAAACGCCTGGATCGTGTTATTGTTCGGATACCCTTGGAAATATACGGCTAAATAACCCGTTGTACCCTTCATCGGTTTTGATGCGCTGATTTGGTTCGGCCCGATATTTTCCCATTGGTAACTCTGACCGTCAGACGTCACACCGATAATACGGATTTGTGTTAAAGCAGGAGCCGGCGCCGCAGACGCTGATGGAGCCCACAACCCGCTCACAAGCAACAAAACAGCAACGGCCGCCGCGAATAGCGTAACGAGTCTCTTTTTCATGTTTCTTCCCCCTCTTATTCTTTTCGTAGAATCCTATACTATTTTACACGATTTACAAGGAAAAAGATTACATTTTATAAAAGAGTCCGGAACACTTTGTGAACTAGATATGAAACGCTCTTGAAACGCCGTTGATCATGAGAAAGATGCCGCAGATTCTTAACACGACTCTCGAACTTCTGTCATCTTTACCGAACCGAGCTTGCCGACTCTGATAACGTTGCTCAGGAGAAAAGAGCCTTGATATACAGCCGGCCTTCTCTTCATATACAGCGGCCGCAGGCAGTCATTAGCCGTCAGCATAATCACGAGCACAGACAAAAAAACCTTCAGCTCCCCCCGGCCGGGAGGAAGCTGAAGAATCGCATGAAAGATTGATAGTAATGCAAAACCCCTGATCAGTAACTTCGTATGTGCAATCTTCATCGTATTCTCCTTACAAATGAGCGGCGGCTTTTCGCTCCACGTTCAGCACATCATACAGCTCATCAAGCGAATGAATCTCGTATGTCGGGATGATTCCGGACTCATTTGCTTTCTTTCCGGGATTAAACCAGCACGTATCCATTCCCGCCATCTGGCCGCCTTTTATGTCCGCGCTCAGTGAATCGCCGATAATAAGTCCGCCCTCGGCAGAAAAACCGGGAATTCTCGCAAACACGTAATCAAAGTATTCCTTCATCGGCTTTTGAAAACCCGTGTCCTCAGATACAAACACATCTTTAAAGAACGGATACAGACCGGAGTCGCCCAGCCGCTTATATTGTGATCTTGAGACGCCGTTCGTCACGATGTATAAATCAAATAAAGGACTCAGCCGTTCAATCAGCTCATAAGCTCCGTCTATCATCTGGTGCCCTTCTTCTAAGTATTGGCGGTACGCCTGATTCATCAGCACGCCGTCGGCTTCGAGGCCGTATTCTTTAAACAAAAGGGCAAACCGTGTATTGACCACTTCATCGCGGGTCATTTCCCCCTCTTCAAACGCCTTCCACAGCCCCTGATTTAACGCTTTATAACGGGCTTCCACCTCTGCCGTCAGGTCCAGCTTTGAACCTTGAAACAATTTTTGAAGAGCATCGGTTTCTGAAGCGGTAAAATCCAGCAGCGTATTGTCTATATCAAATAATAACGTACGGTAATGACTCATCGATGTTTCCCCCGGTTCTGCTTTTTTTAACCAGTATACCACTCGCGGACAGGCCGAAAAAGACACCCCTGTAAGAGAGGTGTCTTTTTGAATTATACAGCGTCTTCTATTTTCGATTTTTCACCAGGCACGCGCTTGCCGATACCGAACGCATAATAGCTGACCGTCACAATCGCCAGGAAAATCACCCCGACAACCAAAGATATCCGCGTATCTTTGTTAAACCACATGCCGATCAATACCATGAGTAAGAAAGTGATCGTCAAATAGTTTGTAAACGGCGCAAAAGGCATCTTAAACGGATGCTTATCAAGCTCAGCGCCCTTCGCTCTTCTGAAACCGAGATGGCTGATTAAAATGACGAACCACGGAATCATTCCCGGCAGCACACTCGCGCTGTACACATAGACAAAAATTTTCGGAGGCGCGATGTAGTTCAGCACGACACCGATCACAAGTCCGATTAATACCGCAAGCGTACCGAATATCGGCACACCGCTCGAAGAAACTTTCTTAAAGAATTTCGGGGCCTGTCCGTTCACGCCCAATGTATAAAGCATGCGTCCCGCACTGAATATCCCGCTGTTGCATCCGGACATCGCAGCGGTAATCACAACAAAGTTAATCAAACCGGCCGCCGCCGTAAT
The DNA here is from genome assembly GCF_026241425.1 of Bacillus sp. ChL18. Classification (NCBI taxonomy): domain Bacteria; kingdom Bacillati; phylum Bacillota; class Bacilli; order Caryophanales; family Bacillaceae; genus Bacillus; species Bacillus sp. ChL18. The sequence continues at coordinate 15,353 of NZ_JAPHWE010000003.1, read as the reverse complement.
CCCGACTTTCGCAAATGTCGAAACAAACGGACTGCCGAGTGAGTGAAGCTCATTCCACGGATATACGGTAACGATGACGAAAATCGCACCGATGTAGAAAATTAAAATCCGCCAAATAATACTCTGAATCGCGCTTCGCAGCGTTTTTTGCGGGTCCTTCGCTTCTCCTGCCGTAATCCCGATCAGTTCGACCCCTTGATAGGCCGCAACAACCAAAGACAAGGCAAAGAAAAATCCTGAAAAACCATTCGTAAAGAAACCGCCGTGCGACCATAAATTAGATAATCCGATCGCATGCCCTCCGTTACCGAAACCGAAGAAAATAATCCCGATTCCGGCCACGATCATCAGAATAATGGTGACGATTTTGATCATGGCAAACCAAAATTCAAACTCACCGAAAGATTTTACCGAAATTAAATTCGCCGCACCGAGAATGGCCATGGCGATAATGCCGGGAATCCATGCCGGCAGATCAGGAAACCAATATTTCATATACGAACCGACGGCGATAATTTCAGACATCCCGACGATCACCCATTGAAACCAGTTGCTCCACGCCGTCATATAGCCGGCTAACGGATGTATATACTTATGGCCGAATGTCGCAAACGACCCTGTACTCGGCTCTACATAGAGCATTTCGCCCATCGCACGCATGATAAAAAAGATAAAGATACCTGAGATCGCATAAGCCAGCAGGACAGACGGCCCGGTCCATCCGATCGTGCTGGATGACCCCATGAATAAACCGACACCGATCGTGCCGCCCAGCGCAATCATCTGTATATGACGCGCGCCTAAGCCTCTCTTTAATTCTTTGTTTGCCACTTCGCTTCCTCCTCTTAACAGCTCTGATATATGTGAAATAATGAAGCAGAAGGTGCACCTGTTGAACCTAACTCACTCTTCATTTCCCGCAATATTAGAAATATTCTATCTTTCTATTGTTATATAATCTCCAATTTCCTTATTCCATCATAATAAATTTTCGTGGAAAATACAATTGTTTTTTTCAGGTAAACACCTTGCACCCTAAACCAACAGACTAAAAATAAAGCGCTTTCATTTTTATTGAATTATGAATATTGAGATAATAAATGCCGCAGCCTCCGAGAAACAGGATGTCCCTGGAGAAACATGTTCCGCCCCCTATTCAATATTATTTTTGCTAAGCAGAATGGCGTAAAGTCTTACTCTCTTCCATTCTCCCTTGTATACGCCATAATCCTGCTTAACCGGCAAAAATCATACATTAATCGATAAATGCCTCATTCAGCCGCAGCAAAAGCCGGCCGAACATTTCTTTTTCATCGCCTGACCAATCGTCAAGCATACGATGATACCGCTCAAGACGCATCTTTTTATCAGCTTTTAACCTCTGTTTGCCAAGCTTCGTAATCGCAAACAGACTGACCCGCCCGTCAGAAGGATCGGAAAAACGCTGGATCAGCTCTTTCGACTCCAAGGCCGCGGCCTGGCGTGACAATGTGGAAATATCCAGCTTAAAAGATTCGGCTAATTCCTTTACACGCGCCGGTCCGAATTCATCCAGCTGCCGTAATAACAAATACGCAGCCCTTTCCAGATGTCCGATTTTACGGTCGGAGTTATCCAGATAAACAGCTCTCCTGATAAAAGTGGTGAGCTCATATTCAATTAATTCAATCGGATCTTGTTTTGACAACAGCCTCACTCCTTACAATTGACAACAGCAATATTAGTTGTATAATACAAACATATACACATTTACTCAGAAGACATATAGAAAGATTTTGCATACATATATTTGTATAGTACAAATATATGCGCAAAAAGTAAAGAAACATATCGAAGCATCAAGAAAGGGGGAAGCTGCTCTTCTCCAAAGAACAGCATTGTCGTGAAAGTCATACGCATCATCTTGCAAATCATTATTTTATTCGCATTTTCCTTTATCGGGGGAGCCGTTCAGCAGTTCTTTCACCTGCCCATTCCCGGCAGTATCATCGGTTTGATCCTGCTGATCATATGTTTATCGGTTAAGATCATTCCCGTCAAAATGATTGAAGACGGAGCCGGATTTTTGCTGTCTTTTCTTCCGCTGTTATTCATTCCGGCCATGACGGGCGTCATCAATTACCCGTCACTGTTTTCCGCCAGCGGGGCTGCTCTGTTTCTGATCATCGTGCTGAGCACCATCGTCACAATGATCGCCGCAGGGTACGCCAGCCAGCTGTTAGAGCACAAAGCCAATCAGAGAAAGGAGAAAAAGAAGTGCAGCAAGCATGTATCGCAATCCTTATAATTTTGTTCACGGCCGCCGCCTATCTGGCTATGGTGAAATTATATGTGCGCTTTCCAAATCCCTTTCTCATACCGGTTTTGACGACTACGATTTTCATTATCGCCGTGCTGCTTGTTTTTCATATTCCGTATAAAGACTATATGATCGGCGGACAATGGATCAATTCACTGCTCGGCCCCGCCGTGGTGGCTTTGGCATACCCGCTTTATAAGCAGCGCCGGGTGTTAATCAAGTATATGTTTCCGATCATCGGCGGCGTGTTGGCCGGTTTATTCTCCGGAATGGTCAGCGGCCTGCTATTTGCAGAGCTGTTCGGCATCAGCCGGAGTTTGATTTTGTCAATTATCCCAAAATCAATTACGACGCCTGTCGCCATACAGATTGCGTCCGGTATCGGCGGTGTCCCTTCCATGACAGTCGTGTTCGTCATGATCGCAGGGTTTTCCGGCGTTATCTTAGGACCGCTGCTTCTCAAGTGGATCCGCATCCGCAGCTCACTCGGGAAAGGAATTGCATTCGGGAGCGCTTCCCATGCGCTCGGCACCTCAAAAGCAATGGAGTACGGAGAATTAACGGTCTCCATGAGTTCTGTTTCCATGACGCTCTGCGCCGTGTTAGGATCGGTCTTCGGCCCCGTTGTAGCATGGATGTTTCAAATTTAAAGCTGACGGTTCTCCGTCAGCTTTTTTCATATGCGGATCATCTCATTTCCTTCCATTATTACGTTTCATTTGTAAGAATAATGGTAAAGTAGAAAACAAGGAGGGATTTAATGATGACTGGGACAATTCCGCAAAAGAAACTGCTGGATGGGACAAGCATTCCCGCGATCGGCTTCGGTACATACGCTCTTAATGAAAACAACGGCGTTCACGCCATTACCAGCGCCATTGATATCGGCTACCGTCTGATTGACACCGCTTACAACTATGAAAATGAAGGGACGGTCGGAGAAGCCATCCGCAGAAGCTCTGTTCCGAGAGAACAGCTATACGTGACGTCCAAGCTGCCCGGGCGCTACCATGACTATGACAAAGCTGTACAAACCATCCAAGAATCTTTATACCGCGCCGGTCTGGACTACTATGACCTCTATCTCGTCCATTGGCCGAACCCGAAACAAGACCGCTACACGGAAGCATGGCAGGCACTGATTGATGCGAAAAAATGGGGTCTGATCCGATCCATCGGCGTCTGCAATTTCCTGCCTGAGCATATCGAACGGCTCGAACGTGAAACCGGTGTAAAGCCAGGCATCAACCAAATAGAACTGCATCCCGCTTTTAATCAGCAGCAGCAGCGCCAATGGCACGAAGAACAGGGCATCATGACAGAATCATGGAGTCCGTTATCCCGCGCCGGTGAAGTATTGAACGATCAAAAACTCGGACGGATTGCGGACAAATACGGCAAAACCATTTCTCAAGTCATTTTACGCTGGCATATCCAGCTGGGCGCCATCCCGATTCCAAAATCAGCATCGCCCGAGCGCCAGCTTGAAAACATCTCTGTTTTTGATTTTTTCCTTGATGAAAATGACATGAAACTTATCGATTCGCTTACCCGCCCCGACGGACGCATAAACGGCCAAGACCCGGCGGAGTATGAGGAGTTTTAAGAAAACACATAAAGAAAAGCTGACGGCATCATTTGTCAGCTTTTTTCTCAATTTATATACGCACACCCAGCTCCCGTTTCCATTCAGAAAGCCAATCTGTATCCCCAGATCCGTATTGCCTGCTTTGGCCGACATCACGCAGAGATCCGTTTTTATACTCAATGGACAGCACCAAATCAGGAATGGCATCATAACCCGTTCTCGCAAGCTTCGTGAGCCTCTGTCCGTAATGGGCAGCCGCTTCTGCCGCCGTATGTTTCAGTAAAGGATCGTGCTGCAGCGCTTCCTTATAAACATCTAACTAAATAACCAGCCGTCGGTCATATCACCGACAGCTGACTTCGAAAAGTGTTCTGTTCCCTGTCCCAAAAACATCAATAAATTTATTTAAATTGTTATATCATCTTTCAATGTTTTTTCACGCCTTTGCATTTTTGATTTTTTAAAATTAAATATTTCATATACGCATGGTATCACTATTAAGGTAAGCATGGTTGCTACTGCCAAACCTCCAATAACAACAACTGCTAAGCTTTGTGAAACAAGATTGACCGACTCTGATTTCTTCACTAATAGTGGAAGCATCGCAAAAATAGTTGCAACTGCAGTCATAATAATTGGACGCATTCTTCTTACTGAAGCCTCAATGAGTGACTCACGTATCGTCATCGTTTTCTCATTTTGCTTCACACGATCTAATAACACAATAGCATTTGTTACTACAATACCAATTAACATTAAAGCACCAAGCAGAACATTAGTATCAACTGAAATGCCGCTGATCATGAGACCAAGTATCGATCCTATAGCTGCAAGTGGAAGTGAGGTTAGAATAGCAAATGGCGCTTTAAAACCTTTAAATGTCACAACCAGAATTAAAAATACTGCCCCTATCGATACAAGCATTGTCGTAAATAGATCATTAAAGTCTTCGGATTGTTGGACACTTGCCCCTCCAACAAAAACTTTTACATCTTTAGGGATTTTAATCGCTTCTTTTCCGTCCTCCCCAGAAATTGCAGATTCTATCTTGGCATTTATATCAGAAAGTTTCGACGGATCAACTTTAGCCGTTACTTGTAAATATGGTTTACTATCTTTATGGAACTGCGTGGTTGATTCTTGGTCACTCTTTAATGTAGCGACTCTAGAAATAGGTGTACTTCCTGACTCTGTCATGATCTGAATATCCTTTAGATCTTGAGAAGTGTCTGTATTAAGAACAGGTTCTAACATAACATCAGTCTGTCTATTGTCAATTGTAAGTGTTCCAAGCGTTGTCCTGTTTAACATAACTCCCAGCTGGGAGGCAACCAGTTCGGTATTACCTTGCGATGGGTTTACTACAAAGGAATAAACTGTTTTCTTTTCATCCTGATTCGTAGAAACCTCTTGAACCCCTTCAATATTTTTAATTTTACCTTCTATTTTATTTGTAACATTCTCGAGATCATCTAGATTATTTCCTGTAACGTCAATCGTAATATTTGTATCAGCATGGCCGGTCACTGATGAAGCCACAACAGTAAACTCCGCGTCTGAGAATCGCTCTTTCTCCTTTTCTTTTTGAATTTCTTTTATGATTTTATCTGCATCACCTTCATCTTTTAAAAAGACCCTAAATTGACCCTTTGTTGGAGAATCCACTCCCCCTCTTTGGTTTGACGACATTGAATTTCCTAGATATGTCATCATATATTTAACTTCATCTTTTTGTTTGATGATTTTCTCTAAATTAAGAATATTGTTTTTAACCTTAGCAAGAGGTGTATCCGATGGGTAATTTAAAGTCACTTGGATGTAATCTGTATTCTTGCTTTCAACCGCTCCTTTTGGCATTGTGAAATAAGCAATAATTGAGCCTGCAAAAAGAACAAAAGATAAAGATAGTACAATCCATTTATGATTTAGAGACCAAGTTATTACCTTAGTAAAACGTGCAGGAGAATTATATTCTTTAAGTTTTTCTTTTTTTAAGAGCGCTCCACTCATTACTGGTACAATAGTTACAGCTACCAATAACGAAGATAGCAAAGAATAAGTGACAGTTAAAGCAAATGGCAAAATATACTCCTGTAAACTTCCATTTACTAAACCTATAGGCAAGAATACAGCTACAGTGGTTAGGGTAGATGCTGTAATTGCGCCTCCAACTTCTTTGGTTGCCTCTACTATCATATATACTGAGAGTTTCTCAGCCTGCATTCTTTTATAGATGTTTTCAATGACAACAATACTATCATCTACAAGCCGGCCGACTGCAACTGCCACCCCGCCAAGAGTAAGTGTATTTAAGCTAATACCGGATTTAGATAATAGAATGACCGTTATGCACAGGGATATCGGTATTGATACGATAGTAATAAATGTGGATCTAACATTTTTTAAAAAGATCATAATAACAATTGTTGCAAATAAAGCCCCTAGTAAAACTTCTTTGATCATCGATTGTACTGAAGTTTTTACCATATCAGAAGTTGAAAGGAAAACTGTCGCTTCCACGTTATCATATCTTTTATTAATCGTATCTGTTACTTTTTCAATTTCCTTACTTAGTGTCACCGCATTTGTTTGACTATCTTTACTAATTCCTAGCTCAATACTGTCTTTACCATTAAATCGATTAATGACATTTTCAGGTTTGGTCTCTTTTATAGTGGCAATATCCTTTAACTTTACATTATCCTGTACAGATATGTTCCCAAGTTCTTTTATGCTTGATAAACCACCTAATACATTAATATTACTTGCTTTTCCATCGATCGTATCTGCACCGACAGAAAATGCTCCGTTTTGCCCTTCAAGAATGCCCATGACTTTTTTGATAGGAATATGATTTTGATTTAATTTTTTGTTATCAACCTTTACAGATATAAAAGATTTTTCATTTCCCGTTTTTTGAACCCCAGATACTCCTTTTACATCATTGTATATCGGTTCAATTTCTTTATTCAAAAGGTCTATATTTTCTGACGTCAATCCGTCTTTAAATGTAAGAGCTACAAAGGAAACTGGAACCGATGAAGTATCGCTCTGAGTAATGGAAGGCTTGGAAACATAGTCAGGTAAAGAACGCGAATCAATGGATTCCTGTATTTCTCTTTTTGCTTGTTTCATATCAGTCCCAACTTCAAAATATATATCAACCTTTGAAAATCCGTCACCCGTGGTTGACAATACTCCATTTTTTCCTTTAACCGTAGATGTGGCTTGCTCAATCGGAAATGTGACCTGTTCCTCCATCGTTTTAGAATCTGTTCCTTGCCCCATGACAACAATTGTTACTTGAGGATTTTCTGCCTGTGGTAAAAATTCCATCGGTATACGAAGATAACTGACTACTCCCCAGGCTATTATAATAATGGATGTTAACGTAATAGCAGCTTTATTAGCAAAGGACCATTTAGTTAACCATGACATATGAAATCTCCTCTCTCTTTATAAATTCACTGGACAATTCTTCTCATTTTTTTACTACTCTTCATATACTAATTTGGTGTAGTTTTTACAGAGTCCTATATAAAAAGCAACCATTATAAGAACAAATAATCCGATGCCGCATAGAATTGGAATGGTGAATTTTACATTCATAATCTGTTCCAGCATATTCATTGCTACAATGCTATGAAGGGCCCCCACAATCACAGGCAGTAAAAATGCAATTCCAACTTGCAGATAGACAGACCTCTGCACTTCCTTTTTACTCATACCAATTTTTTTCAACATTGAATATTGTTCCCTATCAGTGAATGCATCACTTAAAATTTTAAAGTAAATTGTACTAAAGGTCGCTAGTATGAATACTAGGGACATAATCAGGCCTAAAAAGAAAAATTGACCTAAAGCATAATACTCCCATGTAAAGCTTTGATTCTTTCCATTTACATTCAAATCTCCACCTGGTACAACTTCCTTGGTTCTATTAACCACTTTCCTACTTTCTTTTTCATCTGTAATTCGCACACCATTTAATACAATCTCTTGGTTTTTCTTTCTTAATTCTTTATAATCATTGTCATTTAAAACATAAATGTTTTTGTCACCATATTTTTTAATTTTCCCTGTAAAAGGGAGCTGTGTATGTTTAGAAACTAGGAAATTATTATTATTAATGCTCACTTTATTACCATCAACATAAATAGGTGAAGCTATCGAATCAGCATTTAGAATAAAAGAAATTTCATGAATTTCTGGTTTAATTTGATTCAAAATACTCGATTTGTTACTATAATCCAAAAATATTAATGTTTTCTTTATTTGTGAGTAACTAGTGATGATAGCTTTGTTATTCGGATCAATATTTTGCTTATTATCGTCGTATTGGACATTACCAATAAAAAAGTGAATCTTATTGATTCCGATTAAGTCATGCTTTGACTCTCGGATCACTTCTTTGACTTTATCTTTGACATCTTCAGAATTGCTTTCAAAACTTAAACTGTATGGGGAGGCTGTGATGTCATAATTTATTTCAAACTGTTTGAACGAAATGCTTACATTGAATGCAGTTACGGTAGCTGCTGTTAAAATAGCCGTCATCGCTAAACTTCTATAATTAACTTTTTGTCTAAAGAAAGTATTGCTTATACTGACTAACCTTACATCTTTATAAATAATTTTTTTTGAATTTGTTAACTTCCCTAAAATTATAGTCAGAGAACTTCCAAAAAACAGGTAAGTCCCCGTGCTGACCAAGATCAAGATTCCCATCGCAGAAAGCAATAAATCCAAATCCCATTGCTTAAAGTTTAGTGCCACTATATAGCCTGCAGCAATTAATACTAAACCTGTAAAACCCTTTGTATAATTATATTTTGGAGGTGAGGGCTTTGCTTTCGAAGCATTCAACATATTAATTAGTTGTGTTTTTTTCACAACTCTATAGTTTTTCATTCCCAGCATTACAAAGATGATCCCGAACACAATAATAAGTTGAATGATGGCTTGTGCAGATATACTAAAAGGAATTTCACCACCCAGTGTCATGGACTTACTTAATAACATTAAGAACAATTTCGAGAATAATATCCCGATCAATAAACCCATTAATAGAGACAAACTGCCTATTAGAATACTTTCAATTGCGAATACTCTTCCAATTTTAGACGTACTTATTCCCATTAGCATGTATAACCCGGTTTCTTTTTGACGTTGTTTTAAAAAGAATCCATTGGCATGCCACATAAAAAAGACCACTGTGCAAATTAGAACAAAGCCAGATGTTGCACTTGCCACTACAGCTGATTGAAACCTTTCAGTTAATTGGACAAACACTTCATTGTACTGTATAGCAGTAAAATTGTAGTAAGTTGCCACAGTTACAACTAAAACCACAAAATATAATCCATATATTTTTAAATTATTCTTCAAAAGCTTAAAGGCAATTTTAAAGGAGTTCATTTTCCGATCCTCCCATTACGGCAAGCATGTTTAACACTTTCTTAAATAATTCCTTTTTATCTCCGCTGCTGTCTAGTCTTCCGTGCAATTTACCGTCCTTTAAGAACATAACCCTATTACAATAGCTTGCTGCGTTTGCATCATGGGTTACCATGATGATGGTTGTTCCTATGGTTTTGTTAATATTTTTAAAACATTCTAGAACCTCTGAGGATGACTTAGAGTCAAGAGCCCCTGTTGGTTCGTCTGCAAAAATAACCTTTGGAGAGGTAATTAACGCACGACAAATAGCTACTCTTTGCTTTTGACCGCCTGACAATTCATATGGATACTTATCTAACTGATTTGAAATTCCTAAGAGCTCAGTTAGTTCATCAATTTTTTTTAGAATGATTTTGTGTTTTACATTGTTTAGTGCAAGAGGCAGAGCAATGTTATCTCTAATTGTCATATTGTCTAATAAATTAAAAGCTTGGAAGACAAATCCGATTGTGTCTCTCCTGAATTTTGCAAGGTCCTCATCCTTGTAATAATCTATTCTTTTACCATCGATTAAAACTTCTCCTAAAGTAGCTTTGTCAATAGTAGACATAATATTTAACAATGTGGTCTTACCTGAGCCTGAAGGACCCATTATACCAACAAATTCTCCTTTGTTGATATTTAAGCTTACCTCCTTAAGCGCTCGAAAGGTACTGCCAATTTCACCATACTCCTTTATTACGTTTGATACCTCTACGATCTTATTCATCTATAAACCCCCATAAAATCTGATTATGCGTAGGACATTGATTCTTATAGTTGTATTATAATTTAGAGCACAAAACGCTGCTATCGATTTAGGTTACATTTCTAAAAGTGAATGTGACATTCATGTTAGGTTGGGGTGATGAGTTAGAGGACTTTTGTACAAAACCATGGATAATCAGTATGGGAGGTTTTTAAGCAGATATAAGGAGCGGCACCGCTCCTTATATAACAAGGCGGATTGATTTTCACCTTATATTACCAATTGGATTTACTTACTAAGTGATTAGTCTGTTTGTTCTCATTTTCAAAATATACTGATAAAAATGCAGACAGAATTATACCCAACGAATTGAGGACTTTAATCATTTCCAAAGTAAACATGAACTATGTTTCCAAGGTTAAATAAATTAGAGGAACCCATAGGTCATAAACCTTTTTTAATCAACTCATAATAACTAAACACTGTTACTTTCTGATTCATTATTTTTAATGTATTTAACGTCTCATTGATTTTTTACTACTTGTTCGGTATATTCATTTATAAGAAATATCATCTTATTAAGGCGAAAATTTAACATCTCTTTCGAGTTACTTTTCTCCAAAAAGATAATTCTTCAAAATCAACAGTCTTATCGTCCATAAAAACAGAAAAATCAGAATTCACTAAATTGTTTTTAGGATTAAATTCATAGGTTTCTATTGACTTAACTCAGTTCTCAAAATCGGCAAGAACATATCTTCTAACTCCTTGTTCTTAAAAATAAATTACCTGTACCATCTAATTTTAAAATCACAGAAAAAAATCATGTTTTGGAAAGATGTGTATTAGTCGTTTTCTTCCCTTCAATTGAGGAGCTTTTCTACGGAGACAAATAGGCACGAGGGCAGGATTTCCTTCATTTCGAAATTTGTGACAAAGCTCATATGTAAGCAGTTCACCCATACTATGTTCGAAAATAGGCAAAAGGTTCAGTTATATTATTCTTAATAGAATTATATATATCCTCAACCATTTCTTCCATATTGTCTATTGAGGGTCTTTCAATCTTCTTCCTCTGCCAGCCAACTCTACTTCATTTACCTCAACAAGTGGATCCATGAATTTTTTCCACTTAGAATAAACTATCGATGACCCACTGCAAATGGAATATAAAATATTTTAGCCTTTCTTCTCATTAGATTACCCCCTGTTTTTAACTAATTACTTATTGCTTCATTTGCCACTTTATAATAATCGGATAGTTTATAAAATATAATGTGAAATTCAGTATATTCACCCTCTACGCTGTCTACCTCAATTCCTATACTTAGTTTATCAGCCATTTTTTTAGCATAATATAAACCCATCCCTGTAGATTTCGTTCCTACCTTACCATTTTTACCTGTAAAGCCTTTATTGAATATCCTAGATAAATCCTCTTTTGAAATGCCAATTCCATTATCTTTAATCATTATATAATAGGCTTGTTTCTCTTCTTTAGTTGTAATAGTCAGCGTTCCCCCCTCAGGTGTATATTTACTGCTATTATTAAGAATTTGACCAAAAATATAATAAATCCAACGTCCATCACTGATAACACTAAATGGTTTTAAATTAGTCTCAATCTCAATGTTTTTATTAATAAAAAAAAGAGCATTTTCTTTTATTGCACTTCTTAAAATATGACATACATCTACTACTCCCGCTAAAATGTCTTGATCGTAGTGATTAGCTCTTGTCACATGTAAAATGTGATTAATCCTAAATTTAATTTGTTCAATTTGATTACGCAGCTCTCTGCTGCTTTCTAAGTTAATCTCATCCAGTAGCAGTTCACACACAGCTATATTAACTTTTATGTCATGAACCCATTGAGTAGTATAGTCTTGAATTTCGTTAATACCGTTTTTATAATCTTCTTCTGCTTTCAAAAATTTATTTTGTTGCTTTTTGGAGACTTTTATAAGCATATCTATAAAATAATCATTTCCAACTTTGTTTTTTTCTAAAGTTTCGATAGAACTATTAAACACAACTTCGTATTTCTTTTTTGCCTTGATGAATCCATAGAAAATGTTGATCAGTAGAATAAAGACAATCAACAAATCCATATAAAAAATGTCTATATAACTTTGATGAATAGAGGTACTCGCAAACAAAATCCCATTGATTACAACCAGAATAAGTGCACTGCATAAAATCCATAATATATGATTTTTCACATAATCAATTAATTTCATTGAATTATATATCCCATTCCTTTTTTTGTTAAAATAAAGTCATCAACATTAATCCCCTCTAATCTATTCCTTAATCTATTTATATTTACTGTCAATGTATTTTCGTTTACGTAAATATCATCATTCCAAAGCTGTCTCATTAAATTATCCCGCGAAACAACTTTCCCTTTGTTTTCCATTAACGTTTTTAGAATTTTAAATTCATTCTTTGTAAGCTCTAAACTCTGATCTTGGAAGTATATTTTTGCATCGTTAAGGTTTAATATCACATTATTAGATTCGATTAGATGAGATTCTGCTGTTATGTACTCATAAGTTCTTCTTATAATTGCTTGTAATTTCGCCACCAACACATGGCTGTCAAATGGTTTTTGAATATAATCATCCCCGCCATTGTTAATAGCCATGACAATATCCATATTACTGTTTCTAGACGAGCAAAAAATAATTGGGACACTTGAAACTTCTCTTATTTTCTTACACCAATAAAAACCATCAAATGAAGGAATATTGATGTCCAATAATATGATGTGAGGCTCTTCTTTTTCATATATTGACAAAATATTATCAAAATCTCCGCATATAACAGTCTCAAAATTCCATTTAACAAGTAAATTTTGTAAAGCCTTAGCCATATCCTTATCGTCTTCTATAATCAGCAATTTATATATATTATCCAATTTCTCACCTTCTTATAAAAATAGCTCACCATTCTCTCAAGGATTATTTAAAAATAAAACAGGAAGGAAGAAAAAATCAATTCCCTCCTGTGTTAAATGTTACATTCCTTTATAAGGTAATGAATGTTCTTCTGTTTTTTTAAATATATCAGTAATTAATGCCGTATTCCCTGATAAATAATCCTTTGAAAGCATTTCACCATGTTCCCCGAATCCATTATAATAATGCACTGCTCTCTCAGTAAAGTCTCCCCAATTATATAAAAGGAATTGATCATTATCTTTTTTCTCTTTATTTCCTACTGCCTTAATAAGATGAAGATTTGCAGCAATTTTGTGTTTATGTGTAATACTGTTTAAAAATCGAGTATAGGCTTTTATTTTATCAATTGCTTTTTCTCTAAAGTACTCAGTTTCAAGATACTCTTGGAACATTGGTTCCTTTTTTGCTCCTTCGATTATATTTTTATACAAATTGTCTGAATAAGTTGACTGACTCTGTTTATTTTCAACCTTATAACTATCTAATAGAATAACATCCGATACTTCTTTTCTGTTCCGTTCTAATTCTGCTGCAACTTCAAATGCTAAGTTACCCCCAGCAGAGTATCCTAATAATAGATATGGCCCTTCAGCCTGTGTGTTTAAAATTAACTCTACATATTGTTCAATTCTCTTATTTTCTTCAATAAAATCAAATGCATAAAAGGAATGAGTTTGGATTAACTTTGCCAAATCACTGTACACTATTCCAATCCCGCCGACTGGTGGAAAGGCAAAAAGATTTCTATCTTGCTTCTTGTTCAGTAGCTGTAATTTATCCGCGCCACATATACGGCTATACTCTTTTTTGAGAATATATTTTGCCATAGATACTATATTAGGATTCTTATACATTTTATTCAGTTCAATGTCCATTCCAAAAATATCTTTTGTTCTGGATAAAAGCTTTATTAGTTTTAGGGAATCCCCTCCCAATTCAAAAAAATTATCTTCAATTCCAACTTTATTCGTTCCTAAAACTTCATTCCATAAAGCTGCTAATTTTGTCTCTGTTTCGTTTCTAGGCGCTTCAAACTTTCCATAAATTAAATCTTTTGGTATTGGTTCAGGAAGAGATTTGCGATTCACTTTCCCGTTTGTAGTAAGAGGAAATGATTCTACTTCTATTATATAAGCTGGTACCATATAGTCCGGCAGACTCTCTTGTAAATATTCTTTAAGCTTTAGTTTATCCATAACTCCATCTGTAGTTACGTAAGCACAAAGGTACTTCTCATTCTGTTCATTTGCTTTGGCTAAAACCAAAGCCTCTTTAATGCTTGGATGGCTCAATAATTTTCGATCAATCTCTTCTGTTTCTATTCTGAATCCCCGAATCTTGACTTGATGGTCCGCTCTGCCGGCAAATTCAATGTTACCGTCTCTGCGCCATCTGGCGATGTCTCCGCTTTTATATAATTTCTCCCCAGAGACAAACGGGCTTTGTATAAATTTCTCCCCAGATAATTCAGGCTGATTTAAATAGCCCCTTGCTACGCCATCTCCGCCTAAATATAGTTCACCATAAATCCCTGTTGGGAGTAAGTTTCCATATCGATCCACTATATAAGCACTTGAATTGCTTATAGGCTTACCGATTGGAATAGCGCCTTCATATTCTTTTTCAATATGAAAGGTTGTCGAGAACGTTGTATTTTCTGTTGGCCCATATGCATTTAATATTTTCACGTTTTCACATTTTCTTTTCACTAAGTTAATGTGTTTAGCTGATAAAGCATCTCCCCCAACAATCAAATACCGCAGTTTCCTAAACATTTCTGGCTTTTCTTGCGCTAATTGATTAAATAAAGCTACAGTCAGCCACATGATACTAGTTGCTTGAGACGAGATTTCTTTTTCAAGCCGATCTGCCGAAAGGATGATTTCTCTGCTGACTAAACAAAGGCTTATACCATTCAATAACGCTCCCCACAACTCAAAGGTAATTGCGTCAAAGACTGGTGATCCTGTCTGCAGTATCACATCATTGTCTTGGAATTGAACAAACTGATTATTTTTCACCAGTCTTACCACATTTCGGTGTTCTAAAAGAATTCCTTTTGGTTCCCCAGTACTGCCGGATGAGTACATAATATACGCTAAATCGAGAGGAGAACCGCCGAAACATAAATTACTTGTGTCATTTTGATACAGTCGTTCTTCCTTAATATCGAGTCTCTCTCCTGAAAAATCTGCCAAATCTTGTTCACTGCCCGCAGTTAACAGTATTTGAGCGTTGCTGTCTCTCAACATATAGCCAATTCTGTCTGCCGGATAGCTTTTATCTATCGGAAGATAGGCACCGCCTGCTTTTAACACACCTAGAATTCCAATCACCATCTCAATTGAACTTTCG
>NZ_JAPHWE010000034.1:0-245 GCF_026241425.1 Bacillus sp. ChL18 | reverse complement strand
GCAACAGGAATAACCGGAACCACGGGCCCAACCGGCCCAACAGGGGCAACGGGAGTAACGGGCTCAACCGGAGTAACAGGCCCAACCGGCGCGACTGGCTCAACTGGAATCACGGGTCCAACCGGAGAAACTGGCTCGACCGGAGATACCGGAGTGACTGGAGCAACGGGGATAACAGGAGCAACAGGAATAACCGGAACCACGGGCCCAACCGGCCCAACAGGGGCAACGGGAGTAACGGGCTC
>NZ_JAPHWE010000033.1:0-255 GCF_026241425.1 Bacillus sp. ChL18 | reverse complement strand
CCCCCCCCCCCCCCCCCCCCCCCCCCCCCCCCCCCCCCCCCCCCCCCCCCCCCCCCCCCCCCCCCCCCCCCCCCCCCCCCCCCCCCCCCCCCCCCCCCCCCCCCCCCCCCCCCCCCCCCCCCCCCCCCCCCCCCCCCCCCCCCCCCCCCCCCCCCCCCCCCCCCCCCCCCCCCCCCCCCCCCCCCCCCCCCCCCCCCCCCCCCCCCCCCCCCCCCCCCCCCCCCCCCCCCCCCCCCCCCCCCCCCCCCCCCCCCC
>NZ_JAPHWE010000032.1:0-255 GCF_026241425.1 Bacillus sp. ChL18 | reverse complement strand
ATTGTTTCCCAGATACCGTTGCCAGTTCTGCTCGAAATAGAGGGGCTTGATCTAATTCAAATGGCTGAATGAATGTCTTTGCGATGTCAGCAACGTCAGTTTCCGGAAGTTCTCGGGAAATCAGCTGAAATTCCACATTGAACCAATTTTTTTGAAAAATCTCTCCATCCACTGTTTCAAAGGAAGTACGCAGTGCTTCATGTCTGTCGATTAGCTGCTGAAAGACAGTCTCAATTCGATTTCGATCCACTTCCC
>NZ_JAPHWE010000031.1:0-255 GCF_026241425.1 Bacillus sp. ChL18 | reverse complement strand
CTTGAAGACTCTTTATGTAGGAGGAGAAGCACTTCCTGAAACGCTGTGGAATGAAGTAAAAGAGTATGGATTGCCTGTTTTTAATATGTACGGTCCAACAGAAACGACCATTTGGTCGACAGTGAAACGGATGGGGAAAACCGATTCAATTACTATAGGGAAGCCAATACAAAATACACAGGTATATGTGCTTGATCGCCACAACCAGCTTGTACCAGAAGGTGTTCTCGGAGAACTATGCATTGGCGGCGACGG
>NZ_JAPHWE010000030.1:0-255 GCF_026241425.1 Bacillus sp. ChL18 | reverse complement strand
CTTGAAGACTCTTTATGTAGGAGGAGAAGCACTTCCTGAAACGCTGTGGAATGAAGTAAAAGAGTATGGATTGCCTGTTTTTAATATGTACGGTCCAACAGAAACGACCATTTGGTCGACAGTGAAATGGATGGGGAAAACCGATTCAATTACTATAGGGAAGCCAATACAAAATACACAGGTATATGTGCTTGATCGCCACAACCAGCTTGTACCAGAAGGTGTTCTCGGAGAACTATGCATTGGCGGCGACGG